>CAZTUA010000057.1:0-27910 GCA_964616545.1 uncultured Actinomycetota bacterium | reverse complement strand
GAATAAGATATTGTCAGAAAATGTGCACCCAGTGACCAATCCATTGGTGAGATAGATATTGGTGCAATACCTATTGCATCTATTGCTTCAAAGGCAGATGTCAAATCATCAAGAGTTTTTATGGATGTTGGGTCGACAGATGCTTCATCCAGTACTGCTCCATTATAGATAAAAGCATAACCTTCTACTGTGAAAGGAAAAGCCACGATGCTTCCATCCGACATTGTACCAAAGGCCAGGTTTCCTTCTGCAGCATCAGCTATCCACTTTTCTCCGGAAAGATCCAGAATATTCTCCTGCATTAATTCTATTTGTCCAGCATCCAGCATTGCCAGAGCTGGTGCATTACCTGCAGCGTACAGGGCTGTAATTCTTTCAAATGGCGATGAACCTTCCGGTGCAGTGATGATTTCTACCGTAATTCCGGGATTCTCTTCACTGAAAGTCACTGCAGCTTCCTCTAATTGGGCCTGTATCTCACTCTTGGAATTCATAAATTGAATAGTAGCTGGTGCCAGCGCAACTTCTTCTTCTACTACTACTTCTTCTTCCGTTTCTTCCACTTCTTCCACTTCTTCTGTAACTTCTTCTCCCGCTGGAGCTTCTTCTTTACAACCGTATAATGAAAAAGCTGCAACCAGTGATATACTCAATACCAGCGCCAGTATCCTCAATAATGATCTTTTCATTTAAAACTCCTTTTTTATTTTACTTAATCAACAAAATCAAATAAAATGGTTTTTGAGATTTGTTTAGTTTATTAGTTTGCCGAACCTAAATAATACTTAAGCAAATCTCATTTTTTATCATTTGGACCATCTCCTTTCTTCTTTTTTAAATAATTTTCCTTTAAAAAATTTTTTTATATATCTTTTTATATACCCCTCCCCTCATTTTAAAATAACAAAACTATGTTTTTTACATTATAATTATTAATATTTTTTCTACTGTTATGTTTTTTGCAGGAATTCTTTTTCTTTTATTTTGCTATTTAAAGTTCTTTTATGTCATTGCCTTATATGATAACCTTTAGAACAACAGAAATATTATTAGGAGATTTATTTTATTTTTATTTATTATTAATTAGTGGAACCGTTTCCAAATACTTATTATTTTTTTAACTAATATTTATATTATTATAGTATAATAAAACTGGAAGCGCTTCCAATTATTGTTAATTATAGCACTTAGACATATAATTTCAACCTATTTTTTAATATGTAGATTCAGGGGATATAAAACATTATGAAAAGATATTCAATATACGATGTGGCAAAAAAGGCCGGTGTGGGCATTGCTACTGTATCCAGAGTTATAAATAACAGTAAGCATGTGAAGAATTCAACAAGAGCGAAGGTTCAGGAGGTTATAAAAGAACTTGACTACAAACCAGACTTTTTTGCCAGAAATCTCGTAAAAAAAACCAGTAGAACTATAGGTCTTTTAATTCCTGACATAATAAATCCTGTTTTCCCTGAAATAGCTAAAGGAGTAAGCGATAAAGCTTTTTTAAGTGGTTACACAGTTTTTCTGGGTAATACCGACGAATCAATTGAAAAGGAAATAAAGCTGGTAAATCAACTAATAGACAAAAAAGTAGATGGAATTATTTTTATTTCTACTGAAATGTGTAATAAAGGTGGGGATTATTCCCATTATACTGACCTGATGAAAAAAAACATTCCGACAGTTCTCATAAATGGTTCTATTAAAGGTACAGATATTCCTTTTGTTCGGATAAACGAACAAAAATCTGGATATATTGCAACAAAACATATGATAAAAAAAGGTTTGAGGAAAATATCATTTTTAGGTGGACCAGAAAATTCCATACCAACCACGGATAAACTTAAAGGTTATAAGAAAGCTTTCCGAGAATTCAATCTGACCATTGAAAAAAAATATATAATTCTGGATAAACATGAAATAAAAAATGGGTTTAAAAATACAACCAGTCTGTTAAATATGGAGGAAAAACCAGAAGGAATAATAACAGTGAGTGACGCTTTAGCAATAGAAGCTATAAAAGCTGCTCGAGCAAAAAATATTAGTATTCCGGATAACCTTAAAATCATTGGATTTGATGATATTAAATTTTCTTCATCCTTTTCACCTTCTATTACCACAATAGCACAGCCCAAGTATAAAATGGGAACTCTGGCACTTGATATGTTAATTCATCTTACCGAAAAAAAAGTATTGCCTGAAAGAGGAGTCGTTATTGAACCAAAACTTATACTAAGAGAATCTTGCCCCTAACAGAAAGTTATTTGTAAGTTGATTGTTTAATAAATCTTGCCTTGACAATCCATGTAACAAAGAATACACTTAGGGCCTCTATTTTGTTTAGTGATATTTTAATTAAGAGCAGGAACTACTTTCTACTACCTCTCCAAAAGAAATATTAATAAGACTATAGGGAAATAATATTTTTTAAAGGAGGTAAGTATGCAAGGTAGCAAACTGTACGTTGGCAATTTCGGCTACTCTACAATTGATTCACAACTGGAAAAACTGTTTTCTCCATTTGGACAGATTAAGAGTGTTACTGTCATAGGAAACAAAGGTTTTGGATTTGTTGAGATGTCAGATACATCAGAAGCTGAAAAAGCAAAAGAAGCACTGGATGGCTCAGATTTTGAAGGACGCACGTTAAGAGTTGACGAAGCTCGTCCGCAAAGAGACAGGTCAGAGAGAAGCTTCAGGAGATATTAAATAATAAAAAAACCGCACAGTGATTTTTAAAAGAATCCAGGTGTAGTTTTGATTTCTCCATATTAATGATTTGCTGCCTGATTTAATATACAGGCAGCAAATCATTTTTTTTAGTAATAAAAGAAATCTTAATAAGAATTAGAGATAAATGCCTTTAAATATTTATGGTGTTTGCAGGTAAAATTGTTATCAGCAAAAATATTACTATTACTATTTTTAAAAAAATAGTAAAGTTCTAATATAAACATATACTAACATCAATTAACATTCTGGATTTTATATTTTTACAGAAAGGACTGGCTATGGGAATTCTCAGCATATTAATATTTATCGCAGGACTGGCACTTCTTATTATTGGGATAATAAATACTCTTCGGATAATTTTTATTGTTGGAATAGTATTGCTAAGCGTGGGTTTGATTATTTTTTTCTTTGCAGGCTTCAGGACAGTAAGGCCTACCCAAAAAGGTATCATTGAAAGATTTGGGAAATACATGAGAACTAAGGACCAGGGACTTACATGGATTATTCCTATGATTGAAAAGATGTATAGAGTAAATATAACCGAACAGATGGTTGATATTCCGCCGCAAATGGTTATAACTCAGGACAAGCTTAATGCATCGGTCGATGCCGTGGTTTACTACCGCATAAAAGATGTGAAAGCAAGCATTTATAATGTTGATGACCACAGGGCTCAGCTTACGAGCCTTGCCAGAACTACGCTTAGAGCAGTAATTGGAAATATGACATTAACAGATGCAAATGAAAACAGAGCCTCAATAAATGAAAAAGTCGAAAATGTCCTTGATAAGGAAACAGCCAGCTATGGTGTAGAGGTTCTACGGTGTGAAATTCAAAAAATCGAACCTCCTTCAGATGTTCAGGCTGCTATGAATAATGTTGTTAAGGCCGAACAGGAAAAAATTGCTGCAAATGATTACGCAACTGCCACAGAAACGAAGGCTGATGGTGAAAAAAGAGCTGAGATCAAGAAGGCTGAAGGCGTAAGACAGGGTCTTATACTTTCTGCAGAAGGAAGAGCTGAAGGCATCAAGATAGTTGCAAATGCCGAAGCCGACAGAATAAAAATAGTCAATGAAGCCGCAGATAAATATTTCATTGGTAATGCACAGGCACTAAAAAAGCTTGAAACAGTGGAAACCGCCCTTAAAGAAAATGTTAAATTTATTCTGGATTCCGACAGGATTACAACGATAGTAACCGATGCAGCAGGCGTTTCGCCAATACCGGTGGAAAAAAAGCCCGGGGAGTAGTCAAAAAATTATATATTTTAGTTTTATATTTATAAGAATCCAGTTTGTATAACTGAGGGTATGTGCTTTCATTTATAAACTTCCTTTTTCCCTTTCACTGCTTTTTATTAGCAATATCTTTTGCTTTTATTTCAATAGACTCCAGATCCACTTCCCCATCTGTGTTTCTGGTTTCCACCGCGGCCCTCGCCACGCTTACAGCAACTGCCGGCAGAACTCTCCTGTCAAACGGTTTTGGAATAATATAATCTTCCCTCAGGTCATCCTCTATTATTTCAGAGATGGCCTTCGCGGCTGCTATCTTCATCTCCCTGTTTATCATTAAAGCTTTTGCATCAAGGGCTCCTCTAAATATTCCCGGAAATGCCAGTACATTATTTACCTGATTGGGATAATCGCTCCTTCCGGTGGCAATAATTTTTACCCCGCATTTTTCTGCATATTCAGGCTTGATTTCCGGTTCGGGATTGGCCAGTGCAAATACAATAGGATTCTTTTTCATTTTTCTTATCATATCTCCGGTAAGCACATCTGCTATGGATACGCCAATAAATACATCGGCATCTTCAAGCGCATCACAGAGATTCCCCCTTACGCAGCCTGAATTTGTAGATTCTGCCAGCTTCTTTTTGGCTGTACTCAGGTTTTCCCTATCCCTGAATATTATTCCGCTTCTATCACATACAATAATATTGGATACACCAATATAGCTTAGAAGATCCGCAATAGAAGTACCGGCTGCTCCTGCTCCATTTATGACTATTTTTACATCTTTTATATCCTTATTGTATATTTTTAATGCATTAAACAATCCCGCCAGAGCCACAACAGCGGTGCCATGCTGGTCGTCATGGAATATAAGCATGCTGGTCTCTTTTTTTAATCTTTCCTCAATTTCAAAACACCTGGGTGCCGCTATATCCTCGAGATTTATTCCTGCAAAAGACGGTTCCAGCATTCTTATAGTTTTAATTATCACTTCATTATCCTGGCTATCTATACATATCGGAAATGCTGATACGCCGCCAAACTGTTTAAATAATACGCATTTCCCTTCCATTACAGGAAGCGCTGCACCGGCTCCTATATTTCCAAGCCCCAGAACCGCTGACCCATCAGATACAACCGCAATCATATTGCCTCTTGCCGTATATGTATTTAATTCTCCGGGATTTTTTAAAATTGCACGGCATGGCTCTGCAACACCGGGAGAATAAGCAAGAGAAAGATCATGTTCGTTTTCAGTTTTTACCTTGCTTATTACATCAATCTTTCCCTTGTTTCTTTTATGCATTTCAAGTGCTTCATCATAGATATTCAATTTATTCCCACCTTGTATTTACTTAAAATTTATTTATCTTTCTTCTTTCAGGCCCAACTTTTGTTTATATCAATCATACTATTTTTTGCATCTCCTGCCACTATATTTACCATTAATTTATTTTTTTAAAAATATTGCCCTGTCTGTTATTTTAATAAGTACATTACTTCTCTTCTAAAATAAGGTGTACAATAAATTGAAGTACGCTTTAAAACCAAAAGTATAATTTTATTAATTATAAATAATAACATATAATTAATTGCATGGAATATTTCGCAGATACGGATATTGGAAAAAACAGAGAAAAAAATGAAGATTCTTTTTATGCGGAAGGCAATCTTTTTCTGGTAGCAGACGGTATGGGTGGCCACAGAGCCGGAGAGGTTGCAAGTAAACTTGCTGTAGATACTTTTATAAAAGTGTTTGACTCTAAAGATGCTGCTGCCACAAAAAAAACTTCCGAACCAGTACTCAGCAAAAATAAAATCTTTACCCCTCAGGAAATAAAAAGACTTCTGACTTCCGGCATTAAGAATGCCAACGAAGAAGTATTTAAAAAAGCTATCCTTCAGCCCGAATACTATGGCATGGGAACAACTTTAACCGGATGCTATATTCAAAAAGATAAAGCATATATAATCCATATAGGGGACAGCAGGCTTTATATCAAGAGGGGTAATAAACTTAAATTACTGACCTCGGACCACACTATAGTTGGAGAGCTGTTCAGAAGAGGAGAGATAAATTACGATGATACGTTCAGGCATCCCCAGAGGAATTATCTGACCAATGTTATTGGTGTTGCAAAAGATGTTGAGCCCGATTTTGATTCCTGTAAAATCCAGCCGGAAGATATAATCATTATATGTTCCGATGGTCTTAATTCCATGTTAAGAGATGATGATATTCTGGATATTACTGACAGGTATAAACAGGTTAAAGATATAGTAAAAAATCTTATAAATGGATCACTGGATAAAGGCGGCCTGGATAATATAACAGTTATAGCGATTAAGATCTAAACACACATGCCCGATAATCACCCTGAAAAATATAAAATAATCTCAGAACGGTACAGGATAATTAAAAAAATTGCATCGGGTGGAACGGCTGATGTTTTTCTGGGCGATGATTTAAAACTGAAAAGAAAAGTAGCAGTAAAGATACTTTCCTCTAATTATGCAAGTGATAGAAGCTTTGTGGCAAGATTTAAAAGTGAAGCCCAGGTACTTGCCAGGCTGAATCACCCCAATATCGTTCAGGTATACGACTGGGGAGAATATAAAGGCTCCTATTATATCTGTATAGAATATATTGAAGGAGAGAGTTTAAAGGAAATAATTGAAAAAAGGGGACCGCTTCCTCCCGGGACCGTTGCTGATTATGCTATACAGATTTCAAATGCCCTGCTTACAGCCCATAGAAATAGTCTTATTCACAGGGATATTAAACCGCAAAATATTCTGATAACGCCCGATGGGAAAGCTAAAGTTGCCGATTTCGGAATAGCAAAATCTCTTATCCCAGATGTTACCAGAACATTGAATATAATGGGAACTGCTCACTACATATCTCCTGAACAGGCCAAGGGAGAAGTCCTTGACCATAGAACTGATATTTATTCACTCGGAATTGTTATGTATGAAATGCTTACCGGGGATGTTCCTTTCAGGGGAGGCAGTTCCATTGATATCAGCCTTAAACACATAAATGAGAGGCCCTTAAAACCTTCAATACTTGCAGAAGGTATTCCGGACAAACTCGAGAGAATAGTAATGCACTGTCTCGAAAAAGACCCTTCCCAGCGTTACGCCGGTATCAGAGAACTAATAGGTGACCTTCAGAAGTATGAAACAGAAAAACCTTTGAGTTTCAGTACAAAAAGACAGAGTTTAGATAAAACTGCTATATTTATGAAAAAAATAAAGTCTTATCCGATGATTATCATCACCACTATTCTTATGTTGCTCTTCTTAACCCTGTCCATTGCCTTTGGTTATAAATATTATAATAACGAGTACTCTTCCGAAAATATTGTACCTGTGCCTTATATTGAAAATATTCCTTCTGAGAATGCAGACAAAATATTATCACTGTTCGACCTGAATTTAAAAATAAGTGATAAAGTCTATAATTCCGGAGTTCCTGAAGGATTCATCATAAGCCAGGAGCCAGAATCCGGTGTAGGGATATCTTCCGGCAGTGATATTGAGGTTATCATAAGCAAGGGGCAGGAAATAACATATATTTTAACGCCAAATTTAATAGGGCTGGATCTTGAAGAAGCCATAGAATTGCTAGAAGAATACGGGCTTGTGTCAGGAAGCATTTCAAAAAAATATTCTGATACTTTCACGGAAGATATCATAATAGGACAGACCCCACAGTTTAATGAACAGATCAGTCCCGGAGAATCCGTAGATCTTGTTGTCAGCAGAGGTGAAGAAATTATTGAAATTCCTGATATAATTAACCAGGATTTCATAAGTGCTCTTAATTATCTTCAGTCACTTGGACTTATTGTTAAAAGCAGCAAAGCCCCGATAACAGAAGAAGCCATTGTAACTGAACCCGGTAAAATTATAGAAGTAATACCGCCCCCGGGATCAGAAGTTAAAGTTAATAGTATGGTCGAGCTGGTAATATCCACAAGCGAGCCCCTGGTTCATATACCTGATTTTACTTCCCAGGGCATAGATACAGTCAGAGCCGTCCTTGATTCCATTGATTTAAAATATGAGATAAGTTATATAGAAACAGATTACTCCGTGCAGAAAGGTCTTGTTATGGGCCAGAATCCCGAAGCATACAGTTATGTTTGCCCCGGCTCTGTCGTTATTCTATTCGTTGGGAGATAAAACAACTATCAGCTTTCGAAAATTCCCATTGATTCAAATTTCCGGGCCCTTGCAGATTTCAATTCTTCTCCCTGAATATGTTCGTATTTCTGCAGGGTATCCATAATATATCTTCTTACTATTTTTAACATTCTTTCAGGCGCGTTCTGGGCGCCTCCCAGGGGTTCAGGTATAATCCTATCTATTAATTTAAGCCTTAACAGGTCTCTTGAGGTAAGCCTCAGTTCCCTTGCAGCAAGTTTGGTTCCCGAGGGATTCTTCCATAGAATTGCAGCACAACCCTCTGGAGAAATAACAGAGTAAGTTGAATTTTCAAGCATAAAAACTTCATTTCCGACAGCCAGTGCCAGCGCTCCCCCGCTTCCCCCTTCGCCTATCAGGATAGAAATAACCGGAACTCTTAATTCAAACATTACCGAAATACTTTTCGCAATAGCAGCTGCCTGACCGTTATCTTCGGCTTCAATAGCCGGATATGCGCCGGGTGTATCTATAAATGTTATTACCGGAAAACCGAATCTATCTGCCATCTTCATAATCCTCTGTGATTTTCTATACCCCTGGGGTGTGCTCATACCAAAGTTATACTCCATTCTCTCTTTTATGTCTCTGCCCTTATTGTGTCCTATGGCAGCAACCGTTTTCCCGTTGATTTTCCCCAGACCTGCAATAATTGACCTGTCCTCACCATTCAGGCGGTCACCGCTTAGATTTATAAAATTTTCAAAGATACCATTTATATAATCCTGGCATTGCGGCCGATTTTCATTTCTTGAAAGCTCGACAATTTTCCATACTCTTCTGGCATCCCTTTCCACTCTTTTATAATTTTCTATTTTCCTGGTTAAATCCCTTTCCGCATCTTTAAAATGTATGCCGGTAAAGAAAGGAATCTTTTTTAATTTTTCGAGCTTTGAAAGTGACCCCAGAATCTCTTTTATATAACTTTTTGGAATTTCTCTTAGTTTTTTTAAATCAATCATGCTGCCCGCTTAAATATCTATTAACATTTTTAATATTAATTAAATAACTCTAATATGTTTGCAAGAGTCTTTTTCATATCGCTTCTGTTTACAATTATATCTATCTGGCCATTTTTTAAATTTC
This sequence comes from uncultured Actinomycetota bacterium, assembly GCA_964616545.1. Classification (GTDB taxonomy): domain Bacteria; phylum Actinomycetota; class Humimicrobiia; order Humimicrobiales; family Humimicrobiaceae; genus JAQVEM01. The sequence continues at coordinate 18,632 of CAZTUA010000057.1, read as the reverse complement.
TCTCAGCAGAACCAAAATCAGGCGGGGGGTTCTTTTTTATTGTCTGCTTTATAACCCTTGGGCCCGCAAAACAGAAAAGCGAATCCGGCTCTGCTATTATTATATCCGCCAGAGTAGCAAAGCTGGCACTAACGCCGCCCGAAGTGGGATCTGTGATTACAGATATATAAGGAATTTTTTTCTCCCTTACCCTGTTTATGCTTGATACTGTTTTTGCCATCTGCACCAGGGACATAACTCCCTCCTGCATTCTGGCCCCTCCGGATGCACAGAATACAATAAGAGGAATATTTTTCTCTATACTGTGGTCAGATAGAATTTTTATCTTTTCTCCCACTGCGCTTCCCATGCTGCCGCCCATAAATCCGAAATCCATAATACCTATAGCTGCATTGTTACCATTTATTTTTGCTTCACCTACCATAATTGCTTCATCTATACCGGTTTTTAATTTTGCTTCTCTGAGCCTTACATTGTATGCGCTGGTATCAAAAAAATTAAAAAAATCAACCGAATTGATATTTTTACCCAGCTCAACAAAGCTGTTCTCATCTACTGTAATCTGCAGTCTATCTCTTAAATTAATAGAGTGGTGATGATTGCAATACGGGCAAACCCATAAATTCAATATAAAAATTTCGTTTTCTATCTCTTTATTGCATTTTTTACACTTAAGTTTCTCCATATTTTTTACCATATTTATTGATATTTTTTAAAACCCAGAGATATATTATGCCCCCCAAAGCCCATTGAATTTGAAATAGCAATATTAACTTCCCTTTCCCGGCTTAATTTTGCGGTATAATCCAGGTCACACATTTCATCCTGGTTATCAAGATTTATTGTTGGCGGTATGATACCATTTATAATGGCCAGCACCACGGAAACAGCTTCAATTGCACCTGATGCGCCGAGACAATGTCCTATCATTGATTTAATTGAATTTATACTTATATTATAAGCATACTCTCCAAAACACTTCTTAATAGCAGCTGTTTCAATTGCATCATTCAGGGGAGTAGATGTTCCATGAGCATTGATATGATCCACTTCTTCAGGCTTTATTCCGCCTTTGTCGAGGCAGTTTTTCATACATCTGGCTGCATTTACGCCTGATTCTTCAAGTGCCGTTATGTGATAAGCTTCACCTGAAAGACCGTAACCAAAAATTTCACAGTATATTCTTGCATTTCTTTTTAATGCCGATTTAAGTTCTTCCAGAATCAAAACACCACAGCCTTCGCCCATTACGAATCCATCCCTGTCTCTATCAAATGGTCTTGATGCCTTCTCCGGCTCATCATTCCTGCTGGATAGCGCCTGCATATTAGAAAAACCTGACATACCCATCGGAGTTATCGCCGCTTCGCTTCCTCCGGCGATCATAATTTCGGCATCTCCTCTCTTAATTATTTCATATGCATCGCCAATGGCATTTGAGCCTGCGGCACATGCAGTGGTGGTCGTGCCCACCGGACCTTTTGCACCGCTCATTATTGAAACCTGGGCGGCTGCCATATTACTTATCATCATCGGGATAAGAAACGGGCTTACCTTATCAGCCCCCCTGCCAAGCAACTTTTCATGCTGCTTCTCCAGGGTTGAAAGCCCGCCTACACCGCTTCCAATAAGAACCCCCACTTCATTTTCATTTTTGGAATCTACCTTAAGGCTGCTATCTTTGATTGCCTCTGCTGCTCCCGCTACCGCAAACTGGGCAAATCTATCCATTCTTCTGGCCTGCTTAAAATCTATATAATTTTCAGGTCTAAAATCTTTAATCTGGGCTGCAATCCTTGAAGCTATCTTTTCAACATTAAAATGCTCAATTCTGCTTACACCGGATTTTCCTGATATCAGGTTATTCCAGAATTTATCAACTTCAAGCCCCAGCGGAGATATTACCCCCAGTCCGGTTACCACTACCCTTCTCCTGCTATTTTCGTTTCTCACTTATAATTCCTTTACTCTTAGCTTATTAATTTAATAAATTTTTATCATTTCTGATTTGCACCAAACTTCCATATAAATTAATTTAGTGCTAGAAGTAATTTTCTTAATATTTAAATGCCCATGCCGCCATCTAAGCTTATTACGGTTCCTGTTATATAATCAGAATCATCACACGCAAGAAAAAGAACCGTTTTTGATACATCTTCAACGCTTCCAAGCCTTCCGGTAGGTATTTGCTCCATTAATTTCTCCTTTACCTTATCACTCAGCTTGTCAGTCATATCCGTTTTGATATAGCCAGGAGCTATTGCGTTTACCAGAATATTCCTTCCGGCAAGTTCCCTTGCCAGCGTTTTTGTAAGACCTATTATTCCGGCTTTTGATGATGCATAATTGCACTGTCCCGCATTGCCGTGAACTCCAACAATAGAAGATATATTTATTATTTTACCGCTTCTTTTTTTTACCATATACCTGGCTGCATATTTTGAACAGATAAATGCTCCTGTAAGATTTATATCAATTACTTTTTTCCAATCTTCAAGAGTCATTCTTAGCACCAGATTATCCCTGGTAATTCCGGCATTATTGACCAGGATATCAACTTTTCCTTCTTTTTCGATAATTCCATCAATCGTCCGGCTGACGTTTTCTTCATCAGTTATATCTACTTTAAAAAAATTAATTTTACTGCTGCCAGATGCTCCGGCCAGTTCATCTACGGTTCTTTTTCCTTCCTCATCATTTACATCAAAAATATATACAGATGCGCCCTCGGCCAGAAAAGTTTCACTAATTTTTTTACCGATTCCTCTGGCGCCGCCGGTTATAATAGCCACTCTGTCCTTAAGCCTCATTTATTGTTCCTTTCTCTTTTAATATTTTTCCAGAGTTTTCTATGTCTTCCATTCTATCGGTATCGAGTATCGTAACTTCCCTCTGGTTTTCTCTTGCAATTCTTTTTACCAGTCCTGATAGAACCCTTCCGGGTCCTATTTCCACAAATATACCGTTTCCTTTTTTAAACATATATTCAATGGCTTCAACCCATCTAACCGGATTTACAAGCTGGCCTGTTAACATACTCTTTATATTCTCCCTGTTTATATAATCCAGACCGGTAGTTGAGAATAAAGGTATTTTTATATCCTTAAATTTAACGTTATTATCAATAAACCTTCCAATACTATCCGAGACATCTCTCATGAGCGGGCAGTGTGATGCAATTCCCACTTTAAGCTGAATTATTTTCTTTACACCTCTTTGTTTTAATTTTTCTATCGCCTCTTTTACTGAGTTTTCGTAACCGCTTATTACCACCTGCCGGTAATCATTATAATTGGCAATAAAAACTCTGTCCTTAAATCCGTCCAGGACCTCCTCTATCAGACAGATATCTGCTCCTAAAACAGCAGCCATCATTCCCTTCTCTTTTTTATTGGCCTCACTCATAATTATACCCCTGTTTACAACCAGTTCTGCACCCTGTTTAAAATTGTATGCACCGCTGCTGTAAAGGGCGCTGTATTCTCCAAGACTGTGTCCGGTAACTGTAATGATACATTCTCTATTCGCTAGAAAATTATCCAGCACATAATCATTCAGAGCACAGCTCAGAGTATAAATCAAAATCTGGCTAAAGCGGGTATCGTTAAGCAGCCCGCATTCCCCCCTGCCTTTAATTATTTCAAATAAATCTGTTCCTGCAATTTTACTTGAAATTTCAAAATACTCCCTGTAACTGCCATGAACATCCAGAAACTCACAACCCATATTCATATACTGCGACCCCTGGCCGGGAAACATTAAAACAATTTTTTTATAATTTTTGTGATTCTTATCCATTCCGGATAACAAACCTCTCTAACTGATGGCAAACATAATTTCTGCCACACATGCTATTTCACTTCCGACCATTGCCTTCCCCCTGGCTCTGCCAATATTTTTCCTGAAATTTTCCAGCTCAGTTTCAACAATAAGCTCGTCCCCGGGTCTGACTACTCTTTTAAATCTTGCTTTATCAATGCCTGCAAAAAGCACAAGCTTTCCTTTATTTTCAGGCATCATGAGAGCGGTTACCGCCCCTGCCTGGGCAATAGTTTCAACAATGAGCACTCCGGGCATAATCGGATTTGAAGGAAAATGACCCTTAAAATAGTACTCATCTTCTCTTACGTATTTAACTGCTTTAACTTTCCTGCCGGGTTCAATCTCAATAATTTCATCAATTAGAAGAAAAGGGTCCCTGTGGGGAATGATACCCTTGATTTCTTCCCTGCTTATTTTTTCCATAGTTCCATTCCTTTTGTATAAAATAATTTATCTTTAGTAAAAGAAAACCTTTTTGAAATCCGGATAGATGTTTAGATAGACGGAGCTGAATTTTTATAGTTTCATCCCGGAGCCGCCCAATTCCCGTTACGGGTTCCTATTATCAAATTAGCGCCCTGCAACCTCACCAGAATATCATTTTATGATTATTTATTCCTTATTTTTGTATATAATGGATAAAAATATTGCTTTTTAATTTCAACTGGATGTGATTTCAATAAAGTTAAAATGAGTAAATTTAAGGTAGCAAGATATAAAAAATTTTTAAGAACCGTTAAAATAGGTAAAAATATTATTTATCTGGATAATGTGGATTCCACAAACAATCTTGCCCTGAGACTCTTAAAGGGCAAAGCTAAAAGCAGTAAAACCCCTGATGGAACCGTGGTGCTTGCCGAAACTCAGGAAAAAGGCAGAGGCAGACTGGAAAAACTCTGGCTTTCTCCTCCCGGAGGGCTATGGTTTACGCTAATATTAAAAACCGGACTTGAAGAAAGAAAACTTCCCGAAATAACGCTAATAACTGCATATTCAGTTGCATACATACTGAATAAAGAATGTAATATTAAAATAGCTATAAAATGGCCCAATGACCTGTATTATAAAAAAGCCAAGCTGGGCGGTATTTTAACCGAAGCCGAAAAAATAGACAGTAAAATTTACCTGATAATCGGGTTAGGCATAAATGTAAATGTTGCTACAGAGAACCTCACGCCTTTCCAGAGAGAGTCTACAACAATCAGAGCAATCCTCGGGAAAGATATTGATAGAGAATACATCCTGGCAGAAATACTGCTGGAATTAGAAAAAAATTATGACTATTATTCCCGGACAGAAGATTTTAAGACTATTTTTAAAAAAATGGAGCAATTCCTTGATTATGGTACAGGCAGATTAATTTTTTAATAAACCAAAACATAAAGAGTTTCTTCTGGCAATCAGGCTCTGGCCTTGATAATTTTCTTTTTCATAAGCATTCTTTTTTCGGCTGTATTTATAACCATATCAATATTCTGGTTTATTTTCTCCTTAATAGCTCTGCCAATTGCAACACTCACAGGAAAGTCCGGTCTGGATACCTGATCACATTTTTTATATATTCTTTCTATGATATCATCTGCAGTTTTACTATCTGTCAGGGGAAGAACTATTATAAATTCATCACCGCCCCATCTAACCACTACATCCTCATTTCTAAAACAGTTCTTTAAGATTTGTGCGACTTTTCTTAATAACTCATCGCCCCTTTCATAACCATAATTATCATTCATCTCTTTTAATCCGTTAACATCACAAAAAATAATACTTAAGGGGAGCTGCCTCTGGGTGTTTAATCTTTTCAGTTCCTCTTCAAAATAAGCCCGGTTATACAGACTGGTTAATTTATCATGAAAAGACAGGTACCATATTTTCTCTTCGGCTTTTTTTTGTTCTGTTACATCCCTAAAGGACCAAACCCTTCCTTTAATTATATTATTCTGCCTTAATGGGCATGATGAACGTTCGTAAATTCTGCCGTCTCTAAAATTGATAATATCAATACACTCAATTTCTGACTTTTCAAGTTCATTGATTTTTCTTAAAAAACCATCCACATCTGTGACCTGTTCGGCAATATATTCCAGAAGTTCATCATAGGTTTTCAGGTCAATGACTTTTTTAGGGATATTAAATAACTCTAAAAATTTATTATTATACATTAAAATATTTCCTTCTTTATCCGTTGCGTAGATACCGTCTGCAGTAGAGTGAAGAACAGCTTCAATCCTGGACCTGCCTTCCTCAATCTGTTCTTCTGCTTTCTTTTTATCGGTTATATCCCTGCTGATTCCAAATGTGCCAATTATCTCACCGTCATCGTTGTACAGTGGCATTTTGGTTGTTGACGCCCATCTTATGCTTTCTTCCCATGTCTCTTTTTCTTCAATACCTATAATAGGTTCCCCTGTTTTTATTATTTTCTGCTCATCTTCAAAAGCCTGTCTTGCATGTTCCTCGGTAAAAATATCAAAATCAGTCTTGCCGGTTGCTTCATCCGGACTTTTCATCCTGAATTTTTTTGCACAGGCTTTATTTATTCTGATAAACCTGCTTTTTAAGTCCTTAAAGTATATGCTATCCGTTATATGCTCCAGCAGAGCTTCCATCATCTGTTTCTCTGTTATAATTGATTTCTTTTTTTCTGATTTTTGGGCCATGATTAACACCCCTTATAAAAAAATAAAATTTTTTTATTGTTGTATAATATATCACAAAAAAATATATAATGGAATAATTAATACAATTATAATCATTTATCTCATATTTTATATTGTATTATTTGCAATTGTTATATGATTTTTAAATTGAAATATTTATTGATATTTTTTATTTGCAAATCTTTCTATAATAGTTTTAAATATAAAATGTAAATATTGTAAAACATATATTTTGTATAACAAAGCAATATGACAATAAAAGTACCAAAACAGGAAATACGCGTTAAAATAAAGACAAAAACATCTTTAATAATTGGCACAATACATATAATGACCGGCGGAAGGGTTATTGATTATATGAATTCCCAAACTAATAAATTCATACCGGTCACAGACGCTGATGTTCAACCTTTTGATATGAGAATAAAAGATGAGTTAAATATTAAAGGCCGGAATGATGTTATTTTTTTAAACACAGAAGACATTGAAATGATTGTATCATTAAAAGAAGAAAAATAATTACTTATATCAGCGGCTTACCATTTTTAATTCTTTTTATCAGAGCAGGTATAATCTCAAATAAATCTCCCTCAATTCCATAGTTTGCCACTTTAAATATAGGGGCACCGGGATCTTTATTTATGGCAATAATAATATCCGAAGTCTGCATTCCTGCCAGGTGCTGAATTGCTCCCGATATGCCGCATGCAATGTATATTTTGGGATTGACTGTTTTCCCGGTCTGGCCAACCTGGTGGGGATATGATATCCATCCAGAATCCACTGCTGCTCTTGATGCCCCTACCACTCCTCCAAGCAGGTCAGCAAGTTCTTCAAGCATAGGAAATTTCTCACTGCCGCCAAGACCTCTCCCGCCTGATACAATCACGTCATAATCCGTAATATTTATTCTTTCATCAAGTTCCCTGTCTGTACCCAGTAAATTGTATTTTGTCTTAAACCTGGAATCATCAATCTTTATGTATTCAATTTTACTCTCATAATCTGCGGGCACTCCGCCAATTATCTCCTTTTCCATAACATGAGGTCTCACTGTTGCCATCTGCGGCCTTGCATTTCTTGTAATAATGGTTGCGAGAATATTGCCGCCAAATGTTGGTCTTGTTTGAAGGAGTATCTTCTTTTCACTATCTATATCAAGTCCCGTGCAATCTGCCGTAAGCCCCGTTTTCAGTATGGCTGCAACCCTGGGAATCAGGGTTCTCCCAAACAGCGTGGCTCCTGCAAGAAATATTTCCGGTTTATACCGGGCTATCATCTGCGCCAGCGCTTTTGCAAAAATGTCATCAAGATTATTGGAAAAAACGGGGTTATCCAGTAAATATAGTTTATCCAGGCCATACCTGAAAGCCTCTGCTGCACTTTCTTTTATAGAATTTCCAGCCGCAACAGCTGAAAGCTCCACACCAAGCCTGTCAGCCAGTTTTCTGCCCTCGCTTATAAGTTCAAATCCAACATCTGCTATAGCGCTGCCATTTGCCTCAAGATACACGCAGACACCGCTGTAATCGGAGAAATCTTTCTTATCTTCGGTAATGCCTGTTATCTCTATAGAATTAAATTTGCATACTTCAATGCAGGCTCCGCAAAATACACAGTTTTCATTAATTACCGCACCGCCGTCTATTATTTCAATAGCATCATAAAAACATACTTTTTTGCAGAGGCCGCACCCGGTACAGGTTTCTTTATTAATCTTAATTTCCAAAAATTATCATCTCCCCGCTTTATATTACAGTCAATTCCTTTAATATTCTGTGCAGATTCTCCACTTTTTCCTCCGTTGTTCCTTCAATTACCTTTGTTTCATGCTTTATCTGCGGGGTAAAAATTTTTACTACCTGAGTGTAGGAGCCTGAAAGACCAACTTCATTTTCATCCGCTTTAAGACTTTCAGAATTCCAGACTGGTATTTCAGCATTTTTTGCTTTCATTTTACCCCTTAGCGAAGGTACCCTCGGAACATTTATATCCTTTACTACAGATATTGCTGCAGGAAGCTTAACTTCAAAAGTTTCATATCTGTCTTCCATTAGCCTTTTAGCTTTTATCTTTTTCTTATCTATTTCAGGAATACTGCTCACGTAACCTATAAAAGGTATATTCATCTTCTGTGCAAGCTCTGGACCAACCTGGCCTGTATCTCCGTCAAGAGTCTGTTTGCCAAGTATAATCAACCGGCAGTCTTCTATTTTATTTATGGCTCTGGCAAGGGTGGCTGCTGTTGCCCATGTATCAGCTCCTGCAAATGCTCTATCGGAAAGAAGTACGGCTCTGTCTACCCCAACAGATATTGCTTCTTTCAATATTTCTTCAGATTGAGGAGGGCCCATTGTAATGGCTATCACTTCCGTATTCTCACCCGCACCTTCAAATCTCTCCTTTACTCTTACGGCTTCTTCAACGGCATAGGAATCAAAGGGATTTATAATATTTTCTACTCCTTCCCTTATGAGAGTATTGGTATCAGGATCGATTTTGATTTCGGTTGTACCCGGTACCTGTTTTATGCAAACTACAATCTTTATTCCAATCACCTGCTCTTTTAGTATAACTGTTAATCTTAATTTATTAATAAATTAATCGCTCTGCGAAACATTATTATAAACTGTCCTAAATAACTGACCCTTAAAATAAAAAACTTCCTCCCTTTATACATATGTTACATAAAGGATATGTCGGGATTCTACAGATTTATGCTTTAAAATTAATCTAAAGAACTCCTCTTTTTATTAAATCCAGGGCAATTATATTTCTCATAATCTGATTGGTTCCCTCATAAATCTGGGTTATCTTGGCATCCCTCATCATTTTTTCTACAGGATATTCTTTCATATATCCATAACCTCCCAGTATCTGAACTGCATCAGTTGTAACCCTCATCGCCATATCAGATGCAAAAAGCTTTGCCATCGATGAGAGACGTGTAATATCCCTTTCTCCGCTGTCAATAACCTTTGCCGTATGATAGACAAGCGCTCGTGCTGCTTCAATATTTGTTGCCATATCCGCAAGCATGTGCTGAATTGACTGGAACGAGGATATCGGAGCATCAAACTGTCTTCTTACCCTTGAGTAATCTAAAGCTTCTTCCATAGCCGCTTCAGCTACTCCCACTGCCTGAGCACCTACCGGTGGCCTTGACTGGTCAAAAGTTCTCATTGCAATAATAAAACCCATGCCTTCCCTGCCAAGCAAATTTTCTTCGGGTACTCTGCAATCTGTAAATACAAGCTCTCTTGTTGCCGAACTGCGCATTCCAAATTTATTCTCTTTTTTCCCGAATTCAAATCCCTTAGCTCCTTTTTCTACAACAATTGCACTTATTCCCCTTATTCCTTTAAGAGGATTTGTTGCAGCAAAAATAGTATAAATATCTGCTTCACCGCCATTTGATATCCACTGTTTGGTCCCATTTAAAACATAATAATTGCCATCTTTTTTTGCGGTAGTTTTTATATTGCCCACATCACTCCCCGCTTCTGCTTCCGTCAGTCCAAAAGCTGCAAGCTTGCTTCCGCTTGCCATAGGCGGCAGGAATCTTTTTTTCTGGTCTTCACTGCCTGCAATAAGTATGGGTATAATACCCAGGCCGGATGCTGCAAAAGTTGTTGCGATACCCAGATCCCCTCTGCTGAGTTCCTCTGTAGCAAGGCATATTTCAAAAATACCCGTACCCATACCCTCATATTCTTCAGGGATAAATAACCTGAAAAGATCGCTTTTACCAATCTCCTTTATTATTTCTGCAGGAAACGTTTCTTTTTCATCAAGCTCAGCCCTCACGGGAACAATTCTCTCTTCGACTATTTTACGGCAAATATCCACAATCATTTGTTGTTCTTCGGTTAAAAAATATCTCATAAATCCCTCTATTAAAATATTCCTGGTTGCTAATAATTTAGAACTGTTTACAAAAAAGACGGGACTATAATTTAATAGTTTCACTATTTTTAGTTTAAAATACTTTCTTTGACGGTTTATTATAGTGAAACTTTATGAATACTGATGCGTCTTAACAATTTGACCTTAAAGCTATAATTTTTTGATTAATTTTTTTTCATACAATAAAAATATTAAAAATTATTGATTAAGCCCTATATGGAGAACTTTATGAATAATAGATTTAATGTTATAAAGACAGGGGCCTGGGAAAAATTACCCTCGGGTGTCATTATGTCAGGCTTCATAAATAATCTGACATTTTCGGTAATTTTTGCGGTTCTTATGGCAGTCTCTGCAAACTCTTTTATATACCTGCCCTTCACTCCCGTTCCCATAACCACACAGGTATTGACTGTTCTGCTTTCCGGACTGTTTCTTGGCAGTCGGTGGGCTCTCACCAGCCAGCTGACTTACATTTTTATGGGTCTGGCAGGATTGCCCGTTTTTAGCGGATTTAAAAACGGCATAACTGCTCTTCCCGGGCCTTCAGGCGGATATATCATTGGATTCGCGGTAGCTGCATTTGTAACAGGATATATTTACGAGAACTTAATTAGAAAAGATATACCCCATCCAGGTAAAATACTGATCTCGCTTGCTTCCTGCACTGCAGGTATTCTGCTTATTCATCTTTTTGGATACATTCATCTCCTGGGATACTTTTATTCTATGGGAAGTTCTTATCCGGTAACAGCAGTAATGGTTAAAACCTGGAACCTGGGCACGCGGCCTTTTCTTATGATAGATTTTATAAAAGCTGCTGCAGCTACAGTTATTATAAATCTCGACAGGATTAAAAAATGAAAAAAATAAAAATAAATGATATTACCTTAAGGGAAATATTTCAGAATACAGACCTAAGAAATATAAACATGGAATCATTTGATATGATTTTAAATCATATAAATGATTTAAAATACAATAGTCTGGAAATACTCGGCGGCTCGAGCTTTGAGAAAATTCTCGAAAGCAATCTTAATCTTTCGCCTCTGGGGCTTGCAACCCACATCAAAAGTAAGGTACCTTCAATTCCAATCCAGATATTGATTGGTGCAAGGAACCTGTGCGGCCTGGAAGTTTACTCTGATAATATTATTAAAAGATTTATAAAGCAGTGCACTGCCAGCGGTATAAGCATCTTCAGGGTATATGATTCCTTAAATGACCTTAACAACCTTAAATATACAGTATCTACTATAGTTGAAAATGGCGCTGCCTGTCAGGGAACAATCATATATGATCGTCTCCAGGATACAGGTTTTTACATAAAGAATGCAAAAGAGTTAAAAAAATACGGCTGCAGCAGCATATGTATAAAAGATGTTGAATCAACAATGCTCCCCAAAAAAGCCGGAGAGCTTTTCAGGGAACTGTCCGGTGCAATAGATATACCTAAGTTTTTCTGTACATCAAACCTGAGGGGCCTCCAGATATTAAATTATTTTGAAGCATGCCGTAACGGCTGTAGCGGTATAGACCTCAGTTTCTTTCCATCATCATATACCGGCTGCAATCATACAGTTTTTTCACATATTTTAAGCCTTAAGGATACAGATATTTCACATAATCTGGATTATTCAAAACTAATCCAGCTTGACGACATTATAAAAAGGCATATCTATCCCTTTATAAGACAGGACCTTTTCCCAACCAATTTTATCCACAGCAGCATCGATAAAAATCTTCTTCCCAAATGGCTTATCTCGAGTATAGGGAACCAGCTTGCAGAAATAGGCGAAATAGATGCGATGGATTCTGTCCTTGAAGAAGTTTTTAAAATAAAAAAAGAGATAGGTAATCCTACACTTGCAACCCCCGCTGGCCAGATTATAGGAAGCCAGGCGATATTGAATGCTGTTATTTCTGATTCCCGCTGGGAGATATTATGTGATGAAATCAAAAAGCTTATATGGGGATATTTTGGAAAGCTTCCGGGAAAGATTGATAAAAAAATTATTGAAAAATTAGAAGACGAGTCTGGCAGTGATAAAGCTAAAATTAACCTGGAAGTTGAAGAAATCTACCAGCAGTGCAGAAATGAGCTGGTAAATTTTTCGGATAAAGAAGAAGATATATTGAGTTACTGTTTTTATCCTGAAAAAACCAGAAAATTTCTTGAGAAGAAAAAAGCCGGTCTCAAGAAAGCAGGTTCCATAAAAGATTCAGGAATATATATAGAAAATTATGCTTCTGGAAAATACACATCAGGTTCTGCAGCCAAACTGGGGGGTCTTGATATTAAAAAACTAAGAGAGATAACAAGTCTTGTAGAAAGCAGCAATATAGAAGAAATAAAGCTTGAAGTAGACGGTGTTAAAATCTCTATAAATAATCCTGGATATAGACCGGAAGAGAAAGGTGCAGTAAAAGAAAAAAAACCAGAGCCCGATACAGAGAAACCCGAAAATCTGGTTGAGGTAAAATCTCCAATTGTGGGCATATTTTATTCTTCCTCCTCTCCGGGCAGCTCTCCTTTTGTAAAAATAGGTGACAGAGTTAAAGAAGGAGATACACTCTGTATAATAGAAGCAATGAAACTTATGAACAAGATTAATTCGGAATGCAGCGGTCAGGTAATAGATATAATCGCCTCCAATGAAGAAGCTGTAGAGTTTGGCCAGACATTAATGGTTATTAAAAAAGACGATAATCAGTCAGATGTTTAAAAGAATACTTATAGCAAACAGGGGAGAAATTGCAGTAAGAATAATCAGAGCATGTAAAGAACTGGGTATTGAATGTGTTTCTGTATATTCGACTGCAGATAAAAATTCCATTCACACAAAATTATCGGATAAACGTATCTGCATAGGACCTCCAACTCCTTCAAAGAGCTATCTGAATATAGATAATATAATTTCCGCTGCACAGATAACAGAATGCGACGCTATTCATCCAGGCTACGGGTTCCTTGCAGAAAGTTCTCAGTTTGTAAATGCCTGCCACGAGAATGATCTAGTTTTCATTGGGCCGCCGGCTGGAGCAATTTCTCTTGCCGGGAATAAATCCAGAGCTATTGAAGTAATGCAGCAAAACAAAATACCGGTCATCCCCGGTTCATCAGGAAATGTGTCCAGCATAAAGAAAGCGTTAAAATTGGGAAAGCGCCTTGGTTACCCCGTTATTGTGAAAGCATCCTTTGGCGGCGGCGGAAAAGGAATGAGGATTTGTAATGATAAAAAAGATCTTCTGACATATTTCCCCCTTGCAAAAACAGAATCAGAATCTTCATTTGGAAAAGGTGAGGTTTATATTGAGAAATATATTTCCAAACCCAGACATATTGAGTTTCAGATTATTGCAGATAATTACGGCAATACCTTCTGTGTGGGAGAAAGAGAATGCTCAATTCAGCGGAGACACCAGAAACTCATCGAAGAAGCTCCTGCAGTTAATCTGCCGCTTAAGACAGTTAGATTAATGCGTGACTTCGCAGTAAGGGCAGCAAAGGCTATAAACTACGAAAACCTTGGAACTATCGAGTTCCTGCTGGATGAACAGGAAAATTTTTATTTTATTGAAATAAATACCCGTATTCAGGTAGAGCATCCTGTAACAGAAATGGTTACAGGAATTGACCTTATCAGGGAACAGATAAAGATTGCTGCCGGACAAAAAGCTACCAGTATAAATGAAAATTATAATGTCCGCGGTCATGCCATAGAATTTAGAATTAACGCAGAAGACCCCGCAAACGACTTCAAGCCCTGTCCGGGAAGAGTAACTGATTTTTTCCTGCCAGGCGGACCTGGTACAAGAGTGGATACCTTTATCCATCCAGGCTGCGAGATTTCACCATTTTACGATTCTCTTATTGCCAAACTTATAGTCTGGGATAAAACCAGAGGAGAAGCAATCTTGAAATCACAGCGGGCTCTTGATGAATTTATAATAGATGGAATTAAAACAACCATACCTTTTTATAAAAAAATTATACAGAGCAAAAATTTCATAGCAGGAAATATTCATACCCATTTTATTGAAGAAGAAATGTGATATTAAAACTTTAATACAGGCAATTTAATAGTCATATATTTCTATAAGAAATCCTTCACTATCCCTCAAATAAAGAGTGTCGTGGTCGTTGTTCCACACCGGCTGATGACTGCCCCAGTAAAACCTGCCTTCACCGTCTTTCCCGTTCCCGGTAAAAAGATAAACATCATCCCCTGGTTTTAGAAGATACCTGCCAAATTTATATATATTTGTAGCACTGTCCTTAATTGTCCATCCGCCTGTATTTATAATATCAGCTCCGGTGTTTTTTATTATTACATACTCGCCATTCAAATTTTTGCTGTCATCTCCCGGAGCATCATAATTTACTATAATTTCTATGCCGGTCAAACCGGATTTTTCCCATAATCCGAGATTGTTCTCCCTTGCATACCGTTCCGCTTTCAGAAATTCATCATTATGCTTTACATCAGGCGGATATGTATAAACATTGGCAAACCCTCTTTTCAGCATTTCGAGATTGACAAACAGATTTTCTACATATACATACCTGAGCAGTCTTCCATATTTATCCTTTTCTGATATATCTTTCTCGAGATTCACTTCTTTTCCTGAAACCATCGCCTCCATAGCTTCGCTGGCTTCTTCAAAAAAGTACATCCCGTATTCCGGTGCGTTTATCCCGATAAACCTTATCCTGCTTTTATCCAAAAGTATTATTGTATCTCCGTCCACCACTTCTTTAACAGTAAAAGCGCTGGTTTCCCTGGCTGTATTTTCATAACCGTTATTAATTCCGCCCGGAGATCCGGCATGTTCTTTATCACTTTTTATATTATTCTCAACAGCACCGTTTATGGTATCGCTATCAGCATCAGAGCCATCGTAATTATAATAAAGACCGCAGCCGTAAAATACCCCGATAAGAACTATTAATATAAATGGAAGAATTTTTTTCTGTACAATCATTTACTATTGCTTTTTGCGCAGTTCTGAAAGTTTTTCCCTTGTTTTACCGCTCAATCTTTTCTCCAGAGTAAGAAATTTTCTACCGGATTCCTTCCTGATATCTGTCATCTTTTCTCTTATCTCTTTTTTTAGATCTTTTAGTTCTATATGAAATTCCCTGCAGGATTTGCGGTAAACATTTTTCCTGAGCACTACTTTCTGCTGGTGGTAGTCGGAAGTAACAACAAAAATGTTCCTGTACCCTGCTCCCCCATCTATTTTCCTGGTTTCCGTTCCTGCCAGCTCTTCAATTATATCATCGGCTGTTTCATTTTTTCTGGAATAAATAACCTTTACTCCATCAATTATCTGCGTGCTCCTTCTCTGATTTTCGCTGTTTCTGGCATCAAAAACGATGACAACATCACAATTCTTCTGGCTTTTATACACTAAAAGGTCGCTTATAAGCTTTTCTTTAATATAGTCTATTTTTTCTCCGCTTAATTTGCCTGCTTTAAAAAAATTAAATATTAAATTATGCCCATCCACTATTACTAAATTTTCATTGCAGCTATACTTTCCCAATTTGCTCCTGAGCTTTATATAAAATAATACCGCTGGCAACCGAAACATTTAAGGACTGAATCCCACCGCTTAATTTTATTGTAATCATAATATCACAACTGTCACTGACTAATCTACTCATGCCCTTATCTTCGCTTCCAAGAACCAGAGCCATGGGAAAAGTAAAATCTACCTCTTCTAAATATTTTACTTCCGGGCTTATATCCAGAGTGGTTCCATAAATCCAGAAACCTGTATCTTTTAGCTTCTTTATGGCTCTTACAATATTTACCACCCTGAACACTTTAACCTTTTCAAGCGCTCCTGCAGAAATTTTACTTACTCTTTCATTCAGGGCCACGCTTCTTCTCTTTGATACAATAATTCCCTCAAAACCAAATGCACTGCAGTTTCTTATTATAGAGCCGAAATTGCCTACATCGGTTACGCCATCGAGTATTACCAGCCTGCTCTTACTTTTCCCCCCGGGGGTTCTTCCCTCTTTTTCGCTGCTCAGGTAATCATCAAGCTCTGCATAATTATATGGAGAAGCCGCAGCCAGTATACCCTGGGCACCGGCAATTCCGTTAGAAATGTTGTAAAATTCTTCAGGGCTTAATTCCCCTATTTCAATATTTTTGCTCTTTGCTCCGGCAATTATATTGCGTATTCTTGAATCTTTTTTCCTCTGGCTGTTGATTATGACCCTGTATATTTTCCTCCTGCCTGCATTTTCAGTGACCAGGGAGTAAACAGGATTTATTCCAGATATATATTCATGATTTTTATTTTTATACCCGGTCATTTCTCTTAATTTTCGGAGTGTCTGCTGTTTTCCATATGGTCCCTTCTTTTCTGTCTTCCAGAACAATACCCCTGCTGTATAAATAATCTCTTATCCGGTCAGCTTTCTTATAATCACCGGCTTTTCTGGCCTCTTCCCTCTCTCTAATTTTGCCCTCTATTTCGCCTCCGGTTAATTCTGTGCCAGTACCTGTATCTATGGTCATATTTGAGATTTCTTTTGAAAAATTCAGCCCCAGAACCCTTCCCAGTTCCATTATTTTGTCCGATGCGCTTTTTAAATTTGCTTTTATAGGCCGGCTGATTATAAAATCCGGCTTCTGTATTATACTGTTAATATTTTTTATAAATTCAAAGATGCTGCCTGTTGCTTTTGCCGAATTAAAATCATCATTCATAGAATCTCTAAAACCATTCTCAAATATTTTTATATAAGATCCCAGTTTGGATGCAGCCGTACTGATATCTTTATCTTCTTTTTCTGTTTCCTCCGGAAGATCAGACTGTTTTACAAGAAAGTCAATATTTTTCAATGTATTTATAATTTTTTCCAGTGCTTTTTTAGCCTCATCTATCTTTTCAGTGCTGAATTCCAGCGGACTCCTGTAATGGGTCGAGAGAATATATATTTTTATAACATTAGCAGAATAAATTTTAAGCAGATTTTTTAAAATCCAGTTTTCTTTCAGCCCCAGAGATTTCGACATCTTTGCTTCTTTCACTTCAATCATGCCATTATGCATCCAGTATTTAACAAATCTGCCTTCATCCGGGAAAGCAGCTTCGGACTGAGCAATCTCATTTTCATGGTGGGGGAACACCAGATCAATGCCGCCGCCATGGATGTCGATTTGCCTGCCCAGAAGTGCTACCGACATCGCCGAACATTCAATGTGCCAGCCTGGCCTGCCTTTTCCCCATGGACTATCCCAGGATGGCTCACCCTCCCTGGCTTTTTTCCAGAGCGCAAAATCAATTTTATTTCTCTTTTCGTAGCTATCGCCTTCCGTATTTTTCATCTCATTTATATTCTGGCCTGAAAGTTTACCGTAATCAGGAAATCTTCCCACATCGAAATAAACATTGCCATCTATCTCATAGCCGTAACCATTTTTTATAATCCTCTCTATAACATCTATTATCTCGGAAATCATCTCTGTAGCCACAGGCATTTTGCTGAATTCTCCTACTTCAAGATTTTTAATATCTTCCAGAAAAGCATCCGTATATCTTGCAGTGATCACCCTGAAATCTACTGTTTCTTCCTGAGCCTTCTTTATTATTTTGTCTTCAATATCGGTAATATTCTGTACGTATTCAACATTATAACCAGTATATTGAAGATAATTGCGCACCATATTAAATACCACTATTGGCCTTGCATTGCCTATGGATATAAAGTTATAAACGGTGGGTCCGCATACATACATTTTGACCATACCTTCATTTACCGGTTCAAATAATTCTTTTTTTCTGCTCAGTGTATTATAAACTTTTAAACTCAACCGTATCCCCCCGTTTATTAGATTGACTCTTTTTGATTTTATTAATTTAAACTTTTATACTCCCGGGCTGCAGGCTTTACTTCTTTTTTTTCTTTATTTTTTTTATCTCTTTTTCAAGAAAATCAATTCTGGCACAGCAGTCACTTAAAATTTCATTTACAGGGTCGGGCAGATTCATTCTGTGAAATTCATCAGAAAGTATTTTTTCTCCTCCTATTTTTACAATTCTTCCAGGAACACCCACAACAGTACATCTGTCAGGAACAGATTTAATTACTACTGCTCCGGAACCAATAATAACATCATTGCCGATCTTAATAGAACCCAGCACTTTTGCTCCCGCGGATATTACAACATTATTTCCTATTGTGGGATGGCGTTTTCCTTTTTCCTTTCCGGTGCCACC
>CAZTUA010000056.1:0-7442 GCA_964616545.1 uncultured Actinomycetota bacterium | reverse complement strand
AGAAGTATTTGAAATCAGACCCGCAACTGTTTAACAGGCATTGCGGCGTAGCCTGCCCTGCGTGATACAGGGGGAGGGCCTTTATAATTTTAGGTGTCAGATTCTGGCACCATCATATTGTATCGGGCCTGAAACCTGTAATTGCTAAAGGGGCTAGTGGACACAAGACTGCCGGGGAAAGCCCCTAGGCTGTTCTCTTTGTGAGAGATGCGGCAGGGATTACAGTGTAGTTTTTATGGCAATCCAGTCTTATAAGCGGCGACGCTATAGAGACGGTTTAATGGGAAACCGCTGAAGTGGCAACACTCAGTAACTGTCTGGGAAACCCTACTGGACCTTAAACTGCAAAGTTTACTTACCGCATTGCCATCTCTTCTATTGAAAAGTTAAAGGGAGCCAGTTTGGTTAAGTTAAAAAAATCCAGGGCTAAAATAAGAAACTGGATCATAGCCATAATCCTGTGGAGTTTTTTTCTTGCAATTGCCGTAAGCTTTATCTCCGAAACACTGATTATAAAGACCAATATAATCGTTACATTAATAATCCTTATAATAATTATCTTAATCGGGGTTTTATTTGATGCAATAGGAGTTGCTGTAACTGCATGCTCCGAGGTTCCGCTTAACAGCATGGCTGCCAAAAAGATAAGAGGAGCAAAAGAAGCAATAAGGCTGCTAAAAAATGCGGACAGGGTAAGCAACTTCTGCAATGATGTAATAGGCGATATCTGCGGAATTGTAAGCGGTGCCATAGGGGCTACCCTGGTGTTTAGAATTTTACTTTTCAATCCAAATCTTGAAAGTGCCCTGCTGAGTGCTGCCATTACCGGATTCATTTCCTCCCTTACAATCGGGGGAAAAGCAATAGGCAAAAATGTGGCGATAAAAAACTGCGAATCTATTGTATTAAAAACCGGCTATATTTTATATCTTCTATCCTTTCCTTCTAGAATAAAAAAAGTAAACAATAAAAGAAGCTGATTGACTTATTTCACAAATAGTATATTTTTTATACTAATTATGAATCAAGTTAAAAAAATTAAAAATCTGGAAAACTTAAGTTATTTTAAAAGGGAAACCATATCCCAGTTTGTAGATGTAAGTAAAAATGCTCTTTCTACAAATATTAACAGATGGATAAAAAATGGCGTACTGATACAATTAAAAAAAGGATTCTATGTTACTTCAAATTATTTTGAGAGGCTCCGTGATAAAACTGCATATCTGGAATTTATCTCAAACAAGCTGAGGGAGCCGTCATATCTTAGTCTTGAATATATTTTACAAAGATATGGTATATTAACGGAATCCGTCTATTCTATAAATTCTATAACTATAAAGTCAGGCAGAACTTACAAAAACAAACTCGGATTTTTTATTTACAGAAATATAAAAAATGAGCTTTTTACAGGATTTAATATCGTAGAAAAGAACAGCTTTATAATCAAAGAGTCAACAAAAGCAAAGGCTTTGTTTGACTGGATGTATTTAAAACTGTTAAGGTTGGAAAAATTTGACCGTTCTCTTCTGGAATCATTCAGATTAAACCTTGATGACTTCAAGCCGGGAGAGTTAAAAGAATTTAAGGCTTACTGTGAACTTGCGGGTATGAAAAAATACTTAAAGCTGGCAGAAATGATAAAAAAGATTTAGAGTAATTAAAAATGATCTATAAGGAACTTGAAAAAATATTAATTGAAGAAAGAGCGAGGGGCTCGCATGATAACTATATTCTCAATTTACTGAAAGAGTATCTTCAGGTATATGTTCTCTATTTTATATATACAAATTCCGATTATAACAGGAATTTGATTTTTACCGGCGGAACATGCCTCAGGCATTTTTTTAATTTACCGAGGCTTTCGGAAGATATTGATTTTGATTTCAAGAAAAGTTTTGACCCCGTGATTCTTACCGGCGACATCAAGGCATATTTTAATAAACAATATAAATATAATGATGTGGAGCTGGCTATAAAAAAGCATGGAAACCAGATTCTGCTAAAATTCCCGGTTCTACATAAACTGGAACTGGCAGAAGGTAGTAAAAGCAATCTTCTTTTTGTAAAACTCGATTTTTTAGAAAACCCATCAAAACACTTTAGCCTTGAGACCACTTCAAAATCCATTTATGGGTTTAATTTTGCGGCAACTCATTATGACCTGCCCTCCCTTATGTCAGATAAAATACATGCAATTATTGTAAGGGAAAAATTCCAGGGTTCTGATAATATAAAGGTAATAAAAGGCAGGGATTTCTTTGATCTTTTATGGTTTTTAAAAAATTCTATAAAACCAAACTTAAAAAGGCTTTCGGAGATGCTGGGCACCAGCGTAAGCGCTGATTACATAGAAAAGCAACTGGATAAAAAAGTAGAGGAAGCAGTTACAAGATATAAATCTTCTTTTAAATCCGACCTTATGCCTCTTATAAGCAATACCGATTTTATAAAAATCTATGTGGATAATTATTTCGAAGAATACACAAGAAACAAAAAATACCTGTCAGCTTCCATTTAATTCCGTGCAATCTTTTAATAATGATTTTTCTATCACTGTAAATAAAATGTTTCTAAAATTCCTCCGGTAAATACTCCAGCCCATACTGACTGTACACGCTGCGGAACTCTTCTTGAGCTTTCCTGTGCGCGAGTTCGGTTTTTCCGTAAAGCTCGCCTATCCCGCCATCATCATATGTCGAGTAGCTTCCGCTTCCGTAGTATAAAAGCACCTCTTTAATGGTTTTAATATCGCTTCCGATATATTCAAGCTCGTATTGGTAAAAAGTCTCAAGCGGTCCGGGGGTATCAAGGGCGGTAAATTTATTCCTGTAATCTATGGCCGCATCCAGGCGCGCAGAGGTAATTTCTTTTAGCTGTGCCATATTTACAATCTCGCCCTGCAGTTCTTCAGAGAGCCCTTCTACTTCCTCTATAAATTCACCTTTTATATCCCTATAACAGGGATAGTATTCTTTAAGCTCCCCGGCCATTTTTATTCTCAGCTCCTCCAGCCTCGCTTTTTCCTCTTCGAGCTCTGCCTGCTCTGCGGCCAGCTTTAAGGCCTGCTGCCTGTTAACTGCTGCAAGATAGATATTGTATCCTGTAAGCGCTGCCGTAATTAAGGCAAGAACTGCAATGACTGCAATTCTGCATTTTATTTTTTTGGTTAACTTTCCCATTTTAAACCAGCTCACCCATCACCGGTTATTTTCCGCTGCCGCCTCAAGCGGGTATATATTTATAAGCTCCGATATTATAATAATTCTCTCGTCCGCTGAATACTCAGGGTGGCACGAGGTGAGAAGAAGCTCTCTCTTATCTGTACCCTCAAGGATATATACATCTTCTGGCCTTACTATCTCCTGGCCCGTGACCACGTAAATAAATATCTCTCCCTTAACCGCTTCAAGGTAAATGAAGTCGCCGTCCTCAAGGCTGCCAATCTTTTTAAAGGGCGACCCGTAAGTTGTCCTGTGGCCCGAAATAGTGCATCTTCCAATATCTCCGGGAAGCGGTGTTTCGGAGATATGGCCGGGTCCCTGCTTTAAAGTCTGCGTATCTGCCCCTTCGTTTACAATAAGCTTAAGCCCGATTTTTGGGATTATAATATCTAAGGGAAAGAAGTCTTCGGCAGTTAATATACTGTAATCAATCTCTTCTTTTCCGGCTTCATCCTCTCCGGAAGCTGCAGGTGTTTCTCTATCTTCTTTTGAGGCAGTTCCTTCTTCACTTCCGGTTAGGGCTTCGCTCTGTTCCTCCCATTCCAAAAGAGCATTTTTATCTCTTAAAGTGGCAGCTCTATCTGCAATAAAAAAACACAGAAGTATAATCAGGCCCAGTCCTGCAAGAACGCATACGCTTATTATTATCTTTTTAGACTTTGAAATTTTTTTATCCTTAAAAAAATATTTTAAAAGTTTTCACCGCGGTACCAGTTTTTAAAAACTACTCACCGCCGGTAACAGGATACCCGCTATCTATCCATTCGGTAATTCCGCCCATATCATATACCTCTAAAAATCCGTTTTCTACAAGGATGGATGCAGCCCTTGCGCTTCTTGACCCGGCCTTGCAGTATGTTATAACCGGCTTATTGCCGGGAATTTCATCAAGTCTATCTTCAAGCTCCGATACGGGTATGAGGACTGCGCCTTCAATGTGCCCCTCTTCATACTCATCCGGGTTTCTTACATCAAGTATGATATAGTCCTCTCCATTTTCTATAATCTCATAAACCCTCTCAACAGAGATGGGCATGGCTTCGGGCGGCTCTTCTCCTTCTGTTTCAATGTCATCAATTTCTTCTATTTCATCTATTGATACATTTTCAATAACAGTCAGCTCCATACCGCTGGAATCTTCATCCTGCCCGGTATCTGCCTCCTGCAGGGAAGATGCCCGGCTGCACCCGCATAAGGTAAATGTAATTAAAAATACTGATATAACGACAGCAGCAAAAAAATGAATTTTTTTATTCATACTAACTCCCTCCAGGCTTTAATTTAATTGCCATCAATTATACCGCAATTTTAAGTGCAAAATAAAATGGCCCGGATAAATTACCCGGGCCATTTCCTTATATCAATAAAATCGATATTCTATGTTATTTCCTTCTGAACTTTCTTCTTATAAAGGAAAGTATAACCATAAGTCCACCTGCAAGTATTGAACCGATACCTGATATCGGAATAGCAGGATTCATTCCGGTAAATGGAAGTTCCTGAATACCCAGTACTTCTATAACTGTAGTTGTTCTTTTTGAGTTTGTCCTGCTAAAGCTGTGATTAAGCTGAGCCGAACTTACAACTATACCGGTTATATCAGACATCTTTGAATACCCGGACGGAACGGTTGTCTCTACAATCTTGTATGTATCTCTTGGAAGATTTGTCCAGCTTACTGTTCCATTTCCGGTTATCCTCTTTTCTCCACCTACAGCAGCGCCGTCTGAATTATACAGGGTAAATCCTGCAACATCTGTTGAGTTGAGTCCGCTCTTGTTAAGAGTTACGGAGCCGCGTGGAATTCTTGTGTTGGTCCTGTCAAAGGTATAGCTCTGCTGATCTTCATCTCTTGAATCAATTACTATTCCCGTTATATCAGCCATCTTGTTATAACCGGACGGTACTGTGGTTTCCACGATCTTATAAGTATCCCATTCCAGGTCATCCCACGTTACAGAGCCATCTCCGGTTATAGTTTTCTCTGACCCAACAGGATTATTGCCTGAATCATACAGGGTAAATCCTGCAACGCTTGTAGTGCCAAGGCCGCTCTTGTTAAGTGTTATCTCTCCAGGTATCCTCGGGTCAGCTATTTCCTGGGTTAGAGTATAATGTCTCTGATTTTCTCCAATAACTACTATCTGGTCAGGACAAACCAGGTAACCTGTCGGGGCTGTCTCTTCCCTTACCATATAGGTGCCCCACTCAAGGTCTTCCCATTTGTAGTGTCCGTCCGAACCCAGAACCTGTGTATCCTGCAGTATCCATGAACCCTCTTTATATAGTGCAAAGGTTGAGCCACCCAGAGGTTCACCTGTTTCAGCATCGGTTTTAAATATCTCTATTGAACCGAGCTCACGATTAGTAGCAGTCACACTCACAGTCTGTTCTGGAGTTTCTCCATCTATGGTAATCGGCATTTCAGGATTAAATTCAGAAGTGTAACCTGAAGGCGTCACTTCATAAATGGTATATTCCTGCCATGGCAGGTTCATCCAGTATATAGAACCTTCGCCATTTATTGTTCTATACAGCCATGGCATCCAGGTGTGGAGATCATTATAACCGACTCCAAACTGGCCATAGTACTTCCCGTCTTCACCTCTAAGGTAGAAGTAAGCTTCTGTCGGTTCTCCATCATAGACCTTTTCAAGCTCTATTCTTCCGGGTATCTGGGTGTTTGTGGCAACCACATACTGGTGTTTGCTGGATTTGCTCAATGTAAAGCTTTCAGGAGTAATTGACTGACTGTATCCGGCAATATCATCTTCTTCAATTGTGTATTCCTGGTGCGGCAAATTTTCCCATGTTGCTGTTCCACCCTGGGTGCCTATCGTAACTTTTGCAGCATCCCTGGTGGCAGCCACTGTACCATCCTGCATGTAGTAATTCCCGTCATCACCCTTAAGGTAGAAGAATGAGTCAACTACATCTCCTATATATAATTTTGAAAGTGTAACTTTCCCATAGATAGGATTATTTGTAACGTTTATCTCCTCAGGTGTCTGACTGTTTACCTCTACATTTGTGGGAACATCCACAGTTGTATAGTTATATATATTCCCATCAGGATAACTCTCGGTTACAGTATAGGTTCCGTATGGCAGGTTATTCCAGCCATCAGATTCACCCTCCGAAAGCTCTATATCAGCATATGGACCTCCGGGACCTGAAAGCGAGAATATGGCAGTATCATCACCTAAAAGACCTGTCTTCGTGACAACTATTGAGCCCTTCTCGGCTGTATTTTCTACCTCAATAGTTGGATTCTTGTTTCCAGAGCCAATAACAACCGGATCAGATGAAAGGTCTGTCTGGTAGGTGTATACATTGCCTGATGGATAACTCTCGGTTATAGTATACGAGCCGTATTGCAGGTTATCCCAGCCATCACTTCCGCCTTCGCTTAATGTTATATCACTATAAGGGCCGCCAGGACCTGAAAGTGAGAATATAGCCTGGTCATTTCCTTCAAGGCCGCTCTTTGTGACTGTAATTGAGCCCTTCTCGGGGGTATTAACCACATTGAAAGTCTTACTCGGTCCAAGCTCAAATGTATCAGGTAGAGTTATATTTGAGGTGTAATCAAAACTATTATCACCTGGATAGCTCTCTGTTAATGTGTATTCTCCTGCAGGCAATCCTGTCCAGGTCTTACTACCATAAGGACCACCCCAAATATCATTCCATGGATGATTATCAAGAGTTACAGTGCGTACCTGGCTATGCGGACCAGCAGGTCCTGTAAGAGTAAATACAGCTTCATCAGCCCAGTAATAAGGCCAGGTAGATTTATAACCCCATTCAAGCCCTGTCTTATTAACTGTAACACTGTAAGTTAATTTTGTATTTCTAACTCTGATAGTTTCATCGCCGTCTACATTGATTGTCTTCGGGTTAGGACTGAGATCTGTGCTGTATGTATAGACATTTCCATCGCCCCACGTCTCTGTTATCGTATATTCCCCGTATGGCAGGTTACTCCAGCCGTTCTCTGATGGATAACCACCTGTTTTATTATCAAGAGTTATATCAGGGTATGGTCCGCCCGGACCTTCAAGTGAGAATATGGCGGTGTCGCTTCCGTGCAATCCACTCTTTGTGACTGTAATTGAACCCTTTTCTGCACTGTTATCTATTGTATCAGTTTCATCGCCATTTACAGTAATATCTGCTACCGGGTTAGAGACTGTGTAGGTATATACATTGGTGATTCCA
>CAZTUA010000055.1:0-10936 GCA_964616545.1 uncultured Actinomycetota bacterium | reverse complement strand
TAAAGTAAAATGTAACAGATGTAATAAAATTATATTACTTCTGATGTATTAGTTCAATCACCAAGAAATAACGAAGAAGACTAATACGAGTAATTATTTGCTCTTATTTTTAAATTCTTTTTAAAATATTTTTCTTATATTTTCTATTAATTACCTGCAAATTTTTTAGATAGTTCTTCAGCAATAAAAACTACCAAAAACAATACGCTTACTACTATCATTAGTGGGTGAAGCTCTTTAAACTTTCTTTTGAATAGTTTTATTAAGGTATAGCTTATAAAGCCAAATCCTATTCCATATGATATATTGTATGTAAATGGTATAATAATTATAGTTATAAATGCCGGTAATCCAATTTCATAATTTTTAAAATCAATTTTAGTCATTACAGTCATCATCATAAATCCCACCACAATTAAGGCTGGCGAAGTAACAGGATACTTAATTATACCTTCAGCTACTTCTACTCCTCCTCCAACAATTGCAATAACCGGAGCGAAAAATATTGAAATAAGAAAAAGTAATCCAGTTACGATGGGCATAATACCGGTTCTACCACCATCGGATACTCCTGACGCACTTTCAACATGTGTGGTTATCGAGCCGACACCGGCTAGGCCTCCGGCAACAGTTGCCAAGGAATCTATTAAAAGAACTCTTTTCAAATTACTGAGATTACCATTCTTATCAAGTAATCCTGCTTTTTCTCCTACTCCTATAACAGTACCGATTGTGTTAAAAAAATCGGTCATAAAAAGGGCAAAAATCATTATCAGGGCAGCAATGTTTAACATCCCATTACTCCATACAGCACCAAGAATATCTGCCTTAAAAAATGTTGAAAAACTTTCTTTTGTTGGGACACTAATAATTCTTATAGGAATAGTTATTATTCTGAATGCTATCCCTGTTATAGCGGTACCAATTATTCCAAGTAAAATTCCACCCTTTACTCTGTATGCAACAAGAATTATAGTGAGTATGAGACCGAAAGCTGCAAGTAATGTATAACTAGCACTAAAATCACCTAAAGATACATCAGTAGAAGGGTTTAGTCCTATAAAACCTGCTTCCCGTGCGCCAATAAATGCCATAAAAAGCCCTATTCCGGCACCTATCGCATATTTTAATCCCATCGGTATTACTCTTATTATCATTCTCCTCAATCCAGTAAGTACCATAATAGTAACAATAATTCCTTCAATAACAATAATACCCATTGCCTGCTGCCAGCTAAGACCCAGACCAAAAATTATAGAAAATACAACAATCGAATTAATCCCTATCCCCGAGGCAAGTGCAAAAGGAGTATTGGCTATAACTCCCATTAATATGCTTATAAGTCCTGCGCCAATACATGTAGCAATAACTACCCCTTCAATGGGAATCCCCGTTGCACCGCCCGAAGAAAGTATTGCAGGGTTTACAAATATAATATAAGACATTGTCATAAAAGTTGTGATTCCCGCAATAATTTCCGTTCCTATCGTCGAATCTTTTTCTTTAAGTTTAAAATAACCCAAAAATATACCTCCTTGCTTTTACTTTTTAAAAATTTTTAAATACTGTCAACCTTCTAATAAGAACATGTATTATAAATATATAATAATATTTTTATAAAATAAATAGATAAACCTTTACTTCAAAACTAATACAAGAGAACTACAAACTTGAGAAACTTATGGCTAGGTCAAACATGGTTTTAATGCAGGTATATTATAAGAGAAAGAAATAAGAAATACATTTTATAAATTGTTGACTAATAGTAATCTCTAATATCTTAAGGGGCTGTAGGGGCATTAGCCCCAGATAGTTATTTGAGGTTTACACAGAATCTGTTACAGTCCCCCCAGTTAAGCGTCAGGGCCCATAAATTGACTCCCTGAATATACAGTATCACTGTTAAAAAACTTATGAATATTTAATTCTTAGCTACCTTTTTATATTCTTTACTGAATCCCTTTTTATTAACCGGCATTTGATTTTATATGATTTTTCCCTGACTTTTTTCCCATTTATTATATTAATCAATATCTCAGCGGACTTAGTTCCCATTTCATTCAATGGTAAATCCACAGTGGTAATCCTGGGTCTATAAAACCTGCTGAATTCCATGTTATCAAAACCTATAATTGAAAAATCATCAGGAACAGAATAACCAAGATTAAAAGCAGTTTCAATTGCCCCGGCTGCCATTAAATCATTCATGGCAAATATCGCTGTTGGGAGTTCTTTATTTTGTGATAAAATTTTTTTAATAGCACCGGCTCCCGATTCAAACTTCCAGTCTCCGTTCATTATATAACCATTTTTATATAACAGATTATTATCCGTAAGAGCTTCTTTGTAACCCTTAAGTCTTTCACAGGTAGCCAGGGACTCAACCGGCCCGCTTACCACCGCTATTTTTTCATGTCCCATGTTTATAAAATAATCAGTAATCTCGTAAGCGGCAAGTTTATCATCATAGTTAACGCAATAATCACCTTTTGTAGTATAACAATATGTATATACTATCGGCTTATTTATTTTCCTGATGATACCCGTTACATCCCTAGGGTGAACTCCAATATATATTATTCCTTCAATCTGCCTGCTTAATAAAACTTCTATACTTTCGGATATCTCAGCCATACAGCTGCTAATATTGGAATAATTAATACCGATTCGTTTATTGAGTCTAAGGTTAGTTAGTATAATATGAAATCCCGCTTCCTCAACAAATTTATTAATTCCATCTATTATGCCTGAAGAATTAAAAACCGTTATATCTTCTGCAATAATACCGATAGTGCTGGTTTTGCTGGTTCTTAAGCTCTTGGCAATAGTATTTCTCCTGTAGTTCATTTCATTAACTATCTTAAGAATCCTGCTGCGGGTCTCTTCACTTATTTTTCCTTTATTATTTAGAACATACGATATTGTAGCCGTCGAAACACCGGCTTTTTTAGCAATATCCTTAATAGTAGATATCTTTATCGCACCTTTCCTCTCATTATCGCTTCTCAAGCTATAATATTTACTTTCGTGTATTTTCTCTGAAACAGCCCCTGAAGGAGGTCACTACAGCGGCTGTTTTTTATCTCTCGTTAATCCATACCATCATCTCACCAGGTTTGCGGTTTGCCCAGGCATAATACGGTATAAATTTTACAGCAAAAGGTTGGTATTTTGAATTTTCTCCAGCTCTGTACAGCTCATTATCTGTCCAATTTGAATTATATCTTTCTGCTTCAGCAGTTACAACTGTTACCCCGCCCAGCATATTTTCATCAAACTCTGCTTTTAATTCAGATTTTACGGGTAACACAATCTCATGCAAATTAGGCCCATTATCAACCTCCTCAAGGCAATACACAATTGGTCCGCGTTGTATTGCTACTTTCCCTATATCTGCCCTGACACCGGGATGTGCTTTTATGCGCTGCACCGCCATTGGAAAAACCATTTCAACAATGTCCCCATTTTTCCAGATTCGCTTCAATCTTACATAACCTTTCACTTTAATATCGGAAACATTGGCTTTCTCACGGTTAATATATATTCTTGCATTATCACACCATCCGGGAATGCGCAGTAAAAGTGAAAATTCTTTCTCTGCATCCAGGTAAACGCTAATCTTTACTCTTTCACTCCAGGGATACTGTGTTTTTTGCTTTATTTTTACATTGCTTCCGGATATATCTACTTCTGTTTCGCTACTAATATAAAGATGGGTGTATATTTCATCCTTATTTACAGAATATATATATTGTCCGATAGAAGCCAGTAATCTTGTAACATTAGGGGGACAGCAGGCACACCCAAACCAGGATTGCCTGGTTACTTTTATATGTTCCCTGATTTTGCTTTTTTCGCTTGCTTCCGGCCAGACCTCAAGTGGGTTTGCATAAAAGAATTTTTTTCCATCAAGTGATATCCCGCTTATAACTGAATTATATAATGCCTTTTCCATAATATCTGCATAACTACTATCCTGGTCTATCTGAAGCATCCTGTGTGCAAAAAATACCAGGCCTACTGATGCACAGGTTTCAGAATATACAGTATCGTTGGGTAAATCATAGTCAAATGTAAAAGACTCACCAAATGAAGTAGAACCTATACCTCCGGTTATATACATTCTTTTCGTTACTATGTTGCTCCACAATTTTTTACAGGCTTCAATTAATTGTTTGTCGCCTGTCTCTATTGCAATATCTGCCATACCTGAATATAGATACACGGCCCTGACGCTGTGACCTTCGGCTGTGGTCTGGCTGCGTACAGGTAGATGAGCCTGATAGTATTTTAATCCTAATTTTTTCCATATTTCATTTGTGCTCGCTTTACTGGCTTCAACTTCCAGATTAAAGTAATTCGGGTTCTTGCCACGCTCATCAATAAAATATTTGCTCAAATCAAGATATTTCTTTTCACCAGTAACTCTGTAAAGTTTAACCAGGGCAAGTTCAATTTCAGAGTGGCCAGGATACCCTCTTTTTTTACCCGGTTCTGTCCCGAATACTGTATCAATGTAATCTGTAAATCTGCACACCACATCAAGAAGCTTTCGTTTCCCTGTAGCTTCAAAATAAGCTACAGCAGCTTCTATCATGTGCCCCGCACAGTAAAGCTCATGACCGTCCCGGAGATCAGTCCATCTTTTATCAGGTTCCTTAATAGTAAAATATGTATTTAAATAACCATCATCCTGTTGCGCTTTTTCAATAATATCAATGACCTCATCAGCCTTATTCTTCAGTTCAGAATCCGGGCTTATTTTTAATATAAATCCCACAGCTTCCAGCCATTTAGCCACATCGCTATCCTGAAAAACCTGTCCGTAAAATTCGCCTTCAGCTAGGCCTGCAGCGATTTTAAAGTTTCTTATAGCATGGCTTGGCTCTTTATTATCAATTAAATCATTTAATTTGTCCCACTGGTAGGGTATTACCACATTCCTTACCAGATCAATATATCCTCCCCAGAATTCATCATTTATTCTTACCTTTTTTTTCGGTACATGTCTTTTGAAAATATTCTTTGATTCCATAAAAAGTCCATTCCTTCGTAAAATTTAATTACAATATTTTTTATTGCTGCCAGTGCCTTATTCTTTTAGACCCGTTAAAGTTACACTCTTTACAAAATAATCCTGGGCAAATAAGAAAACAACTATAACTGGAATCATGCTGATAAATGTACCGGCCATTAATACCGGCCAGTCAGTAGAATATAAGCCCTGCATATTGGCCAATCCAAGAGTCAGCGTCATATTTTCTACACTGTTTATTAGTATAAGAGGCCTGATAAAGTCATTCCACATGCCCATAAAAATAAATACACCCAGCGTTGCCAGAGCAGGTTTTGACAGCGGCAGGAATATTCTCCAGTAGGTTGTAAAAGGATTGCATCCATCAATTTTTGCAGCATCTTCCAGATCTGATGGTATGTTAAGATAAAATTGCCTCATTAAAAACGTACCAAATGCCGTTGCAATATCAGTCAGAATCAGAGCAGGAAGTTTATCTATTAGACCTAAAAAACGCATAATTATAAAAGTTGGCACCAGAGTTACATGAATGGGGACCATTATAGTTGCCAGATACAGTCCAAACAATGCATCCCTGAATCTGAATTTAAGCCTGGCAAAAACATAACCTCCCAGAGAGCTGGTAAACAATTGAGTAATAACGACAGAAACAGTTACTATTAAGCTATTTATAAAAAAACGTCCAAATGGGAATCTATCAGCAACTCTTAAATAATTATCCCATTTGATAGCTTCTCCAAATATAGAGGGCGGATACTTAAAAACTTCTCCTGTTGACTTCAGGGATGTACTGATCATCCATAAGAATGGTATTATCATTACCAGTGCACCTATTATAAGAACTATATACAAAGGTATTCTTGATAAGTTTCTTTTCTTCAATCCTTTCTCCTCCTGACTAGTACACTTCTTTTTTTCTATAAAACCAAAATCTAATGGCTGTAAAGATCAACACAATGAAAAATAATACATAAGCTATGGCACTTGCGTATCCCATCCTAAAATACCTGAATGCGTTTTGATATAAATAAAAAACCAGAACAGAGGTTGATCTGGCCGGTCCGCCAAAAGTCATCAGGTAAACCAGATCAAATGCCTGAAAAGAATTTACAATTGCTATCACCGTAACAAAAAATGTGGTATGGGAAAGAAGAGGAATTGTAATATGCATAAATTTACCAAACCACCTTGCCCCATCTATATCTGCAGCTTCATAATAGCTATCGGATATTCCCTGTAAAGCAGCCAGGAAAAGCAGCATATTAAATCCTATTCCCCTCCATATGGCAACTATTATAATAGAAGGCATTGCCCAATTTATGCCGTTTAACCACGGAGGCCCATCTATACCAATTAAACTTAGAAAATAATTGAGTAAACCAAACTCTGGATTATACATCCACATCCATACCAGCCCGATTGCTACAAGAGATATTATTGAAGGGAAAAAATATATGCTCCTGAATACTTTAACACCTCTTATGCGTTGATTTAGGGCTATGGCCAAAAAAAGTGATATTATAATACTTATCGGAACTGTTCCAGCAGTAAAATAAATTGTATTCCATAATGATTTTAAAAATGTCTTATCCTTAAATAACTCAACATAATTTGCAAAACCCACCCACTGTATTGGCGTCATTAGATTCCACTCGGTAAAGCTTAAAAAAAATGAAACTACTAGAGGTATCATCATAAATATTAAAAAGCATGCGATATTAGGCAGCAAGAGAATAAAAGCCCACATGCTGTCTCTGTATAAAAGATTTCTAAACTTTACCTTCATTTATTTACCCTTTAGTTAACATATATGCAGCCCCGAGGTGGTCTAAGGGCTGCATATAATTATAATATTTACCTGCTATTTGGCTAATTCTTCGTTAGCTCTTTGTTCAATATTAGCAAGTGTGGTTTCTATATCCTGTGCACCAGCTAAGAATGCTCCCATTTCTTCGGTAAAAATATCATTGACTTTTAAATTGGAATTAACTGCTGTTGGCTCTACTAATGCTTCTACGAAATAAGGAGCCATATCTGTAAATCCTTCTGGATGAACATCAGGATTGTGCCACTTTGCTATACCTTCTTCTGTATAATACTCTTTCTTGTGGGGCATCCATAATCCTGCCTGGATATTTGCAAGTAAATAATCGTCACCGGAAAGAAAGTTGATTAATTCCCATGCTTCTTCGGGATGTTCGGTATTTACCCATGCAGTGTGCAGGTGTGCCTGGCCATGAGTAACAGCATCTTTAAATTTTGGCAGCACGCCAACGCCAACCTCAAAATCCATATTTGCAAGTTCCTGCAGAGCCCAGGAGCCATCTATCAGCATCGCAATCTTTCCGGTCTGAAGCATATTAGCTGCAGATATAAATACGTCCGGGTCTATCTGCGCAGCCAGGAAGCTTGCTCCATCTACTACCCTGAGATCATAAATTGCCTGCATAACTTCTGCTGTCTCTGGCGAATTAATCGTGGTTTTCGTTATGTTGTTATTGTCATCCCAATAACTACCGCCATTAGACATTATAAGCGCCGAGAACATATATGAATTCTCTAAGCCATATACACCATACTGGATTGTTTTGCCATTTTCAACTATCGTCAGCTCATTGGCAACATCAACAAATTCATCCCATGTCCACGCTTTTGCAGGATCACTTGGCGGGTAATCCAGACCAGCTTTATCGAAAATTTCCTTATTGTAATACAGAACAGGAGAAACAGTACAGCTGCTTATGCCGTATACCCCATCTACATTCATTATGGCTGCTGATGAGTCTATATAGTCATCTATAGAATACTCCTTGTTAAAATTTTCTGTTATATCCAGCACCTGTCCGCCTTCTATAAATGAGCGATAATCATATGCAAAACAAAAGAAAACATCCGGGGCGGTGCCTGCAGCCATCATTGTAAGCATCTTTGAAGTATATTCATCGTGTGGTATTGGATCATATTCAACAGTAATGTGCGGGTTCCGTGACATGAATATCTCCAGTCCTTTTTCCACGCTTTCCGTTTCCAGCGGACTTACTTCCCATCCTGTAAACTTTAGTGTTACCGGTTCTTTTTCAACCTCTTCTTCTGCTGCTTCTTCCTCAGCAGCCTCTTCTGCTACAGGTTCTTCCTCTGCTTCTACCACAGGTTCTTCCTCTGCTTCTACCTTACAGCCAGCAAGTGAAAAAGCGCCGATCATTGATATGCTTAACAATAACACCAATATCCATAATAATGATTTTTTCATTTTAAAATCCTTTCTTTATAAAAAACTTTCTTTTAAGGAAAACACATATTTTTTTACCTATAGGCTACCCCTCCTTTTTTCTTTACTTTTTAGATTATTTTTGATAGTTTTTTTTTGAGATTTGTTTGGGATACGGCTTTAATATAATTTTATATTAATCATCTCAGACAAATCTCTTTTTATTTTTCGCTCTCACCTCCTTTTATTTTCACGTAATCTTACCTATTTTTTAAGTATGTATATTATTTGAGTGTAATATGATATTTTCACCATGAGCTTTGCAAAAAAATTCTTTAGTAAGAAGGTTAATCGTTTAAGTTAAAAATTATCATAACCTTTATTAAATGTCAAGATTATATTAATTTTTTGTCATTTACGATTTAAAATTGCACACTTATCTATAAGATTTATGTTTTAAAAGTGCACACCTAAAAAGCTATAATCTAGAGCGAAAAGAAAGGTTTTAGATTATGGCACAGCTACATAAAAATCTTACAGATTGTCAGGTAAGAGGAACTTATACCTCGCTATCTGCTAAAGGAGATTAAAAGAAGTTGTATATAATAAATTTTGGGGATTGGGAGAGAAGATATAATTACAGACTGGTTCACTTTACTATAGTTGATGTTCCTTACCATCGTTTCAGAAGAAAATAACCAATAGGAAATCACTACTCAAGAAGTTTACAATACCAAAACCGTTAATCTTCTACAAAAGATATATTTGCCTTTTAGGAGGGATAAAAGGACTGTAAATAAGTATAGAAGAATATCATTTAATAAGCTTACAGTAAATATTGCCGGAGCTTCCATGAGAGACAGGATCAGTCTTCGTATTGTTCCAAATAAAAGCTAGCAATTATTTATGTTTAAAAAATAGAAAAAGCTATTTTTAAACAGTTCACTTTTAAATTTTTCCTAACAGTGATTTTTAATTATTATTAAACTTTTATAGTGCACTGGATTATATGAGATAAGATAATTCAGTAATAACTTATAAAAAGTTCTTAAAAATAAGAATATAAAAATTATTACACATAAAATTGATAACAATTTAGTTTTATATTAAAGTATACCTGATTAACATGGGATAGATTTTAAATAAAATAAATAAAAATATTTACTTTAAGGTTATTTTGTAAATTTTCTCTAATTGCTAAACTAAAAGGAGGACAGAAATGAAAAGTTTAAAAGGTACTAAAACTGCTAAGAACTTATTAAAATCATTTGCAGGTGAATCACAGGCAAGAAACCGTTACAACTATTATGCTTCAATAGCGGATAAAGAGGGTTATAAGCAGATAAGAAACATTTTCAATGAGACCGCAGATAATGAAAAAGAGCATGCAAAAAGGTTTTTTAAATTCCTTATCCAGGGACTTGAAGGAGAGCTGCCCGCTATGATAGATATTGAAGCAGCATATCCGGTTGCTATGGCTGCCACACTTGATAATCTTAAAGCAGCCGCAAGCGGAGAAAAGGAAGAGTGGTCGGATCTTTACCCGAAATTTGCAGATGATGCCGAAGAGGAGGGTTTTAAAGAAATTGCCGAAGTATATAGAAACATTGCCTCTGCTGAAGAAAGACATGAGATAAGATATAACAAACTTATCGCGAATATCGAAAACAACAAGGTCTTTAAAAGGGATGAGAAAGTACTCTGGAAATGCGGAAATTGCGGTTATGTACATGAGGGTTATAGTGCCCCCGAAGAATGCCCGGCATGCGCTCATCCCCGGGCACACTTTGAGATTTTTACCGAACCATATTAAATATTTTAAAATTCTATAAATCGCAGTATAGGCTCATATTATTAATAAGGGAAATTAATACTTTAACAAGCACTTTTTTTAATTCTTGTTATAATTAAATATGTTTTATACTGTACTTCTGCATTCTAAATTAGAAAAACTGGTTCTTTGAAAACCAAATAAGTTTAGCAGCAGCTTTTGGGACCTGCACTATCCCATTATAATTTATAAATTAAACAATATTTATGGATATTGCAGTTAATCTGCGCTGCTACACTAGATCTAAGAGGTATTATGGTAAAGATACTAATACATTTTACAAAAGCTATATTTTTATTTTAATATCCATATTCATTGTCTGAAAAATCCGGTAAATTACATCTCTTAAAAATTTCTGGTGCAGATTTATCTTATTATAAATAATAAAAACTTTTAAAACCTACAGGATAGAAAGGAAAATCATGAAAACTTTAAAATTTTTAATTACAATTTTTACCGCTGCTGTAATCGCTATAAGTCTTACTATTATACCTGCATGTGCAGCAGCAGAACCTGAAGTTGCAGAGGAGCCCGCTGTTGAAGAAGGACCCGTGGCCGAGGAGGAGCCGGAAGCTGTAGAAGAGACTGAGGTTGCAGAAGAGCCGGAGGCTGTAGAAGAGACTGTTGAAGGCGAACCCGAGCTGGTGTGGAGTTATAGTCATGAAGAAAGCATTAACAGCCTGGCCGTGGATCCCGATGGAGAGATACTGGCAGCAGGAGAATTTAAGGCTTCATATATGCATATTCTGGCTAATGGCACCCTTATAGATGCAATCATTCATGAACACTCGGTTGAGGATCTCGAGTTCTCGCTGGATGGCTCTATCCTGGGGGCAGGCCAGGGCTATTTTGGAGTACTCCT
>CAZTUA010000054.1:0-11460 GCA_964616545.1 uncultured Actinomycetota bacterium | reverse complement strand
GGTGTTCTTGTTTCGTGGGCCGTACCCAAGGGTCCTCCCCCGGATTCCGGCACCAGGCGCCTTGCTGTACGCACTGAAGACCACCCGATTGAATATGCCGGATTTGAAGGAACCATACCCGAAGGAGAGTACGGAGCGGGCACCGTGGTTATATGGGACAGTGGAACCTATAAAAATATGAGGGAAATAAAAGAAGAAAATACAGGCATCGAAAAATCCCTTGAGGAAGGAAAAATAGAGGTGCTTTTCAAAGGTGAAAAAATAAAGGGTATTTATTATTTGATCCGTACCGACAGAAAAAATGATAAAGAACAATGGCTTTTTATTAAAGCCCGGGAAAATAAAGAGCACATTTCCCGGGATAAATAGCATTTACGGTATTCAATAATCTACAGTGATGTTTTTATCCTGATTTTTTATATAATAGAAAAAATTATTATACCGTAAAGGTTAAATTTCAAATCCTGATAAACCGATTAATTATGGAAATAAAATATAGGCCGATAGGAATTATTTATTCACCATTTAAAGAACCGAAGGGGACCCCGATTCAGCCCGATGCTGCCGGAGGTATAGAAGGCACAGTGGAAGTTTTCCCCGAGTATCAAAAAGGTCTAAAAGATTTAAACCAGTTTTCCCATATTATTTTGATATACCACTTTCACCTGTCAAAACCATACTCGCTTGAGGTTGTGCCATTTATGGATAACAGGCCCCACGGTTTATTTGCAACCAGGGCTTCTTCCCGTCCAAACCCCATCGGCCTGTCTGTAGTGAGGCTTACGGGAATAGAGAAAAATAAACTGTATGTAAAAAATATAGATATAGTAGACGGCACTCCACTTCTGGATATAAAACCCTTTGTAGCTGAATTTGACAGCGCCAGGGTTTATAAACAGGGCTGGCTTAAAAAAAATGTAAAGAAATTAAAAAACTCCAGGGATGATGAAAGATTCGTTAAATAAAAAATACATTGATGAATTTATCAGACTATGGAAGGAGTCCGGTCAGGAAACTCCTGCCTTTGCCGGGAATAAATACAGCAATAACGACAGATTAAAGCGCGAGAAAAATCTTGATGACTTTTTAAAAAAAATTAAAAAAAATCAGAATAAAAGCTCCGCTTCTCTAAAAAGTAATTCCAGTTCTCCAGTAATTACATCTTCGGAAATAAGGAACCTTTTTAAATCGACATTTGATTACGAAGAAAGCCATCTTGATATCATATTCTCAGATGATTACATGAATTCAACAGGGGAATTTATAGAAAGAGCCCGGAGCTTTGACTCCAGCCTGGACACGGAAGACATCTTTCAGGCCTGCCGCAATGCCTGGATAATAAACGGGATACAGTCAATGATGGGCATACCGGTCAGGCTGACCCCTTCTTCATTTGCCTACAGCATGCTTTATCCCTATACGGATAATTACCTTGATGACCCTTCAATCCCGGCAGAAGAAAAGACTTTCTTCAGCCACCGTTTCAGGCGCAGGATAAATGGGGAAAATATTAAACCAGAAGATAATCATGAAAAAAAGATTTTCGAATTGATAGAAATTATAGAGGATCAGTATGACCGCACGTATTATCCCGGTGTTTATCGCAGTCTCCTTGCCATCCATAGCAGCCAGACTGAAAGCATCAGGCTTCTTGATGCATCTAATCTTTCAGGTGAGGAAGATGTTCTAAAAATCTGTATCAAAAAAGGAGGAACTTCTGTGGTGGCAGACGGTTATCTTGTATCAGGTTCTCTTACTGAAGCACAGGAAAGATTCCTTTTTAATTACGGGGCATACCTCCAGCTTGCCGACGATATCCAGGACACCACAGGGGATCTCGAAGCCGGGCTTCTCACTCTCTTCTCATATGCCTGTACTAAAAAGCCGCTTGATGGGCTAACAAACCGAACCGTAAATACCGGTACTAAAATAATGGAACAGATTGGCTGTTTTGGAGGCAGCAACCTAATTTCTTTAAAAAGCCTCATGGAAAAAAGCATTAAAATGCTTATAATCGAATCAATCGGGCTCAATGACAGATTTTACAGCAGATCATATACACGTGATATCGAACGTTACTCGCCTTTAAGATTTTCGTATCTTAAAAAAAATGGCAATAACTTTTCCCCGGGCCAGGATTTATTCATGGAAATAATGGGAGGATCCCTCACACCGGATAGTTAATACCGGTTTATGAATAGCTCCATGCTTTATGGTTATCCTTTAGGCCAGTTTTTTTGCCATCTTTTTATTGGATTGCACCGCGTAACTTTCCTGTTGTTTCTATGATAATCATGATACAGGCAGCAATCTAATCTGCTTGATAGTCTTTATGCAGCAGGGTATCATAATGTAGAAAGAGCCGGATATTTCACTCTATTTAACAATACTGAACACAAATTCCATATCTTTTCTCTCTAGCTTTATAATATGATAAGGAGATGTAATAGACTGTATAACCATCTCATCCGGGTCGGGTTCTGCTACTTTATACAGGACTTCAATATAATTACCTTTTTCCAGCACTCCCGTTATTTCAATATCGTATCCACCGGTAGGTTTCTCTCCCAGAAATACACCAATTATTATTTCTGCTGAAAAATCAATACCCTTATCCACAGCATCTGCATTATCTTTCTCAATCAGGGCCAGCAGTTGGTTAAAGCCGTCTTTATCCTTTATAACAAAAAACTCTTCTTCAGCCTGCGCACTGTAAAATCCCTTTGAAACCGTATCAAATTTCAATTCTTTGCCTTCTCTTTCAACCCCGTTTTCACCGGTGCAGGCAATCAGAGCTGAGGAGAGGAATATTCCGAGCATTAACAACAATAAGCAGTTTTTTATTTTTTTCATTATTGTCCTCCCTGTAATAAATTTTAAAGTTTTACAGGAATCCCGGATTATTTTATCATACCGGACAGGTAGAAGTTAATCACTGTCGTTACCCTATCTTTTTTGATTAAAATTTTCTGCCGATTCTATTCTCTCCATTATCGGCGGATGACTGTAAAGAAAATACTTTATATAACGGCCGGGTGATATATTTGACAGGTTGGATTCTCCAAGCTTTACCATTAGCTGTATCTGTGCACTGGTATTTGCAGTCGCCTGCATGGCAAAATTATCGGCCTGACGCTCAAAACTCCTGGATATTGCATTCTGTATGGGCAGGAGGAGGAAAGAAATTACCGATATCAGAAGAATTATAATAAAAATTGACCTGAAGTCACCTACCATCCCGGAACGCGTAAAAACAAAGTTTATAATAAACAGGCCGATAGTTCCCGTAATAATTCCCATTATAATGTTTTTAAATATATGCATATGGTGCCAGTGGCCCATTTCATGCGCTATTACATTCAGCACTTCTTCCCTGGTGAAATTATTTACCAGATTGTCATACACCACTATTCGCCTGCTGCTCCCTACCCCGCTAAAATATGCATTTGCCTTACCGGTTTTTCTGCTTGCATCAGCAATCAGGACTTCATTTACTTCTATTCCCGCCCTGTCTGCAATATTTATTATCTGTTCCTTCAATTCGGTATCCCCGAGCTTTTCAAATTTATAAAAAAGAGGATCTATTATTATGGGGTAAAGATATGTCATCACAACAATAAATATTGCAAGGACAACTGCTGATATTATCCACCAGTAGCCGGGTACATATACCATCAGGGCATAGATTCCTGTCATTCCCAGGGAAGAAATCAATATGGAAATACCATTCTGCTTTAAATAATCTAAAAACCACATGGATAGAGTCTGATTTGAAAGGCCAAACCTGTGCTCAATTATATAGCCCCTGCAATAAGAGAGCGGCAGGAGTATAAGTTCAATCAATATATAAAAAAGGACTATTAATAAAAAAGCCGTAAGAATATTTATCCGGGTGTTTTTAAAATATTTAAAAAATAAAATAATTACACCAAACATAATTGACCATGATAGAATACGCCGGACTATGCTTATATTCAATGAAATCCTGTTGTAGTCTGAAGCTTTTAGAAGCAGGTCTTCATCAAAGTATTGCCTCACATTTTTATCACTATCCGGTTTATATGACTGGTTTGCCAGAAATATTGAAGCAAGCGATAATACCGCAAGACTGATTAAAATTATTAATACAAAAATTAACAATTATTTTACTTTAAATATAATGGTTTTCATAATATCTTTCCGTAATAACCACGCAATTGCGCCGCAAAGCAGTAAAGCAGACCGGGGGAAAGTGAATATTTTTCTTCTAATCCGCTTATTAACCAGACATCAGCGCAACATAAATGGGTACAGGGAATCATCTGATTATAGATATCTAAATTTTATAAAGGTCATCAAGAAATTCTTTTACTCTTTCTGTCCTGATGTAATTTTCCTGCTCCAGCAATTCCAGGTAGGAGGCAAGTATCTCCCCGAAGCCGGTATCAGAGTATCTGGCAAGCATATCCTCAAACTCGTTCAGTTTTGCGGGTAAAATCTTACCGTCCGGGCCAAATACCGGACTATTGTCAATACCGCCAAGGTATATCCACATTTTCCAGCCTTTGAGCTGGCTTATTTCATCATATTTTGAGGAATCAGGATAATTTTTAAGATAATCCATGGATTTTAAAATTCTTCCTATAAATTCGTCTGCAGGTATTGTGACCTCAGCATCCATTACAGCCGGCTTTTCCGATTCATCAATTTTTATATCCAGATAATCTTTCATTTCCGCACTCAGATAAGGTATGTATACATCATAGGCCCCATAATCTACAATAGGCTCGATCATTCCCTCAATCATAATTAATTTATATTTTTTATTTATTGCCTCTTCTGCAACATTTTTAACTTTTTCATTTTCAGTATCCCTTAGCGCTTCCAGGTTTAATTCTCCGTCTGTAATTACCTCCGATGAGAGTGCATAAATTGTACCCGTAACTTCCGGGTCACTGAATTTATCTACAAATACAGGCCTGTAGTCTTCGCAAAGATTAATTACTGCATGAACCATATCAGAGGCCAGCTCTGGATCACTATCTGCTATATTTTCATCAATAAAATTAAAAATTACCTCAATATTTTCAACTGATTTATCAATCAGGTTGAATTCATTTTCTATTTCCTCCGACTTATCTATTCCAGCCGGTGGTATTTCTATTGCCGGTTCTTCCTCTTCTTCGGCTTCTTCTCCGGCAGGCTCCTGCTGCTCCCCTGTCTCTTCAGGAATAATCTCCCTGCCTGGAAAGCCGCAGCCGGCGATTAGAACCGCCACTACACTTAACATTATTATTGGGATAATAATTCTGGTAATAAGGGCTTCTTTTTTCATTATTTTTATATTTCTATTCAAGTAAACCTCCATTCTGATTTGTTTTCTTAAAATTAAATTACAGAATAATAGTAAACATTCTATTATGTTGTGGGACGTTAAAAACGACTGAGCTTCTCGCAAACAATATTATCACAGAAGATTGAATTATTCTTGTATTTTTAATATTATTTACATGATTTTTATAATCTATAAGTAGCCTTCTTTTTTTATTTTATAAAGTAAAATATTTTTTGAATATCTAAATTATAATTATTAAAAACAAATAATAAAACTTTCTTCTTTTTGATTTACGGTTGCAGCACAAAAATATATAATATTTTAAATAAGAAAAGTGTTACAAAAACTTGACAAAGTAATAAAAATGGTTTACATTTTATAACGTAATTACAATATGTAATTATTATATAGATTCTTTTAAAGATATTAAATTAGAGATTCAGCTAATTTTTATTACACTTATTAGATGTTAAAATTAACTGATGAAATTATAAAAATTACTTACAGAAAGGAGGGTAGCGCATCCGCTCATCTTGAGATTTGAGCTGGCTGCGTAATTTTTTTTATGGGATTTGATGATGATTACCTTGATAGGTTAATTGACCGTAATTCTCCTGAGCCTATATATCTGCAGGTCAGTAAAATTTTAGAAAGCATAATAAAAGAAAACTATAATCCAAATACAAGATTGCCCTCTGAGGAGTACTTTACAGAAAAATTCAAAGTAAGCAGGCCTACAATCAATAGTGCAATTTCCTGTTTGATTCAGAAAAGAATTTTAAGAAAAGATAAGGGCAAGGGTACTTATATAGAAGATCCAAAAAAATTTCAACTCATAGAATTTAATGAGATTGAAACAATCATGCAGTACAAGGGGCACAGAATTAAAAATTTAATTCTTGAATTTGGCAAGATAAAAAACAATGGTTTTGTCTGTGAAGCTCTGAATATTCCTTCCAACAAACAGGCTGTCATATTAAAAAGGGTTCGGTATGTAGACAATATTCCCTTTTACATTTCTACCTGTTATTTCCCGGAAAAGCTTTACTCTTACCTTAAGGAAATTGATTTCAGCAAAGAATTTCTCTACAAATCACTCGGGGAAAGATTTAACATTCACATAGTTAAAGTGGAAAGGCTGATAAAGGTTGTCAAAAGTGAATTGGAAGAAGTTCGTTATCTTAATTTAAGCAAGGATGACCCTATACTTGAAATAAAAGGAACCAGTTACGACGAAAGTAATAAGGCGATATTCTGCCATGTGACAAAATTTGATGCTGAAAGAGTTTGCGTACGGGGAACAGTATGGGCAGTCTCTCCTGATGCTGGTAAGAAAGTCTGATTTTGCATAAATTGAGTTTTAATTTTTCCTTTCTTTAATTACATCAAGATTTTAA
This sequence comes from uncultured Actinomycetota bacterium, assembly GCA_964616545.1. GTDB lineage: Bacteria > Actinomycetota > Humimicrobiia > Humimicrobiales > Humimicrobiaceae > JAQVEM01. Next base: position 4,749 of record CAZTUA010000054.1, on the reverse strand, counting down.
AGGCGTTAAAAGATAATACCCGGAGTTATAAAGCTCCGGGTATTATCTTTTCAGGGTGGTGGTGTAAATATCTCTACATTTACTTATTTTAATAAGTTAGTTTGATTTGTTTATAGAACTCCACAGTCCTGCAAATCCTTGCGTATTTTTTCCTTTACAGTTTCAGAAACCGGTGAAAAAGGTTCACGGGAATATGCTTCGCATATTCCTCTGATTCCCAGCATAGTGTATACTGCAACCATTGTTGAACCGGCCTGGTACATAATATCCCTTAAACTGTTAACTTTAAACTGTATCTCTCTTGCTTCTTCGTACTTTTTATCCATTACTGCATTAAAAAGTTCAACGCAAATTTCAGGAAATGCATTACCAAGACCCGGGACAAATGCTGTTGCTCCAAGGGCGCCTGCAGAAAGAAACATTGCTTCTGTTCCCAGGACAACATCAAAATCAGTACCTACCTTACGAATTAAATCTGCAAAATACATTATATCAAAAGTACTGTCTTTAACTCCGGATACTCCTGCTTCTGAAAGTTTTTTCATTAAATTTATGCTTATATTGTATCCGGATAGCTGTGGATTATTATAAACATATACAGGAATTTTTACCGCATCAACCAGTCTCTTATAAAAAAGGAGCAGGTTTTCATCGGTATGTTTATAATAATAGGGACCAACAGCAGCAACTAACTTTGCTCCCTTTTCTTCTGCAAACTTTGCAAGTTCAACAGAGTCTCTCACATTAGTTGTTCCAACATGGACAGTCATAGCTCTTGATGGGTCCAGACGTTTTGAAACCAGCTCAATAACTCTTTTTCTCTCTTCAACATTCATCAATGGGCCGCCGCCATAAGAACCGCATAGAAACACCCCGTGTACATTCTGGGAAAGGAAGTCTGTAAGCTGCTCAAGTCCTTTTTCATTAATAGCCCCCTCTCTTGTAAAAGGTGTAACCATAGGCGGTATAACACCACGTAATTTTTCCATAATAAATCCTCCATTTCTAACAGAACTAATTCATCCTGCTAATCTAGTTAATATTCTAATTAAAAATAATTTAAAATCATTTCGGCATCGGTACATGCGATAACATCCACTCCCGTGCCGCCTATATCTGTATAAACTTTTTCCCCTTTACGGACTTTTTTCTTTACAACAACTTTAGCCAGCTCAATCATGTAAGAACACAGGCTATCTTTTGGAACCATTTTCTCTGTCTTTACCGGTAAAAACCCTGACCTGCCATCTATAGACATTTTTACAGTAGTTGTAAGGACCCTCTTTGGATTTTTATATTCTTCTATAGCATATTCGGCGCCTCTCTTGCACCCCTCTTTTTCAACTACCAGCTCTCCTTTTTTGTTTTCATAAACAGTAATATTGCAGGCCTTAGGGCAGATAATGCATTTAACTACTTTTTTCATTTTTTTCTCCCCCTGCTACTCAGTTGCTCAACGTTTATTTCAAGTTCTCCGGTATCTTCAGTCAGTTTTTTAATATCTTTACTATCCAGCTTTACTGTTAACATTTCACTTGGCCTTATTCCTTCAACAGTTTTCTTTTTCTGCCCGTTCAGCATTATTGCACCCCTATCCATGGGTTTTGTCACCCTGAACTTGAGGTCACTTTTTGTCTCACCTGTGAGCACCTGCGGGGCAATTGACTGTACGTTATTTCCTTTTTTCACCTTTATTTTATTTTCGCGGTGCCCGGACTGTATGAACTTCACCGCATTTTCTCCAGCCACTTCACCCATCATGGTTGCATAATCCACAAAATCATATACCTGCACTACATTTCCTGCGGCAAATACTCCGGGAATATTTGTTTCCATGCCTTCATTTACTATCGGTCCTCTGGTCATGTCATCCAGAACTACCCCGGCATTTATTGAAAGCTCGTTTTCCGGAATCAGACCAACAGCAAAAAGAACCGTATCACATTCAATCTCTTTCTCACTGCCCGGTACCGTGCCTTTCATATCTTCGGTGAGCTTCGCAATAGTAACAGATTCCACTCTTTCTTTTCCTTTTATTCCCACTGTAGCATGCGCAAGGTAGAGTGGTATGTTAAAATCAATCAGACATTGCACTTCGTTTCTAATTAAACCACTGCAGTATGGAAGTATTTCTACTACCCCCTCTACCTGGCATCCTTCCAGCAGAAATCTTCTGGCCATAATCATTCCGATATCGCCAGAACCTATTACAACGACTTTCCTGCCAGGAAGGTATCCTTCTATATTAACAAGTCTCTGGGCTGTCCCGGCAGTAAAAATTCCTGCAGGACGCATACCCGGAATGCATATATTTCCCCTGGTTCGCTCACGGCACCCCATTGCAAGAATTATTGTCTTCGCCTGAATCTGGAATATACCATCTTCCTGGCTGACTCCCCATACCTTTCTATCCGGTGTTATACCGAGAACCATACTTCTTGTTCTTTTTTCTATCCCGAGTTTTTCTGCCTTATCTATAAACCAGTGGATATATTCAGGACCGGTCAGATTCTCGTTAAAATAAATAAGTCCAAAACCATTATGGATACACTGCGGTAATACACCACCGAGCTGTTCTGCCCGTTCTATGATGAATACATCTTCGGCTCCAGCTTCTTTAGATCTTATTGCTGCGCCAAGACCTGCGGCACCTCCTCCGATAACGACAACATCAACATTTTTATAAGCTAACATCTGGCATCCCCTCCACTCTGTAACAATAGTTCTTTTGTCTTCAACATCACATAATAGGAACCGGATTTATTTTTCTTTATTTTTTCCATTGGTACTTTTAATTCCCTTGCCAGAATACCGGCAACTCTTGGTCCGCAAAAACCGCCATGGCATCTTCCCATACCGGCTCTTACTCTATATTTAACACCATCAATTGTACGGGCTCCTCTTTTAATAGCTTCTACTATCTCACCCTCGGTAACAGTTTCACAACGGCATATGACGTGAGAATATCGGGAATCCTTTTTTATTATTTCTCTTTTTTCTTCTATGCTCATATCGCTAAAACATGGAATACGATCTCTATATGGATCAAAATCGTCCCTTGCTTTTAGCTCCGGATTTTCCTTTGCAAGCCTTTCTGTAATTCTCTTTGCCATAGCAACTGAAGCCTGTACTCCAGGAGAACCGGAACAGATACTTATAAAGCCGGGAACCTTATCTGTTATTTCCACATCGCCGCTTTCTGGATTCGGGCGGACTCCTGCAAATTCCTGTATTAACTGTCCTCTGTTCAGTTCTGGAACCAGTTTCTTTACTGATGAAAATATCTTAGCGAATGCTTCTCCAGTTGTTGAGGTGTCATCATAATCTTCCAGCTCTTCCTTGGTGGTCCCGATCATTAAATTACCATGTACGGTTGGAATAACAAATGGACCTTTAGCCGGAAAAACCATATGCTTGACAAGATAACCGCTATTTTTATCCATTATATACTCCTGACCTCTTTGCCCTTTTATGGGTAATCTATCACCAGCCATAGCAGCAACCTTGCTAACACCCAGACCTGCAGCATTTATTACATAATCAGCATGAAAATCACCATTATTAGTTAAAACAATATATCCCTTATTATCCTTTTTGATTCCAGTTACTTCTGTTTCTAACTTTATGTTTACTCCATTTTTTTCTGCAGATTCCGCAAGTGCTATGGTAAATTCGAAAGAGCTGCTAATTGCTGCCGTTGGAGCCCATAATGCTGCAATGGCTTCATCAGTTAAATAGGGCTCCATCTCCATAAGTCTTTTTTTATCTATGATTTCCAGAGTGGTTAACCCGTTAGTTTCACCCTGCTTCTTAAGTTTGCTAAGGATTTCTATTTCATCTTCATTCCTGGCTACAATAAGCTCTCCTACTTCCTCATAGGGCGCAGAAATCTCTTCACTGATACTTCGCAGCAGAGTATGGCCCTCTTTAACGATACTGCTCCTCAGCTGTTCAGGCTTCCAATAACGAAAACCCGGATGGACTATACTGCTTGAGGCTTTTGATACACCAAAGGAAACTTCCGGCTCTTTCTCAATTAATGTTATATCCAGATCAAGCCTTGACAGTTCTCTTGCTGCTGCCGTACCCAGTAATCCACCGCCGATGATAACTACTTTTTGCCGTTTATTTGCTATCACTTATTATTCTCACCTTCCTAACCTGAGAAACTCTACTTTATGCAGATTAGTTATATTTAACCTGCACCATTTATAATTTATAAAATTTGCTATCATCAAAACACTGTTCTTTTATATAGACCCGGTCATACGCTATTCGGCTGTATGCATTTATATTTTGCAGCTGCGATAATATTCTGCTGCTTCCATGAACTTAACAGCCTTTTCCTTTATTGCATCGTAATTGCCTTCCCTGACCATTTTCTTATCAATCAGTGCTGAAGATACACCTACTGCAACAACTCTGGCTCTCATGAAAGTCCTTGCATTATCGAGATTAATACCACCCGCAGCAATAATGGGAATTTGTGGAAATACAGCTGTAATCGCTTTAACATATAAAGGTCCAGCAGAACCCACTGGAAATATCTCGACCATATCAGCACCGGCTTCATACGCTTTAAGCACTTCAGTAGAAGTAAATCCTCCTATTATTGAAAGTACTCCATAACGCTTGCATACATCAATGATATCCTGTCTCATGCAGGGTCCGACTACATAAGACGCCCCTGACAGTATTGCCAGACGGGCAGTCTCTCCATCCAGTACGGTGCCTGCTCCAATAGCAAAA
>CAZTUA010000053.1:0-80587 GCA_964616545.1 uncultured Actinomycetota bacterium | reverse complement strand
AACCCTGCAACGCCCACCATTTATTTATTGATGGGAATAAGCGGAGCTGTCGTCTAGCGGTTTAGGACACATGCCTGTCACGCATGAGATCGCGGGTTCGAATCCCGTCAGCTCCGCCAGTTTTAATTACAGGTTGGCGAGATAGCTCAGTTGGTAGAGCAGTGGACTGAAAATCCATGTGTCCGCAGTTCAATTCTGCGTCTCGCCACCAGTTTCTAATTACCTGTTAATAGTCTGTAAATTACCCGTACGATATCCCTATTTAAAACTCCATAATTTAGAGCAATTATGCCGGGTATTTATAAAAAAATGTATATGTTATAATTTTTCAGGAATTAAATAAACATATAATAGATAATGCAGATGTCATTAAATCAAATACTATTATACTTATCTTTTGCAGTAATTATACTGCTTATTTCAATTCTAATCCCGGTACTTATAAAAATCCGTAATATAAACCATGTGCTGCTGAAAACAAATAAACTGTTGCAGAATGGTATGAAATATATGGGAAATAAGACTGCTCAGGCCTATTCTTCTAAGAGCCAGACAAAAAGCAGTCTGGCAGTAACCGATAATATAAGCGAATTTATAGAAAGATTTTCAGCCGTAATTGAACATCAATTACGGCTAACAGATTTAATAATTGACAGTATAAGAGAGGGAATATTAATAATTAATTCCGATAAGGAAATAATCAATATAAACGAAAATCTTTTAAATCTTTTTTATATAAAAAAAGAAGATGTATTAAATAAGAAAACTGTGTTTATTTTGAAGAATGTAAAATTTGAGAATTTAATCAATAGTACACTTGATAAATTAATACCACAGAAGAAAAATATTATCTTTTATGGCGACGAAGAAAAACACCTCAGCGTAGAAGCTATTCCTCTGGATATAGATAAGCAGGAGGGCGGAAGGGGTAACGCCAATCTTCTGGTCTTATTTAAAAATATTACCGGGGAAATAGAATTCTCAAAACTGAGAAGCCAGTTTGTGGCAAATATATCTCATGAGATGAGAACCCCTGTTACATCTATCAGTGGATATATTGATACTATTTTAGAAGATGACACTATAGAACCTCATAAAATAAGAGATTATTTAAAGAAGAGCTTAAAAGAGACAGAAAAGCTCAACTTTTTAATAAAAGATGTCCTGAACCTATCAAATATTGAGTACAGGAGAAATATCCTGTTTGAAAAAGAATATAATATTGTTGATATAATAAAAGAAACTATAAAATCTCTTAAATTTCTCGCAGAAAAAAATGGTATTAAAATCAATCTTAAAAGTAGTAAGGACATAATTAAATACTGTACCGACGAAGAACTTTTCTCCCAGATGGCAAGGAACATAATCGAGAACTCTATCTTCTATGGCGGAAGAAGCACAGAGATTAATATAGATATCAGGGAAAAAGATAACAATACGGTGCTTTTATTCAAAGACAATGGAGCAGGAATAGAGAAAGAAGAGCTTCCATATATTTTTCAGAGATTTTACCGATGTAAAAGTCCGCAATCCTCAAAACAGATTGGCTCAGGCCTCGGTCTTTCTATAGTAAAACATACTGTTGAGCTTCATGGAGGGAAAATAAGTGTCCGGAGTATTCCAGGCAAAGAAACAGTATTTGAAGTAACATTACCCCGCAGGGGACCAGGTTATTAAAAAATAGTAAAAGGCAGTTTATGGGAAAATTAATATATGTTGTTGATGATGAAGAAAATATACTTGAAATTCTGGAATATAATCTGATGAAGAACGGCTATGAGGTTAAAAGCTTTAAAAATGGCGGTAGTTTTTTAAGCTCATTTAACCTGTTAAAACCGGACCTGGTTATTCTTGATTTAATGCTGCCGGATATGGATGGACTTGATATCTGCAGGCAGATTAAAAATGAAGCCGGGGTCCCGGTAATTATCTTAAGTGCGAAAGGCGAGGAACTGGACAGGGTTCTGGGGCTTGAGCTGGGTGCAGACGATTATATATCAAAACCCTTTGGTGTGAGGGAGCTACTGGCCAGAGTAAAGAATATATTAAGGAGGATTGATAATGGTGCGCAGAATGAATCGAAGAAAAAATTTAAAAAAGAATTTGATTTTGAAGAAATAAAGCTGTTTGTGGATGAAGCAAAGCACGAAGTTTTCCTTGATTCAAAAAGAATCCAATTAAATCCAAAAGAATTTAAGATAATTTTAAGACTGCTGGAAAATATAAATGTTCTTATACCCAGGATGGGGCTTATAAAAATGGTATGGGGTGACGATTATTACGGAGATACAAGAACGCTTGATGTGCATATAAGAAGAATAAGAAAAAAAATGGCCTACAGGGGTTTCAGCAAAAAATTTATAAAAACAGTACACGGTTACGGTTATAAAATGACGGATAGCATTTAATATTTTTTTAATATTTATTTAATTCTTTTTTAACCAAAAGCTGCGTTTTATATGTTAATCTCTTTATGTTTTAAAATAGCTATAAATAAGGAGAGTGAGAGAATTGATTAGAAAAAGTAAGTTTTTATCATTGATTGCTGCATGTATATCGTTTTTCCTTATAGGCGGTATGGCACTGGCGGGTTGCGGCTCAGTTGAAAAAAATTCTGGAGGAGAAGCTGCTACAGAAAGTACAGAAAAAAATGAGGAAGCCGCAAATGGAGATAATGATACTTCAGGGCTTCCCTATGAAGGACAGGAACTTGTAATATCAGGGTCAACAACTCTTCTTCAGGTCTCAGAAGCATGGGCATCGGCATTTATGGAAAAATACGGCGGTACAATAATTGTTAACGGTGGAGGTTCCGGTGGCGGTATTGCTGATTTAATTAATGGTATAAATGAACTTGCCAATGCTTCAAGGCAGATTAAAGATGAAGAAATAGAAGCTGCAAAAAATGCCGGTTATGATATTCAGGAATACACCGTTCTTTATGATGGAATTGCAGTTGTGGTAAGCAGCAATGTTTCTATAGATGATTTATCGGTTGAAGAATTGTCCGGAATATATACAGGAGAAATCACTAACTGGAAGGATATCGGCGGAGATGATTCAAAAATTGTCGTAATTGCCAGAGATTCCAGTTCGGGCACGGGAGAGTATTTTCTGGAAGAAATAATTCAACTGGGCAAGACTATTAAAGATAATGATTATTCTGAGAATGCTCTGAGGCTGCAGTCAAATGCGGATGTTGTAAACCAGATTAAAAATAATGATAGCGCGATCGGTTATATAGGTCTGGGCTATCTTGAGGAATCCCTAAAGACTGTAAAAGTTGGGGGCATCGAGCCTTCGATAGAAACTGTAGAGAATGGCTCTTACCCTATATCCAGGGGTTTATATATTTATGCTCCTGATAAAGAACTAACAGAGATAGGCCAGGCTTATATGGATTTTGTATTGAGTGATGAAGGGCAGCAGATAGGTTTGGAAGAAGGATTTGTTCCGGTAAATTAAAGGTTATTTTAAAGAGAGATTCTTGATTTTTACTGTAATGTATCCGGGTAGTTAAAATAAGCAAAGCTGTGGAAAGTTTTGAAAAAAAATTATTCCATAGCTTTGCTTATTGCCGGTAGATTTTTAAAATTTGAAATAGTAAAAAGAACATAATTATTTTAAAATATGCTTATGACCCGGCTTAAAAACAGGATAAGAAAAATAAAGAGTTTTTTAATTTACAGGTTTATTTTTTTAAACGGCATAATTTCAATTATAGTCCTGGCGCTGATACTGGCTTTCCTTATTGCAAATTCAATAAGATTTTTTTCTTCCTATCCCATCCTGGACTTTTTAACCGGCCAGAAATGGTCCCCTACAGTACTTGAAAAATTTGGATTCCTCCCGCTGCTGACAGGTTCTGCATTGATTACATTCGGAGCAATAGTAATTGCGGTACCGCTTGGTATAGGAAGCGCCATTTATATTGGAGAACTGGCACCACGGCCGGTAAGAGAGACATTAAAACCAATCATTGAAGTACTGTCAACCATACCTTCAGTAGTAATAGGGTTTATAGGGATCAAGCTTCTTGCTCCCGTAATTAAGGAACTCTTCAATCTCAGCATAGGGCTCACTGCACTTACCGGCTCTGTAATGCTTGCTTTTATGAGCCTGCCCACAATAATATCAATATCGGAAGATGCAATAAATGCTGTTCCTGACAGATACAGATATGCTTCAATCGCCCTTGGTGCAACAAAATGGGAGACTACTTTAAGAACAGTTGTACCCTCTGCATCATCCGGTATGGTAGCTGCCGTAATGCTTGGCCTGGGTAGAATCGTTGGAGAAACCATGACAGTTCTTATGATAACCGGTAACTCGCCGAGAATTGTTTTTTCATGGCTGCAGCCGATAAGGACCATTACGGCAACGATAGCTGCAGAAATGGGAGAAACTGTCCAGGGAGGGCTGCATTATTCAGCACTTTTTGCAATTGGTCTTATCTTATTTATTATTACATTTCTAATAAATTTTATATCTGACAGATTTATAAATAGAATCAGGGAAAGTTAAAATGCGGTACCGGGCGCCAGACGCTAAAGAAAATTTATTAATGTAAAAAAAATATAAGAGTAAACCGGTAAAAATTTTAAAATTTTATGCGTGAAGCAAAAGAAATAAGTAAAAAAAGAAAAAAAATTATAGAAAAATTATCCCATGCTTTCTTGCTGTTTTTAACACTGATAGTTGTAGCTTTTGTTCTGGGGATAGTTATATATCTGATAGTTAAAGGGAGCGGTGCAATAAACTGGGAGTTTTTATCCCGGAAACCGGAGGCAGGCATGAGGGAAGGCGGAATATTTCCTGCAATCCTCGGGACTTTTTATTTAATAATAGGGACTTTTGTATTCTCACTGCCCATCGGAATAATGGCAGCAATCTATCTGAATGAATATGCATCAAAGAACAGGCTAACAAGGGTAATAAGACTCTCTATTATAAATATGTCCGGTGTGCCTTCTGTGGTTTATGGATTGTTCGGGCTCGGATTTTTCGTTATGATGCTTAAATTTGGCAGGTCAATTCTTGCAGGCTCACTGACCCTGGCACTGCTTATTTTGCCTGTTATTATAACAGCAACTGAGGAGGCTTTAAAAACAGTTCCCGATTCTTACCGCCATGCATCACTGGCACTCGGAGCTACAAGATGGCAGACGGTAATAAAGGTTGTGCTGCCCCGTGCTTTGCCGGGAATAATAACGGGTTCGGTTATAGGAATTGGAAGAGCGGCAGGGGAAACTGCGCCTATAATGTTTACGGTTGCAGCATTTTCACAGCCGAATCTCCCGGACTCCATTTTTAGCCAGGTTATGGCATTGCCCTATCATCTGTACGTTCTTGCAACACAGTTAACGGATACGCCAGAAGATATGCAGTGGGGAACTGCCCTGGTGCTATTAATAATTGTATTAATTTTTGCAGTCCCTGGAAGTTTTATAAGAAGACGGTTAAGATTAATGAGGAAGGAATAATGTGAGAAAAACATTTCATGATAGGTTAAAAGAGATTAATCAGGATGTTATATTAATGGCTGGCCTGGTGCAGGAAGCGGTCTATGGTGCACTGCAGGCTTTAATAGAAATGAACACAGAAATAGCGCAGAAAGTTATAAACAGGGATGAAAAGATTAATGAGTATGATATCTTAATTGAGGGAAAATGCATAATTCTGCAGGCAGAGCACCAGCCCGTGGCTAAGGATTTAAGATACCTGCATTCTATAAGTATAATCATAAAATATCTGGAGAGGATTGGCGACCTGTCAGTTAATATTTCCAGGATTGCAATAAGGCTGGCCGGCGAGGAAAGAAGACATCTTGATAAGGAAATAATGAACCTTTTTAACGAGATGGGAAATCTTGTTAAATCAGAACTTAACGGAGCCATTGAATCATTTAAAAACAGGGATGCAAAACTGGCTTCTAAATTGGGAAAATCAGACAGCATGGTAAATACGATTCAGGGCATGATTCTCGATAAATTATTTTCTTACCGTAGAAGCAACAGGGACATAAAGTTTGTGACCAATATCGTACTTGCAAGCAGGTATCTGGAAAGAATTGGCGACCAGTCTGTAAATATAGGAGAAAGAGTACGGTATTTTTCAAGCGGCGATTATACGGTTTTTTATGACGGCCTGTAACAATTTCTCTAATCACACAACTGAATTTGATTTAATAAATTCAATAAGTTCATCCACCTGTGTAAATGCAAGGCATGTAACGGTGTCGGCACCCCCATAATATATAGCTATGCGTCCTGTCGGGGCATCACATAGAGCAGCGCAGGGGAATGCAACATTTGGAGTATCTCCCACACACTCATAAAGCTTTACAGGTGCAAGCAAATATGGTTCTGCTCTGTATAATACTTTCCAGGGCTCATCAATATCAAGTATGGCCCCGCCCATACTGTACTGGAACCCGTTACACGAAGTCAGAACACCGTGATAAATAAGGAGCCATCCTTCAGTTGTTTCAATAGGCGTCGGCCCGGCTCCTATCTTGGTGCTTTCCCACCTGCCCCTCGGGGACATAACATGCCGGTGTTTACCCCAGTGGCACATATCAGGGCTTTCACTGTAAAAAATATCACCAAATGGCGTATGCCCGTTATCGCTCGGACGGCTGAGCATAGCATATTTGCCTTTTATTTTCCTGGGGAACAATACCCCGTTCCTGTTAAAAGGAAGGAATGCATTCTCCATCTGGTAAAATTTCTCAAAGTCGTATGTATACCCCACTCCTATTGTAGGACCGTGGTACCCATTACACCATGTAATATAATATCTATCTTCAATCCAGCAGACACGGGGGTCATAGCTGTAAACAAATTCTGATATTTCGGAGTCGTCACAGATAAATGAAATACGCCGGTTTTTTATCTCCCAGTTAATACCGTCTTTGCTCCTGCCGCTGTGAATCTGCATGAAGCGTCTTCTGTCGTCGCAGCGGAAAACTCCTGCAAATTCTCCTTTGAATGGCACAACAGCACTGTTAAAGATACTATTGGATGAAGGTATAAGGTCCCTCGGTATTATAGGATTTTTTGTATAGCGCCACACCACATCCCTGAGACCTGCGGGTTTATCTTCCCAGGGAATATTGGGCAGTCCGGAACCGATGATTGTCTGACTGTTTTTAATCATTGTTGCCTCCAGCTTATTTATTAATTGAAGCTGTAGAAATTGTTAAATTAAGTAATATTATGCGAATTAATGATATTGCTCAATCTCCCTCCGGCCTCTATACAGGCACGAGCATTATGATATGGACATTTCCAGGGGCCAACTTTTTCGAGTTTCTGATTTACTTTTCTGTTTTTATCTACTGACCAGAACCATTCACCATACTTTTTATCTATAAGAAACTCCATTATAAAATCCCAGCTATCAAGAGATGCTTTTAAGAAATATTCCCTGCCACTGAGCTGGTATGCATTTAAAAACCCCACCACAGCTTCTGCCTGGGGCCACCAGTCAGTGTTTAACTTGGTCGCACCCTTCCGGCTGCCTTCATAGTACAGCCCGCCATCAGGGGCAATTCCCTCTTTAAAAGTAACTTCTGCCATCCTAACGGAAATTTTTTTAATGGTCTCTATTAGAGGCTTTTCACCCAGTACATCCGCAGCTTCCAGCAAAAGCCAGCTGCCTTCTATATCATGGCCGTAAGAAATGATATCCGAAAGGCTCTTCCACTCTCTGTTAAAAAAAAGCTTAAAGTGGTAGGTTGAAGAATCTAAAATATGTGCGGTGATAACATTTATCAGGTCTTTTAACTGGCCGCGAAGGTACCGGTTATCCCAGTGGCGGATAAGATTTGTGTATGCTTCCAGGATATGCAGGCTGGTATTCATTGTCTTGGGAGCATTCATATCTTCTTTCCCCAGCTTCATGTCAGAAGCCGGTGACCAATCGCGTCTGCATGCATCATAGTAGCCGCCATACTGCTCTTCAAAACCGAATTTTTCTATCAGGTGGAAAATATCTTTTGCAAGACCCAGAGCTTCATCGGAGCCTGATGCATTATAATACTCCGAAAGTGCATACACGGCAAAAGCCTGGGCATATATCTGTTTTTTTGTCTCTAATGGTTTCCCCTTATAGTCAACAGTCCAGTATACACCGCCATAAATCTTATCTATGAAGTTATCAATCAGGTACCTGTAGGCACGGACTGCGCGGTCCAGATAGAGTTTATCTCCAAATATGGCATGGGCGCGGGAAAAAGTCCACAGGATTCTGGAACAGAGAACAGAGCCTTTTGGGGCATGGGTGTCAATGGTTAAATCATTTAAAATTAATCCATGATATCCGCCATTTTCTTCGTCAGGGGTTTTGTATGCCCAGAAGGGGAGTATATTTGTTTTTAATTCTTTTTCAATCTGAGAGAGGCATTTTTCCAGTTTATCCCGATTCATAATAACACCCGTTTGTATGATTTTAAATTTATTTATTTATTAAAGTCATTTAAACTTACTTTGTGAAAATTTTTATATGGTCAATAAAGTCAGAGAATAAAATACCGGTTTAATAATTAATACCTGCATCTATCTGGCAGCAAGATCTGTAAGATGACGTATTTGATCTCCTGTCCCTATGGCAATTATCCTGTGGCCGCTTTTCATTTCTGTATCGCCGCTTGCTTTTTTAACTGAAATTTTTTCGCCCTCTTCAATAACAGAAACGATGAGAGTTTCAATACCGAATTTCCCCCCGGCTTCTCTTATGCTTATACCATCTATCCGGCTGTTTTTTTTAATTTCAATTTCAGCCAGTCTAATTTCGCTTTCCTCTGTTTTCATTATGGTATCCAGGAAATCGCATATTGAAGGCTGGAGAGCCATGGATGCCATTCTTCTTCCACCGATAATCTGGGGTGAGACAACCTTATCTGCTCCTGCTTTTTCCAGTTTACTGATAGTTTCATGGACTATTGCCCTTGCCACTACAAGAATTGAAGGATTTAATGATTTAGCAGAAAGTGTTATGTAAACATTTTCTGCATCTGTATCCAGGGCGGCAAATAAACATCTGGCATGAGTTATCCGTGCTTCCATCAGTGTTTCGTCATTGGATGCATCTCCCTGAACATACAGCCAGTTATGCTGTTTTGCAGTTTCAATGGGCCCGTCAGCTTTATCAATAACCAGAAATTCAACGTTATTTTCTGCCAGATCACTGGCAATTTCAAATCCCACTCTTCCAAGTCCGCAGATTATATAATGGTTTTTTAGTTTTGAAATCATTTTTATCTTCCTTCTTTTTTCTATTCTTCCAAAAAAAAATTCACTCAGTACAAAGTCTACCAGATTTATTAAAATATAGGCTGCTGTACCTGTACCTATTAACACCAGAATAATGGTGTATATTGTCCCTGCTGCCGATAATGGTTTTACCAGTTGATAACCAACGGTGGTTATGGTTATGGTGGTCATAAAAAGGGAATCCAGAAAGGACATATCCTCAATTAGCATATACCCGAAAGAGCCGAGAAAATAAATCAGAATCAAAATAATTATAGATACAACAATTCTTCTGGGAAATTGAGGTGAATTTTTAAACTTCATGTATTAAATTTTGACCCAATATAGGTTTTTTTTCAAGTTTTGATTGAATTTATTTGATTAGTGATAACAATTATTATATAAAAGAATAGAATATAGAGATAGAAATACGTAAATTTGTTAATAAGCGGGAGGAGAAAATATGGCAGGCGATAATACTATAAAAAATTTGATGGATGCTTTTGCAGGAGAATCTCAGGCAAATAGAAAATATGTGGCTTTTGCAGAAAAAGCTGAACAGGAGGGCTATCATCAGGTGGCAAAATTATTTCGGGCTGCCGCAGAAGCGGAGACTGTTCATGCATTAAATCACCTGAATGCAATGGACGGAGTTAAGTCAACAGGTCAAAATTTAAAAGAAGCAATTGATGGTGAGACATTTGAATTTGAAAAGATGTATCCGCAAATGATTGAGGATGCCAGAAATGAAAATAAAAATGAAGCAAAAATAAGTTTTACTTATGCAAATAAAGTAGAAAAAATACACGCCGGTCTTTATAAGAAATACCTGGAAAACCTCGGAAATAATCCTGATACACCCATATTTGTATGCGGGGTCTGCGGGAATACAGTAGAGGGTGAAGCACCGGGGAAATGCCCTGTGTGCGGCAACCCAGAAGAAGTATTTGAAGAAATAAAATAAAAATAGAGACCATTATTGCGGGGTAAAAATTAGCGGTACTTTTTACATATGTGCAACTCCAATCGGAAACCTTGAGGATGCAAGTTTCAGGCTTGTACGGACACTGAAGGAAGCTGATTTAATTGTTGCAGAAGATACCAGGACAATAAAGAAACTGCTCCTGAGGTACAGTATTCTAAAAAAAGATATAATAAGCTATAACGATCATAATAGAGAGAGAAGAATTGGCTATATAATAGGCGAGCTTGATGCAGGGAAAAACGTTGCTTTTGTATCAGAATCCGGGGTACCGGCAGTTCAGGACCCGGGGTTTAAAATCATAAAAGAGTGCATAAAAAATGATATTCCACTTACGATAATACCGGGGCCCAATGCTGCGATAAGCGCCATTGTCCTATCGGGACTCCCCACCGATAATTTTGTATTTGCCGGCTTCCTCCCAAAGGGAAAATCTAAAAGAAAAAATAAGCTCCGGGAACTTGCTCTGCTGCCATATACTCTAATCTTTTATGAATCACCTGCAAGGATTGAGAAATTAATTTCTGAAATTATTGAGATATCCGGAGACAGGAGAGCAGCCCTTGTAAGGGAAATTTCAAAAATATACGAGGAAGCAATTAGAGGAAATTTAAGCAACATCCTGGGACGGATAAGAGCCAAAAAAGTAAAGGGAGAGATAGTCCTTGTTGTTGAAGGGTACAGAAAGGAACTTATAAAGAATTTCACCGATGAAGATATAGCAAATGAAATAATCCGTTTGTTAAAAGAGGGTATTGTCAAAAAAAATGCCCTTAAGATAATACAGTCAAGGTATGACATAGATAAGCAAAGATTGTATAATATTTCAACAAAAATTTAAGATGATATTTCAATCCGGTAAAATAATAGAAAACTATTAAAAGAATAATAAAATTAAAAATTAAAAAGAAAGTATTTACAGAGGTTTAAATTGAATAAGGAAAAATTTTATATCACAACCGCAATCCCGTATATGAATGCAAAACTCCATCTGGGACAGGTATATGAATTTATACTGACAGATGTTGTGGCACGTTTCCACAGATTATCAGGAAGGGATACTCTTTTTTTAACAGGTGCCGATGAACACGGGCAGAAAATAAATAAAAGCGCGCAGGAAAAAGGAATGTCTCCACAGGCATATGTTGACATTATGACTGATGACATGAAAAGGCTTTTAAAGTTATATAACATCAGCAATGATTTATACATAAGAACAACAGAAAAGAATCATGAGACAATAGTCCAGAAGATACTTGCAAAACTAAAAGATAATGACGACCTCTATAAAAGTGTTTACGAAGGAAAATATTGCGTACCCTGCGAAACATTTTTTACGGACTCCCAGCTTATAGATGGTAAGTGTCCGGACTGCAGGAGGGATGTAGAGAATGTAAAAGAAGAAAATTATTTCTTCAAATTATCTAAATATGAAGAAAAAATAATAAAACATATTGAAGATAACCCCGGCTTTATTATCCCGGAAACCAGAAAAAACGAAGTGATGGGAATTCTAAAACAGGGACTTAAGGATATCAGCATTTCAAGAACAGCAGTCAAATGGGGAGTGCCCATACCTTTTGACCCGGGCCACTATTGCTATGTGTGGGTGGATGCTCTGATAAATTATATTTCTGCTCTTGGTTACAGCTCGGGACAAGATGAGCTATTCAAGCGCTACTGGCCTGCCAACCAGCACCATATAGGAAAGGATATATTAAAGTTTCATGCCATAATCTGGCCGGCTATATTGATGTCGCTTGGCATAGAGCTTCCCGAACATATTGTGGTGCATGGCTGGCTTTTAATGGGGGAGGAAAAATTGTCAAAATCCAAGGGCATTACCCTTGACCCGGATGATATGTTAGAAAAATATGGTGTAGACGGTATAAGATATTTCCTTACCCGCGAAATTTCATTCGGGCAGGATGGTTCTTTTACAGATGACGCTTTTATTAGAAGGTATAATTCAGACCTGAGCAATGATATAGGTAATCTCGTTTCCAGAACCCTTGCAATGATAGAAAAATACCGGGATGGTGTAATACCTGCCAGAACTTTAAATCCGGTTTTCAAGGAAAAATGGTGCGAGATAAAAAAAGAGGCCGCCGGATATATGAGCGATTTCAAATTCCCGGATTATCTTATAAAAGTCTGGGAATTTATAAATATGGCCAACAAGCATATTGAAGATAGCCAGCCCTGGAACCTTGTAAAAAATGAAAATGAAGAGAACCGTAAAAAACTTGATGCAGTGCTCTATGAAGCAGTAGAGATAATAAGGCTGTCTGCTATTTTGCTGGTGCCTTTTATGCCTTCAACATGCCAGAAGATTTTTACCCAGATTGGCATAAATAAGAGTATTGAAGAAATAGCTATTAAACAAGATGGCGAGTGGGGTAAATTTGAAGGCGGAACAAAAGTTGGCCGCAGAGAGATACTTTTCCCCAGGATAAATGAAAATAAGTAGTTCAGTAATTAAATAAAACAGGTAATCACTATTCTAAAATAAGAACCTTAAGGATAAGAACATGTATTTTATAGATACTCATGCCCATATAGATATGCTAAAGAAATTAACCCCGGAAGAGGCGGTGGCACAATCAGAAAGCGAAGGCGTAAGGTATATAATAAATGTAGGCTCAAGTCTCGAAGGCAGCAGAAAATCAGTAGAATTTGCCGGAAGGTTTGCAAATGTTTTTGCAAGTGTCGGAATTCACCCCCACTATGTT
Organism: uncultured Actinomycetota bacterium; assembly: GCA_964616545.1. Taxonomy (GTDB): domain Bacteria; phylum Actinomycetota; class Humimicrobiia; order Humimicrobiales; family Humimicrobiaceae; genus JAQVEM01. The sequence goes on along the minus strand of CAZTUA010000053.1, from coordinate 67,619 downwards.
AAAGACTTTGGAGACAGAGAAGTAAAAATACTTGAGTCACTGGTACAGGGGGAATCTGGAGGCCTGACAAATAGCGATGGCAGCAAAGATAAAAAATATGAAAGAGTCGTGGCAATAGGTGAGACAGGTTTTGACTTTTACAGAAATTTGAGTCCAAAAAAAGACATGGAGAAAGCATTTATCTCCCAGATAGAGATGGCTTTAAAATATAATATACCGGTAATAATTCATGATAGGGATGCCCACAGGGAAACTCTTGATGCTGTAAAAAAATATGCAGGTAAAAAAAATTTTAGAGCTGTTGTGCATTGTTTTTCCGGAGACATCAATTTTGCCAGGCAATGTCTTGAACTGGGGTTGTATATTTCATTTACGGGTGTAATTACTTTCCCCAATGCCCGCGATTTAATTAAGGTAGTTGAAAAAGTCCCTCTTGAGAGGATATTTATAGAAACTGATTCACCGTTTCTGGCCCCTCAGGCGAAAAGGGGCAGGGAAAATTATCCTGGTTTTGTTAAATATGTTGCTGAAAAGATTGCAGAGATTAAAAATCTAAGCATTGATGAAATTGCAGATATTACTTCAAAAAATGCGGAAGAATTCTTTTCTTTAAAATAAAATAAATTTTATAAAATGCATTCAAATTACATAAGCTCTCCGGGAAATACTGCCAGAATTTTAAGTGAATATGATATAAGGCTTAAAAAAAGGCTCGGTCAGAATTTTCTGATTGATACCAACAGCGCTAAAAAGATAATAAAGTGTGCAGGAGTTGGTTCTAATGATATTATTCTGGAGATAGGAAGCGGTATAGGCAGTCTTACCGAAATTATACTTGCAGCCGCAAAGAGAGTTGTATGTGTTGAGATAGATAAATCACTTATTAAAGCATTTAAAGATATATTCGGTGTAAAAATGGAGAAAAAGCCAAAAATAGAATTAATACATACTGATGCAATGAAGCTGGATTACGAAGATGTTGCAGCCAGATACGGGATAAGCAAGGTGGTATCAAATCTGCCCTATAGCATTGCTGCGACACTTTTGCTGAAGATTCTTCTTGAAGCAAAGAGTATAAAAGAAATGTTCCTGACCATCCAGAAAGACATTGCCGAAAGGCTGCTGGCATCACCCGGAGATAAAAATTACAGCTCTTATACTATAAAAGCACAATTCCTTGCCTCATTTAAATATTGTTTCGGGATATCACGGAACTGTTTTATTCCAAAACCTTTTGTGGATTCGGTTGTTATAGAAGTGAATAGAAAGGAAAATAAACTTGCCGGGAGCCCTGATTTTGATATAAGGAATTTTTTTGATTTCATAAATGGCTGTTTTTTACACAGAAGAAAAAAAATGGTAAATTCATTGTCCGGCAGAGATAGTAGATATTGCGATAAAATAGAATTAATATTAAAATTGCTAACCGGAATTAATAAAAAAAAGGATGTAAGAGCAGAGGAGCTATCTCTTGATGATTATATTTACCTGTATAAAAAACTGAATATCTAATATAAGGCAAATATGCTATCATAGAGCGGAATAATAATGAGAAAATTTATAAAATTAAGAGCTTCAGGCAAAATAAATCTTTATCTAAATGTTGCAAAAAATGGCAGAACAGACGGCTATCATGAAATAAAATCCATTATGCAGAGTATAAGCCTTTCTGATGAGCTTACCTTTGAAATAGAAAAGAAAAATGATATCTCCAAAACAATGGATAGAAATGGAATTTATATTACCTGCAACAATGAAGATATTCCGCTTGATGAGAAAAATCTGGTTCATAAGGCAGCGGCGCTTATTCTGGATAAGGATGATTTAAGGAGCAGATATTCTGTAAAAATTAATATAGAAAAGCATATTCCTGTATGCGCAGGGCTTGCGGGGGGCAGTACAAATGCTGCCGCTACGCTGGTTGCATTGAACGAACTGTTTGAATTAAACATGGAAATATCTGATTTAATGAATATTGCGGGGAAGGTGGGTTCTGATGTTCCTTTCTGCATAAGAGGCGGAACAATCCTGGCTGAAGGCAGAGGAGAAAAGCTTTCAGAACTACCGCATCTACCCTTTTACTGGATAATACTGGCTACAAATGGAGGTAAGTTTTTATCCCGGGATATTTATGGGAAGTTTGATCTTGTGGGGGAAGAACAAAAGCCAATACACACAGAACTGGCAAACAATATAATTGAAAGAGATTTTAGTAATTTCTTTAAAAAATTACAGAATGACCTTGAAAGAGTTGTAACAATTGAAGATAAAGAGATATTAATAATCAAAGAAAAGGCCAACAGACTGGGAGCAATTGCCTCCCAGATGACAGGGAGCGGTCCGACTGTCTTTGCTTTCTGTGATGACTTGAAAACTGCAACATGTGTATACAAAGGACTGAGGCCTGCATCTTCAAAAGTCTTCCTGACTCATACAACACCCAGTAGTCTGACAATTCATGGTTAATGTTTGCGGATGAGTTTCCGGAAACATTAAGAGTCATAATCAAAAATTTTAAAATAATATGCCTTAGAGGTTTGAATTTTGGCTGTTTCTGATATAAAATTTATTAGCCTTATTGGGGAGTAGCCAAGAGGTAAGGCAACGGGTTTTGGTCCCGTGATCGGAGGTTCAAATCCTCCCTCCCCAGCCAGTGCTTTATGAAACTTTTTCAAGACGCTCGGCAATCCAGACCTTAATAATTAATTTTAAAAAACCATATATGTAGTTGAAAAATTTTATATTTATAATATAATGTTAGGCAGACCTAACATATATTAATTATAGAGGAGTTAAAATTATAAAAATTTTAATTTATGGAGCCGGGGTAATTGGCAGCATTTTTGCATATAAGCTTAAAAATGGTGGGAATGATGTTACAGTTCTGGCGAGAGGCAGGAGGCTTGAACAGTTAAAAAAGTACGGAGTTATCATTAAGGATGTAATACTTAATGAGCGGTTTGAAACTGATATTAAAACTACAGATGAATTAAAACCGGATGATTATTATGATGTTGCTTTAATAATAATGCAGCGGCAGCAGGTAAGCGAGATACTGCCGGTTTTAAAGAGAAATAGAAAAATTCCTTTCTTTATTTTTATGGGCAACAATGTGAATGGAGCCGAAGAATATCTGAAGTTTCTTGATAGAGATAGAGTCATGCTGGGTTTTGGAGGTCCCGGTGGATACCGTGAAGGGCACTCTGTTATTGCTGCTTACGTAAAAGACCACACTATTTTATATTTTGGTGAACCTGATGGGTCAATTAGCAGTCGTGTAGAGATGATTAAAAGTGTTTTTCAGGATTCACAGATTAAAGTTGATATTCCAGAAAATATTGATGCCTGGTTAAAAACCCATGCTGCGTTTATATGTGCGCTGGTAATGGCGAGTTACGCAGCGAAAAATAGAAATAAAAAAATCACAGATGAGGATAGATTAATAACAAAAGGAATTAAGGCTTTCAGGGAAAATCTAAAAGCATTGGAAGAGATAGGAGTAAAGATACTGCCAGAAAAATTTAAAATAATGAAATTTATACCTGCATTTTTTTTAAAAAGAAAATTAAAAAATTTAATTGATTCTGAATTCGGGAGAGTAGCGTTATCAGGACATGCAGATTCTGCAAAGAATGAGATGGTAAAACTTTCAGAAGATTTTAGAAACCTGGTTAGGGATGTCAGGGTAGATATGAGTGCAAATGATTATCTTTATAGAAACAGTTTCATGAAGAACAGGGAAAAAAGTTGATTCTTCATGATTAACCAGTGTGATGGAATTGATTGAAAAAATTTTGAATTTATAGCTATAGTGTCACAAGCTCTTTGAATTTATTCCAGAAATTTAATAAAAACTCCGGTAATTTTAACTTTTTATCCGGAATGTTATCTCTGTATTTGCCTGTATCTCTTTCGTAGTTAATATCGATGAGCTCATCAAGGTCTATTACTTCTTTAAGATTATGATTTTCGGTTATTTTCTGGATATCTAATAGCTCTCCTATGCTATTTATATTTATGCCAGGTATATCTACATTTTTATCCTGTTTAACATTCAATAGTTTTTTCAATATATTGTTAGCTTTAAGTGTAAGATCATCTGGTTCTTCCGGCGGACTGATTTTTATATCTTTAAATTCATTCAAATTTACACCCATATTTTTTATATGTTCTTCTCTGTTATTATGCGGAATGCTTTCGTTATAATTATTATCTGTATTATTTATTTTATTTGATTTTATATTAACGGTACGGCTGGTGCAATTCATGAGGCCTTCATTATCTGTTACTGTAAGGGTTATGCTGTATTGACCTGGCTTACCATAGGTATGGGTAGAAGATGCCCTGGTTTCTGTATTTCCATCCCCGAAATCCCAGTGGTAATAAATAATTGTCCCGTCTGTATCAAAGGAATCCGAGCCATTAACATATACCTTGTTTGCATTAGTTTTTGAGAAACTATATTCAATCTTTGCATGGGGCTTTTTATTTTCTTTAAGTTCTGGAAATACTATGGCTGCAACTGTATTTTCACCGGATTTTGTATCTCCAATAGCGTTACCGGTATTTTCACCGGGTTTTATACTTCCAGTAGCGGCAACGGCATTCTCTGCAGGAACCATATCTTTTTTGCCGGCGCCCTCATTGTCTTCAGGCTTCTTACTTTCTTCAGGTTTTTTGCTTTGCCCGGGGCTATTATCATTTTCAGACTTTTTGCTTTCACCGGGTCCCGGCTCTTTACCGGGCTCTTCATCATCACCGGACTTTATATTTAAATTTTTTTCACATAAGTTCTCCAGCTCATCATTATCTGTTACAGTAAGTGTTACACGGTAAAGTCCTTGAGTATCGTATGTATGGTTAATAGTTGAACCCCTTCCAGTGTTCCCGTCGCCAAAGTCCCAGCTGTAGGATACTATTGTACCGTCAATATCAAAAGAATCCGAACCATCAAAATTTACGGTGGCTCCATCGTTTTCTGAAAAAGTATATTGCATAATTGGATTGGGTTTTTTGGAACTAATATTTACATTTTTTTCACATGAATTCTGCAGACCCCCGTTATCTGTTATAGTAAGTGTTACACGGTAAATCCCGGATTCACTATATGTATGGGCGGCAGTCACTCCGCTTTCTGTATTGCCATCCCCGAAATCCCAGTGATAATAGATAATGGTTCCGTCTGTATCAAAAGAATCCGAACCATCAAGATATACTGTATCAATATCAGGGAAACTGCATTGCATAATTGGATGGGGCTTTAAGTTTTCTCGCGGTTCTTCATCATCATCGGACCCTGGCTCTTCTCCCGGCTCCTCGTCATCTCCGGAATCATCATCACCCGGTTCTTCATCTTCACCGGACCTTATATTTACATTTCTACTTATTGTATTCTGCAGCCCTCCGTTATCTGTTACAGTAAGTGTTGTAAGATAAATCCCGTCTTCGCTGTATGTATGGGCGGCAGTCACTCCGCTTCCGGTATTTCCGTCACCAAAGTCCCAGCTGTATGATATGATTGTTCCATCTGTATCAAAGGATTTTGAACCATCAAAATTAACTGAGGCTGTATCTGTAAAATTGAGTACCATAATTGGATGGGGCTTTAAGTTTTCTCCCGGTTCTTCATTATCATCGGACGCTGGCTCTTCTCCCGGCTCCCCGTCATCTCCGGAATCATCATCACCCGGTTCTTCATCTATTGGATGGGGCTTTAAGTTTTCTCCCGGTTCTTCATCATCATCGGACCCTGGCTCTTCTCCCGGCTCCCCGTCATCTCCGGGATCATCATCACCCGGTTCTTCATCTTCACCGGACTCATTATTTTCTCCCGATTCAATATTATTTTCAGGCCCAATATCATCAGTATAAATATATTCAGGTAAGTTAAATACAAGAAAGAAAAATATTACTGCATATATAAACAGTGTTAAAGAGCATTTAAACAGCTTATTAGATTTAATTCTCCCCATAATGATTTAACCTTCTTCTAACTAAAAAATATCGACTCAGAATATATAATATAAAATCAATCAGCTTACGCATTCTTTTAAGAGTAATTTATTCATAAAAACATCTACAAGAGCAGGATCAAATTGTGTGCCCCTGCATTTATTTAATTCTTCTATGGCGGCTTCTCTTGTCATAGCTTTTCTATAGGGTCTGTCATTTACCATGGCATCGTATGCGTCAATAATAGATATTATTCTTGAAGCTATCGGGATTTCAAATTCAGACAGGCCGTAAGGATAACCACTTCCATCCCACCTTTCGTGATGATGAAGAATAGACTTTGCTATGTGAGCGAGATCTGGAGTGGACAGTGCTATTCTGTAACCGATTTCTGAATGCTTGCTCATAATTTTCCACTCATTTTTATTAAGTTTTCCTGGTTTTAAAATAATATTATCGGGTATGCCTATTTTTCCAATATCATGTAACTTAGACAGAAGGCTCAATTCATCCAGCCTGGAATCCTGGAGTTTAAGCAACTGGCCAAAGAGTAAACTATATTTTTTCATTCTTCTGGTATGCTCTTCTGTTTCATAATCTTTTTCTTCAAGAGCTTTTCCAAGTGAAGCTATTATAGAGCTGCGGATACTCTGATTCTCCATAAGCTTGTGTTTGTACATTCTGTCTTCTGCTTCTTTTAATAATACATCCGTGCTCCCGCGGGTTCTTTCTTTGGTTGCAATCCCTGTTGATATACTTATCACCATAGTATCCGTGCTTAATTCTTTGCATTTTTTATGAACCCGGTTCACAATCTGCATGGTAGCCGAATAAGATGTATTGGGCATTAAAATACTAAATTCATCTCCACCCCACCTGGCTATGATATCTTCTTTTCTGAAACATGATTTAAGTATATCCGCAATTTTTTTAAGAAGCTCATCTCCATATGCATGCCCGAAAGCATCATTAGTTAATTTTAATCCGTTTACGTCTCCTATTACCAGACTTAACGGCATCTGGCGGCTGGCATTAAGTCTTTTTAGTTCAATATCAAAGAATGCCCGGTTGTAAACACCGGTTAATTTATCGTAAAAACTGAGGTATTTTATATCCTCTTCTGCTTTTCTTATTTCTGTTATATCTCTTAATACTATTACTTTGCCGAGGGGTTTTCCTTTATCACTTTTCATCTCTGTCTGCTTTGTATTGTAAAAGCACTGACTTCCATTATTTCCTATTTTTAAATCTTTATTCCCCAGGAAAATATCTGTATTTTCACCCTGGTCTGTTAATAGATGGTTGACTGGTTTACCGGCTATCTCATTGAATTGAGTTTTAAATATTTTCAGGGAGGCCGGGTTCAGTTTTAAAACATTTTCTTTTCCGTCAACAAGTATAAGACCGTCATCCATATTTTCAAAAATAGTTTCAAAGGCAACAGGCATTATCTCTCTTATCCGTGTTTTATTTAGTACTGCAATGATTGCAAGAGTGAAAATTACAGTTACTATGGGTGTCTCCTCTACGTAGGGGAAGGGATTAAAGCCAAGATATTTTGCCAGTATTATTAGCCAGGAGATGGATACATATGGAATAAGAAGAAATTTTTTCCAGCGGCTCTGTCCGTCAGGTTTCCTGTATGATTTTACGATGTCTGTAATTATTATTGTTATACCGGCAAGTGTCAGGATACTTGAATACAGAACCGAAATAAAATACAGGGTATTATATTCTTTAACTACAAGACTAAAAGAATCGAATAAAACAAGACTTGCATTAGCCCAGACAAGCCTGTGGATTTCATTCGTAAAGGCAAGAAAGATGGCAATAACAGGAAATGCACTGATAAGAAGGATATATTTTGGTTTAAAGATTTTTTTGCAATTGCTGTAGCCGGCTGCAATAAGGAATAGTCCAACCGGTAAAAGAAAGACACCGGTGTATTGAATCTTATCAAAAAGCACTTTTAAATGATCTGGTGCTATACTCTGCTGGAGTATATATGCCATTATCCAGATAATAGAAAGAACCATTATCCCGATACCTGCAATATCCTGGACTCCTTTTCTGTATATCCATATATAAAAGGTGCCAAGGACAGCCAGAGCAACTACAGAAATAAGAGGAATAAAAAAGTTTATATTTTGCCAGAACATTTTAAATAACCTGCTATAAAATGATAATTATATCTCTATTATATTTTAAGATTATCTTATCAATTTGCCGGTCATTTATTCTTATATGAAATAAAAAAAACCGGCTAAATTAGCCGGTTACGCTATTTGCTCCATTTCCCTCAAGCGTCCAAATTTAAGGAAAACTTCATAGCATCTAATTTTTTTACATTCACAACTAAAAGAATTTAACGGGTTTAAAATACACTATATAAAAACAAATGTCAATAGAAATTTATAAAATTTTTAATTTAAATTAATTATTAAATATATTGATACAAGATGTAATAAAAAGATATATATAGTAATGTATATATTAGTATTATAATTAATTAAAATATATATTAATTTATAAAATAGCGATGATAAATGATTATAAATTTTGTTTATTTTTTTAAAAAAGGATTATATATTTAAGTTATGTGCTTAAAATAAAATCCGCCAATCGAAAGCGAAGGATTTTAAGGAAGAATAATTCAGGGAGGAATTTTTTAAAAAACTTATAAATTACAGGAGGTATATTATGAATAAGGGCAGCGAAAAGATTCTGGAATTTAAAACAGGGAAGATAAACGCTGAAGAGGCTGGACTTATACTGGAAACAATACCGGTTGATATAACATTTGTTGGAGAGAATGACGAAGTAAGGTATTTTAATAAACCGGAAAGCAGGATATTTAAAAGGTCAACTTCTGTAATTGGTTTAAAAGTTCAGAATTGCCATCCCAAAAAAAGCATTGATAAAGTACAGAAAATACTTGATGATTTCAGGGCAAAAAAAAGAGAAGTGGCTGAATTCTGGATTAACCTGGATAACCGCTTTGTTTATATCAGGTATTTCCCGATTTATGACAACAGGGATAATTACAGAGGATGCCTGGAAGTTACCCAGGATATTACGGATATTAAAGAAATTAAGGGAGAAAAAAGGCTCCTTTAAAAGGTATAAATATATGCATTTATAGGATACTTCCAGGATTAAGAATAGACATATTTTGAATTTATATATAAAAAATTAAAAAATAAATAAGAATATAATGGTGCATATTAATAGTAATAAGCAGGAAAATATCAAAAATATAAAATTAGCATTCTTTTTAAACCTCGGGTTTGTTATTTTTGAAATTGTAGGTGGACTCTGGACTAACAGCATGGCTATTATATCCGATGCTCTGCATGACCTGGGAGACAGTTTCTCCCTGGGATTATCGTGGATTCTGGAAAAATATTCAGGGAAGAAAAAGGATGAGAAATATTCTTATGGTTACAGGAGATATTCTTTGTTTGCAGCACTGATAAACAGTTTGATATTAATTACAGGTTCAGTTTACATATTATCAAAAGCTGTACCCAGGCTGTTCAATCCAGAGCAGCCGGATGCAAAAGGAATGGTGCTTTTTGCGATAGTCGGTATTATAGTAAATGGGGTTGCTGCGTTAAGAGTCAGACGGGGAAAATCATTAAATGAAAAAATCGTAGCTCTGCATCTTTTTGAAGACGTTCTGGGCTGGGCGGCGATTCTTATTATAAGCATCATAATGATTTTCAAAAGCATTCCAATACTGGACCCGGTATTATCAATATTGATTACAATTTATATTTTATACAGGGTGATTATTAATTTAAAAAAGACTTTTTCTGTCTTTCTGCAGGCGGTACCGGAAGGGATAAGTATAAAAAAAATTGAAGAAGAAATTCTAAAAATAGAAAATGTTGTAAGTATACACCACACACATGTCTGGTCTATGGACAGCTTAAATAATGTACTGTCCACCCATATCGTAATAAAAGATGGTACAGCCGCAGAAGAGATAAACGGCATAAAAAGAAAAGTAAGAGAAATTATAAACCCCCTCGGGCTTGAACATTCTACAATAGAAGTTGAATATGAAAGTGAGTTCTGCAGATTAAGGGATGGTGAATGTTTTTGAGTATAATATTTTAGAAGTTTCTGTAAAAATTTCTAAGCGTCACTGTGAAAGACGCTGTAGTCGCCAGTCTGGTAATATTGAACTCTTTCCCCGATACTTACGGAGTGATCTCCAATTCTTTCAAGATATCTTGCCACAAGAGACAGGTCTGCAATAATTTTTATATTATCTTTTTTGTTAAATACGGAGCAGTATAATTTCTTAATAATAGTTTTTTGAATATCGTCTACGGCATTGTCTATCTTATCAATTCCAGAAGCCAGTTTGAGGTCATTTTCTTTAAAAGCAGAAATAGCTTTATCAAGCACGGGCTTTACAAGGTTAAACATTTCCAGCAGAAGTTTTTTCATTTCTGCATCCAGGTATTGTATTGTTAATCCGGAAAGATTTTTAGCAATTCGGGCAATATTAACGGAAAGGTCACCGATTCTCTCAAGATGTATTATTATATTGCTTATGGAATGCAGATATCTCAGGTCTGCCGCAACCGGCTGATGCTCTGCCTGAAGCACTACGCATTTTTCTTCAATTAAAATTTCATAATCATTTATTTTTTGGTCATTGTCTATTACTTTTTGTGCCGTATCAGTATCTGCCTCAAGCAGGGCTCTTACTGCATTTGATACCGCCTCCTGCACAAGCGTACTCATCGATAAAACATCTTTTGAAATTTCATCAATCTTATCGTAGAATGCTTTTCTCATCTATTCTGGCCTATCTTGTATTCTTTAATATTCAGGAGATTTCTTGATATACCGTAAAGCAGATCTCCTATTCTTTCAAGATGCATAATGATATCTGAAAAAACTACTCCAGAAAGCGGAACGCAGTCACCGTTCTGAAGCCTCTTCAAATGGTCGGTTCGGGTTTCTTTAACAAGGAGGTCTATTTCGGATTCAATTTTCTCACACTGTTTGAGCTTTTTTAAGTTGTTGTTTTCCATTCCTGATATAAGTATGTCGTAAAGATGGTCAACCTTATTATGTGCCAGCTCAAGTTGTTCAAGGGCAGCTTTGCTGAAAGAAATATTATTTTCGTCTTTTACAAGTATAAGATAGAGTATGCTTTCTGCATGGTCTCCGGCTCTTTCTGCATCATAGGCAACATGAAGCAGGTTTGTAAGTTTATTTGATAGCCTTAAGCCAAGGGACTTTTGAGATATTTTGGTAAGATACCTTATTATATCCTCCGTAATACTGTCAACGGCAGCTTCTCTATCAAGTAATTTTTTTTCAATTAAAACTTCCTTATTCTGTAATCGCTCAAATGCAAGGTTAAGCATTGTCTTGTCAATTTTGGTTATTCTTAATAATTCCTTGTTTGTCTGTTCAAGTGATAATGCGGGAGTGCTGATTAATCTGCCGTCCAGATGTAAAGCATTCTTGTGCACCGTAATATCTTTGCCGGGAATTAATTTTAAGACAACTTTCTCAAATAAACCAATCATCGGGAAAAGTATTATGGTAGTGAGTATGTTAAAGGAGGTATGAATATTGGCAATCTGGTGAGGTACGCTTGTACCCGTTAATCTTACAATTGCAGGCTGCAGTTTGAAGCCGTATAAAAGAGTGACAAAGATTATTGTACCAAAGATATTAAACATAAGATGAGAGAAGGCAGTTCTTTTGGCCGTAACAGTTGTTCCTATGCTTGATATTAATGCAGTAGAACAGGTACCGATATTATCTCCTATAAGAATTGGTATTGCAGCTTCAATGGGAATAAGGCCCTGGGCTGCAAGGGCTATTAGAAGCCCGATTGTAGCCGAACTGCTTTGCAGCAGGGTGGTTAAAAAAAGCCCTGCTAAAATACCAAGAAATGGATTTTTGCTGAAAAGCAAAAGGAAGCTTTTAAAACCCTCGTTATCCCTTAAAGGCTCAAGCGCTGATTTCATGACGGTCATACCAAGAAATAAAATTCCCAGCCCGATTATTGTCATTCCAATATTTTTAATTCTTCTTCTCTTGCTTAAAAAGTGAATAAGGAACCCTATGATTATCAGTGGGAATGCAAGTATATCTATTTTAAAGGATACTATTTGAGCAGTTACTGTAGTACCGATATTTGCGCCCATTATTATTCCAATTGCGTGTCTTAAGGTTATCAGCCCTGCATTTACAAAACCAACAGTCATTACTGAGGTGGCGCTGCTGCTCTGTATAAGCATGGTTGTAAACATACCTACAAGAACTGTTGTCCAGGATCTTTTTGTAAGTGTATTTATGACTGATTTTAATTTGTTGGAAGTAACTTTCTGAAGACTGCTACTGAGTCTATTAATGCCAAAAATAAAAAGTGCTAATCCACCCAGTACTTCTATAACTAATTTATAATACATAAATTATAGTAAATTTGAATTTACAATAGCAAAAAGTGATTATAATTTTAGTAAAACAAAACAAATTATAAATTATTCACAAAAAAAATAAAACGAAAACATTTATAAATCTGGATTTTATATTCCTGATGTAAACCTGAAACCCTTTGCTTTTGATTGTGCAGCAATTCATATACATATTATACGGTACGTGCAACTGAATACAATTACTAATTGGTATTTGGATTTAAATGGAATATAATTACTTATTAAAATACAGCTGAAATGCTATTAACCCGGAAGTTTATGAGAGTTTTTAAAGTAATTTTACACAGCTTTATTCTTGCAATAGTAAATGTAGCTTCAATTGTCTTCGGTTTTGGAGTTTATCATTACTTTATACAGTATAACCAGCTTGCTATCCAGGTTCCTATTGCAGTAGTTTTTTCCGTTATAATTTTTACATCCTGGATAGTAATTTTAAAATATAAAAATATTACAAAATTATTTCCTCAGGGATGGCTGGAATTTTTGTTAATTCTTATATTTTCTTTTGCCTGGCTGCCGGTGATATTTGTCCCTCTCCACTATATTACTCAGGGGTATTTAACTTCTTTCGGAAATATATATATGATGTGGCTTTTTCAAATACCAGCAAACATAGTAATAATTTTAATTGCCTTCCTTATAATGTCTCAGGAATCAAAAAAGCAGGATAGCAAACTATAGAAGTTGTATGTGTACTTATTTAATCAGAGCTATAAAAAATTAATTTAAAAATATCGCAGTGACCACTCTTCTATTTTCTCCGTCAACTATCTTTATTCCCACCCGGGTATAATGCGGGTTAAATAAATTTTCTCTGTGGCCGCCGCTGCCCAGCCAGGTACTTATTATAACCTCCACAGGTCCAGCTGACGGCGGAGAGCACCCGTACAGGTTTTCACCTGCAGAGGCATACATAACCCTGTTTTCTTGAAGTATGTTAAATATATTTTTACCTTCAGGAGTTACGTGGTTAAAATAATTTCTGCTGAGCATATCCCTGCATCTTGAATCTGCAATATTTACAAGGGTCTGGTTTGAACCCAGCGCACAAAGACCATTCCTGGTTCTGATGTTGTTGATATAAAAAAGGAGCTGTGTTTCCATATTGTCTGGATTCAGGTTCCGGCTTTCTTCAGCAGCGGAACTTTCTGAATATACAGCAGGTCTTGATGTTGATTCCTGAAACCCTGCTATACCCAGTGAGGATTCTTCTTGGCCGAGATAAATTTTTTCACATGATTCATCCAGGGTTTTATCAAGCAGTAGATTTACTCTGGTGATATCAGTTTTACCACTACCAGATTTTAAATTCAGGGATATTATACTTCTTCCGGGATTATTTAAGTCTTTCATAATTCCGGGGCTGGAATAAGAACTTTTATTGATAACAAGCTGGCCGTAATTGCTGCCGGTGTCTGTGCGAATGATTGAAATAATAGCGTAAGTAATTGCGCATAAAAGAAGTAAGGCTATTAATGTGTATAAAAAAAAAGTTTTTTTTGTTTTTAATACGGGTATGAAAATAATTACTCCTTTTTACTTTTTTAACAGAAAGCAGTTTAAAAATTTTATCAGAAAAAATGGATAAAAAGAATATGGCTGCTAAAATCAGGCAGCAGCTTAAGTTTAACCGAAAGCTTTTTACATTAAAGCGTCAATTATAAATTTTATCCCCAGGTAAAATAAAAATATGCTGCAGGCTGTTAAAATGCCATTGTATATTTTCTGGTTAAAAAATCTGCGGCCGGAACTCACGAGAAACCCGATGAATAGATACCAGATAAAGTCGGCGCTTATATGCCCCACATAAAAAGATGTAACACCGGTAAAATTAAATTCCACGCTTTTTAAAAGAAAAGCCGCTCCAATACTCATCCACCAGATAAACCAGTAAGGATTCATAAGACTTATAAGAATACCCCTGAATATCAGCGTAATAGTTGATTTTCCTGTTATTGTTTTCTCTTTTATTGTTGACTTAAAGTCTATGGTAAATTTATTCTTAAAAATTGATATTATGATATCAATCCCCAGGTACAGCAGGAAAATACCTCCCAGAATACCTATTATTTTTGCAGCAAGGGGATTATCCAGAAATTTAAGTATCCCGAATATAAAGCATATTACAACTGCAAGCTCAAGTAATGAATGCCCCAGCACAATAAAAAAAGAAGTCCAGAATCCTTTTCTGGCAACGCTGCTTATTACGAGGGTCAGCATGGGTCCCGGAACAAGCGCGCCCGAAAAAGCGACAATCATTGATCCGAAAAATATTTGAAAAATATCGCTCATAATCCTGCTGCTATTTTATTCTCAAGCCTCCCTATTTTTTCAATTTCGCATATTATTGTATCTCCGGGCCTGAGTAATTTTTTTTGTTTCATGAAAACACCGACTCCTGACGGAGTCCCCGTTGATATTATATCTCCTGCCTCCAGAGTAATTGATTTTGAAATAAATGATAAGAGTTCATAGACTCCGAATATCATATCGTTTGTATTTCCATTCTGCCTGAGTTCACCATTTACATAAGATTTCAGGCTGAGGTTCTGCGGGTCGGATATCTCATTTTTACTGACAATAACCGGGCCTACCGGTCCAAAAGTATCAAAACTTTTTGAACGGTACCACTGTGATTCATTTTTCTGGATGTCCCTGGCCGTAATATCATTCATTATTGTATATCCGTAAATATAATCCGATACTCTGTCCCCGGGAGTGTTTTTCATTTTTTTTCCTATTACAACTGCAAGTTCAACTTCATAATCAAGCTCTTTAACCTCAGGAGGATATATTACGGGTTCTTTATTTTTTACAACGCAGCTCCTTGCTTTGGAAAATAGTACTGGCTTTTCAGGGAAACGGCCATCCTGTTCTTTGATATGAGATTTGTAGTTCATTCCAACGCATATTATTTTGCCAGGGGTATAATTGTTGATATCTGGTTTAAAAAACATAACTGCTCCTTATGGTTTTATTTTAATTCTATAAAGGTTATATTTTAATTTCTTTGGCATTTTAATGGAAGAGCTCAAACATAAATCTTATAGATAAGTGTGCAATTTTAAATCGTAAATGACACACTGCCTTTAACACTTGACAAAAATTATCCATTCTGGTATTTTAATTTCACTTAATAAAACTATATTTCATTATTAGAAACTTTTTTAAATGGTAGAAACATTAATAAGGTTCTTCAAAATAATTGATTTATTAGAAAATAGCAGTGAATTAAGGCTTAAGGATATTTCTGATAAATTAGGTATAGACAAAAGCACAGTTTACAGATTTCTAAAAACGCTCCTTAAATATAATTATGTTAAGATGAACCCTGCCAATAAAAAATACAGTCTCGGGTTAAAATTCTTAAATATATCCACAAAAATAATTGACTCCATAGATATCAGAAATATCGCTCACCCATATCTTTTAGAACTTGAAAAATATACAAATGAGACAATTCATCTAACAACATTTGACGGGAAGAGAGTTGTTTATATAGATAAAATTGAGAGTGCAAAACCCATAAGAATGTATTCAAGAATTGGAAATGTGGCCCCTATTAGCTGTACTGCGGCAGGTAAAGTAATTCTGGCATTTCAAAAAAATGAAGTTATAAATGACATAATTAAAGATCTTGATTTTATACCACTTACAAAAAATACAATCACTGATAAAGAAGAGTTTCTTAAAATCCTGGAAGATATCAGACAGGATGGATATGCTGTTGACAACTCGGAACACGAGGAAAATATTTGCTGTATAGCTGCACCGATAAGGGATTACAGTAGAAATGTCAGGTATGCTGCAAGTATATCTGCAATAAAATCAAGAATGAATTTATCAAAATTGGTTACATTCAAGGATGTCCTGATAGAGAAATCGGATATGATTTCTAAAGAACTGGGATTTATTGAAGGGTAATTCTAAATATCCGGGCAATTAAGGGAATTTCTATTAGCCATAGAAATATTAAAATATGCCGCGTAAATAATATAAAGAGAGGTGATGGAAAATGAAGTAAAAAGAGATTTGTTTATGTAGCTAATATAATCTGATGTTTTGCCCGATTATATTAGAGGATAACACAAACAAATCTCAACAGGAATTTATCAGGAAAAATATTAAAAGTAAAGTACAGGGGGTGGTAAAAGAGATAAAAATACTTTATATAATAGATTTTTTTAAGAAAGGATTTGAAATGAAGAAAACATTATTATGGTTAATAATGTTGATGTTGAGTATATCAACAATTGCAACTTTTTCACTTGTAGGATGCGAGGGAGCAGCAGAGGAAGTAGTAGAAGAAGTTGAAGAAGCAGCAGAGGAAGTAGTAGAAGAAGTAGAAAAAGTAGCTCCTGGCACATATACGATGAAGATTGGCCATTCACACTCAACCAGTGCACCAAGACATATGTCTTTACTGGTTTTTGAGCAGCTGGTAGAGAAAAATTCAGAAGGTGCTATAGATGTCGAGCTGTATCCGGCAGGCCAGCTTGGAACTGAAGCCGAGATGCTTGAACAGGTTCAAATGGGAACATTGCAGGCAACCAGAGGCGGGAGCTTTGATGATGTTGCAACTGAATTATCAGTTTATATGATGCCTTTTCTGTTTAATGAACCGGCTGAATTTACAGCAATTGCGAGCGGTCCTATTGGAGACGAAATTGCCGCAGCTGCTCTGGACGTAGGTATTTATATACCGGCAACAGGAGATGCAGGTGGACTCAGGCAGTGGACAAACAATGTAAAACCAATTGAAACTCCTGAAGATATTGTAGGATTAAAGATGAGGACCCCGCCAATAGAAAGCATTATAAAGATTATGGAAGCACTGGGAGCAAACCCGGTTTCTATTCCCTATGCTGAACTATACATGGCATTAAAGACGGGTGTTGCAGACGGACAGGAGAACCCGCTGGTTAATATTGATGATAAAAAATTCTATGAAGTACAAAAGTATATGACAATGTCCAATTACCAGATACACCCGGACCCAATGTTTGTAAGCAATGATTGGTATCAGTCATTGGAGCCATATCTGCAGGAAATAGTTACTGATGCAGCAAAAGAATCAATGAAACACAACGATATATTAATGACTGAAAGAGCAGAAGCTGTAGTGCCTGTTATGGAAGAAAACATGGAAATAACGTATCTTACAGATGAAAATATAGCAGCATTTATTGAAAAATGTGCACCAGTATATGATTACTTTATTGATGAAGGATGGTTTACTGCCGAGCTGCTGGATAAAGTAAGAAGCTCAATTGAGTAGTAGAATAAAGTAATATAAGAACGTACTCTATATAAGAAAGAGAAAGTGCCCGGTCACTTTTCTCTTTCTTATATAGAAAATAGTATCTCAGGGAGAGAAATAGTGAAAATATTAAAAAAAATATTTAATGGGTTATTTATCGGTATGGATAAAAGTTTATTTTATCTTGATATTGGACTTATGAGCGGACTGGTTGTTCTGGTCATAGCATCAGTATCCTTAAGATATCTTTTTAACATTGTATTTAACTGGACGGAAGAACTTATTGTTTTTATATTTATTGCAACGACTTATTTTGGAATAATACTGGGGGTAAGATGGGATGAGCATATTAAAGTATCAATATTAAAAGATAAATTACCCCCAAAAGTTAAAATATTCTTAGAAGTTCTAATAAGTATAATCACTTTAATTACTGTATTAATGGCAGCATACCTGAGTCTGGGCTGGATTGAAAAGGTGGGCGGCAAGATAAGCTCAGGGCTTAAATTACAATATTCAACAGTTTACTATATGTTTACAATCTCTTTTGTAATGATTGCCATATATGAATTAAGGGAAATTGTATTAAAATTTATTGATTTTAAAAAGGTAACTGGTAAATCTTAATTATATCTAAAATTTTTAGGAGGAGAATAACTAAATGTCGGTAGGACTATTGATAGGAACTTTTTTTTTACTTGCAGCAATAGGAGTCCCGATTGCATTTGCTATAGGAGCATCAAGTTTATTATATTTTGTAGTTTATAATCCAGGTTATATTTCTATGATACCCCAGCGAATCTGGGCTGGTACAAATAGTTTCGTGATGATTGCGCTCCCGTTATTTATACTGGCAGGGGAATTAATGAATCATGGTGGAGTGACAAAGAGAATTATAAATTTTTGTGGTTATGTAGTTAGGCCTGTTAGGGGCGGTCTCGGTGAAGTCAATGTAATTGCAAGCATGATTTTTGGCGGCATCTCCGGCTCATCGGTTGCCGATACTTCGGCAATAGGCTCAGTGCTTATTCCTCAGATGGTTGAAAAAGGATACCCGAAACCGGTAGCAGTTGGTATTACGGTAGCCTCATCCACGGTAGGAATGATTATACCGCCCAGCATACCAATGCTTATGTATGCAATGATATCGGGGGAATCAGTGGGAGCCCTGTTTCTGGCAGGAGCAATACCGGGAATATTGATCGGCCTGACGCAGACTGCACTGGTCTATATTATTTCAAAAAAGAATCATTATCATCCAGAATTTACAAAGTTTGATAAAAGGCATTTTGGCCTTACAATGAGGGACGGCTCTCTTGCAGTTCTTATGCCTGTTGTTATTGTTCTGGCAATATCATTTGGTATTGCAACACCAACCGAAGTTGCAGGGGTTGCTGTTTTATATGCAACATTATTAGGGTTTCTGGTGTACAGAGAATTAAAAGGTGGCGCACTTCTTAACGCGCTAAAAAGAGCCTTTCTATCATCAAGCAGCATTATGATTATTATTGGTTTTTCCATGATTTTTTCGTGGATTCTGGCAATAGAACAGGTGCCTCAGACGATTGCCGAATTTTTCCTGGGATTGCAGGTCCATAGGGTATGGATTTTGTTAATGCTGGACATTATCATCCTGATTATCGGTACGTTTATTGATGTTACGCCGGCATTATTGCTTGTAGTGCCAATATTACTGCCTGTAATGGAAGGCCTGGGAGTAAGTGCCCTGCAGTTTGGAGCTATTATGATAGTAGGTGTCGCCATTGGTCTGGTTACGCCGCCTGTCGGTATGTGCCTGAATGCAGCTGCAAAGATTTCTAAAATGGATATAACAGATATATTCAAAGGTGCCCTGCCCTATATAGTATGTAATTTCATAATTTTACTGCTGGTTACTTTCATTCCGGCACTTTCATTATGGTTACCGGGATTGGTATTTAAATAAGCTTTATCTATATCAGTTTCAGTCGCAGTATTCTGGATACTTAAAATTGCCGGTTATCACTGACAGGCAAATATATATATTTGTTTTGAAGTTATAACTTAAATTTTTTAATATTTGAAAATTTATATTTAATGGTTATAAGTGGTATAAGAAGAAGATAATTAATAAAGGAATAAAAGGGGAGAAAAAATGGAAATTAGAGAATCAATGAATTCAAAGGATGCAAAGCATTATACAACAGAGCGACTAAGGGAAGAATTTTTAGTTGAAAACTTATTTCTAAGCGGAGAGATTAAAAGAGTTTACAGTCAGATTGACAGAATAATTGTTATAGGCGTGATGCCGGCAGCGAAAGCAATCGAGCTGGGGCAGAATCTGGATATAATGCATAATCTCGGCACAGATTACTTTCTGGAAAGAAGAGAACTCGGGGTTATCAATATGGGACAGAAAGGCAGTATTACTGTTGATGGAAAGAAATATGAGATGAATCCGAGGGACGGGCTCTATGTGGGCAAAGGCGCAAAAGAAGTACTGTTTGAGAGTGCAGATTCGTCTAAACCGGCAAAATTTTATACGTTAAGCGCCCCGGCACATAAGACCTGTGAGACTACTCATATAGATATTAATAAAGCCAATAAAGTTGATATGGGTAGTGATGAAAACAGTAATAAAAGAGTGATAAATCAGTATATCCAGCCAGGTGTGGTGGAAAGCTGCCAGTTATGTATGGGTCTGACACAGATGGCGCCTGGAAATGTATGGAACACAATGCCCTGCCATACTCATCAGAGGAGAATGGAAGTATATGCGTACTTCGACCTGCCGGAAGATCAAATAGTTTTTCATTTTATTGGAGAACCCGGCCAGACAAGGCATCTCGTTATGAGGAATGAACAGGCAGCAATAACACCAAGCTGGTCCATACATTCAGGGTGCGGTACCTGTGCATATTCGTTTATCTGGGGAATGGTTGGAGAAAACCAGACATTTACCGATATGGATGCTATTGAAACAAAAGATATGAAATAACTTATACAAAAGAAAGGGATGAAGATTTATGATGCTGGACAAATTAAATCTGGAAGGGAAAGTTGCAATTGTAACCGGAAGCAGTACCGGTCTCGGCCAGGGGATGATAATAGGCCTTGCTGAAGCAGGTGCAGATATAACAGGAGTGGATTATGTAGATTCAGCTGAAACCGGGGAAAAAGTTAAAAAAATAGGGAGAAGATTTTTAGAGATTAAGGCAAACCTGTTAACTACGGAACCAATAGAAAGCATAATAGAGCAGACAGTAAAAGAATACGGCAAAGTAGATATCCTTATTAATAATGCAGGCATTATCAGAAGAGAAGATGCAATAGATTTTACCGAGAAGGACTGGGATGACGTTATAGATATCAATGCTAAAACTGTGTTCTTCTTTTCGCAGGCTATCGCCAGACAATTTGTTAAACAGAAAACAGGCGGTAAAATAATAAATATTGCCTCAATGCTTTCTTTCCAGGGCGGAATCAGGGTTCCTTCATATACTGCAAGCAAGAGCGCAGTTATGGGGCTAACAAGAGCACTGGCCAATGAATGGGCAAAATATAATATAAATGTTAATGCTATTGCCCCGGGCTATATGGCTACAAATAATACAAAAGCATTAAGGGAAGATAAAGCCAGAAGCAAAGCTATACTGGACAGGATTCCGGCCGGGAGATGGGGATTGCCCGAAGATGTTGCAGGACCTGCTGTTTTTCTGGCATCTGAAGCCTCAGATTATGTTAACGGATATACACTTGCTGTAGATGGCGGGTGGCTGGCCAGGTAAATTTAAAAAATAATTTTAAAATATAAAAATTTGTTAAATAAGATATTTTTACGCGGCTGTATGGAATTGTGTAAAAATATCTACCGGTATGACGGTGGACTAAAAGTAAGTTTGGTGTTAAGGCCGTAATATTGAAAAATGAAATTTATGGGAGATTATAATGAATGATGTTTTAAAGAGAATAGGGAATGCAGGTCTTGTTCCGGTTGTAGTCGTTGATGATGCCCGGCTTGCGGCATCCGCGGCAAAAGCAGTAATGGACGGCGGACTTGATGTTATGGAGATTACCCTGCGTACTGATGAAGGAATAAGATCAATAAGAAAGATAAAAGAAGCCGTCCCTGATATGCTGGTAGGGGCCGGTACAGTTCTTTCAATAGAGCAAGCCGAAGAAGTTGTAAACGCTGGTGCTGAGTTTGTCGTGTCCCCGGGATTAAATCCGGAGCTTGTTGAGTGGTGCCAGAATAAAGAAGTGGTTGTAACACCGGGGGTCGTTACTCCGACAGAAGTACAGCAGGCTCTTAGCTATAATATCAATATACTTAAGTTTTTCCCGGGAGGTATTTTTGGAGGGATAAAGGGCTGTGAGGCACTGTATGGCCCGTACAGAATGGTTAAATTTATACCGACCGGGGGGGTGAGCAATAAAAATCTTGCAGATTTTGCGGATAAGCTTTATATACATGCAGTAGGGGGAAGCTGGCTATGCAAAGCATCTGATATTAATGATAAAAATTTTACCAAGATATCCGGCATTGTAAAGGAATCTATTGATATATTGCTGGGGTTTGAGCTTGCCCATATCGGGATTAATGCAGAAAACGAAAAGGAGTCGCTGGCTATTGCAGAGGCGTTTTCGGATGCTTTTGGTTTTAAGCTTAAAGAGGGAAACTCATCTAATTTTTCCGGTACTGGAATTGAAGTCAATAAAGCAAAAGGTCGGGGGGAAATGGGCCATATTGCTATCAGGACAAACAGTATCTCAAGAGCCGCATATTATCTCGGCAAAAAAGGCTATAAGATAGACTGGAGCACAAGGAAAGGCCCGGAAGATAGGCCTGCTGCAGTTTATTTTGAAAAAGAGATAAATGGTTTTGCAGTACACCTTTTACAGAAATAAGGAGGGATATATAAATGGAAAGAAAAAGGATAATAACTTTTGGTGAAGTGATGTTGAGATTAAAATCGCCTGGCTTTGAGAGGCTGTTCCAGTCACCAGTGCTGGAAGCGACCTTTGGAGGAGGCGAGGCAAATGTTGCTATTTCTCTTGCAAATTTTGGCTTTGATGTTGCTTTTTGCACGGCATTGCCTGAAAACAGAATAGGGAGTGCCTGTGAGAGCGAGTTAAAAAAATGGGGCATTGATACTTCCCTGATAATACGCAATCAGGGGAGAATGGGTACCTATTATCTGGAAAGCGGCGTGAACCAGCGGCCGTCTATAGTAGTATATGACAGAAGTTATTCGGCAATATCAATGGCAAAACCCGGTGATATAGATTGGGAAAAGGTATTCAGTAATGCAGAGTGGTTCCATATTACCGGTATCACTCCTGCAATTTCAGAAAGTGCAATGGAGCTATCCTTTGAAGCAGTAAAGAAGGCAAAGGAAAAAGGAATAATTATATCATGTGATTTTAATTACAGAGGCAAGCTCTGGAAATACGGAAAAGATGCAACCGGGGTAATGCCTGAACTCGTAAGATATGTAGATTACGGAATTGCAAATGAAGAAGATTGCCAGAAATCTCTCGGTATTAAAGTTGATATAAATGTGGAAAGCGGAAAACTTGATGTGAAGAAATATGAAGCGCTCAGTGAAAAAGTTTTAGAGACATTTCCAGATCTTAAAGCTGTAGCTATAACCTTAAGGGAAAGTAAAAGCGCCAGCATAAACGGCTGGTCTGCCTGCATGAATGACAGGAAGAAATTTTATTTAAGCAGAAAATATGAAATTACAGATATTGTGGACAGGGTAGGCGGCGGAGATGCATTTGCATCTGGATTAATATACGGGCTGAATGCTTATAAAGATAAGCAGAAGGCACTGGAGTTTGCAACAGCAGCAAGCTGCCTGAAACACTCGATATCTGGAGATTACAATAGAGTTTCGGTAGGCGAGGTTGAAAAGTTAATGACTGGCGATGCTTCGGGAAGAGTGCAGAGGTGATCTCTGGTAATATTTGAATAACTTTTACCTTTTAAAATTTTTATAACTGCTTTTTTAATCTGCTTGAAGTTAACGGCACCATTTGTTTATAATAATTCATGGCATATATTTAAAATAATATAGTATGCTGTCCTTAAAATGGATGTATTTTTATTATATATATTAAACATTAATTAAAGGTGATAATCTTTGAGATTTTTAGATTATAAATGTGAAGTATGTAAAAATATTACAGAAGTAACCATTACCGGAGACAATAAAGCAGAAATAAAGTGCAGCAAATGCGGAAGTAAAAATATGGTAAGAGTATTTTCTTCTGTAGGATTTAAAAACCCTCGCGGCGGAGATGGCTATTCCGGCAGCTCCTCATCATGCAGCACCTGTATGGGCGGAAGCTGCAGCACCTGCACGGGCGGCAGATAATAATAAAGCGACTGTTTTTTATAAAACACACAGGAACAGGCCATGCCAGTAGTCTTCAAAGCAATTGATTTCACTCACCTCAAAAATACAGGAAAGTTTAAAATATTGACATTATTATTATTTTTTATAAAATTTGTTAAGTTTAAAAAATATATTTAGTCTATCTTTGGTGTGGCCACTTTATATCTACTTAATATATTTTCTTTTACTAAAAAGGAAATTTCCGGAAGGCGCCCCTGATGGTAGAAAAAAGATAATGATAGTAAAAAGAGATAGAACTATAAAAAGGCGGGACTGTAAGTGGACGATACAGGTGCAGAAAACAACATTATAGAAGTAAAAAACCTGGTAAAAAAATTTAAAGAACTGGCAGCTGTTGACAATATTACTTTTTCGGTAAAGGAAGATGAGATTTTTGGTTTCCTCGGTCCCAATGGCGCAGGCAAAACTACCACAATAAATATGATATGCACGCTTCTCTCAAAAACATCAGGGGAAATTACTCTAAATGGATTCGACGCGGCAAGAGAAAGAAATAAAATAAGAAACAGCATAGGTATAGTATTCCAGGACCCCAGTCTTGACGACAGGCTAACGGCACTCGAAAATTTATATTTCCATGGCCTTCTCTATAACATTCCACGCGGCGAACTAAAAAAAAGGTCCGAAGAAGTTCTGGAGATGGTGGACCTTATAAGCCGGAAGGACAGTCTTGTTATGACTTACTCAGGCGGGATGAGAAGGAGGCTTGAGATTGCCAGGGGACTTCTGCACTATCCAAAAGTTTTATTTCTGGATGAACCGACTCTCGGTCTTGACCCCCAGACAAGAAATAAGATCTGGGATTACATAGTCAAATTAAAGAAGAATAAAAAAATTACTATTTTTTTAACATCACATTATATGGAAGAGACTGAAATATGTGACAGGATAGCCATAATAGACCATGGTAAAATCATTGCCCTTGATAGTCCTGATAATCTTAAAAAGATCATTGGAGGGGATATTATAACAATACTCTCTGAAAATAATGATAAGCTGAAAAAATATATAAATGAGACAACAGGCAGCGAGACTCATGAACTGGAAGAGGGAAGGACCAGGTTTGAGGTTAAAGATAGTTCCAGTTTCATCCCTGAATTTATAAAAAACAGCCCTGTTAAAATTTTATCAATCAGTGCCAGAAAACCGACACTGAATGATGTATTCCTTGATCTTACAGGAAGAGAAATAAGAGAAGAAAATGCGAGTTCCAGGGATAACATGAGAATGCGGATGAGAAGGAGAATGGGACATTGAAAGGAGAATTGAACGGAATATACACGGTATGGCTGAGGGACATTAAAAGATATTACAGGGACAAACCAAGAATAATAGGGTCTTTTGCCCAGCCGGTACTTTTTTTATTTGTCCTCGGAACAGGAATCGCAAGCTCCTTCAGCGCCTTTGGAAGCGGGGGAGGGGAAGAGTTCTTAAATTTTATGTTCCCGGGTATTGTAGGTATGACTGTTCTTTTTACTTCTTTTTTTAGTGCCATGTCCATTGTCTGGGACAGGGAGTTTGGATTTCTGAGGGAAATTCTAGTGGCGCCTATTTCCAGAACCTCTATTGTTATAGGGAAACTTCTCGGAGGCTCTACCATAGCCATGTTCCAGGGCTCTATAATCCTGCTTTTTAGCCCAATTCTAAATATTCCAATTACTTTTATAATATTCTTAAAAGTACTGGCTATTATGTTCCTGCTTTCAATGACAATTTCTACAATGGGAATTCTGCTGGCTTCAGTAATAAAATCTATGCAGGCCTTCCAGGTAATCACCAATTTCTTGCTGATGCCGATGTTTTTTCTTTCAGGTGCGCTTTTTCCGCTAAATAATACTGTCAGGTGGATGAATATAGTTTCTAAAATCAATCCCCTTTCTTATGGAATTGATGCAATGAGATTTGCAATGCTGGGCAGCCGAGAGCTCCAGCTGTATCCTGTCTGGTTAAATATTACAGTAATGCTGTCTTTAATCGTGATATTCAGCATACTGGGCGCGTTTTTATTCAGCAGGCAGGATTAGAGCTTCTGTTTCCATGTTCGTATCAGGGGTAAACTATCTGCCCTAAATTAATCCTGCATGAGTATCTTTGATTCGTGGAGAATATTCTCAGCTTTCTGGTAGTTTATTGATAAGAGCCCCGAAAGGCTTTCCATTTTAAAATTAAAGAGTTCTTTTACGAGGATAATATTAGAATTAAAAAGTTTTACTTTTTGTTTTCCCGTAATTGTACGAAGGATGCTTAAAGGATAGAGTTTTTTTGATTCTATAAAATACTGAAGGTTTTCAACTTCAGGATATTGCCAGGCCATTATTTTTAAGCCGACACAGCGGGCGTATTTTTTTGCGTCAGAGGTACATTTTGTATTGGTAACCAGCCAGCCTTCGATAGAACCGCCGGTTATGCCATTTTTTTTTATAAAGGCTTTTTCTATATCCATAAATCTGCTGTTTAGATAAAGCGCGGTCTGCACATCAGATTTTGTCCCCGGCGAATTCCGGTACTTGCACTCAATCATGTAAATTTTACCTTCTTTTTTTGCTATAACATCAACCTCGTGCTCAATGCAATACCCCTTTACGAATTGCCCAACTTCAGCATTATAGCCATATTCCTGTAAAACTTTTGCTATATATTTCTCAAAAACAAACCCTTCCGGCCCCATATCCATAATAGCTTTTTTAAGGGAATACCTGAGTGCAGATTTTGGCTCAAGCTTTTCCAGCTGGTGAAGGGCTCTGTCATAAATCTGTGTGGTTGTCATGTTGTTTTTTATTGAGCCGGTAAGCTCTCTTGCGGCGCGTCTGGCTACTTTCTGTGAAGCACCGGCTTTTAAAAAAGATAACCTTGCCTTTTCTTCGTTATAAGGTTCTGCAGTACCGTCTGCTTTAATAATATTTTTTGCCATAAAATTGCCCGGAAAATATTTTAGATGTTATTTTAAAACTACATTATAACATTTTAGAAATGCAATATTAAAGTCAGGGACAAAATTTATTAATATAATTTAATGTTTCTCTGGATTATTATATAATTTATTGATAGTTGCAGTAGCTTATTTTTATAAAACCTATCTGTTTCTGAGTTCTATGATTATATAATATGTTTAAACTGGTGGTTGGAATTGATTAAATTTATAAAAAGAAATATAAGGCCATGGATTAATGCAGCCATTCTCCTGCTGGTTCTCATATTTGCCGGCGTTATCTGTATTTCATGCACGGATAATACCGGAATAATAACAGGAAAGCCTGCAGCGGCCAGGATTGGCAGCACTGACATCTCTGCAGCAGGAAATGAAGAGTTTAAAGGAGATTATGTAGCCGGTACCGGAAGCCCGGTTTTTCCAGAGCCACAGGAGATAACCGGAGGCGAAGGTAATTTCGAAAGTGGAACCGCTATGAAAAATCGGGAGGAAGAAATAAATCAGGAAGAGGAAATTATAGAGGATAATATCATGGAAGAAAAGGAACAGCCAGGCAGCGGAGAAATAAGAGAAGAAAGTAATAATCCTTCTCAGGATAATACAATAGAGGTTGATTACAGCGACAGCGACAATTTCAGGATAGAAGTGGATCTAAGCAGCCAGAAGGTTCTGATATATTACAATGATAATCTGTTAAAAGAATGGATATGCTCCGGGGGGACGGATGAGAAGCCGACTCCAGTAGGAGAGTTTAAGACCACACATAAAGGTGGATATTTCTGGTCCAAAAAGTACAGTATGGGAGCCTATCACTGGGTAAGATTTTATAATGAGTATCTATTTCACAGTGTCCCATTTGATGGAGACAATAATATAATTGAGGAAGA
This sequence comes from uncultured Actinomycetota bacterium, assembly GCA_964616545.1. GTDB lineage: Bacteria > Actinomycetota > Humimicrobiia > Humimicrobiales > Humimicrobiaceae > JAQVEM01. Next base: position 39,717 of record CAZTUA010000053.1, on the reverse strand, counting down.
ATACGAAAAGCTGGGAAGCCCTGCCAGCCATGGATGTATCAGGCTGGAAGTGGAAAATGCCAGGTGGCTGTATGAGATGCTGCCGCTCGGCGTGAAAGTAATAATCTATTGATCTTTTAGGAGCCACGCAAACAGAATGTTTTCATAAATCGCACCTCTCTAATTATACTTTTACAAAACCTCTCCTTATCTGCTTAATTGGTCCGAAAAATAAAAAAGATTGACAAAATAAAAACTGGTAGTATTATCATATATCATAATGATAATCATTATCATTATCACTAATATTATATAATCAGTCAGATTTAAAAAAATGAGTACACGAAAAGCCGGTAAGAAAAATATCGGCAAGTATAAGCAGAAGATTAAAAGCAGCGGTTTAAGACTTACAGGGACCCGGATAATCTTACTGGAAACCTTTCTGGAAAATAGCAAAAATCTAAGTGCCGAAGAGCTATTTTTATTATCGCACAGGAAATATCCAAAAATAGGCCAGGCAACGGTTTATAGAAATTTAAAATTATTGGAAAAAGAGGGCGTGATAGAAAAAGCGGGTTATGAGAATAACAGGGCAGTATATAGGATAAAAACAGGCCTGGATATTGCCCGGCGCAGTAAGGATTATAAAGAAGAGAAGATTAAACAGCAAAAGGTTAAAAAAGAAACTAACATTAAAAGAGATACAGAATTTTATGCTGAAAATCCTCCAGATTTCAATTATGAAAGTACCCGGAAAAATTATGCGGATATGGAAAGAATAAACGCTATTCAGAGTCAGCTAACCGAATGGCTCGGTGATTTAAAAAAAGTAAAAAGAGAAAAGGAGTGGGCATTGGAAGATGCAATAAAAGATTTTGGAAAAGTAGATAAAATAATAAATAACTATGATGACCGTAGAAGTGATTTAATTCAGATACTGCTTGATATCCAGAACGAGTACAGGTGGCTCCCAAAACACATTCTACTGTATATAAGCAACAGACTGGACGTCCCCCTTACCAGTATCTATGGTATCACTACTTTTTATAAGTATTTTAATCTGGAGCCGCAGGGCAGAAATCAAATTGTAGTTTGCATGGGCACAGCCTGCCATGTAAGGGGGGCAATGAAACTGCTCCAGAGAATTGTGAATATCCTGGGAATAAAACCCGGAGACACCACGGGTGATTATAAGTTTGCTTTAAGCACGGTTAATTGTCTTGGTTGCTGTGCGCTGGGTCCGGTGGCAATGATAGGCAATAAGTATTATAGCAATCCCTCTACAGGTGAATTGAAAAAAATATTAAAACAATTTAACTAAAAATAAAAATATAAGAATTTTAAACAAATAAAGAGGAAGGTTCAAAATGGCTGACAGCAATAAAATAAATTCTCTTAAGGATTTGCAAAAAAAAGCAGATAAGCTGCAGGATGAATTAAAAAGTGCTGATATAATATTTTCTCTGTGCAACGGGCCTGGATGTAAAGCTTATTCATCAGGAGACATTTACAGCAGTATGGTTGATGAAATAAATAAAAACCATTCAAAATACAGAGATAAAATCATTATTCGGAGAACGGGCTGCCACGGGTACTGCGAAATGGGGCCGATTATGGTGGTATACCCGCAGGACGTCTGTTACCTGAGGGTAAAAAGGGAGGATATAGCAGAGATAATCCAGAAAACTTTAAAAGGTGAAATAGTAGAAAGGCTCCTTTATAAAGATAGTGATGGGGAACCAATTAAAAAAGAATCAGATATCCCTTTTTATAAGTACCAGAAAAGAGTTCTTATGGATAGCCACCTGAAGATAGATTCAGGGAGCATTGATGATTATATAAGGATTGGAGGATACCAGGCTCTTGCAGAGGTTCTTGAGAGGATGAGTCCTGAAGAAGTTATTGAAGAGGTTAAGAAGTCTAACCTGAGGGGCCGGGGAGGAGGAGGTTTTCCGGCTGGCATTAAATGGGAGACTACGAGGAATGCAGAAGGTGAACCAAAATATATAATTGTCAATGCTGACGAAGGTGACCCCGGTGCTTATATGGATAGAGGAATACTGGAAGGGAATCCGCACAGCGTTCTGGAAGGATTAATAATAGGAGCATATGCCATAGGCTCTAATAAAGGATTTATTTATGTCAGGCAGGAATATCCTGTAACGGTGGAAAATGTAAATATAGCAATTAAACAGGCTGAAGAATATGGATTTATAGGTAAAAATATTTTAAATTCGGGGTTTGATTTTGATTTAAAAATTCATAGAGGGGCAGGCTCATATGTATCAGGAGAATCAAGCGCTCTTGTTGCTGCGATTGAAGGCAGTGTGGGAGAACCCAGATTGAAATATATACATACCTCTATAAGTGGTCTGTGGGGAAAACCAACCAATTTAAATAATGTAGAGACATTCGCAAATGTCCCGTTAATTATTAAAAATGGATTCAGCTGGTTTAGAAGTATCGGAACAAAAAAAAGCAGCGGTACAAAAATATTTTCTCTTGTCGGCAAGGTAAAAAATACTGGACTGGTTGAAGTACCCATGGGCGCTACCTTGAGGGATATTATTTATAAAATTGGTGGAGGAATAAAGGATAATAAAAAATTTAAGGCGGTACAGACCGGGGGCCCTTCTGGCGGGGTAATACCAGAGCAGCTTCTTGACCTGCCGGTAGATTTTGATGCACTGACAGAAGCAGGATCAATGATGGGTTCAGGGGGTATGGTAGTAATGGACGAAACTTCCTGCATGGTAAATGTAGCCCATTATTTCTTAAAATTTTTGGCCGATGAGTCCTGCGGGAAATGTGTTCCCTGCAGGGAGGGCCTGAGACAGATGATTTATATCTATGAAAGAATAATGGAAGGGAAAGGTCGTGAGGAGGATCTAAAACTTCTGGCAGATTTATCATTATTGCTTAGAGAAGCTTCCATGTGTGCCCTGGGAGCCACTGCCCCGAATATAGTACTTACAACACTAAAGTATTTTAGGGAGGAATATGAGGCACATATTTATTACAATACCTGTCCTGCAAAGGTATGTCTGCCTTTAATAAATTATGTCATAAATGCTGATAAATGTGCCGGCTGCGGAAGCTGTGTAAAGGTGTGTCCGGTAGGCGCGATAAGCGGAGAGGATAAAAAGCCGCATGCAATAGACAGCAAAGTATGCATCAAGTGCGGTTCATGTATTGAAGCCTGTCCGGAAAAATACAGCGCAATTGATGTAAAAACGGGTTCGGGTCTGGAGGAAGAGGAAGTGAAAGAAGAAGTAAAAGGTATGGCGGACTCTGGTGGACAGTAAGACCATAAAAAAATATTTTAATAACATTTTATAACCGGGGGAATATGATTATGAATGAAAAAAAAGAGAGTTCAGATAAGAAGAAAATTAATATTAATATAGACGGCCAGAAGGTCGGCGTAGATAAGAATAGTACCATACTGAAAGCAGCAAAAAAAATTGGCATTCATATTCCCGCACTGTGTTATCACGAGAAAGTAAAACCCTATGGCGCCTGCAGGCTGTGTATTGTAGAAATAGAGAAAAATGGAAGGTCGAAAATAGTTGCTTCCTGTGCCTATCCGGTAGAGGAAGGGCTTATAGTTCATACCGAAAGTCCAAAAGTAGAACAGATAAGAAAAAATCTTGTTGAACTGTACCTTGAATTATTTCCGTTCAATCCAGAAATAAAAAAGCTGGCAAAAAAGTATGGCTTAAGCGAGACAAGATTCAGGAAGGAAAATAATTACTGCATTCTATGCGGCCTGTGCGTGAGGTATTGCAGGGAAGTTAAGAGAAATAATGCAATAGGATTTGTTGGAAGGGGAACAGATAAAAAGGTTGTATTTATTCCGGAATCTGCTTACTTTAAATATTGTGAAAATTGCATGGAATGCATGGACCTGTGCCCGACAGGAGTATTTCCTTCAAATTATGGCATAGAGAGAATTCCACAGGTAAGTGATTAATCTTCCCCCGGTTATCTTTAACTCGAGAGGAGGTGTAAAAAGTAAGATGTTGAAAAAAATTACGCCTAATATGATGGTAGATGATGTAAATAAAACTGTAGATTTTTATATGGATATTTTATGCTGTTTTGATTTAGTTGCCTCTAATCCCGGGAAAGGTAAGTTTGAGTGGGCTCTGGTAACATGTGAAGACAATGATATTATGTTTCAGTCAAGAGATAGTCTGACCGGGTCAATTCCTGAATTTAGTAATATGGAAACCGGTGGAACCATGGTTATTTATATAGAAACAGAAAATGCTGTGGAGATATATAATAGAATAAAAAATAAAGTAGAAGTCATAAAAGGTATTTATAAAACTGATTACGGTGCTGTTGAATTTATTGTCAGGGATTGTAATGGCTATATACTGGTATTTGCTGAACTTAATTAATCCAATAGAATTATCTAAAAAAGAAATTATTCCAGACGTCTGTAAAAGTATTATATGACCCCATAATATTTTTTTTATCCTGTAATATTTTTTTAAATTTAAGATAGTCTTCTAACCAGTTTATATTAAAAAAATTAAGATTGTCAATCCCGGGTAGTCTCAATTTTTTCTCCGTAATTATTTCCATATTAAGATAATTAAAAATATCTGATATTTTGTATTTATGCATTTCGATATTTTTTTTTAAAATACCGGTGCAGTTTTTTGAGTATAATCCACAGAGTACCTCAAACCCCTTTTCTCCTTTAATTATGCATGCGTCTCTTCTATCTGCGGAACAATATGTTTTACTGTAACTATCGGTAACTTCATGCCCGGTATCGGTTCTGGATTCATCAGTAAGAAATTTTAATAGCTTATAAGAAATAAAAGGCATATCAAATGCTGTAACAATAGAATAGAAGTAAGCTGCATTTACGAGACCCGAATAAATGCCCATTATTGGTCCGCATTCTTTATATACCTCATTTGGTCTTTCGGCAGGGCTATTAATATTTCTGACATTTAAAACATTTTTTATATGTGTATTTTTAAAATTGTATTCATCAGAAATAATTTTTATGTTCGGATGTTGTGTAATCCTTTTAATAAAAACATTAAATTCTTTTTCTGGTACGGCTGCAGCTATAGTGTCAAAATTATATTCTTTCTTATATGAATCAATTTTACTTATTTCTGAAGAAATGACCGGGTATTGCCTGTTTGAAGTACTTATTATTATTTCATCACAAAAAAAACTAAGTTTGAAAATCTGGTCTACCATAAGCGGCACGCTGCCAATACTGAGTTTTAATTTATCTAAGCCAAATCTGCTCCCTCTGCCGCCTGCAAGAATTATTCCAGTAAAACTCACTTTGTTATTCTCCGTGGAGATGAATAAATATTAAACCTGCCGCCCCGTGCATAACCGATAAGGGTTAGATTCATTTTTTTTGCAAGGATAGCGGAACCTAAAGTTACAGATGAGTTTGTAATAATAAACGGAATTTTCATTTTGCATATTTTGGATACGAGGTCAATGCTCAGTCTTCCTGAAGTGAATATAATCTTATTATCGGAGGGCAGGCCTTTTATAGAAATATAGCCTGCAATTTTATCAATACAATTGTGCCTTCCAATATCCTCTATGGTATTTATAAGGCTTCCATCTTTATCAAACAAAGCTGCACTGTGCAATCCTCCAAATTCTTTTTTATATTTCTGGCTGTTCACCATTTTCATATTCAACCCTAAAATAATATTGTAAGAAACTCTGAGATTGCTTCCCACTTTTTTTAAGCGTTTTTTTGAAATAAAATCATCAATACTGCTGCATTCTGGCAGTATGGATTCAGGTTTGCGGGATTGTTTACCTTCATAACCGGTTGATGCCGCTTCTACTTCTACTCTTAAGGATAAATCATTGCTTCCGATTGTGCCGGTTCTATCATAGCTGCAAATCTTTAGAAGCTTGATATTAGAGTAATTCTTGATATAACCGTTATTTATCAGGTAGCCGGCAGCAAGCTCAATTAGATTAACAGGAGAACATGAAACTGTGGAAACGGTATGGCTGTTTAATGAAATTGAACAGAGAACTTCACGGGGTATAATATCAAGGAAATCTAACCTGCCGGAGGAAGCTTTAATCTTTTGAATTTTAATTTTTTCCCCGGGGTCCGGGATTTTACTTTTCAAATTTTTATTTTACCGTTATAAATTTTAAATTTTTCTTAAATTTACGGCACAGGCCTTAAATTCCGGTATTTTTGCTCTGGGGTCCAGAGCCGGGTTGGTCAGGAGATTGGCAGGAGAGCTTGCATAATGAAACGGTATAAATACAACTCCTTTTTTTATTTTCGGACTTACCAGTGATGATACAGTAATTTTTCCCCTTTTTGAGCTAACTTCCACGGTATCTCCGCTTTTAATTTTAAGACTTTTTGCATCATCTTCATTTATCTGGACAAGATTTATCGGGGCAATTTCATTTAAACCGCTAACCCTGCCGGTCATCGTTCTGGTGTGGAAATGGTATAAAATTCTTCCGGTAGTAAGAATAAAGGGGTAATCACCGGTCGGGGTCTCAGCAGGAGGGGAATACCCGAAGGGAATAAATCTACCTCTGCCTCTTGTAAAATTATCTACATGAAGAATATCTGTTCCTGTGTCACTATAGTTCCTGCAGGGCCATTGTAAAGCTTCAATATCAATTCTACTATAATTTATACCTCCGTATATTGGCGTAAGAGAAGCAATTTCATCCATAATCTCCGAAGGGTGGTTATAGCTCATAGGATAACCCATGCGGTTTGAGAGCATACTGATAATTTCCCAGTCAGCCATAGAATTACCTGGAGGCTCAATGGCTTTTCTGACTCTCTGGATTCTCCTGTCTGTATTTGTGAATGTACCGTCTTTTTCTGCAAAACATGCTCCAGGCAGGACAATATCGGCAAACTCTCCCGTTTCTGTCAGGAAAATATCCTGGACAACCAGGAATTCAAGTTTCTTCAGGGCTGCGGCCACATGTAATAAATCAGGGTCACTGAGCATTATATTTTCGCCCATTATATAAAGAGCTTTAATGCTGCCCGAATATGCCCCGTCAATGATCTCGGTTACGGTCAGACCCTTTTTAGCAGGTAAACTCACTGACCATTTATTTTCAAATTTCAACCTCAATTCGTCATTTTCAATACTCTGATAACCGCTCAGCAGGTCCGGCAGCGCACCCATATCACATGCACCCTGTACATTATTCTGGCCTCTCAATGGATTAACACCCGTACCTTTTCTGCCAATATTACCGGTAAGCAGCGCAAGGTCTGCAAGGGCTACGACATTATCTGTGCCGGATGTATGCTGGGTGATTCCCATTGCATAAAATATGGAAGCATTCTCTGCTGATCCATAAATATCCGCGGCCTTTACAAGATCTGCAATGTTAACTCCGGAGATTTTTGCTACTTTTTCGGGGGTATACGATGAAAAACATTTTATAAAATCATCAAAAAGTTCAGTTCTTGTTTCAATAAAATTTTTATCATGCAGATTGTTCTCATAGATAAGTTTTATAATTCCCAGAATAACAGCAGTATCAGTTCCAGGTTTTTGCCTCAGGTGAACAGCTGCATATTTTGTTATGGGAATATTTCTCGGGTCTATTACGATAAGTTTCAGTCCATTTTCCTGAACACACCTTATAATCTCATATCCTATCACAGGGTGAGCTTCCGTTGTATTTGAACCGATTATTATAGCAGCATCAGCGCATTTTATATCCTCAATTGAATTTGTCATTGCTCCGCTTCCAAAAGTTTGCACCAGACCGGTGATTGTTGATGCATGGCAGAGGCGGGCGCAGTGGTCTATGTTGTTGGTCCCGATTGCAGCCCGGGCTAATTTAGACATTAAAAAATTTTCTTCATTTGTACACTTCGCAGAGCTTAAAACAGCAACAGAGTCAGGTCCGTATTTATCCTTTATTGTCCTCAGCCTGTCCGAAACAGTTTCTATTGCTTTCTCCCAGCTTATTTTTTTAAATCCGCTGTCCCGTGTTTTTATCAGGGGATCTTTAAGCCTTTCCGGGCTGTCTACAAATTCATGCCCGAATTTTCCTTTAACGCAGAGACTGCCTTTATTTACATGTTTTCCTACTTCCGAGGTTACATTTACAATTTTATTATTCCTGATATGTAGATCAATTATACAGCCCACTCCGCAGTAGGGGCAGACGGTCTGAATTTTTTCTGTTCCGGAGATGCGGGCTTTGCCAGCGTAAGGTTTTGACTGCAGTGCGCCGGATGGGCAGGTTGAGATGCAATTACCGCAGAATACACAGTCTGTTTCTTTTAATGATTGTTCAAATGCGGGAACTATTTCACTCTCAAAGCCCCTACCGGCATAACCAATGGCGCTGGCTCCCACAATTTCATCACACATTCTTACACATCTGCCGCAGAGTATGCATTTCTGGTTATCTCTTAGTATAAAGGGATTATCTTCAAGAACTTTCTTTTCATGGATTTTCCCCTTATATGGAACTTCTTTAATGCCATAAATATAAGCAAGGTCCTGCAGCATGCAATCTCCTGATGACTCACAGGTCATGCAATCAAGAGGATGGTCTGATATTATCAGCTCAAGATTTGTTTTTACGAGCTCTCTTATGCGGGGGGTGTCTGTCCTGACTTTCATTCCTTCTCTTACCTGTGTTACACACGAAGCAGCTGCTTCCGGCATTCCTTCTATCTCAACAACGCAGAGCCTGCATGCTCCCTGAGATTTGAGTCTCGGGTCATAGCACAGGTGGGGAACAAAAATATTATTCTCAAGACAGGCTTCAAGAACACTGCATCCCGGCGAGCAGTAATAGGGTTTGCTGTTAATGGTAATTTTTATTTTATTACTTGAATTTTTCATATCTTATAAAAATAGAATTTATGTTTTTATACTTTTTTCTTTTTTTGCATGAAGCCTTTTGCATGATTTTTGGGTTCTGATATGTTCTTCAAATTCTTCTCTAAAATATTTTATAGTGCTCATTACAGGATTTGGGGCGGTTTTTCCCAATCCACAGAGAGAAGTTTCTTTAATAACAGCTGATAATTTTTCAAGTTTTTCAATACTGTCTTCACTGCCCTTGCCCTGTGTTATTTTCTCTAAAATTTCCAGCATTCTTCTGGTCCCTATTCTGCATGGGACACACTGGCCGCATGATTCATCCTGAATAAAATCCATAAAATACCTTGCAAGGTTTACCATACAGGTTTCTTCATCAATAACTATCATCCCGCCGGAGCCCATAATAGAACCTGCCTCTTTTATTTTTTCGTAATCAATAGGTATATCTAAAAATTTGCGGGGTATGCATCCTCCCGATGGCCCCCCGAACTGCGCTGCTTTAAAATTTTTTCCCTCAGGTATCCCACCTCCAATTTTATAAATGATATCCCTTAAGGTCATTCCCATAGGAACTTCAACCAGACCCACATTTTTAACAGCTCCTGCAAGAGCAAATATTTTGGTTCCTTTACTTGTTTCAGTCCCGATGCTGCTGAACCATTTAGCTCCCTTCAGGATTATCTGTGGGATATTTGATAGGGTTTCAACATTATTTATAAGAGTAGGCTCTCCAAAAAGTCCTTCATTTGCAGGATAAGGAGGTTTGGGTCTGGGCATGCCTCTTTTACCTTCAATTGAATTTATAAGTGCGGTTTCTTCGCCGCATACAAATGCTCCTGCGCCCTCATATATTTCAACTTCAAAATTAAAGCCGCTGTTCAGTATATTTTTCCCTATAAGGCCATAATTTTTTGCCTGACTTATTGCATGCTTCATTGTTTTTACTGCAAGAGGGTATTCCGCTCTTATATAAAGATAACCTTTATTTGAACCAATTGAATAAGCTGCAATAATCATTCCTTCAAGGATAGAATGCGGATCTGATTCAAGCAGGTTCCTGTCCATGAAAGCACCGGGGTCCCCTTCGTCACCGTTACATATTACATATTTAACTCCATTTTTTGATTGAGCCTTTCTGCAGAACTCCCACTTGGCTCCCGTGGGAAAGCCTGCTCCTCCCCGGCCGCGAAGGCCTGATTCTGAAATAGTTTTTACTATTCTTTCAGGACTGCCGCTCTCAATAACTTTTGCGAGCGCGAGATATCCATCATTTGTGATATAATCTTCAATTTTAAAGGGGTCTATTTTCCCCCTGTTTCTTAAAACACGGGATTCCTGGTATTTATAAAAGTTTGAGAGCGGGGAATCTTCTGTTATGGGTTCAAGTTCTTCCAGTATTTTTCCATTGTCTATGTGTGCATTAAAGATCCTTTTAACTTTATCTTTATCAAGGCTATGATAAATAACAGGCCCCATATGGTATGATTCAATGGTTAACATCGGCTCCAGGGCACAGAATCCCACACATCCGGAAGTGGTAAAATCAATGCTACTTTTATTTCTTAAATTTAGTTCTTTTTTTACCCGGTCTTTTATAATATCAGCACCTGAAGCGATACCGCATGTTCCAAGGTGTACCGTTATTCTGTATCCTGTTCCTGAAGAGCTCAGATTCTTTTTTTTAGTTGTTTCTTTCTTTATTTTAAAAAGATCATCTTTTGTTTTTATTTTTATCGGTTTCTTATTCAACAAATTAAACCTCTTCTTTTTAAAGCCCGGATATCAGGGTAATTTAAAAGAATATTTTTTATTTTTTATAAGAATATATTATATCCATAACTTTTTCAGGATTTACCTTCTGAAAAATTTTATCATTTATCACAACTATTGGAGCAAGTCCGCATGCTCCAAGACAACGATTAACCTGCAGGGTATATATTCTATCGGAGGTGGTCTGGCCCGGTTTGATTTTTAATTCTCTTATTATCTTATCTAATATTTTTTTACCGCCTTTTACAAAACATGCAGTCCCAAGGCAGACTCTTATATTATTCTTTCCTCTTGGAGTCATTGAAAAGAATGAGTAGAAAGTCACTACTCCGTAAACATCCTTTTCAGGAAGCTCTAAAGCATCTGCTACCTTTTTCTGAGTTTCTACAGATAAGAAGCCAACATCTTTCTGTATTTTCTGTAGTACCGGAATTAAAGCTTCTTTTTTGCCGCGATTTTTCTGTATTATGCTGTTAATTTTTTTTATTTCTTCTGTTTTTAATCTATATTCCGGTAAATCAGAAATCCTTATTGCCATAGTATAGTTTTTCCTTTTTAAACAGAGAAAATTTTTTAAAACACTTAAACTTTCCCGGTTTGTTTTCAAAAATTATAACAGAATATTTATAATAATTGTAACAAAATAAGCGCTCTGTAAAATTAAATTTTTAATCTATAAATGATATTATTAATAGAAAGTTAAAAGATAAGAATCAAGGTTGCCGTACCGCGGGTTTAATATAGTCTGTTTAAAAAAATTTGCTGGCCGGTAGTAATTGATGATTAATAATCTGCAACGATGCGGCTTTGCCGGCGGAACAAAAATTATTTAAGGCAGAAAGTATATATTTTATGCTATATTTAATATTGTGTATTTAAAAAAATTAGAATTAAAAAATTACAGAAATTACCATCATATCAATTTAAATTTTGATAAAAATACCGTTTTGATTCTTGGAAATAATGGAGATGGCAAGACAAATCTGCTGGAATCCATACATTACCTGTCCACAGGCAGGTCTCACAGAACTTACACCCAGGATGAAATTATTAACTGGGCAAGCAGCTATTCCTTCATAAAGGCAATAGTGGACTCCGGGGAGAATGATGGGCTGGAGCATTTTATTGAGATAGAACTACGTAAGGACAACAATACAAGAATAAGAGTGGATAAAATAAACCGGAGGAAGAAAACAGATTTTATATCAATGCTCCCTTCAGTAATATTCTCTCCGGATGATATGAGGATTGTAAAATACGGGCCGTCTGAAAGGAGAAATTTTCTTGATGGCGTGCTTGAAAAAACCGACAGGAGCTATTACAGGCAGAGACTGCAATACCAGAAAATACTTGCCCACAGGACCAGCCTCATTAAAAGCATCGGCGGAAAGATTGATACAGGAATTAATTCATCCCTGGAAGTGTGGAATGACAATCTGGTAAAGTACGGAACGGATATCATGAAAAAAAGGTTCAGGCTGATAAATGAAATAAAATCTGAATTCAAAAATTATATGAAAAGTTTTTTTAAGGAAGCTTCCGCGGATATATTTTATGTTTTCAGCTGGGACAGGGAAAGTGCGCCGGATAGTCTTCTGGACTTTACTGAAAGAGAGGCCCGGGACGGGGATAGTTCAATGATTAAAAACCTTGAAGAGACTTTTGGCCGTAAATTAAAAGACAGCATTGAAAGGGACCTGCAGTATAAAAATACAAGGGTGGGACCCCACAGAGATGATTTTGTAATTTTGCTTGGCGGGAAGAATGTGAGATGTTTCGGGTCGCAGGGGCAGCAGAGAATTGCTTCAATAAGTTTAAAACTCTGTGAAATGGATGTATTGAGAAAAAAAATAAAAAGGGACCCGGTCCTTCTTCTGGATGATGTGTTTTCGGAGCTTGACATAGAAAGAAAAAAAATACTCGTAAGAGCGGTTAAGAATAAATTCCAGACATTTGTAACCACTACAAATATGAGCTATCTTGATAAGATTGATCTTGAATTCGGGAGCAGGCTGCTTGTTAAAGACAATAAGGTTACAGTTCTGGATTTATAAAGCACTGTAGATGGATTATAATATAAACATGAAAGAAATAAAGGATATAGGAAGCATAATAAATGATGTGGTAAAGGATTTAAATATTGGCTCAAGATTAAAAACCTCTAAAATATTTAGCCACTGGGAAGAAATAGTAGGTAGCGAAATAAGCAAAAAAACAAAACCTGAAAGGATAAGCAGAAATACTTTATATGTATCGGTAGCCAGTTCTACATGGGCGAATGAACTTAATATGATGTCTGCACGGCTGGTTGAAAGGATTAACTCCTTTATTGGCGAAGATGCCGTCAAAAGGATAAAATTCAGGCAAAATCTTTAAAATTTATCACCCTGTTTTAGTCAAATTTCGGGGGAAATATGGTATAATATTTGATAATAAATATTAAAATTACCATAAACATTATTGGAAAATAATTTATATTCAGGCAAGCAAGGGTAATGGGTATTAAAATGGTTTTTTTTTACTTACTTATTACCCTTTATTTATGTATCTAATATAAGAGAAATTAACAGAAAGCTGGAGGTTTTTTTGAAAAAATCGAGTTATGATGCAAAAGACATAACCGTTCTTGAGGGTCTTTCCGCAGTCAGAAGAAGGCCGAGCATGTACATTGGCTCTACGGGTTCAAGAGGGCTGCATCATCTTATCTACGAGGTTATAGATAACAGCATAGATGAGGCAATGGCCGGATACTGTGATAATGTATTGGTTGTGTTAAAAGAAGATAATTCTGTAACCGTTGTGGATAATGGCCGCGGTATTCCTGTAAAAAAAGTTGAAAAATTCAACAGGCCGGCTGTTGAAATAGTTTTAACAAAGCTGCACGCCGGAGGTAAATTCGGGGGAGCAGGCTACAAAGTATCCGGAGGATTGCATGGTGTTGGAGTTTCTGTTGTAAATGCACTCTCGGAAAAACTGAGTGTGGAAGTGAGAAGGGACGGAAATATCTACAGACAGGATTTTAAAAGAGGAGAGCCTGCCGGGGACCTTGTAAAAGGTGAGAAAACAAATACCCACGGTACGGCAATTTCCTTCTATCCTGACAGGGAGATATTTGAAGAGATAGATTACAAATTTGAGATACTTTCCAGCCGGATGAAGGAAATGGCTTTTTTGAATAAAGGTTTAAAGATTACACTTGTAGATTCAAGAATAAAGCCGGAAAAAAAGGAAGTATTTCATTATAACGGGGGGATAGAGGATTTTGTAAAGTATTTATGCGAGAAGAAAGATATCCTCCATAAAAAAGTAATATATTTTAAAAATGCAGTTTCCAGCCATGAAGTAGAAGTTGCAATGCAATATACAAACGGCTACTCAGAGAGTATCTTTTCATTTGCCAACAATATAAATACAACTGAAGGCGGGACGCACCTGAGCGGCTTTAAAGGTGCGCTTACAAGGACAATAAATGATTATGCCCGAAATGCCAACATACTTAAGGAAAAGGATGAAAATTTTCAGGGTGAAGACATAAGGGAAGGGCTGACTGCAATAATCAGCGTAAAGCTAAAGAACCCGCAATTTGAGGGACAGACCAAAACCAAGCTGGGCAATAGTGAAATTAAGGGTTTTGTTGAATCTACCGTGAATTCAAAACTTTCTGAATTTTTGGGAGAAAACCCGGCAATAGGCAGGGTAATAGTTAGCAAGTGCATGGAAGCCTTCAGGGCAAGAGCAGCAGCAAAAAAAGCAAAGGACCTTACCAGGAAGAAGTCGCTGCTGGAAAGCAGCTCACTTCCAGGAAAGCTTTCCGATTGTTCCATAAATGACCCCAAATACTGTGAATTGTTCCTGGTTGAGGGCGATTCGGCAGGAGGCAGCGCAAAACAGGCCAGGGATAGAAGGTTCCAGGCAATCCTCCCTTTAAAGGGCAAGATTTTAAATGTTGAGAAAGCCAGGTTAAATAAAATATTAAGCAGCCAGGAAATCCAGGCCATAGTAACAGCCATGGGTTCCGGAGTCGGCGAAGATTTTGATATTAAGAACGCCAGGTACCATAAGATAATAATAATGACCGATGCCGATGTGGATGGAGCCCATATAAGAACTTTAATTCTAACTTTTCTTTACCGCTACATGCCGGAATTAATCGATTCCGGCTATGTATATATAGCCCAGCCGCCTCTATATCAGGTTAAAAGCGATAAGCAGGTTTCTTATGCCTATAGCGATAAAGAGCTCGAGGGATTCAAGAAGAGATATGAAAATAAAAAAATTGCTGTTCAGCAATACAAGGGTCTCGGAGAAATGGACCCGGAGCAGCTGTGGGAGACAACAATGAATCCTGAAGCAAGGACCCTTCTCAAGGTTGAAATTGAGGACGCACTGATTGCGGATGATGTTTTTTCAACTCTAATGGGAAATAAAGTGGAGCCGAGGAGAGAATTTATTGAGAAAAACGCAAGAGGGGTTTCTTTTATAGATGTATAGCCGGTACTGTTGCCCGGTGTTATTAGTAAAGAAAGAATGGAGAGAGGATAAAGTCAGGAGTATAGATAAATGGTATTTGAATTAAGAGGTAAAGTAAAAAATATTGAAATTGAGTCCGAAATGCAGGATTCCTACCTGAGCTATGCGATGAGCGTAATTATAGGCAGGGCCCTGCCCGATGTAAGAGATGGACTAAAGCCTGTTCACCGCAGGATTTTGTATGCTATGAATGATATGGGGATGAGATCCAGTGCGCCATATAAAAAGTGTGCCCGTATTGTTGGCGAGGTGCTTGGAAAATATCATCCTCATGGAGATACAGCAGTTTACGATACGATGGTGCGAATGGCACAGGATTTTTCACAGAGATATATTTTAATAGACGGACACGGGAACTTTGGTTCAGTGGATGGAGACAGGGCTGCTGCCATGAGGTATACAGAAGCAAGGCTTTCTTCTATCTCGGAAGAACTTCTGGCAGATATTGATAAGGATACAATAAGTTTTGTTGACAATTTTGACAGTTCTCTAAAAGAACCGTCAGTTCTTCCGGCAAAATTCCCAAATCTTCTGGTAAATGGTTCATCGGGTATTGCGGTAGGCATGGCTACGAATATACCGCCGCATAACCTTATAGAAGTTATAGATGGCGTTATTCATTACATAGACAATCCTGAATGCTCTGCTAAGGACCTGATGAAAAAGGTCAAAGGCCCGGATTTTCCCACGGGCGGGATAATAATGGGGATAGGCGGTATCAGAGATGCTTACGAGACAGGAAGGGGCCATATAGTAATCAGAGGAAGGGTGCACCAGGAACAGCCGAAGAAGGGGAGAACCCAGATTATAATAAGTGAGCTCCCTTACCAGGTAAATAAATCAAGATTTATAGAAAAAATAGCCGACCTTGTAAGGAGCAAGAAAATAGAAGGAATAAGCGACCTCAGAGATGAATCTGACAAGAGCGGAATGAGAGTGGCCATAGAACTTAAAAAAGATGCTATTCCAAATGTGGTTATTAATTCTCTATATAAAAATACCCAGCTTGAGGATACTTTTGGAATCATAATGCTGGCGCTGACAGATGGAGTACCGAAAACTCTAAATCTGCGAAGCCTTATAGAAGAATACACAAAGCACAGATACGATGTAGTGGTAAAAAGGACAAAATATGAACTAAAAAAGGCTGAAGAACGGGAACACATACTGATGGGGCTCCTGATAGCCCTTGATAATCTGGATGAGGTAATAAAAACTATAAGATCATCAAAAGACGTTCCTACAGCGAGAGAGAGACTGGTAAAAAAATTCAAGCTAACGGTAATACAGGCGCAGGCCATACTGGATTTAAGATTACACCGTTTGACAGGCCTGGAGAGAGATAAAATAAAACTGGAGCACGAGCAACTGATGGAAAGGATAGCTGAACTGAAAAAAATTCTGGGGGATGACAGTTTAATATATAGTGTAATCAAGGAAGAGCTCAAAGAAATAAAGAAGAAATACGGCGACGAGAGAAGAACGGACATAACTGCCGATGAATCTGATATTGAGATTGAAGATTTAATACCCGAAGAAGAAAATGTAATATCAATATCCCATTCAGGGTATATCAAGAGGGTACCGGTAACAACATACAGAAAACAGGGAAGAGGCGGAAAGGGCGTGACCGGGACCAATTTAAAGGAAGATGATTTTGTAAAGCACCTGTTTATAGCATCGACTCATCATTACATAATGTTTTTCTCAAACCGGGGCAAGGTATACAGGCTGAAGGTCCACCAGATTCCCACAGGAAGCAGGATATCTAAAGGGAAGGCTATTGTTAATCTGCTGCCGTTTTCACCGGGAGAGATGGTCGCTGCTATAATTGCAGTCAAGGATTATGGAGAAGATCAGTACTTAATAATGGCAACCAAAAGGGGAATGGTTAAAAAAACATCCATTGAAGCATATAATACATCAAGAAAAGACGGGATTATAGCCATAAGCATTAAGAAAGGTGATGAGTTGATAGCGGTAGAAAAATCCAATGGTAATGATGAAGTTATTATGGTTACAAGAAACGGCCAGGCTATAAGATTCAGCGAAAAAGACTGCAGGCCCATGGGCAGAACTTCACAGGGTGTAAAAGGAATGAGGCTTTCAAAAGATGATGAGGTTCTTTCTATGATGATAGCAAGAGAAGCAGGCGGGGATCTTTTTGTTCTTACGGAAAACGGTTACGGAAAAAGAACGATGCTTTCGGAGTACAAAAGGCAGAAAAGGGGCGGACTCGGCCTCAGAACACTGAAGCTTACAGAGAAAAAAGGGAAAATTGCCGGTGCCGGTATATTAAAGGATGAGTATGATGTTATGATTATTTCCAATACCGGTGTGCTCATAAGAATTCCGGCCAGGTCAATATCGAGAACAGGGAGGTCAACGCAGGGAGTCAGGGTTATCAACCTGGGAGAAAATGCAAGGGTGGCCTCATATTCAATTGTTGCATCGGAAAATTAATTGGCGCCGGAGGCGGTTAGCGATCATTTTATTTTAAATTTGTTATATAAATCTATTAGTATATCTGTTATCATATCTTCTGAAAGTATCTTTTAAGGTAAATAATACATGTAATTTTTTTTATTTGCAAAATGCCAATTTGAACAAGGAGGAAAACAAAATGGCAGAAGCGAAAAACGCGGAAGTTCATCCAGATTTTAATAAGAAGAGTTCCACAGGACTGGATGCAAAGATAGCTATGTGGATTTCACACGCTGGAATATTACTGTATGGATGGGGTGGTTTCCTTTCAGGACTTATAATGTACATACTTGAAAAAGAGAATAAGTATGTCAAATTCCATGCAATGCAGTCGATGATAGTAGGAATTGCCGGTCTGGTTTTAAGAATTATTTTTGTAGTCTTATTCAACGTAATAAGAGGGATGATGGTAAGGACTTATCTCTTATATTATGGTGCAGGATGGTGGACACTGTTTACCGTATTAGCATGGCTAGTAGTAATAGCAGAATTTGTTATCAGGCTTATAATAGTTACAAGGGCTAACAAGGGAGAACTTTACAAGTTCCCATTTTTCGGAAATTTAGCAGAAAAATATACAAAATAACTTTTATAAAGTTAAAGAGTTCGTAACGAAAAGTTTTTAAAGCAGAATCTAATAAAAGTTCTGTTTTAAGGGATTAATTTGAGCAATGGAGTTTTTGAATACGCTGGTATTGATCAGGACTCGAATATAAGTTATCTGGCATTCTATGATGGGAGGTATTTATGGCCGTAGAAAGAAGAGTATTTAAAAGTGTCAGTGAGTCTTCAATGTTTAAGTTTCTGCTGTTTTTTTATTTGCTGTTTTTTTTGTTTTCAATAATTGTAATGTCAATAATAGGGCTGATTGCATGGATGGGCTTATCTTTTTCCGGGATTGACATTAAGAGCATTTTTGATGTATTTGGCCTCGGGAATCTTGCTATATTTAGTTTTTTTGGTGGCGGCGGTATCATAACCATTCTTGTTTTAATTGTGGGCGGACTGGTTGCATCAGTGTTCTATGCAGCTGTCGGCACTATAATGGTATGGATAGTAAATGTTGTCTTAAGGATAAGCGGAGGCATAGAGTTAAGATTTTTACCGGAAAAGAAGGAAGAAGTCAAAGCATCGGAATAAGCTTACCAGAATTTTTAAAATTAAATTATAAGTAATAAGTAATTACTCTGATATATAAATATCTTCCTGTAAGTTACCGTCTACCGGTTACGTTTTACCTTGACAAAAAAATATTAAATTGCTATTTTTTCCTCTGTATAAAATTAAGTAGGGGCCTATAGCTCAGATGGTTAGAGCGCATCCCTGATAAGGATGAGGCCTCTGGTTCGAGTCCAGATAGGCCCACCATTTTTTTAAAATGTGGGGGTGTAGCTCAGTTGGGAGAGCGCCTGCCTTGCAAGCAGGAGGTCAGCGGTTCGATCCCGCTCATCTCCACCATTATATTTAAGATAATTTTTATTCTGGTATCTTCCGTTATAGTAAAGCCCAAACAGTGGGGACAGTGAAAATAATCATAAGTTATTTTTTATAGGAATTAAGAAATATGACCGGTATCTGGCTTGAAACATTCCTGGGTAATACAGGGAGATATATATTATTATTTTTATCCCGGTATTATTACTTTATAGTCCCTGTTGTGCTTATCTACGGGATTTTTTTGACCCTGTCTTCTTACAATCTGAAGAGAATCGAAAAAAGAACCGGTCAGGAAGTATTTAAACAGGCGAAGAGCATCCTGGAAGAAACTCCGGAAATTAGCTATATAGACCTTGCCGATAAAATTCAGATTCCATGGGATGAAATAATAAAAAGCTGCTCCTTTTTCCCATATGTTTCCCGGGAAACTGATTTGTGGGTCTCAAGAACAAATCTTTTTAATGTAAGAAAAATTATAATGCTTGATGATAACAGGATAAAGACAATTCTTGAAAGAAAAGGGATAGATAATTTCCGGGAAAAATCTGCTATAAGGAGAAATTTATACCTGGAGCAAACACACAGGGTAACAGGTAAAAGGGAAGAATAACTTTCTATGGCAGCCAGTTAAACATTGGCTGAATGATTTTTAGCAAAATCCAGGAAAATATATTGGAACTGCCTCCAATGCTTGAAATTCTCTTGTAGCCCTCTACGAGTTCCATATCATATTTAAGAAAAAAATTCGTAAATACATCACCCATACTGGTTGTTAGCCACAAAACAATAGGAATTATAATTATTGCAGAGACAGCACTCCTGATTATATCGCCTCTTGAAGGGGCGATAACCCAGACCAGTATCAGCGGAATCATTATAAGGTCTGCATTTGGCAGAACTGTGTTTCCAGGCAGAATGGTTGAAATATAGATAGTCATGGGAATCATAAAAACAGATAAAATAAGGGTGGAAGGCATGCCGGCGAAAATTATAGGATCAAGGCCTATATATAGTTCTCTTTTTGTTATTTTTTTGCTTATAAAATTTTTTATATCATTTATTGTGGGCGCCAGACCCATAAAAAGAAGATTTACCGCTCTTGGAATCATTATGAAAAAAACGGACATACCCACACCGCTTGTAAGGGCATAGGCCAGGTTCTGACCCGGAGCAAGGAAGAAATTACTGTAACGTGTAATTGCTCCTATTATAAATCCCGAGATAAATCCAGCTATCAGCGGCTCTGAAAAGAGTCCCAGCTTATATTGGATCTCTTCATAGAATATATGAATTTTCCTTATAAAAGGTATTTTATTAATGATTATGTTAATAAGATGCGAGAGGGGTGCCCAGCAGATAATCTGTGCCCGGGGAGTTGATATGCCGTTAATTCCAAAGTAACTGTTTATATACACTGCGTATATGTCTGATAAAACAAGGGTTATGGCTGCCGCGATTAATGCAACCAGTATTGATATCCATGCTATTCCGGTAATGGTAAAAACAATCGAACCAATAAGCAGAAAATTCCAGTAACTCCAGAAATCAATATTTATGGTTCTTGTAAATCTTAATAAGAGCATAACTATATTTAAGACAAAAACGCCTATTATTATGTGCAGGATAACAGGGGAATTAAGAATTACGGATCGGGAAACGAGCCAGCCCGCGTCAATAACGGTATATTCTCTGGTTGAATTTAAGACTATTGTGCTGGCAATTGACCCAAAAAAATTTACGAAAAGAGAAAGCAGCACAGAAACAGCTGTCATACCAATAAAAATAAAGGCACAGTTTTTTAAATTTTTAAGAGGCTTCCCCGTGATAATCAGACTGATAATAAGTAGAAGGGCCGGTATTATAATAACCGGGCCCAGGTTTATTATATGTTCAATAATGTTAACTGTAGCTGACATAAAATTATTCCTAAATTCCTGATGATGATATATTATACTTACTATTTAATATAAATTGAAGGCAGATGCGGCAATTATTAAAAATGATTGCATGTAGATATTGAAAAGAGATAAATTTTAACGGGGCGATTATATGGATATTTGCAATAAGATGTTTGAGGAATTAATAACCAGGGATATTGGCAGTATTTCGAGGTCCGCCGGCTCTGAGCTTCTGGACGGCCGCAGGATTAAGCTGAGTTTTTTTAATAGAGAGATTATTGTAGAGCCTTATAAGAAGGCAATCTTCTACACATGTGAAGGTGAACCCGGAGCAGAAGAGCCGCTGGATGCCTATTCATCTTCACTTGTTCTGCATTATCTTCTAAATGCGGACGGAACTCCTCTTACCGGCAGGTGGGTCTCATACAGGGAACTTCCCGGAGGGCTTTTTTACTGGAAGACCATTCCGGGAGTGCTGGAACCCCTCATAAAGAAATACGAGAGTGATGGCGATGCCTTTCTTAAGAAGTCTCTGGAAATTGGCGGGGAAAGATATAAACAGTTTAGGTTTGCTTCCATTGTACATCCTTTTAAAATGTTTCCGGTTCTTATAATTTTTGATGAGAAAAGCACGGAGTTTGAGGCGGATGCAAGGATGCTTTTTGACGGGAGTGCCCCTCATTATTTAAAAACAGATGCAGTGAAATTGATAATAATTTATATCGTTAAAAAACTCTGCGCGTAAGGAAACGAAACCCGGGATTTATATGAAAAAAGCACGTATCCCCGGATACCTTGAAATTATAATTCTTTTAATGTATCCTTTAACAGAAAAGCAGATGTTCATTAGCTGCACAAATGTGCAATAATTATCAAGAGCTATAACATGGTTTTAAATAAAACTGTACCGCCTGAAATAAATGGAAAATATCATTGGAAAAAAATTCTTAACAAAAATAGCCGGCCTTTATTATCTGGAAGAGCTGACCCAGCAGGAAATTGCAAATAAATTAAATATATCAAGAACCAGGGTATCAAGATACCTGAACAGGGCAAGGAAAGACGGAATCGTTGAAATAAGAATAAATTCCTTAAAAGAATACTACTCTCTGCTGGAATACGAGATTGAGAAAAAATTTAAAATAAAAGAATGTATAGTTGTACCCTCTTTTAAGAAAAAAGAAAAAACTTTAAAGATGATAGGGGATGCGCTGAACGACCTGTTTGAAAGGGTGCTGGAAGATGGAAGTTACCTTGGAATTGGCTGGGGAAGTTCACTTAAAGGAGCAGCCGACTATATCCATGTAAAGGGAAAGTCAGGGATAACAGTTGTACCGATAATCGGCGGCCTAGGAAAAACAGGGGCTGGATTTCATACTAACGCAGTTGCGAAAAATATTGCAGACAGACTGGAAAGCATAAGTTATGTAATACATTCTCCCGCCATACTTGACAGCAGGGAGATAAGAGAAATTGTAGAAAATGAAAGCAATACCCGGGAAATAATTAAATTATCCGAAAGGATAAATACGGCACTTGTGGGACTGGGTGATATTGGTCCGGATTCTACATTGATTAAAGCGGGTTGTTTTAGCATGGGAGATTTTAAATATCTGGGCAGCCTTGGAGTGGTCGGGGATGTTAATCTTATTTTTATAAATGAGAATGGGGAGCATGTTCCTAACAGGATTGATGAGAGGATTGTAAGAATCTCTCAGGAGAGATTAAAAAATGTTAAAAATATTATTGGGATAGCCTTTGGAGAAAGGAAAGTGAAAGTAATTCTTGGAGCCTTAAGGGGAAAGTTTATAAATATGCTAATTACAGATGAAGAAACTGCAATAAGTATTAATAAGCAGGGGAAATTGTGAATAAGGATTCAGAGGAAAAAGAAAAATATATAAAAATTGACGGTCACAGAATAAAAGATAAGTTTACGGGTCTGAAGGATAGCGTAAAGATAGAAATGCTTGAGAAAATGTATAAAATAAGGCATTTTGAGCGTGAGGCCGAACAATTCATAATAAGGGGGATGATTCATGGGACATGCCACCTGTATACGGGTGAAGAGGCAACTGCTGTAGGAGCTATATATGCTATAAATAAAGATGACTATATAACATCTACTCACAGGGGGCACGGCCACTGCATATCAAAAGATGCAGACATTAATATAATGATGGCAGAGCTCTTTGGCAAAAGAACCGGATACTGCAGGGGCAAGGGCGGTTCAATGCATATAGCTGACGTCAGCTCGGGAAACCTCGGTGCAAACGGGGTGGTAGGCGGCAGCATTGGTATTGCAACCGGTGCGGCTCTTACATGTAAAATGAAAAAAAATGGACGGGTTGTTGTGTGTTTTTTTGGAGATGGAGCTGCCAACCAGGGAATATTCCACGGTTCTTTGAACATAGCTTCCATATGGGGACTTCCGGTAATCTATCTCTGTGAGAATAACGTATACGGGATGTCAACACCGGCAAAGGAAGCGTTCAATATAGCAAAAATATCAGATAGGAAACTTGCCTATGGAATAGATGGGATCACTATTGACGGCAATAACCTGGCAGAGGTATTTAATACGGTTTCCCACTTTGCAGATGCATGCAGGGCCGGCAGCGGTCCGGTTTTAATTGAGAGTCTTACATACAGGTGGGGCGGGCATTCCAAAAGTGATGCCCAGGTATACAGAACAAAGGAAGAAGTTAAGGAATGGATAGAAAAAGACCCGATAGGCAGGTATAAAAAAATATTATTTGACGGAGGGACATTAACAGAAAAAGAAGATAAAGAGCTTGAGGCCAAAGTAATCTCTGGAATAAAAAGAGCAGTAAAATATGCTCAGGACAGCCCGTTTCCGGACCCTTCCGAAGTTGAAGATGATGTATATTCATAAAAAAAGTATTCTGGTCTTTTAATTCTGTCTGTACCAGGAGGATATTTGCTTAAAAAGCATATACCGGAAATATTCAGGGAAGATTAAGTGTGATTGCATAAAGTAAATGCAGGGCGGAAAACCGGAGGAAGTTTTAAATGAAAAGAGAATTAACATATCTTGAAGCGGTAAGAGAGGCAATGCAGCAAAAGATGCGTCACGATAGCGATGTTTATCTTATTGGAGAAGATATAGCCGAGTACGGAGGGGCCTTTGGCGTAACAGTCGGGATGCTCAAAGAATTTGGAAAGGAAAGGATAAGAAATACGCCAATTTCCGAAGAAACTATAATCGGAGTTGCAGCAGGAAGCGCAATCACCGGTATGAGGCCGATAGCTGAAATAATGTTTTCGGATTTTATGACAATAGCAATGGACCAGATTGTTAACCAGGCTGCAAAAATATGTTACATGTATGGCGGAAAAGCCAGCGTGCCAATGGTAATAAGAACCGCAGGGGGCGGAGGAACCGGCGCTGCTGCCCAGCACTCCCAGAGCCTGGAGGCGCTTGTCGCGCATATACCCGGCCTTAAAGTCGTTATGCCTTCCTGCCCATATGATGCGAAGGGGCTTTTAATCTCGTCAATAAACGATAATAATCCTGTAATTTTTATAGAACATAAGCTGCTTTATAAAAACAAAAAATGCGTCCAGAATGTTCCTGAGGAGATGTATGAGATACCGCTGGGAAAGGGTGACATTAAAAGGGAAGGAACAGATATAACCATAGTAGCCACTTCCTATATGGTACAGAAATCACTTGAGGCAGCTGATAAGCTTTCAAAAGAGAGAAGTATTGAGTGTGAGGTAATAGATATAAGAACATTGAGACCTCTTGATGTTGAAATCATAGTGAACTCAATTAAAAAGACTACAAGACTTTTATGCGTGGAAGAGGCTCCGGTTTTTGGAGGATTTATGGGAGAAGTTGCGGCACAGGCTTCAGCAAAAGCATTTGACTGGCTGGATGCGCCGGTATCAAGGGTTGCCGGGAGAAATTGCCCTGTTCCATACAGCCCGGTGCTCGAGCGTGAAATGATACCCGGGGTGGAGAGAATTGAAAAAGGAATTCTGGATATTCTGGGTGAAATTTAGCATAAGAAGGTGCGGTCATAAAACATTCTATTATATACCGGGTATAAAATTCAAGCCGGGATAGTCCATGTTTTATTAAAGATAGATTTTTATAGCAGGTCAGTTATAATTTATTATTAGGAGGAATTTAAAAGATGCATGAAGTTATCATGCCAAAACTTGGAATAACAATGGAATCCGGAAGGATTGAGAAGTGGCATAAAAAAGAAGGAGATAAGGTAGAAGCCGGGGAAGTGTTATTTGAAGTTATGACGGACAAGGTTACCATTGAGGTTGAGTCATATAATTCAGGGATACTTAAAAAAATATTGAGAGATGAAGGAGAAGAGGTTCCCGTAACCGGAATTGTAGCATATATAGGTGAAGAAGATGAAGAAATTCCTGCTGATAAATTAGAAGAGGCAAAGCCGGAGAAAACTTCAGAAATTAATGCACAGAAAGTCGAAGGAAAGGCTGCCGGTACAGGTAAATCTGCTGCTGTGTCCGGGAAAAGAGTTAAAATATCGCCTCTTGCAAGAAGAACTGCAGAAGAGCTGGGCATAGACTACAGACTGGAAAAAATCAAAGGTTCTGGACCAGGCGGAAGGATAGAAAAGAAAGATATAATGTCCTATTCCAGTCAGCTGAAGGAACCGGAGTCCGGGGAAGAGAAAACTCCAGGAAAAGGAATTGCTGTAAAGTCGTCCATAAAGCTTTCTGGCATGAGAAAAATAACGGCAGAACGGATGAGCTTCTCAAAAACAAATATTCCGCATATAGTTCTGAATATAGAGGCCAATGTTACAGAGCTTACCGGATTTAAAAAGGAGCTGGAAGAAAAACTGCTTAAAAAACATAAAGTAAAGATAACCTACACAGATCTTATATTAAAATCAGCAGCAGCTGCGCTGCGGATTAATCAGGAACTGAACTCAACTTATTCTGATGGCAGCCATATTATATATGATGACATAAATGTCGGGCTTGCAGTTTCACTGGAAGACGGACTTGTTGTACCTGTTATTAAAACCTGCGACAGATTGTCAATTGAGAATATCGCAAAAAGAAGAATTGAGATTACAGGCAGAGCCAGGGAAGGAAAACTAAGTCCGGAAGATGTTTCCGGAGGCACTTTCACGGTTACAAATCTTGGGATGTATGGAGTGAGGTCATTCTCTCCAATAATAAACCCGCCGCAGGCTGCGGTACTTGCTGTAGGAGAAATATATACCGGACCCGTAGTTACGAATGGAAAAACCGGGCAGGGATATTTTATGAATCTTTCTATTTCCTGCGACCATAGAATAATTGATGGCAAAAACGGTGCGAAATTTCTTAAAAGTATGAAAGAATTATTGGAAAATCCTTCAAAATTGAATAATTGAATTTCTAAAATTCAAAGGGTATTTAATGGTGAAAAAAGACAGGGAAACAAAAATAATGCTTTTTTGCATAAACTGCAATAAGGAATCTACCCACACTGTACACTACATTGGCAATTACTTAAGAAGTGTGGTGTGCGATAACTGTAATAAAAAAATAGAAATAGACAGGCGCCATTTAAGGACCGTTTTCGCAGAGGATTTTATAAACAGGATTCTTACAAAACCGCACAGGATGACCGAGGATATGAAAAAAGCTTTAGCGACACTGACCCCGTTTTTCCCAAAAAGATTATTTAAGGAGCCATTAAAAGTAATCAGGGAAATATATGCTGTATTAAAAAAAGAAAACGGCAATGGTGAAAATAAAGAAAGCAAATAATATTTCTTAAAATAGTTTCCTGATTTTTTCTACAGATATTTTAAAAACATTACCGAAACTTTCTATTATTTGTTCTTTGACATTGAAAATATTGATAGGTCTTTCTAAAATTTTTTTCATTGTAGTCTGGGGGTAATCCCTGAGGCCGCAGGCTATAATATAATCAAAGTATCCAGGGTCGTTATTTACATTCAGCGAAAAACCGTGAAAGGTGATCCATTTTTTAATTTTTAAACCTATGGATGCTATTTTATTATCATCATTTACAAATACGCCTCTGTGCCCTTCAATTCTTGTTGCAAATATTTCGTATTTTTTAAGCACGTCTATTACAACCTCTTCAAGATTATAGACAAATTGAGAAAGGTCTTTTCCGAACAGAGTCAGATTTATAATTGTATAGCAGACAATCTGGCCGGGAGAGTGAAGCGTTATATCGCCACCGCGGTCGGATTGTACAAGCTCTATATCATTCTGACGGAGCGTTTCTTCTGTTGTCAGGAGATTTTTTAAATTTTTGTTGCTCCCTGCTGTTATTACGGGGTTGTGCTCGAGCAGAAGTATTACACCGGGCAGAGACCGGGATTTTACCGTCTCAAATATTTGAACTTGTATTTCGTAAGCTTTTTTGTATGAGATAAGACCGCAGTCAAAGCATAAGATGCTGTTCTGCTTATTGGGATTGTAAAAGATTTCAGCAGTTATATTATGCAGCAAACTGTCTTTTGAGAAATTTTTTTGTTTTAGGATTTTCATAACGTTATAAAAATATAGATTGCCCGGACATATTTTAACATACAAAAAAATATAATTATATTATCTTTACACAATATCCGGAGAAAGGAGTATTGAGCAATGAATACCTTTGAAGTAGATATCACGATACTCGGGTGTGGGCCTGGAGGTTATGCGGCAGCTATTAGAGCCTCTAAAAAAGGATTTTCGGTTGCAGTGGTTGAAAAAGGCAATCCGGGAGGAGTTTGCTTAAATAATGGTTGCATACCTACGAAGGCTTTATATTATACAGCCCGAACGCTGGAAGAGATAAGAAAAGCCGGAAATTTCGGGATAGATGTATCGGCTCCTGTGCTTGATTTTGGAAAAGTTATGGCCCGAAAAGACCGTATAATCAGTAATTTAAGAAAATCTCTTGAGAATGATTTTAGTAAAAATAATATAAAACTTATAAAAGGCAGAGGAGAAATAGCTGAAAAGGGTAAAATTATTGTAGAAGCTTCAGACGATAAAAAAATTGAAATTAAAACCAGAAATATAATTGTTGCCACTGGTTCCTCGGCTGCAAATGTGAAGCCATTTGAACTATCGGAAGACGGAGTATTAGATAACGTCGGTATATTATCTATTGAAGAAATACCGGAATCACTTTTGATTATAGGCGGGGGCGTAATAGGATGCGAGTTTGCAAACATTTTTTCATCTTTTAGCCCGGCTGTAACCGTAGTTGAAATGCTCCCCGGGATATTATCAACAGAAGATGAAGAAATCTCAAAAATAATCCAAAGAGTATTCAGAGAAAAAAATGTTAACATATTTACAAATTCAAAAGTAGATAGCTTTAAAAAAAGCAATAAGAATTTTGAATGCACCATAAGCGGGGGGCACAGCGTATCTGTAGATAAAGTACTTATATCGGCAGGGAGAAAGCCAAATTCAAATAATATTGGCCTTGGAAATGTGGGAGTGGGAATGGACAGAAATGGTTATATAAAAGTGAGCCCTTATCTTAAGACAAGTGTTGACGGCATTTATGCTATAGGTGATGTAACAGGCGGTTCCCAGTATGCACATGTAGCTTCTATGGAAGGAGAAATTGCAGTGGAGAATATAGCCGGCAGGGCGGAAGAAATGAGTTATAACGCTATACCCAGGGCGATATTCACATCTCCAGAAATAAGTGCAGTTGGGTTGACCGAAAACCAGGCAAAGGAAAAAAATATAGATGTATGTACAGGTATATTCCCTTTCAGTTCCAGCAGCAAAGCATATATAGCCGATGAAACGGAAGGCTTTATAAAAATTATTGCAGACAGTAAAACCAGAGAAATACTCGGGGCCCATATAGTTGGACCCGGAGCCTCTGATCTTATACATGAAGTGGCTGTGGCGATGAAGGGAGAACTGCTGGTAGATGACCTCGCATCTACCGTTCATGCCCATCCAACGTTTTCCGAAGCAGTTATGGAAGCTGCAAAAAAATGTTCTGAAACTATAGAAAGCAAATAATTACTTAAAAGCGTGCTTTTAAATTGTTCGTGAAGCGTTAATGGTAGCCGCTAGAATTATAATATGGTTAATTTAAAATACTTTGACATAATATTGAGTTATGGTAGAATTATTTTTCCAACTCTCATAATATTAAAATTTCAATATAGAATTAATAAGAAAAAAGAGATTATATGAATACTAACGGTTCAGTAGTCTTAACCAGGAAAGTAATAATAACCTCGCCCAGTCCAATAAAAAAGGAAGACTTCATCAAGAAAATAGGAGAGATTGCACGTAATATTACCGTTTATCTTAAAAAAAACGGCTGCTCGCAACTGGGACACCTGAAGCTAATCTCGACCACCGATGGAGAAGACTACCTGCAGTTGAGTATTCTTGATATGACGCAAAAGCCGCAGATTAAAGGTATTTTAAGGGAAACTTTTGAAAAAATAAAACTTACTTTCAATATAATTGAATTTGGGGTGCGCAAAGAAGATATTGACAGCAAGGTTAATGAAGAAATAAAGAGCATGAAGTCATATTTTGACAATCGCTAACCGCCTCCAGCTCATATATCCATATTAAAATCAAAATCATCATTTAAATACACGGGATAAATAAATCTTGAGATAGTGCTGTAATCTATTTTTAATAATCCTTCCGGGTCAATATATTTATTATCATAAATTACCCCGAAGTGAAGGTGCGGACTCTCGCCGGAAGGGTCATCGGAAGCCCCTATACAGGCAACGGCCTCTCCCTGTCTGACGTATGTCCCGGTTGCAACATAGATTGCCATTAAATTCAAATAGGTGGTCCTGATTTTATCATTATGCCTGATTACAAGGGTCCTTCCGCCAATAGGAGAAAAACCGGTATATGCAACAATACCATTTCCGGCTGCGGCTACTTTCTGTCCGAATTTGCCTTTTATATCTATTCCGGTGTGCTTTAGATATTTCTGTTCGCCGGGAATAAAATAACTCTGCCTGAAGCCCGTTATAATCTCGCCTTCAAGCGGTATTACAAAGGGGGATTTATGCCCGGAGTACAGAGACGTAGGAAGGATTATTAATGCAAGGGAAAATAAAGCTATAAATAAAAAGAATGGCAGGATCCGGATTGCAGCAGTTCTGTTATTTGCTTTTTTAGTTTCAGCCATATTGCTACAAAAAACATTTCGGGATTTTTTTATAATTTTACCGGCCACAAGAAAACCCCTTTTTAAAATTTCTTAATATATGCAGGATAGTATTATAATACCAGATATATAATTATGCAAATAAATATTAGCGCAAATATATAATAATTTAATATAATTAACAATTATTTTACTATTTATGCTTTAAATCCTATAATAAACAATATAATCATTCTTTTAAGGGGAGTTATATGAATGACAGGATAAAAGAAATACTTTCCTGGTATGATAATGAGAACCCCGGAACCATCAAGAATCTGTACAGCATACTCATGCACGGCAAACTGGCAGGGACCGGAAGGGCAGTAATTTTACCTGTTGACCAGGGTTTTGAACATGGCCCTGCGAGAAGTTTTGCTCCCAACCCACCCGGATATGACCCGCTCTACCATGCAGAGCTTGCAATAGATGCCGGGCTTAATGCATATGCAGCGCCGCTGGGATTTATCCAGGCTGTAGCAAGGGAATACGCAGGCCAGATTCCGCTTATCTTAAAACTGAACAATAATGATTCACTGAGCAATAGCCCTGACCCTATTCCGGCTGTGACTGGCTCTGTTGAAGATGCATTGAGGCTGGGTTGTGCTGCAGTGGGGTTTACTATCTATCCAGGCAGTATTAATTTTAAGAAAATGTATGAAGAAATAAGGGGAATAGCGCAGGAAGCCAAAAGAAACGGCCTGGCAGTGGTAATATGGTCCTATCCGAGAGGCTCAGGCCTATCAAAGGAAGGTGAAACTGCTGTTGACGTTGTGGCATATGCAGTTCAGATCGCAGCCCAGCTGGGGGCGCATCTGATAAAGGTGAAACCGCCTTCGGAACACATAGAACTTGAAGAAGCAAAGAAAGTATACGAGAAATACAAAATCCCGATAGGAACACTTACAGAAAGGGTAAGGCATGTTATCCAGAGTGGATTCAACGGAAAAAGAATTGTAATATTCTCCGGCGGACCGGCAAAGGATAGAAAAGAAGTAATGGAAGAAATAAAACAGATTAAGAAAGGCGGAGGATTCGGTTCGATAATCGGAAGGAACTCTTTCCAGAGGCCGCGGGATGAAGCCCTGAATTTTCTTGATGAAGTTATTAGTATTTATAAGGGAAATTAGCGCCGGCAGGATACAGGCAGGAAGTATCAATATTTAAACAATAATTATATAATAAGCAGAGAAATAGATATCCTGTTTCTGGCAATACTTGTTATAAATTAAATATAAAATGTTGTATTTGTAAAAATCAGGATAAATATTGTAATTAAATACAAAAGATAATACTATAAATTAAGGCAAACAATTATAAATTAATATAAAAATAAAAAAATAAGAGTTTTTATTTAGAAATGAAAGGAGTTAGAGAATGAACAAGGCTGAATTAGTGGATGCTGTTAGTAACAAAACTAACCTGTCCAAAAAAGATGTTGCCAGCGTTATAGATGCTATGCAGGATTCTATATCGGATACACTGGCAAAAGGCGATAAAGTTTCTCTGGTTGGTTTTGGCACTTTTCAGGTATCCAAGAGAAAAGCAAGAACAGGCCTTAATCCCCGTACAAGGGAAACAATACAAATCGCAGCATGCACTGTACCTAAATTCGTTGCAGGAAAAGCATTGAAAGAGAAAGTAAAATAACCCCTGAAATTTTGATTATATAAAGAATAAAAAAGGCATTCTTTTTGAATGCCTTTTTTATTTAAACTTTTTACTCTGAGACCTTAATAATATCCGGCGATAGCCTTGAATTTTTTTGTATACCCGGTTTTATTTTATGTCAGGTAGAAAAATCCGAGTAAGCTAAAAATTACTATTAATACCACCACATACTGCTAAAGAGCACTATTGATATAATAAGAACTATTAACCAGATTATTGTTCCTATTGACCCGAGTACTATTCCCGCAATGTCAAAACCCCTGCCTTTCTCACTCGATAGGCCTTTTTTTATCCTGGAAAGGTCAACTGCACCAAGAATGATAGACACTATTCCCAACCCGGAAGGACCCAATCCGAGAATTCCTGTTATAAGTGCAGCAATAGAAAGTCCGCTCGGGCTCTGCTCCTGTGTTGTCTGATTCATTTTTACCTCCATGGGTGCTAGATTAATAATAATACTAAAATTATTTTATTTAGTGATATTATATCTATATAAATCAAAAAGTAAAAAATTTTTTTTACACTTTTTCTCTTTTAAGATTTAATATATTTAGAAGTATTAATAATTTTAAAGTCAATTTATAGTGTAGTCTATAAAACAATGAAAAGACAGCTGGAAGATAGATGGTTTCTAATCTCTTCAAAAGATATAAGTGACTGTGGGAAATCAATCTCCATGGCAGGTTATAATACAGCTAACTGGCACAGAGCAAAAGTTCCAGGTACCGTAATTTCAGCCCTGGTAGATAACGGTGTCTGCGATGATCCCTACTTCGGGCTTAATTTAGAAAAGCTGCCAGGCCATAAAAAAAGAAGGGATATAAATTTTTCCCTGCAGCAAAAACCAGAAGACAGCCCTTTTGGGAAATCCTGGTGGTACAGGAGGGAATTTACTGTGGAAAGCGGATTTAAAGGGCAGCGTATCTGGCTTAACTTCAGGGGAATTAATTACTCTGCAAATATCTGGCTTAACGGAAAAAAGATTGCCGGTGCAGATTGCGTGAAGGGAACTTTCCGGCTTTATGATTTTGATGTTACTGATTTTATACTTTTTGGGAAAAAGAATGCCCTTGCGGTTGAGGTATTTTCCCCGGGACCGGATGCCCTGGCCCTGACCTTTATTGACTGGGCTCCGGGCATGCCCGATGACAACATGGGAATCTGGCAGCCTATAGTCCTCTACTCTACGGGACCCGCTGCATTAAAAAATACATTTGTCAGCGCAAAGCTTGATACAGCCACATTTAATGAGGCGGAGCTTACGATTGAAACTGAAATAATAAATACCTGCAGCAATGTAATAGAGGCGGAGGTTGAGTGTGAAATAGAAGACCTTAAATTTTGTAAAAATATAACTTTAAAACCTCTTAAAACAAATAAAATTCTCTTTACCCCCGGAGACTTTCCGGGACTAAAAATAAAAAATCCACGCCTGTGGTGGCCCTATCAGCTGGGAAGCCCGGATCTGTATAAACTTAAAATTATTCTAAAGGTAAAAAATCACGGAAGCTGTGGAGGAGAAGCAGGAACCCGGAGCCTCGGAGAGGAAGACGGAAAAGATAAAAATGAAATCTCGGATAGCGCAGAAGTTACTTTTGGAATCCGCGATATAAAAGCAGTAAATAACGAATACGGCGCAAGGCAGTTTATTGTTAACGGTAAAAAGCTGCTGGTTCGGGGTGCCGCCTGGACGCCCGATTTGATGCTGCGCCAGTCAGAGAGGCAGGATGAAATTGATACCGATTTTGTCCTGAACCTTAATTTGAATGCAGTCCGCCTTGAAGGAAAGCTTGCAACGGATTACTTCTGGGACCTGTGCGACAGAAAAGGGATACTGGTAATTGCAGGATGGCCGTGCTGCAATCATTTTGAAAAATGGGACAGGTGGAAGAGTGATGACATTGATGTAGCCAGGGAATCTGAAAGGTCACAGATACTGCGGCTCCGCAACCACCCGTCATTTGCTGCCTGGCTCTATGGCAGCGATTTTCCTCCACCCGGGAATGTGGAAAAGGTCTATCTTGAAGTTCTCGGGCAAACATACGGCGGCCTTCCGGCAATTTCCAGCGCATCGCATAAAAAATCAAAACTTACAGGCGTTACGGGGGTCAAGATGACAGGGCCCTATTCATATGTTCCTCCCGTATACTGGTATGATAAGAAAAGAGCGGGCCGCGCGGAAGGCTTTAATACAGAAACATGTCCGGATGTCTGCATTCCCATTATGGAAAGTATTAAAAAAATGATACCAGGGGATCAGCTATTTACCGGAAGCAGAGCATGGAACCATCACGCCGGCGTGGGTGAGCAGTTTAATAATACAAAAAAAATTGATGAAGCAATTTCAAAAAGATACGGGAAGCCCGGGGATATGGCAGATTACGTAAGAACTGCTCAAATTCTGGGTTATGAAAGCTGGCGGGCAATGTATGAGGCGCATAACAGGAACTTTCCCGGAGCCACGGGTGTTATTGGATGGATGCTAAACAGCCCCTGGCCCTCCCTTATCTGGCAGCTGTATGACTATTATTTAAGCCCCACGGGAGCATTTTTTGGCACAAAGAAGGCATGCGAGCCGCTGCACATCCAATATTCCTACGATGACCGTTCCATCTGGATTATAAACAATGAAATAAAGGATTATCAGGGCCTTGAAGTATCGGTAAACGTATATAATTTTAATCTGGACGAGAAACTATCAGAGAAACTGAAGGTAGATACAAAAAGAGAAAGCAGAAAAAAAATCTTCGTATTACCGGAAATTGATGGGCTTTCAGAAGTATACTTTTTAAAACTTTATATAAAAAAGGATAATACTGTAAAGAGCAGGCAGCTGTACTGGCTGGCAACAAAAAAAGACATTTTTACGGGAAAGGACCTCTGGTACCGCTCTCCGCTTAAAGCCCATGCTGATATGAGCCTGATAAGAAAAATGCCGCATACCCGTATTGATACATCCCGTAATGTACAGAAGACAGGTAGCGATTACGATATAGACATAGAAGTTAAAAATAAGGGCAATTACATGGCATTTTTTGTTTGGGTCAAATTATATAATAAAAAAACAGATGAGATTCTTGCACCTGTATTCTGGAGCGATAACTGTGTTTTTCTATTTCCGGGCGAATCAGTCAAAATAAAAGGAATGCTGCCCGGAGATATTGCTGCAGAAGATATTATTTCCCGGGGTGCGGCTCCCGGAAATTTAAAAGCAGAAGGGTGGAACTGTTAATCCTTTTTAATTCTGGTACCAAGTATTTTCTCAAGCTCTGCAAGCTTTTCTTTATCTTTTATCATAAAGGGACATTTATGCTTCAGGATTATTTCAGGGTTTTCTGCCAGTGCTTCAGCATATCTCTGGCAGCCGGGATAGCCGCAGGCACCGCAGTCTCTTTTAGGGACGATTTCAAGTATTCTCTCCACCTTTTCAGACGCGGGTTTTTCCTTTGGAAGAAGGATGTTTATAAGCACTATTAAAATACCCAGAAGAAGTGCGATAGCTGCTGATATAAGTATAATTATTATAGTATTTGGCATTTTAAAAAATTTTAATCAATAATAAACAAAAATTTTTAAGGTCCGGGTTATTATATTAACGTAAAATAAATATAATAAAAGACATTTCACCTGACTTCTTGTAATATTTTACATTATAGAACTATTATTCTGTATTTCTACCTAAAATCTCCGGAAGGGATGATAGGTTTAAATATTTATTAGATTTTACTATACTTAAATCATTAATATTATTTTAAAAAGAAGGTTACAGGATGAGTTTTTTTGATGTTGCGAAAATAGATGAAATACCGCAAGGAACAATGAAACCCCTAACAGCCGGAGGCAATGAAATACTGG
Organism: uncultured Actinomycetota bacterium; assembly: GCA_964616545.1. Classification (GTDB taxonomy): domain Bacteria; phylum Actinomycetota; class Humimicrobiia; order Humimicrobiales; family Humimicrobiaceae; genus JAQVEM01. The sequence continues at coordinate 4,060 of CAZTUA010000053.1, read as the reverse complement.
TTATAAATTACAATGGCAGCTACTATGCCATAAATAGAAAATGCACACACATGGGCGGGGACCTGTCAAAGGGCGAACTTGAAGGGAAAATAGTTACATGTCCGAGGCATGGTTCAAAGTTTGATGTGACGACCGGTGAAAGTATTTCAGGGCCGAAAATAGGTTTTTTAAAATTCAAAACAAAGAGCGTGCCTGTTTATGAGGTAAAAGTTGAGGGAAGCAGTATCAGGGTTAGCATTTAAACATTTGGCTATTACCGGGTTCTGCAGATAATATGACATAAGCAATACTGAAATTAAAATAATCATATAAGAAACAATAAAAATCTTATGAGGCGCAGGAAATACCCCTTTATCAATACCCCAAAAAAAATATGAAAAATACGAATATATATTATTGATATAATAAATTTAAACGGTCCTGGGCCATTCAGGCAGGAGGGTAAGATGTATATAATGGGGAAGGCAAAAATAATTGTTTCTATCTCGCTTGCAGTATTAATTACAGCCCTGGCTCTGGGCGGCTGCCAGACTGCAGATAAAATACTGACAGAGAAAAACAACGGAGACAGTATTAATCTGAAAGCAGGCGATACCGTTGTTATCAGGCTGGAATCCAACCCGACCACCGGGTACAGCTGGATTCTTGATGAGAAGACAGATACTTCAATAGTTTCTGCGGCTGATTCTGAGTATGTGCAATCGGTAAAAGATGAAGAGCTGGTTGGAGCAGGGGGTCATGAGATATTTACTTTTAAAGCTGCCTCTAAAGGTAAGACCAGTATTGTATTAAATTATGAGAGACCCTGGGAAGAAGACGAAGAACCGCTGGAAACATTTGAGATAAACATTTCGGTTAACTGACAGTATGGGTTGAAAGTAAGAGCCTGCGGCAGCCGGAAGGCCCGCTCTAAATTCGGTACTTATCTTTTAACTCTATAATTCTGTTATAAGAGACTGTAATCTGAGTTTCTGTTATTTTACCTTCATCTACTGCTTCTTTAATTACACCGGCTGCTTTCCGGGCAATATCCTCATCGTATTCAGAACCGTTATTTGAGAATATGAGCAGGTTGCAGCCGGCATTTACTGCCTTTATAATTGCCTCACCAAACCCGAATTGAGAGGTGATTGCACCCATCTGCATATCGTCAGAGACAATCACTCCATCATAGCTCAGTCCGTCTCTTAATATATCCTCCAGGAATATGGGTGATAGGGTAGCAGGGCTGTCGGGGTCGATATCTGTATTCATAATATGTGCCGTCATAATAATATCTGCCCTGCCGTCTTCAATCAGCTTTTTATAGGGGAGAAGTTCTGTCTCTTCATTATATGTCAGGGTAATATCTGTTAACCCCAGGTGGCTGTCCTCGCTGGAACTTCCATGACCGGGAAAATGCTTTATAGCTGCAATTATATTGTATCTATGCATGGCATCAATAAAAGAGCCTGCGTGCTCATATACTTCCTGAGGGTCATCTGAAAATGACCTTTCAATCTTTCCTATAACAGGATTATCTTTATTTATATTTACATCAACCACCGGTGCGAAGTTAATATTTATGCCGAGGGAGGCCAGTTCCTCTCCCAGGCGGGATGCCTCAACAAAAGTATCCTCAGGACTGCCCTCTCCCATTTCCTGCGCGCTCTTTATATCTTCAAAGCCGTATTCTTCTTTGAGCCTGTTTACATAGCCGCCTTCTGCATCCACCGCTATAAATAAATCACTTCGTGTGAGTTCCTTTAAATCTTTAATCAGAGTTTCCAGCTGCTGCCGGTCAAGTATATTTCTGGGAAAGCTTTTAGACGGAACGTCATAATCAAAAAGCACAACACCCCCGATATTGTATTCATTGATATCCTGTATTACTTTAGATGAGGTATCAAACTCCGTTCCCCTGAAACCCACAATAATCATCTGGCCGATCATCTCTTCCAGCGGTGGATTGTTTCGTTCCGTAGCGGAATGAGCTTCATCTTCCGGTAATATTTCAATATCCGTTCTATCTGTTACTTCATTCTTACATGATGAGAATAAAAAGCTGAAGAGAAAAATAACGCATAGTGTACAGAGTAATAAAATTGCCCGGTATCCGGTCCGGTATTTTTTTATTTTCATTTCTCTAAAACCCCTGAATTATTATGCAGCCCGTATCTTACTGTCAGACATAATTCTACAGGATAGATAATTAAATAACAGGGTTATAAAAAGAAAGTATATCCATTAGAGGTTTTAGTTTTAAAAACTGAGTCTGGACTTGCGTATGATTCTAAAATAAAATGTAATCAGGTAAGAACGGTTGATAAATTAAGGTTATTAAAGCCTGCAGGCGCTCTTTCACCGGATAAAATGGCAGAAGCCAGAAGTGTACTAATAATATACCTGAATATACCGGAAACCTGCTTTAAAAAACTATGGAAAATTTAAGAAAATATGGAAAGCCTCCTTTTAACGTAGTTGTAATTCACGGAGGACCCGGCATGCCCGGAGAAGTGGAGCCGGTGGCAAGAGAACTTTCTTCGCAACATGGCATATTGGAGCCGCTCCAGACTGCGGTATCCCTTGAGGGGCAGGTTCTGGAATTATATGATGTGCTGAAAGATAACAGCAACCTGCCGGTTACAATTATAGGGTGGTCCTGGGGTGCCATGCTCGGCTTTATTCTTGCGGCAAGATACCCTTCAATTGTAAAAAAACTAATCCTTGTATCAAGCGGCGCTTTCAGCAAGAGGTATGCCAGGAAAATTAATAAAACAAGGTTAAGGCGCCTGAGCAGGGAAGAAAGAGCTAAATTTAAATCTGTAATAAAAGTGCTGGATGATCCCTGCTATGCAAATAAAGATATGCTTATGCTGAATCTGGAAACATTACTATATAAAACTGACATGTACAACCCTCTCCCTTTTAAAAGCGATGTAATTGAATACCAGTACAATGTTTTCAGGGATGTATGGAGGGATGCAGAAAAATTCAGGGCAGGCGGAGAGTTGCTAAAGAAGGGCAGGGATATCTGCTGCCCGGTGGTGGCAATACACGGAAAACATGACCCCCATCCCTACCAGGGCGTGGTAAAGCCACTGTCAGGTACGGTGAGAGATTTTAAATTTATCATGCTTGAAAAATGCGGCCACAAGCCATGGATTGAGAAAGAAGCAAAGGATAAATTCTATAACATTATTAAAAAAGAGCTGGAGCACTAAATTATGCAACTCAGGGGTCAGAATATCGGTATTTTTCTGGGCCTGCTTGGAGCAGTGCTCGGAGGCCTTCTCTGGATTATCATCACAGGTATAGTATTAAAATCTGCGATTTTTATAGTAATACCTGCTGTGCTTATGATTTTAAGTATTGTGATAGTATACCTGTGTTATAAAAAATATCCCGGGAAGTGGCTGTTAATCCTTGGTATCCTTATAATTTTCCTTGTTGCGGTAAATTTTATATTTGCAAATATCCTCTACCAGAGTATTCCTGATTCTGTCGGGGGAATAACCACGGGTAAAAACGAGATGAGTCTTTTACAGGTAAATATTTTTCTCGGGATATTTGCCTTCTGGGGCATTTTCTGCATAATTATCGGAACCATTAGAAAACACCCCGGAAAGCTTTAGATCTAAAGCTTTCCATATATATTTTTACATCAATTTACTCCGGCAGACTGAATTCAATAAGTTCCGTTGTATCTGAAAATTCCTGTGATAATTGTCCTTCCATATACCCCAATCCTTTTATGGTGCCCCGGGTAGTTGATTTTACTGTTCCAATATTTTCTGCAAACCAGGCGCTTGATGTGCTGTCATAGGTGTAAAGCGGCATTGTAGTCCCGTGTGTTTTCAATATAAAATCTGATTTTAAGGAACTGTCCACTCTTATTGCTTCAAATGTACCGGCAGCAACGGTTACTGTTTCTTTGGCCATAGCAGTATAATTTACAGTTGTAGAAAAATCTAAATCAGTATCAAATCCCTGAACGGTTAAAGTTCCCGAGTATGTCTGTGACCAGGTATCCCCGACCGATATTGAGGCTGGTATGGTTACCCCTGTTACATTTGAGGTG
>CAZTUA010000052.1:0-2873 GCA_964616545.1 uncultured Actinomycetota bacterium | reverse complement strand
TTCAGCATCACTTGTGCCTGCAGCCTGGCCGCAGGAAGTAACCATAAGTATAAGGCTCGCTGCAAGAAGCATAATAGCAAATTTAACAAGATATTCTTTATGCCAGGCTATAATTGTAATGGCTCTTTCTTTTTTCACTTTTAAACAACTCCTCATATTATATTCTTTTTAAATTTTTCCAGAAGTTAACACAGGTAATTAAAAACAAAAATTTTTGCTTGATGTAATGGTTTGGGTTTGCGGGCGTAAAGCCCATATAAGGGTATACCTGTGCAGATAGAGAACAGTAAATTCAGGTTTACCTGCGGTTAACACGCAAAATATGAGCTACATTATACCTGATAATAAGATTAATTCAAACTGCGGGATTATCAGGCAGTGATTAATCTTTTACTGATTTTCTTCAAATGCCGGCCCATCAATATCGGCATTGTTATTATAACCCGCACTTTCCCAGTATCCCCTGAAATCAGTATCGGATGAAAGTTCAATTCGGGTAACCCATTTTGCCCACTTATAACCGAATTTTTCTTTTGCTACTACCTGGAAGGGGAAACCCCTGTCATCAGGAAGGGTAATATCATTTAATTTAAGAGCAATTAAAATATTATTTTCGGTAATATAATCCAGGTCAAGGGAAGAATACCCTTCAGGGACATCAGCAGTGTAAAAAATAGCAATTTTTGCCTCTGGCTGAACCCCGGCATCATTAAAAATTGAATTGAGCTCCGGGCCTGTCCATTTAGCTGTAAAATCCCAGCCCTCCACACAGTTAAGATCCATAAGCCATGACTTTTGGGGGTATTCCAGGAGCCGGTCATATGTAAGGGCAAGCGGGTTATCCACCAGCCCGTCTACAGTCAGTATGTAGGTATCCCTGTCTATAACCTTTGTGCCTCTAAGGGCATTGTTTCCCTGACTGCTGATGGGGGTAAGACTTACTCCCAGATATTCTGTGGCTTCTACCTCTTCTCCGGATGTAGCTGGCTCTGTCACACCGCCAGCCCTGCAGGATGATATTAAAAAAACTGTGAGCAATATATATGCAAATAGCAGTATCAATGATATTTTAAAATTTTTCATTTTACACCGGCCTTTTATAATAGTTTATAATAAGTGCTGAAAGTTAATTTATATGATAATTATATTCCAGCGGTTATTATTTTTAAAGATAGATACTGTATGGGAAGAATTAATAATATCTGCAGGGCATAGGGGAAATCCATAAGCTGACCAATTTTAGATATATGAAAAAATTTCTTTTATTTCCAGAGAAAGATTGGAGCAAAGCATGCGTTCCGGGTGGTATTTGATATGAATTATGTTAACAGCGATTGCTCTGTGCATAACGAACCTATAATAGTTCCTGCCAGGACTTTCTTAAGCCAGCTGGTATAAGATTCCGGGATATCAAGAAATTTTTAAAAGTTTCCCTTACAAAAGGAAACTTTTAGGCAATAATTTCCTTATATGGCCATTCTTTCAGCAAACCGGTACTTAAATCCAATATTTTTAATTTAAATAATGGGGTAATATTATATAATATATGTAATACTTTTTTAAAATTGATAAAAAACACCATATCTTTGAGTAGAATTGTAAAGTTTGATTTTGCTAATGTTGAGTTTATAATAATTTTTATACAAACCGATAAAAATTTAATAATATTAAAAAACAAAATTTACTAGGTTAAAAAGTTTTTTTATATGAGCTCAGATTTAACTTTCATAACAAATGAAGCAAGACAGACATTAAAAGAAAGATTTGAAGTTCTAATTAAGGACTCCAGGTTTTTTGACTGCCTTGTTGGTTATTTTTATTCAAGCGGGTTTCACGCTCTTTATAAATCCTTGGAAAAAACAGAGAAAATAAGAATACTTATCGGAATAAGTACCAGCAGGCAGGTATTTGATCTTATTGATTCTTCAGATGGTCCGTCCAAAGAACCGCAAAATCCATCCCCTGTATCACTAACTCAGGATAAAACATTTTTATCGTCTTTCTCATCATTGGTATCATCTTCAGGGAATCAGCTTCAACTCCAATTTTCTCATTCAAAAGCAAAAGAAGAGTTTGAAAATATGACCATAAATGAATTTGAGCAATCTGAAGACAGGGGAGAAGTTGAAGAAGGTGTCGCCAAATTTATAGAATGGATTAAGAATAAAAAAATGGAGATAAGAGTTTATCCTTCACAGAATATTCACGCAAAACTCTATATAATGACTTTTACTGAAGGTGACAGGGATGTTGGCCGGGTTATAACCGGCTCAAGCAATTTCAGCCAATCCGGACTCATTGATAATCTTGAATTTAATGTGGAGCTAAAAAACCGTGCAGATTATGAATTTGCTCAAGCAAAATTTAACCAGCTCTGGGAAGATGCAGTTGATGTAAGTGAAAAATATATTAAGACTATAAACACAAAAACGTGGCTAAACCAGGATGTAACACCTTATGAGCTGTATCTAAAGTTCCTGTATGAATATTTCAAAGAAGAGCTCTCTCAAACAAGTGAGATGTTCGTTAAAAGAAAACCTGTCGAGCATCTGGACCTTGAATATCAAACGCAGGCAGTTTTAAATGCAAAAAGGATTCTTGAAGAATACGGGGGTGTATTCATCTCAGATGTTGTGGGTCTGGGTAAAACATATATATCTGCAATGCTTGCAGGTCAAATTGAAGGTAAAACACTGGTAATTGCACCACCGGCACTTCTTCATAAAAACAATCCCGGTTCATGGCCAAATGTTTTTCTGGATTACTGGGTTCCTGCAGATTTTGAATCAATAGGAAAACTTGATGACATACTTAAAAGGGATTATGAGAAATATTCAAATATAATAATAGACGAAGCCCACAGGTTCAGGACA
>CAZTUA010000051.1:0-13848 GCA_964616545.1 uncultured Actinomycetota bacterium | reverse complement strand
AATTCGGGGAACCTTATAAAAGCGAGGTCATGAATGGTAAGGACTATGTTTTTGTTTAAAGTGGGAGGAATAAGATAATCGGGGCAGTGCAGTATATCGGCTCTGAAACCGCTAAACTCAAGCGGAGGGAACCTGAACCTGTTCTGCAAATCAATCTTTTTCTGTGTGGTATTAAAAATCTTCAGTTCAACTCTGCTGCCCGCAGATTCTTTTTTAAGGATATTAACCGTATCAAGGTGATCGGTTGAAATACATCTTCCGGTAAGTATATAAGTATTTTTTTTATCTATTTTTATCAGGCTCCGGACAAGATTTAAAGTATATCTGCCGGCACCGATATCCGGCCCGTGGTTCAGAAGGGTTGATATATCTATTCCAATTCTTAAAACGCTTCCTGCCATTGTATGTTGTATGGTTATTGTATCTTATCTATAAATTTATGAACTGAAGTGGGCTCATATGCCAGTTTATTGTGAAGTATATTTTTAAAAAGGGCCGGTTCCATCCTGAATTTAGTATCCCTTAGATTCATAAGATAATTAACGTGGCCTTCGTACTTTTCATTTCCAAGAAGGGAGAACAGCCTGCGGTATGAGTGATGAAGATTTTCAACAGAGTAAATGGGCTCATTTCCTGCAATATCAAAGTAAATGCTTTCACCCCAGCTGTATTTTATTATATCAGCATCTGATAACTGTCTTGAAAAATCCATATAATTTCTGTCCTTTTTAAGGTATTTTATGCTTCCGCGGAAGTCCTTAATTATTCTTGCTGCAGTATTTTTAAGGTTAACATCCTTTAAATTCTGCTTCTGGATGTTTAGTTCATTTGCCTTGATCCTGTTAAGGTTATCTAACTCAGAATTTTTATAGGCTGTTTTCAGGAGGTTTAGCTTCTGGTAGTAGTATTTTGTCACAAAGGCAGTTGCATCATCCCTGAAGCTGAATGCATACCTGTGATAGCAGATTGCAGCAGGACAGGACCTGAATTTATAGCCGTGAAGGTTTGCTCTATAGCAGAAGTCCACATCTTCATAAAACAGGAAAAAATGGGGGTCTATGGCCCCGACTTTGTTTTCATAAAAGGCCTCACGTTTTATAAGGCAGGATACGAAAGATACACCAAAGATATCCTCGGTTCTATTATACTGGCTAAGGTCCAGCTGGCCCAGCCCGTAGTGGCCGAGGTACAGATTACTGTCAAGGTAGATACCGACACTCTCAAGAAAATCTCTCTGATAGTAAAACTTAATTTTTGGGGCCACGCCAGCATAGGTGCTCTCAAGGCCGTTGATTGAATCAACCATCTGTTCTATAGCATCATAGTTATAAACCACGTCAAAGTTTGATATAAGAACCAGGTCAGAATCAACGTGCTTTAGAGCCTGGTTTATACCTTCGCCAAAGCCCAGATTCTGGTCGGATTGAATTATCTTTATACCCCTAAACTCTTTTTTAATTTCACCAAGGACATTATGGGTGGAATTATTATCAAAAACAATTATCTCTGTATCTTTATAGGACTGGTTCTTTATTGAATCAAGGCATTCTTTTAAGACTGGATATGTTGAATTGTAGTTAACTATAATTACAGAAACTTTTTTTGAAGGACGGAGTTTGTGCATATCACTGCGGGAGACTGGTTTAATGTCACTACCTTTTAAGCCCAGCATTTCTTTAATCAGCTCATCATATTGTCTTACGCTGTTTTCCCATTTAAATTTATCAGAGAACTTGCGTGCATTCTGGCCCATTTTTTTTCTTTTTTCCGGATTATTTATAAGGATTTCCAGTTTTTCCGCAAACTCATTTTTATCCTTTACCACAAAACCGGTTTCTCCATTCAGAGAAATCTCTGGATGTGCGCCGATATCATAACAAATTGAAGGTCTTCTGAAGCTGTGGGCTTCTGCAACCGGAAGGTCAAACCCTTCCCATCTGGAGCATGTGGTATAGATATCACATGATTTAAAAATCAGTGACATAAGTTCTTCGGGAGCATTGCTTATTGAAAGGATTCCGCGGTTTTTGAGCAGTTCTTCATCGTTTTTTGAACCATACCCCACCGCCAGGAGCCTGACTTTTTTATTTTTCTTATAAATCCCCCGGTATATATCCATAAGTTCGGACAATCCCTTATAGGGCTGATTTGTGAGATTAAGCCTTCCCACAAACAACAGCAGCGTGTCTTCGGGGCTAACTCCAAGGCTTTTTCTGAATTCATTTATATCTTCTTTTGTAATTACTTTTTTCTGATAGTGGTCACACCCGTTATAGATAAAGGTAGCCTTGTCTTTAAGGCTTCTCGGGAGGCAATTTAAAAGATACTGTGACACAGCTACAATTTTTCCGGCTTTTCTAAAGTAGTAAAGATTCTGGGTCGCCTCCATATATTTATATCTTAACTTTCTTTTAAAGGTGAATTCATCAAGTGTGGGTATTCCATGGTCAACAACAAGAACTGGCTTATTTAATTTAGGTATAAGGGTGTAAAAAGGAAACGATTGTATTATAAAAAGATCAATGTCTTTGATGTTAAGATAGGGAACCAATCTCCTGATTCTGCTTTCATAGATAAAAGGATTGATATGGGGTTTAAAGTAGTGAAGTTTCTCAATGTTGTAGGACTTCCTATTTGTAAAGGTTTCGTCAAAATAATTGCAGTATACTCTGCAGATATACCCCATTTCTGCCAGGCCTTCGGCAAGTCTGTCAACCACCAGGTCAACGCCGTGACCCTTTATCATCCTGTCTGTTATAAATGCTATATTTACCGTTTTCACGCTATGTTTTTTTTCTCTTATATTGAACTATCAAAAAATATTTTTTATAAATTAAAATTATAGTTTAAATTTTACTATTATGCCAATTATATAGGAAAGCCCCTGTTCCAGACAGGGATGAATAAAAGCTGCTGGCCATCTTCTTTATAATATAAGTGAATAACAGTATAATTTAATTATTTGGAAGTTTTAGTTATGGAGAAAAATAAACAAAAAACTACTCTTTTGATTCTCTTTATGATTTTAATCATAGTAACTGTCATTGCCGGATGTTCTGGTTCACAGTTAACAAAAAACAAATTGTCCGGAGAAGAAGAGATACAGAATTTAGAAACAAATAATTATCAGGGACTCAGGATAGAAACAAGAAACTTAAATCCTGAAGAGTTAGATGATTGTTATCCCAGAATAGTCTGTTTTGGTGATTCTGTAACCTTTGGATGGAATATAGAATACGCAACTTCTTACCCAGTGCTGCTGAAAGAGCTATTGACCGAAGACTTTGGGGAAGTTGAGGTTATTAATAGCGGCATTGCCGGGGGCACCATAGTGGATGCATATAACCGCATGGAGAGCGATGTTTTAGACTATAAGCCGCACCTTGTTATAATTAATTTTGGATTGAATGATGGCAGAATCCAGAAAAAAAATGGGAATGATGATGAAGCTGAAAACTCTGTAGACGGGAGGGATAGAGAGGAATACCCGGTTACAAATGTTAAGCTGGAAAATTTTGTCAAATACTACAGACTGATTGTGGATAGGATGAAACCATTTGATATTAAAGTGATTTTAATGGGAATAAATTACGTTCATATTCTTCCTTCTGCGGAAGATGATATGAGCGCAGAAGAGCAGATGAAAATTTATAAAAAATATAACGAGAAGATAAGAGAAATATCGGTAGACAACCATATTGATTATATAGATCTGTGGAGTATTTTTAATAAAGACGATGAAGAACCCGGTTACCTGCAGGGTGACGGCATTCATCCTGATGCGGAAGGCCTTGGAGTGATAGCTGAAAATGCATATGGCATCATCAGGGAATATGATTTTTAATGAAAGTTTAACAGGGCTTATGGTGCGGCGGCAAAACAATATATATTTGAGTAAAGCAGATTGTCTGTTATAATTTATCCTAATCTATGCAGTACTTTAACAGGTAAATTTTAGGAGATTAATTTTTATGAAAGATATTCTTACCTTTCCTGAGATTTCAGTATCAATTGTTAATCTTAACGGAGAGAAATATTTAAAGGAATGCCTTGAAAGCTTAAATGAGCTTAATTACCCCCAGGATAAGCTGGAAATTATTATAGTGGATAACGGATCAACAGATAGTTCCCTGGATATAATAAGGAGTGACTTTCCGCAGGTAAAGATAATTGAAAACGACAGGAATACGGGTTTTGCCTGTGCGAATAATCAGGCGGCAAAAATCGCCAGGGGTGAGTATATAGCTTTTTTAAATAACGATACAAAAGTTGATAAAAACTGGCTGATTGAGCTATTAAGGCCCATCTACAAAAACAGGGAAATCATAGCTTCCGGTTCAAAGGTGCTCTCCATGGACGGTAAAAAGATTGATTTTGTCGGAGGGATGATAAATTTTGAGGGTAAGGGTTTCCAGATTGATTATGGAAAACCGGTAGAGAAAGATAACCACAGAAAATACAGGTTCCTTCCCTTTGTAAACGGCGGGGCGATGATGATAAAAAGGAAAGTCTTTATTGAGGCCGGGGGTTTTGATGAGGATTTCTTTGCATATTATGAGGATGTTGACCTGGGCTGGCGATTATGGGTGCTGGGCTACAAAGTCGTATTTTCCCCAAAATCTATAGTCTATCACCACCATCACGGGACATCCAGGGCTATAAGCGAGGATAAATTAAGATTCTTAAAAGAGCGGAATTCAATTTATTCGGTATTTAAGAATTATGATGATGAAAACCTGTCAAGGGTATTTTCTGCAACACTCTCAAGCGTTTTTAACCGTGTTTTTACGGATATAAAATTTGATTATAAGAATTATTATGACCTTTCGGATTTAATTTCAAAAAAAATAAAAAAAGAAAAAGTGGCCATATCAGACGAACCTTTAAGCTCGCTTATGGCAGTAAAAGACTTTCTTGATAACCTGCCTGTTTTGATAAAGAAGAGAAAAAAAATACAGGCCGCAAGGAAAAGAGATGACAAGGCAATTTTCTCCTATTTCAAGGGCCAGTTTCTTGCCGTATCAGGGGACCCTGATTATCAGAAAAACCAGATAAACATATTAAAATCACTGGGCATCTATAAGGTATTTGAAAAGAGCATAAAAAGAGATTTGCTAATAGTATCAGGCGAAGTGGTTTCCGATGAAATGGCCGGTCCGGCAATCAGGGTGTTAAACTTTGCAAGAATTCTCTCACAGTATATGAATGTGACTCTGGCGGTGACCAATAAAATCAATCTTCCCACTGAGGATTTTGAAATAATTCAGTTCAGGGACGACTGGCAGTTAAAACAGTTAATAGAAAAAACGGATATAATTTTATGTGTTGGTATGACTTTTGCGAAATACAAGAGCATAAAGGAGTCCGGAAAATACCTCATTGTTGATGTTTATGACCCCTATAACCTGGCTACCCTGCCGGAATATGAAACTGAGTCCATGGATGAAAGACTGAAAATACATAAATCCATCCATGAAATATTTAATGAACAATTTTATTATGGTGATTTCTTTCTGTGCGCTTCCGAAAGACAGAGGGATTTCTGGCTGGGGATGCTTGCTGCGCTTGGAAGAATAAACCCTTATTCATACAATCAGGACCCGACTCTTTATAAAATGATAGGTGTTGTTCCCTTCGGTCTCCCATCAAACAGGCCGATGCATACAAGGAATGTCCTGAAAGGAGTTGAGGGGGATATAAAGAAGAAAGATTTTGTAATCCTATGGGGCGGAGGAATCTATAACTGGTTTGACCCCCTGACTCTAATAAGAGCCATGGCAAAGATTGCGCAACTCAGGAGTGATATTAAATTGTTCTTTATGGGAATAAAGCACCCGAATCCTGAAGTAAAAGAGCTGCAGATGGTAAATGAAACAATATCACTGGCAAAAAAACTAAAGGTATATGATAAAAATGTCTTTTTTAATTTTGGCTGGGTTGACTATAACGAAAGGCAGAATTATCTTCTTGAAGCTGATGCGGGTATTATCACTCACCCCAATCATATAGAGACGAGATTTTCGTTCAGGACCAGGATAATGGATTACCTGTGGGCAGGACTGCCTATAATTTCAACCGAGGGAGATTATTTAAGCACAGAGATTGACAGGAAAGGTCTCGGAATTATTACAGGAGACGGAAATGTCCAGGATCTTGTTGATGCTATTATTAAACTGAAAGATGATAAAGTTTTTTACAGGCAGTGCATTAAAAACATAAATAATATTGCCCCGGATTTTACCTGGGAAAGAGTGTGCCGGCCAATTATAGATTTCTGCAGGGACCCTGTAACAAGTTCGTATAAGTTTAAAGAAAGTTCAGGCAGATCAGGGGAAGTTGAAGGTAACAATAATTCTTATAAGAATTATACAAAGGGCAGAAGAAGTATTTTTTATCTTCCGGGAAGATTATTTCATCATCTTTTCCATAGCGGCCCCAGGCAAACTTTAAGATTTGTATCCAATTACATAAAAGGTAGATAAAATAAAGCCTGCAAGAACCGCAAGAATAAAAATAAATAATTATATGCATAGAATAGAAGCATGAACCTGGAGAATCGTAATAAAAAATCAAGCAAAAAAAGACTGATACTGAGGATAATAAATATCACCGTGGTTGTGGGCGGCGGTATTTTTCTTCTTTTTTTCCTGTTGCGCGAGGTTACAATAGAAGATATAAAAAATGCTCTTCTGGGCATTTATAAGCCTTCCCTTATAATCGGTCTTATACTGATTTTCTCAATTGATTTTTTCAGGTCATACAGGGCAAAGATTTTAATCGGGCCGGGTAAAATCAGGATGGTTGATCTGTTTTTGACTTCTCTTGTAAGAAACGGTTTTAATATGGTACTGCCTGCAAGGACCGGTGAACTGTCTTATATCTATGTCCTTAAGAGAAAATTCAGGCTGCCGGTAGAGATCGGTGCTTCAACACTGATGATCGCGCTTGTTTTTGACCTTGTTATGGTTTTTTCTATGATTGTTATTTCCATAATTATTGTGGGTGTAAACAGATATGCTGTTTCTTCTACCGGCGTTATTATAATTGCTGTAGGGCTTCTTATTTTATTTTTGCTGGTCCTGTTTTACCTGTCTAAATTTATAGGGCTTTTTATCTGGATCTATGATAGAACCCTGGCAAAATGCAGGATAGGCAAAGCCAAAATTATCCAGTACCTTTATAAAACATTGGTTGATATAAACAAAAACATTGAATTAATCCGGAAAAGAGGAGTGTACTGGAAGGTTTATTTAATTACTGTGCCAGCACGGTTTTTAAAATTTACAGCTTATTATTTTTTAATTCACGCAGTGCTCCAGCCCATGGGCTATGGTTTTGGTGACCTTTCGTACTGGGTTATACTTCTGGCTACAGCAGCAGCCGAAATGTCAGCTGTCCTGCCAACTCACTCACTTGCAGGCTTGGGCACATACCAGGTAGCATTTGCCCTTGCCTTTATAATGCTGGGTTTTAGCAAAGAGATTTCCATTATAGGAGGATTCAGCTATCATATTATAAACCTGGTTTTTACCGTGGCATGGTGTCTTATAGCGATGCTTATACTGAGTATGCCCTTTTACAGGTTGAAAAAGGATAATATTGAGGGCAAACAATAAAAATAAAAAAATATTTCTTTTATTTAAAACGATTATTTTTTAAAATGCCTGTAAACAGTAAAAGGCTTAAATTAATAATATCTGGATACTTATGTTTAAAAGCAAAAGCAATATGAGAGCTAAATTATTTTTTAAAAAAATAGGGAACCTTCTTGTTACAGAGGAAATCTTTGAGGATAAGAAATCATTGAGGTCTCTGTATAAATATTTTCTTATCGGGCTTCTTATAAGGCTTATTCTTCTGCCGTTTTTTTACCAGAGGGATCTGCTTTCAACCTACCAGAGAGCTGCGGAGACTGTGTTTGCCGGTAACATAGGGGCAGATATCCAGCAAATGCTTGTAAATATGTTACACTCTGCATACCTGTTTATAATAAAATCCATAGTACCGGCAATAAATGAATTATCCCCAATTTTACTGGAAAAGGATACCTGGATATCATGGCTCAGTTTTAACAGCAGCTACAATGTATTTACCGCGCTGGCTCTCTTTAAGATACTTTATCTGATATTTGATATAGTCTGCATGTTTTTAATAATAAGGCTCTCATTTGACTGCGAACCCGGAAGCAGGCTCCGCGTCTTTAAATTCTGGGTGTTTAACCCGGTTGTAATATTTGTACTCTATATCTTTGCAAGACATGATATTATCGGGATACTGGCCACTCTGGCAGCTCTGCTGCTGGCAAAAAAAGACAGGAAATACTGGGCCATTGCAGTGCTTTCATTCGGCATAGCACTGAGATTTTTCCCTATAATGATTCTACCCATTCTTATACTGTATCTGGCGCACACAAAAAAGGATTATGCCATTTTATCTGCCATAGGCGTTTCCGGGCTGGCGGTAATGGAGCTTACCTCTCATTTTTACTTTGGAAGGAGTGTAATATTTTCACTGCTGAATACACAGCATTTTGATTATATTCTGTCATCAAAACTGGAGTTAATAATTCATGACCGGATTTTTATTTTTGTAGTGGCATATATACTTATAATATTGAGTTTTATTCACATCAGGAAGAAAAGCTTTGATTTGCTCCTAAACTACGGGGCAATAATTTACCTGGCCTATGTGAGTCTGTGTTATTTCCACCCGCAGTATATGCTCTGGGTTGTCCCTTTTCTTGTAATTATATTTATAAGAAGAAAGTCGCTGCTGTATTATCACTGGATTCAATTTGCCCTGCTTATGGTGATATTAATTTACTGGGGGGACCTTGTAACCAAGTTTGTTTTCGCTCCGATAGACCATAAGTTTTTTGTATACCTGACAAGCATTATTCCTTTTATTGAACGCTTTTATAATGCCGCAAAATTTGTAAATATTTTCAGAAGTATCTTTACGGGCATATCGCTGTGGATGATATACCTGATTTATCAGGATAATAAGAAGCTTGCGGGAAATGAATCTGGCGGTAACCGGCTTGAGGAAAGTTGATAAAAAATGTTAAGAGAAAAAAAAGATTTTAAATTAAAAATTATTATATTTAGTTTTCTGACCGGGCTGATACTTCTTTTAATTACAGGGTGTTCGGGAATTTCCTATATTCCTGGAGCCAGTTTTGGCTATTTCATATGGGAAGAGAATGGCAGCGTATCCGTAGAATGGAGTGCTGAACGCAAGGATGTGACATTTGAGGGCACAATTTCAACCGATGGAGAGATAACTTCATACAGGTTGAAAGAGTGGGAAGAAGACAGTGATGTAATCAGCGCAGGAAAAGAAAAAATTAGTTTTTCTGCCGCTCTTGGCAGTGAAGACTATTCTGACGGGTTCAGTTTTACTCCGGAAAATTATACATATCTGGAGTTTGACTTAAGAATAAACGGTGAATATGATCTCTCAAGAACAAATCTTGGAGGTTTCCTTGAGAATCCGGAAGATAATGTATTCAGGGTGGGAAAAAATTACTTCAGTGAAGTGGAAATGAAGCCCTGGTACCAGAGACGCCCATTCTCAGAGTTTTTCTATAAATTATTTTCCAATAAATACTTTACATTTTTATATCTGTTCCTTCTAGGCGTGATTATAATAGAAATTTTAAGAGTGACAGTTATTGCCCCCAGAAAAAGAAAACTTATGTGGATTGCTGTTTTATACGCAGCATTATTTGTAATTGAGGCCTGTATTTATTTTATTTTAAGATTCCTGGTACGTTAGGGCCAGAGCTTTATTTTAAGGAGATTTAAGAATGATAAAAATTGCGCTTATCGGTGTAGAGGGACAGCTCGGAACAGATATCAATAGCCATTTTAAAAAGCAGGGACTGGAGGTCGCGGGACTTGTCGGCCTGAAGGATATTGATGTCTGCGACCAAAAAATGAGCGAGAGCGTTTTAAAAAAGATTAATCCGGATATTGTTATAAATACGGCCGCCTTTCATGATGTGGACCGCTGCGAAGATGAAGCGCTATCTGCTTTTAAGGTCAATGTACTAGGGGTTAAAAATCTCTCACTTATATGCAGGGATTTAAACGTCCCTCTTGTGCATTTCAGCACCGATTATGTATTTGACGGCAAAAAGAATTCCCCCTATGCGGAGAGTGACTGTGCCAGGCCGCTCAGCATGTATGGAATATCCAAGCTGGCCGGCGAGCATGCAGTTCAGTATATCCTTGATAAATATTATATAGCAAGACTGAGTGGTCTCTACGGTCATGCAGGATGCGTGGGCAAGGGCAGTACAAACTTTGTTGAGATGGTAATAAAAATGGCGGAAGAGAAAAAAGAAATCAGGGTGGTAAATGACCAGGTACTTACTCCGACAAGTACCGTGGATGTTGCAGAAAAGCTTTTTGAGTTGATACAGACCGGAAAATACGGCATTTATCATATGACCAATACCGGATTCTGTTCCTGGTATGAATTTGCCAGTGAGGCGGCACGGCTTATGAGGCTGGATACCAGAATAACTCCTATCACCAGTGAGCAGTTCGGTGCAAAAGCAAAAAGGCCCCATTATTCGGTTCTGGATAATTCTAATCTGAGAAAAATAGGCCTGGATGATTTAAAAGACTGGAAAGAAGCTTTAGAGAATTATATTGCAGGCAGAGATTAAGAGTCTGTTTTTTAATAGTTATTTTTTAAAACTAATTCCTCTAAACCTTTACTGAAATGAATCAGAGGAATGTATCCGAGGTCCTTTTTTATTTTCTCAATTGATGCCAGGCTGTGCTTTATGTCCCCGGTTCTTTCTCCAGTGTGAACAGGTTTTATTTCCTTTCCGAAGTATTTTCTAAGGATAGATATAATTTCATTCAGGCTGATGTTGCTTCCGCATGCGACATTATAGTAATTTCCAAATGCATTTTTATTTTCAGTGAAGGAAGCAACGTAATTTGCATGAATTACATTATCTATATATGTGAAATCCCTGGTCTGATTTCCGTCTCCATGTATAACAGGCGGACTGTCAGTTGTTACTTTTTTTAGGAAAATAGGAATGACTGCTGAATAAATTGAATCAGGATTTTGCCTCTTTCCAAAAACATTAAAATAGCGAAGCGAAACAGTCTTAAGGCCATATAAGCTGTAAAAAAGCCTGCAGTAATATTCTGCGGTAAGTTTTGTGACTGCGTAAATTGATTTAGGATTGGGCGGCATCGTTTCTTCTTTGGGGAGTTTTACTGAATCTCCGTAAATAGATGAAGAAGACGCATATATGAATCTTTTTACCTTATTTTCTATGGAAGCTTTCAGCAGATTCAGGGTTCCGTCTATGTTGGACGAGCTGGAATCAAGGGGTTTTTCTATGGACCTCTGCACAGATCCCAGAGCTGCCTGGTGTAAGACTATATCAATGTTTTCTGTACTTTTAAGACAACGGTCATAATCTCTTATGTCACCGGTTATGAATTCAAAATCAATATTCTTATTTTCCTTTGAGGCACAGGATAATGCATCATCAATATTTTCTTTAGACCCGGTAGATAGATTATCAAGCCCTCTAACAGAGGACCCTTTTTTAAGGAAGAATTCTACAAGATTGGAGCCAATAAATCCTGCACAGCCCGTAATAAGTATTTTTACATCTTTATTTATGGTTAATTTATCAAGATTCAATATTAGATTCTCCAGTATCTAAAGCCCAGTTTTTTAATATTCTCTCTATTAAAAATCCATTTTATATCAAATATAAAGGGTTTATCTCCTGTCATTTTTGATTTTAATGCGGTAAGGTCTATTTCCTTAAAGCAGTCATGCGCAACACAGAAAATAGCAGCATCAATATTACTTATATCATCAAACTTTATAAGGTCAATTCCATAATTACTTTTAACTTCCCTTTCGTTTACCACAGGGTCATATATGCAAACCTCTATATTATGCCGGGTCAAGTAATTGTATATATCAATTACGCGCGAGTTTCTTGAGTCTGCAACATTTTCCTTAAAAGATATACCGAAGAGCACAACCCTGAAATTTATATTATTATGGCAGCTGTTAAGAAGTGTTTTAAGTATCTCTTCCCCGATGAAAAATCCCATGTTATCATTTATTTTGCGCCCGGCACTTATTATCTCAGGATAATAATTAACTTCTTTTGCTTTAAAGGATAAATAATAGGGGTCAACTCCAATGCAGTGGCCTCCTACCAATCCTGGCTTAAAGTCCAGAAAATTCCATTTAGTTTTTGCAGCATCAATAACTTCTTTTGTATCAATCCCAAGTTTTGAAAATAATATAGCAAGTTCATTTATAAGGGCCACATTTATATCCCTCTGGGTGTTTTCAATTACTTTTGCTGCTTCGGCCACTTTTATGCTTTTTGCTTTAAAAATTCCAGCTTTTGATACCTTACTATATACTTCGCTTATTACCTCGAGAGAGTTTTCGTCCTGTGCTGACACAACTTTTATTATATTCCTAACTGAATGTTTATTATCTCCGGGATTCATTCTTTCAGGGGAATATCCTACAAAAAAGTCCTTTTTATTTACAAGTTTTGATTCTTTTTCAAGTATTGGAACACAGAATTCTTCTGTTACCCCGGGATAAACAGTAGATTCATAAACTATTATGGAGCTCTCCGGCATATTCTTACCAACAAGCCTGGTTGCGTTTTCAACATGGCTTAAATCAGGATTCTTATAAATATCAATAGGAGTTGGAACGGTTATTATAAAAAAATTTGCTTTTTTTAATTCTCTGGCATTACCGGTCAGGGAATAATCAGCTGAAGATAAACTGGCTGCCTGGATTTCGTTATTTTCGTCTATCCCATTTTTTAGATTTTTTATTTTTTTTCTATTTACGTCAAAACCAATAACTTCAAAATATTTACTCAATTCAATAAATAGAGGTAACCCCACATAACCAAGACCGATTACAGCAATTTTTTTTTCTTTATTTTTTAGCTGTCTGTATAAGTCTTTAATTTTCATTTCCTTTAAATTAAATGCAAATTCTGCTGTTGATGAGAAGATTCTAATTTGCCTGTATTTTTATGTAAATATACATTAAATCTAATTTAAATTCTATTATTTTTCTTTTAAATTAATTATAAAGACACTCAGGACATATTGATAAATTCCAGCAGATTTTGAATCATCCCGTTAATGTCTTTATAAAAGAGGGCAATTAATCGATTTTCTAATTAATAAAAAAGCCTTTTTTGTGTATAATTAGGTAAAATTTTTAAATTTTTTTCCGCATTGCAATTATAAGATATGAGGGCTAAAAGCGATGAATATTCTTGTAACCGGGGGAGCCGGTTTTATAGGCTCGCATCTATGTGAAAAACTGATAAATCTTGGATTTAATGTAATCTGCGTTGATAATTTTGATAAATTTTACGATACTGCCATAAAAGAAGATAATATTTCAAAAATTATCGCTAACAGTAAATTCAAATTATACCGCGCTGATATCTGCGACCTGAATCAGATTGATGATGTTTTTTCTAAAAATAAGGTTGAACTCGTTATCCATCTGGCTGCAAGGGCAGGAGTGAGGCCATCAATAAAGGATCCTCTTTTATATGAAAAGGTAAATGTTACCGGTACGGTTAATTTGCTGGAATGCTGTAAAAAACATAATATTTCAAAACTCATTTTTGCTTCATCATCATCAGTTTACGGCGGAAACAGGAAAATTCCTTTCTCAGAGGATGATAATGTGGACCGCCCCATATCTCCATATGCGGCTACCAAAAGAGCGGGTGAGCTAATCTGCCACACCTATTACAGTCTTTACGGTATAAATGTTTTTTGCTTCAGGTTTTTTACAGTT
>CAZTUA010000050.1:0-3145 GCA_964616545.1 uncultured Actinomycetota bacterium | reverse complement strand
TCTTTTTTGTCCACTGCGCTCATTCCTGGTTCAGTTTAATAGAGGGATTTTGATCTTCCTGCTATTTTAAATATAAAATGACAAACTTCTTATGTCAATAAAATGAAACCATCTCATACACTGCTCAGGAAGGAGCTCATTTCAGCTTCTCTATAGTTACCTTCGAAAGCCGGGTGTATTTCTTGTAATATATTAACAATTTCTTTTTTCTTATCAGCCTTCATGTTACGGGTTAATATATTTTCAGCCCAGCCTGCCTTTATAAAACTGCGGATCAATTTTACAAATGCTTTCTTGCTCGAGAGCAAATATTTATAGCCGGTATCGTGCGGGTGATTCAGGTTACTGTGATCAGCAGTCATGAAAGCTCCCTCCACTTTATGTTCGCCACAGTTATAGCTTATTCGCTGCCGAATCAGAACGAGGAATATGGCTGTGGATAAATAGGCTTATCATAGGCGAACTTGTGTTTGCCTTCATTGTAATATAATGTACTTTGCGTGTGCTATTTGACGCTTACGAATAACTTTGCTATTGTAGATGGCTTGATTCAACCAGTAGCACCGTCCCTCCGGTCGTACGGGACCGGATAATTCCGAAATTTGCAGTCATTATCTTTCTATAATTTAACCCCTTTACAACCTAATACTTAACTCTCTCATAAATTGCAATAAGTCGATATATTCAATATCAAATTCTCTGCATACGTTAGGAATTTTTATCCTGTTTTTAATCCCAGCCGAGTATTTTTCCAAAGTAACTATAGTATCCTTATAAGCTAAACCATATGCGCATAACCAAGAGTCAGGTAATGAAGCAAACTCTTCCTTTGCTGATAACTTATATTGTTCATTATCGTTGATAGAAGATATTATTTTTTTATAGGCTTCAATTACCTCCTGATCAGGTATTCCATAAACTTGAAATTTGATCTTTTCTCTTTCATACCATTCAGCCAATAAGTCTTGACCTTTAAGTATCTCCTTTTGAACTGCTTCAATTATTATTATTTTACCCGATGCTTTTTCCACCAGCTTTTCCCAGAAACTCGGGGCAACATCGAACGGGTATATTTGCCTATGGGCTGTAATAAATACGTTTGAGTCAATTATATATTTATTCCCCATAGCTCATAATTTCCTCTTTGAAGTAATCGTAAGTCTTCGCAGAACCATCCAGGATATTAAACGCATAAGTATAGCTGATATCGCCGGATTCTGCTCCTTGAATTACTGTTCTTATGAAACTATTGCCATAGCGGGATCTGTAGTTGTGGTAGTAGTTACCACCTCCGGGTTCCAAAATATTATCCTTCCGCTCTGCTTTAGTTTTCTCTTTTATTTTATCAACGATGTGCTGGTTAATGATGCCCATGTCATTAAGTTTAATAGCTAATGCCAGGCGACTGGCATGAAACAACTTACTTAACTCCTCCACTTGTTCAATTTCATGCTTATCATTATCCCATAACTCCTTAATATGGGATTCAGGGATTAAAAACTCAGCGGTTATTCTATTTATTTTTTTCTCATCTTTGTTTTTAATTGTTAAGTCTTTATCTATGAAGATATCATCCTCTTGAAATAAGAAGTGGATATATTCATGGATTAGAGTAAAGACTTTTCCTGCTTGACTATCATTATTATTAATGAATATAAGTGGGGCGATGTCGTCATATATTAAAAATCCCCTGAACTCATTTACTTGTAATTTTCGGCGGGTATTAGAGCCTACAATTCCGTTTTGCATAACTATGATTCCTTTGTTTTCAAGCACATCCCTTAAGTAGTTATAAGCAGATCCTTTGTCCCTGTGCTCTTTATACCAAAAGTTGTCTAAGCCTATAAATTCTTTTGCTCGTTGGCAGACAGTAGTAAGGTTTTTTAAATGTAAATCATTGAAATCTTTAGGAATTAATTTCTCCCAGCCTTTTTCTTTGCGGTATTCACTCAACCAATCCTTTTTTCTGCCCATACTATACAAGGTATCTTGGAGTTCCTTGCTGATTCCTGGCATTTTATTCTCAATAGTTCTAAATTCAGATTCAATTACATTGGTTTCCGGAGGCTTCTCTAAGAACATATAACCAAAAGGCACTTTTAAAAACTTAGCCAGTTTTTCCAGTTGCCTAAAAGTAGGATAATCTTCTTCAGATATCCATTTCTCGATTTTTTCAAATTTATTTTTTATCTCTCCTAAGTCTTTCCGGGATTCTTCGATCGCCCATATATACATTTTTCTATTAACTCTAACTTTGCTTGCGACTGTCATATGCTCGCCTCCCTCTAATACTTTTATATTATACTCGGTAACCAAGGGTAAAATAAATATTTCTTTCCTGTTCTAACTATAACACATGAACTTACAGCGTAACTCTAAATGTGGATCTTCAACTCAACCTACTCATCTTCCCCATGATGCTCCACAACCATCTGATCAACCCAATCCTTCTCAACATATACCATCCCTTTCCGGCCTTCCACCTTACGATTAGGACCAGCTTTATATAATTTACAATTAAGCGGATCATAACAGAATGTCTCAGATCTATACTTCTTCTTACCTCGTGGATTCCAGTTATCAACTATAATCTCAACAGGCATCCTACAGACCCATATGCAGCTGCTACACTTAGTCTCATATGTCCTGGCTGCCAGTCTGCGGCGACCTCTTCCTCTGTAAACTTCCAGCTCCGATGGCACCAGTTCCCATGGTGATGAAGTATTAGTAATAGTCCCTTGAGAGAGATGAATATGGTTCCCTATCAGGTAATAGGCATATATTTTGTATCTGTCATCGCTTTTGTGCTTAAGAAGAAGATGAAGAAACTTCTTCGAGTCTTCCTCATCTTCAAATATTGTCTGCTTATTTATTCCCCTGATAATAATGTGGTATATTCCTTTTTAGCTCTTCTGCCTTCCTGCTCTCGGCATATGTATCACAATGTATAAACTTAACACTTTGGGTGTTTTAAGCCAACCACAAGAACCGTCCCTGCGGACACACTATTCCATTAAACTACTGCTCAGGCAGGAACTTATTTTAGCTGCTCTATAGCCACCTTCGATAGCCCGGTGTATTTCATGATCTTTTGGATATCTTCGCCTTCTAAAAGCATCTTCCTTGCCACCAGCAAAATGCCCTG
>CAZTUA010000049.1:0-16975 GCA_964616545.1 uncultured Actinomycetota bacterium | reverse complement strand
CGATATACTGCACTGCCCCGATTATCTTATTCCTCCCACTTTAAACAAAAACATAGTCCTTACCATTCATGACCTCGCTTTTATAAGGTTCCCCGAATTTAACTTTGACTGGTTTGTAAAAAAGTATACACGCGAAGTCCGCAGGAACGCCCGTGCCGCAAAGATTATAATAGCCGATTCCCTGAGCACGAGAAATGATATAATTGAATTCTTAAAAATAGACCCGGAAAAGGTCGGGGTTGCTTGCCTTGCAGCAAACAGAACATTTAAAAGACTGCACGGAAACGAAAAAGATAAAAATGTGCTTAAAAAATACAGGATAGATAAAAAATATATCCTTTCCGTGGGCACCATCGAGCCCAGAAAAAATTTCATAACCCTTATCAGGGCTTTTAACCGTATAAAACAGGAAGATTCCGGTTTTAATTACAAGCTTGTAATAACAGGAAGAACCGGCTGGAAAAGCGAGGCTACCTATGCTGAAAAAGAAAACAGCCCCTGGAGTGAGGATATCCTTTTTACCGGAAGGGTTCCGGATGAAGATCTTGTCCAGATTTATAATCAGGCCGAACTCTTTGTTTACCCTTCCATTTTTGAAGGTTTCGGACTCCCGCCGCTTGAGGCAATGAGCTGCGGGCTGCCGGTAATTGCTTCTGACACATCATCGCTTAAAGAAGTAGTCGGAGGAGCCGGAATACTTCTAAAACCGGGAGATGTAAATGCATTCGAAAAAGAGATTATAAATGTTATCAGGAATGAAGATATAAAAGAGAAAATGAGAGAAAAATCACTTGCCAGGGCACAAAAATTCAGCTGGGAAGAAACTGCACGAAAAACAATTGACCTTTATTATAAGACTGCCTCATCCCCACACGCTTTTCTATCCATTAAATCACTTTAAAACCATCAATATGCTTTTTTTTGCCAGTTCAACCCAATCCCCTGCATCGGGGTTTAGCAAACCCTGCATCAGCATGCCTATAGTCAGCGAAAAAAGAACCCTTGCCGCATCATCCGGATTAACCTTTTTTATGGAACCTTCCTTAATACCCCTTCTTATTATACCTGTAAAAAAAGCTATAAATTCATTATATGATTTCAGCGCCATTTTATTTAATTCTTTATCATTTATGGCTTTAATATATAACTGTAAAAAAATAGGCAGTTGTTTATCAACCTCTTCAAAGGCCGGCTTAAATTTTTCAGGAATTCTGAGAAGAAGCTCCAGAGTATTACCGGATTTAAATTCATTAAGGTCCAGCTGCCCGGCAACTCTTTTCCCCCAGTGTTCCAGCATTTTTAAAAAAAGTTCCTGTTTGCTTGAAAAATGATGATAGAATGCCCCTTTGGTTAAATTGGCTTTCCGGCAGATCTGATCAACATCTGTTTTATCATATCCTTTTTCGTTAAAACATAGTGCTGCTGCTTTTAAAATATTATCTATAGTGGCTTTTCGTCTGAGTATCTGCCTCATTGTGATTTCCTGTATTTAATTATATTAAATTATGCTGATTAACATTTTATATTATATAAAATTTAAAGAGTATTCACCAAGTGATCACTAAAAAAAGAAATTAATTTTTCTCTTGATAAAATTTAATACATACTTTAAGATTGTATTTATTATTATCTTAAAATAAGGGAGGTATTATGCGTAATCTCGTACTCATGATTGCTGGAATTATTCTTGCTATTCTGGGAATACTTGCATTAATTCCCGCAATTCCGATGCCGTCACTGCTGCTGGCTATTATTTTAATAGTTGCAGGCATACTAATTTTCATTCTGAGCCTGATGGAAAAAAGAAGAGCTTAAATCAGAAGTTTGCAAGGCCTGGTTTGATGTAAAAACTGGAAAGATGCAGTTTAAAAAAATAAATCTTTAAACTTACTGGCTTAATTAAAAAATTATTTTTCTATGCTTATTTCCGGGTCAAGGTCTGCCAGGCCTTCAGCTATATTCCTGTGGATCACATTTAAGGTAAGCATATCATTTACCCAGTCGCAGTAGGTTTTATTATCATTGTAGCCGACTGCCGGGGATACAGAATACTCCCCGCCAATTAAATTTATTCTAAATGAAAAAGTAACCGATACTTCATCACCCTTATCAAAATCTCCGGTCTTAATTTTTTTGAGCCTCGTGTTGGTGCCGTAAATAATATTTCCCCTGTAGTCAGTTATCCTGAAACCAAATATCGGTTCCTCAACTTTTTTCTTAAACAGCACGCGGTATGTTATTTTTACGCTATCGCCGTATTTACAGTAACTTATTTCACCACTGCTCCTGTCCAGAAGGCTTATACCCGTAATTTCAGCGTCTCCGGAACCGAACCTGTTTATGGTCTCGCCGTCGATACTCAAATGGGACAGCCTCCCTATCTCTTCTCCGTCAATAACCTTTCGGTTGCCTTCGATTACCGTTTTAAAAATTTTCTTCCTCTCGGCCCTCTGCTGCTCAATAATCCTTTTTTTCTCCACCTCTTCAATATAGGCACGGTACTTTGATACAATATCAAGGGGTTTTCCCATATCTATTATTTTTCCGTCCTTTAAGAAGATTACCCTGCTGCACAGGTCGGAAATGGTTTCAAGGTCATGGGATACTATGATGATTGTCTTCCCCTGCTTCATAAAATCATATATAACCTTATAGCATTTTGCCTGGAATGACTGATCTCCCACAGCCAGAACTTCATCCACAAGCAGGATATCGGGATTTACATTGACGGCCACTGAAAAACCGAGCCTCATATACATTCCCGAAGAATAATTTTTTACCGGCGTATCTATAAAGCGCTCGAGCCCCGAGAATTCAATGATATCTTTTAGCTTTGCATCCACATCCCTTTTTTTCATCCCGAGGATAGCCGCATTTATATAAATGTTTTCCCTTCCGGTTAGATCCGGATGAAAACCGGCTCCCAGCTCCAGAAGTGCCGAGAGAGGGCCGTTTATAACCACCTTCCCCGAGGTCGGGCGGATAATCTTTGCCAGAAGTTTAAGCAGTGTGCTTTTGCCCGAACCATTGGGCCCTATAATGCCGCAGGTCTCCCCGTGCTTTACTGAAAATGAGACGTTGTCAAGGGCAAGAAACTCCTCGTAGGTTGTGCGCTTCAGGGTAAGTACTGTCTGCTTCAGACTCGGATTTTTCTCATGGTAAATCCTGTATCTTTTCGATACCGAATTAACTTCCACGGCCGTATCATTACCGGAGTTTCTTATCCTCTCTTCTCTGTAATTTTTAGCTATTTTTTTCATATATTAAAACTTTCCTTAATAATCCAGTCCTCTTCTAAATCTCCTCTGCAAAACGGTACTCAAGTTTTCTAAATACAAAATATCCTGTAAAAAATATCAGCAGGGTGATCCCAAGGGCAATCAGAGTCTCTGTTAGAGACGGAAAACCCGCACCTTCCGGATATTTTACATAATAAAAAATATTCCGGTAGTAAGCCGAATAAACTGTCATTGGATTTAGTTTTATAAAAAACTGGTACTTTTCCGGGACCATGCTCAGCGGGTAAATTATTGGTGTTCCAAAGAACCACACCATCATAACAATTGTTATAAGGTGCTGCAGGTCCCTGAAAAAAACATTTAAAGCAGAAACCAGAAGAGTCATGCCCACAACAAGAAAAAACTGTATGAATATCACCACAGGCAGAATATAAAGATAGAGATAAAATTTATAACCCATAATCCCGAGTACGATAAAAAGCGCTATTAGCTCAAAAAAGAAATTAACAAGATTGGCAAGCACGATAGATAGCGGTATAATCTCCCTCGGGAAATAAATTTTATTTACGAGATTGCTGTTCCCGATTATGCTGCCTGCTCCATAATTTACGGAATTTGACAGGAAGTTAAAAGGCAGCAGAGCACAGATTAGAAAAATTGCAAACTGCTCTATTCCGCCCCGAAGGACGATTGAAAATACAAAGGAGTAAACAAGCATGGTTAAAATCGGGTTCAGCAGTGACCAGAAAAACCCGAGCGCCGAACCCCTGTATTTTACCTTTAGCTCCTTCTTTGTAAGACTAAAAAGAAGCTCCCGGTAAGAAAATAATGTTTTAATGCCTGAAAACATTATAAATTACATCCCGCCTAAATTTATCCGTTAAAAATTAGCGATTATTATAACATTAATGAATCAAAAAAAAATTATAAAAACTTTTTCCATACTTTTACCCTATTAAGTAAAACCAGATTAAATTGCCGGAATCTTTCCATGCCGGCAAAATTATCTCAATTCAAAAATTTAAATTTACCCGTTATAACTCCCAGCTCTCTTGAGTCCATAGAAAGCCCCCACTCTTTTGGAACCCAGCTTCTGCTGCAGGCCATGGTAAATGTAAATCGCTCATCCTTATACCATGACAGGTCTATCTCTATATCATGCCACTTTCTATCGTCAATCTTTATAACTTTTACCAGTCTGTTATTTATATAAAACCTTATAAAGAGCGGCAGCCTGTGCTCCACCGGATCGGCATCCCTTACGGGTACAATAAGCTTTTCTCCCTTTTTATTCATCACCTCTATTGCATCGATCGATGTCCATCTTATCTCCTGGCCATCTATAACTTCTTCATTATAAAAACCATAGTAATTTTCCCATTTGTAAAGAGTTTGCTTTATATTTATCGAAAGATCCGTTGCAGAGCTTATAAGCAGTGTAATTCCAAATACAATAATTATAAGAATAAGAATAATTTTTGAAATTAAATCAAACTCTATCTTCCTGAAACTGCCCGTGCAGAGATACTTATTTAGACCTGCACGCGGGGTGTTATCTTCTGAACTGGCATCAATAGAACTGGTACCGGTCTTTGTTTCCTGCTGTTTAACCACTGAACCTGAGCCTGTATCAGGCTCTGCCGCATCGTCTGCTGAATTGTATCCGGCTGCCTCCGGCGCAATTTTACCCCCGGAGCTGATATTTATATATGCAAGCATAAGGCCTATCGCAAGCCAGAATAGAAACTGTACTTCTATAAAATTGGTGTGCGGACCAAAAAAGAGTGCAGCCAGCATGACAAAAAAGGAAATGGCAAACCCGGCAAAAAGCCAGTCTTCCTTCTTGAGCTTTCTATTTCTATTTTTACTTAAAAGATACCTGACCGGTTTTTTTGCAATAAGAAAAAATATAAATAAAACAAGAATAATACCAACAAGGCCAAGTTCTGATAATATCTGGAGATAATAATTGCCTGTAAAATCGAGTATATGAAACCCTCTGTGGTATCTTCTGTGGTAATCCGACAGTTCAATAAAATAAGCAGCCTGTCCCACACCTGATACAGGGTGGTCCTTAAACATATAATAAGCCTGCCTCCACAGTATTTCCCTGCCGGAGGATATATCTATATATGCCCTGCGGAAGCCCTCAGTTTTAAGCGCTGTATAAAAATCCCTAATTGTTTCAATTACCCTGTCAGCCAGTATTATTCCTGTTCCTTCAAATTCATCAATATTTTCAAGTATTCCTGTTTTTGCAAGAATTCCCAGAAGCGATGAAGAGACTACTATCAAAAGCAGCAGGATTATTCCTGCCGAGAGCAGAGCACTCTTGTCGGGTCTTTTTATTTTCTTTTTTAAAAAATACCTTAAAGCAATTGAAAGTCCTACGATTATAAATAAACCAGAAGCAATAATAATTGCAGTAAAGGCGCTTCTGGAACCGCACAAAAAACTAAAATATATAAACATTGCCAGAAAAAGTCCGGCAGCAATCTTCAGATACCATTTATTAAAATATATGATAAGCGAGACAAGCAGAGGGAAAAGAATAATAATATAGCCCCCCAGAGCATTCGGGTCAGTAAAGGTGGAGTTTATCCTTCCTGCCTCCAGCCAGAAAGTGTTTGTACCAAAACGGGGATTGATAAATTTCTGGTAAAAGCCAACAGCCATCACAATAGGACAGGTTGACAGTAAGATTATCAGGGATATAATAAAATCCCTGCGGGTTTTTATTATGTTAAAGATAATAAAAAGCAGGGCAAATCCGGCTATATAATAAAAAAAGTATTTCAGCGTCCATAGAATGGCTCCGATCGAATCATGCCCCGTAAAATTAACCGTTAAATTATGGAACTTTGTTGTTATAAAAGGGTAAAAATTGGAGTACCTGAATATTGTAATAACAGTTGACAGCGCAAGTATTAAAAGAAAAATAAAAACCGGCCTTGCAAGCTCCGTCTCGTAAATAAAACCCTCCTCTGATTCAAAACGGTTCACCATAAAGCCCAGAAAAAGAGAAAGAAAGAAGAGGAAAATTATATTCATGCGCCTGATCCCGTACATATTTGAGAGCGTGCTTAAAAGGGGGATAAGAAATATAAATATATAAAAACCTATCTTTATTCTATATATAGAAATCAGGTATATCACAAGCACTATTGACTGGGCAATTACAAGTACATATAACCTGTCAAATCTAATTGTTTTCTGGTAAAAATACAGGACAAGAAAAAATGCAGTAAAAATAAGGAAGTTTTTAATGGAATTATGAATAAGACATCTGTTTTCTTTTAACATTACGTTATTGCTTTACAACTCATATATTCATAAATTATACGGCAGCACAGTGTTTAAAATTATTAATATGCTCCCTTTCTAAATAAAACCCTTAAAAACGTAAAAAAGATAATTTTAAGTTCCAGCCATAGCGACCAGTTATGTATATAAAACAAATCCAGCTTCATTCTTTCTTCATAACTAAGGTCGCTCCTTCCGCTTATCTGCCACAAACCGGTAATCCCCTGTTTTACGGTCATCCTCTTTTTCTCCCACTCTTCAAGCTGGTCACCTTCATTTATGACCAGAGCCCTTGGCCCTACTATACTCAGCTCTCCTTTAAGCACATTTATTATCTGGGGGAATTCATCAAGCGAAGTTTTCCTTAAGAACTTTCCCACTCTTGTTATCCTCGGGTCGTCCTTTATTTTAAAACCGCTTTTTTTATCATACAGCTTGCTTATTATTTCTTTACGGTTGTCCGCATCCTTTATCATTGTCCTGAATTTATAAATTTTAATTCTCTTAAAATTTTCTCCATACCTTTTCTGCCCATAAAGAACCGGGCCCTCGGAATCCAGTTTGATTGCCAGTGCCACTACTGGATACAGAATTATAAAAAATAAAAATATCGGTATCCCCAGAGTGTAATCTATAATAAACTTGGTTACCTTTATCTTCCAGTCCTGAGTGGTACGTGTTATCTGTATAAGAGGAATGCCGCCATAATCAAACATCCTCATTCTTGAAACAGAGAATTCAAATAACGATGGCGACATTAAAATTTCCAGGTTAAATTCTTTTATGCTTTCAAGAAACTTTTGTATTTCATCGTATTTCAGGTCAGGAGATGAGATTACAATCGTATCAATATTATATTTTTTTAGGTATTCCCTGATATTATCAAGAGTGCCGAGAACCTTAAAATCCTTAAACTTCTTAATCGGGCCCTCTTTCGTTTCAAGCCTTTTCCTGCTGTCAACAAAGCCCGCAATATTTGCATTATCAAGCTCTACCTTGTTAAAAGTGGCCGCAATCCTGTTGCTCTCTTCGTTTACCCCGACAATAATCATATTTCTTCTAATACCAAGCCTTGTAAATATTAAATTTACTACCCTTCTTACAAAAACTCTTCCCAGCACAAGAAAGATAAAAACAAAAAGACCAACATAGAGAAGCCATGCTCTCGATAGAAGGTAGCCATCTCTGTCTATATAGAAGTTTAACGTAGAAATGACAAACACACCAAGAACAGCAATAAGAAGTATCCGGGTGTTGGTATCCATGCCTGGATGGATATTATCCTGAGTGTACATTCTATTAAAAGCAAGCAATATTAAAATAACAGCTATGCCAGACAGAGAATATAACAGGTAATAAGATACAAACGGCCTTATATCCTCCCTTAGGCCAAACCCGAATCTTGCGATAAACGCTGCGAGAAAAGAAAGGATTAAAAAAAACAGATCGTTAAAAAGCAGTGTAAATAACAGATAATATTTTTTTCTTCTTTTGGTATCCCTGTCCATATCTTTAAAAAAAATTAATTATAAATTAGAAACGCTATAAAACATCATAGTCCGTACTTTTCGCAATAGTCACTGTACTTTTCAATAATAAAGCTTTTTAGCTCATTTTCAAATACGGCAGTATCAAATCTTTTTGCATTTTCCCTTATAATATATTTATCCATGCTATCTTCCGCATTTTCAAATCTCTCAACTGCTTCAGCCAGGCTCTCTGCGTCCTGTCTGTAAAAAAACAGTCCCGTAACCCCGTCTATAACTGTTTCAAGCAGACCTCCTTTACCATACCCTATTACCGGAGTCCCGCTTGCCTGGGCTTCCACAGGTGTAATCCCAAAATCTTCTTCTCCCGGGAAAATAAATGCCCTTGCATTTGAATAATATTCTTTTAAGACTTTATCATTCTGCCACCCCAAAAATTTAATATTTTTTCCGGCTTTTCTTGCCAGCTTTTTCTTCTCAGAACCGTCCCCGATTATTACAAGTTTTTTGCTCAGTCTGTTGAATGCTTCAACGGCAATATCTATTCTTTTATATGATATTAACTGGCTCACTATTAAATA
Source organism: uncultured Actinomycetota bacterium (assembly GCA_964616545.1). Classification (GTDB taxonomy): domain Bacteria; phylum Actinomycetota; class Humimicrobiia; order Humimicrobiales; family Humimicrobiaceae; genus JAQVEM01. The sequence goes on along the minus strand of CAZTUA010000049.1, from coordinate 8,365 downwards.
ATAATCCTCTTTTTTATCAGAAAACTTAAATTCATTTACCGGAACAGGGGGGTAAATGACACTGGATTCTCTCTTATAATATTTTAATATTCGTTTTCTGACATTATCGGAATTACTTATAAAATAATCCACCCTGGAAGCGGTGGCAAGGTCCCATACCCTGAGGTAATTAAAAAAGGCCTCTATAAATTTTCTTTTCAGGAATCTTATTTTCTCATTCTTCAAATAATCAAAATACATATTCCAGAGATACCTCATTGGCGTGTGGCAGTAACAGATATGGCAGGTTTCAGGCTTTGTTAGAACACCCTTTGCTATCCCTGATTCGCTGCTTATAACGATATCATAGCCGGAGAGGTCAAATTGTTCTATGGCTACTGGCATAAAAGGCAGATAAACATGGTGGTGGTTTTTTGCAAATAGTTTTTTCTGGATGGAAGAAGTATAAACATTTTTACTGTTTATAATGCTGCTTACTTTATCCTTATTGTATACAAGGGTATAAATATCTATATCAGGGAAAATCTCACACAGGCACTCAACAATCTTTTCTCCACCGCGCATTCCAACAAGCCAGTAATGTACAAGTGCAATTTTTTTATTATCGAGCATATCTTTTCCAGTAGTTTAGTTAATTTTACAAGATAAAATTACCGCTTTGCTTTCCATAAACATTTATGTCACTTCATATAAAATATATTAAACTTAGTCAATGATAGGATAACGTTAAAGGAAAATCAATTTTAAATAAAAATTTGCCTATGGTTTCTTTGTTTGCTTGTTGCTAATTAAAAATGTATCTGTAGCTATTTTTTTTATTGAATAGCCATTTGTATGTTTTTTACAAAAAATCTCATCATAAGTAGATAGTTTATCCTTAATTTCCCCTGATTTAAGCTCAGGAAACTTTTTGAATTGGGCAAACAGGCCGGGGTATTTATCAAAATAACCATAAATAAGCCTGTAAATTTTTCTGCCGAATATCCTTTTTATAAATGGCTGGACTTTACTTAAAAATTTTAAAATCTTTATTTTTATGGCACCTTTAATATTTTCTATCCTTTTTAGTTTATGATAATCATTTTTGTTTATTGCCACTGACTCGATATTTTTCATGGAAAACATACTATCAATGGCGTCCATAAATCTTTTAAACGAATAATTGCCATCCACACTTTCAATATAAGATTTAGCAATTTTCATCTGATCGCTGTCAACTTCATATTTTAACTCCTCATTTATAATTTCCCCCAGCACAGAACATAGATTCTCCTCATTATTTATCCTTATTCCAAATTTATTAGGAAGAGGTGGTTCCACGCCTTCACCTTCATTCTGGTTATAAGCAATTACTATTTTTCCCAGTACCCATGATTCAATCCCGGTTGTACACCCGGTATGTATAACTGCCAGAGCTCCCAGTATCCATTCAGCTGCATTACCTTTAAAGATTACATGTACATTATCCAGACCTTTTAATGCTTCTTTCCAGTTAATAATATCTTCGCTTGGATGAGGCCTTAAGATAAATTTCATACCGGGAAACTTTGCAGAAATGACTTTTATCATCTCAACATACTGGTCAAACAATCTTTTATAATATCCTGCTTCTGCCCTGATAAAATCTCTTTCATTTTCCGACGGAGTGCGCCCGATGATATTTAAAAACTGATGCTCCCTTGATTCCACATAGCTACAGCCATATAGCCTGCTGAAATTGCCGGGCACAAAATTTGTATTAATAAGGATGTATTTTCCCCACCTGCTGCATACTTCCCTGCTTTCAGCTTCATACAGAACCCTGAATTCCTGTCTGAGAAGGTCAAAACGGGGATTGCCTATCGGAACCGTTTTTGCTTTTAGTTCAGGGTTTTCTTTAATGAGCACATCCTTCTGATGAGAACCCCAGGTAAAAATAATATCCAGATGGTCAAGTTCATGGGGTTTTGAATTAAGCAGGTACTCCTCATCATCTACAAATACAAGCCCTTCCTCGTCAAGGGATAAAAATTTAAAATCATTGCCATCCGATGATTTATTTTTTGGAAAATTATTTTCAGCATGTGATTTATAAAAATATATACCACCTTTTAAGATCTCTGCCGCCTTATATACACTGTGTTTTTCTCCTATAATAACATTATAGCCTCTGGATATTGCTTCACTGGCAAGAAGCATCCTGGCATTAAATTCACGTGCAATTGTTTCAATCGGAAGATAAAGTATTTTTTTCATAAGCCTTTTCTCAGTATATATGCCCAATGATATTTTAAATACAGGCAAATTATAAGATAAAAAGCACCCTATGGCAAAATCCTTCTCTGGTCTATGTTTCAATCATATCAGTATATATAACAATACATGTTTTAATAAATCGGAACATGTATTAAAATGTTAAAGAATTCAAAAATATTTCTATTTATTTTTGCATTTGTCAATTTTAATCTTTAAAAAAATAAGGTAAAAATGCGGGTATTATTAATAAACCCCAATAGATGGGGAAGAGGTATAACTTCTATCTGGATAGCCAGCCATTCTGCAATCTTAAAAAAACACGGACACAAAGTAAAACTTTTTGACTGTACATTTTACCGGTCCTGGCAGCTAAATGAACTGGGTTATAATACCACGAACCTGCAGTATAAAAAATCAGATTATAATAATTACATAAAATATAAAGATTCCAGCCTGACCGGAGATCTCCAGAATACAATTGATGATTTTAAGCCCGATGTAATCCTGGTCTCTGCCATATCATCGCACCTTCACGGAGAAGGAGAGTATGTTAATGTTCAATACGGGAATGAGCTGATGGGAAAAGTTAAAACCGATGCAGTAAAGATGGCAGGAGGTTTCCAAGTAACTGCTCTCAGGGAAAAGGCTCTGGAAGTCTTTAAAAATATTGATATTTTTATAGTGGGTGAATCCGAGGAGGTACTGGTAAAATTTCTTAGCTCCCCTGACAGGTCAAAGCGTTTCCTATATGCCAGAAAGCCCCTGGATTTAAATAATACAGGCCTTTATGATTATTCCCTATTTGATGATCAGGTATTTTACAGGCCGTACCAGGGTGACGTTTTAAGAGCAATTGACTATGAGATGTCACGGGGTTGTGTCTATAATTGCAGTTATTGCGTGGAGACCATAACCCAGAGATACTACGGCTTCACCAGGGCAAAAAACGGAGTACTTTTAAATGCAAGAAAGTATTTCAGACATAAAAGTGCAGAAAATATTGCCAGGGAATTAGAATATATATCAAATAATTTTAATATTAAAATGATTAGATGTCAGGATGCAAACTTCCTATCAATACCCTTACCAGTTCTAAATAAAGTTGCAGAATTGATAAAACATCTGGATATATTTATGTATATTGAAACCCGTGCAGAAGGGATAAATGAGAGAACCGCAGATGTTTTAAAAAATCTAAAAGTTGATGGCGTGGGAATGGGCATAGAAATAGCAGAAGAATCTTTCAGGAAAGGCTCTCTTAACAGATACGTTTCCCAGAAACAGCTTACCAATGCATTTGATATTTTAAGGAAGACAGGAATAAAAAGAACCAGCTATAATATAATCGGCCTTCCCAACCAGACAGAGCAGATGATACTTGATAGCATAGAACTTAACAGGCGGCTCAATCCGGATAACATAACAGTAGCTTTCTTCTCACCATATATCGGAACTACAGAACAGGCAAAAGCAAGTAAGCTAAAATATTTTAATGAATATGAAAATGATGTTGACGGACAGCTAAGGACATTATCCAGGTCAGCATTGATATCTTTTGAAAAATTAAATTATTATAAAGAGAATTTTGTGAGGTTGGTTAGAAATGGAAAAAATCAATAAAATAGTAATAGGCACCTGGGGCCTGAGCGGAGACTATGGAAATGTAAAGCTTAAAATAATCCAGGATGTACTTGAGTATTCTTATTCTAAAGGAATAAAAGAATACGATACCTCGCCAAGTTATGGTAATGGATTTGCAGAATTCTGCCTGGGCAATGTATTTAAAGGCAAAGAGGACATTCTGATAAATACTAAAATAGGAAATATTCCTTTTACCGGCAAATGTTTTGATACAGAAGCAGTTAAAGAATCTTTTAACCAGAGCCTGAAAAGGCTAAAACGTGATAGTATCAATATTTTATTTCTTCATAACCCCCGCGGCATAGATAACTACGGCGAAATATTCTCATGGATGGACGTATTAAAAAAAGAAGAAAAAATCAAACTCAGCGGAATATGCCTGGCAAGGGACTGGGATTATTCCAGCGAAGTAGACTTAAAAAAGTTTGACGTGATACAGGACGATGCCAATATTATTGACAGGAATTTTGAAAAGAAAAACTATTTCTCTAAAGTTTTTTACGGGCGTTCTCCGCTTGCAAGTGGCATACTGTCAGGCTCGCTTACAGCTTCCACTACCTTTCCTGAAGAAGACCACAGGAGCCAGTGGTTAAAAGGAGAGCGCTTAAAAGAGGTTCTGGCCCAAATAGAAAAGCTTAACATTAAAGGCAATCTGGCTGAAGCTGCCCGCCAATTCGTGCTGGACCACCCGAAGATTGATAAGGTAATATTCGGAGTTAAGAACATGAAGCATGTAAAGGAAATGCTGGAATCTTAAAAATAAAACTATGAGCTTACTTTGGCAATTTTCCTGAAAGTTTTATTTGTTTCCAGTAATTCATTATATTTACCAGTACCGGCAACTTCTCCTTTTTCCATAACATAAATAACATCACAATCCTGAATAGTTGTTAGCCGATGAGCAATTATTATAAGAGTTTTAGTTTTTGCTATATTTTCAATGGCTTTAAACACTTCATGCTCGGTTGCGCCATCCAGGGCACTGGTCGCTTCATCAAGGACAAGTACTGCCGGGTCATGGTAGAGAGCTCTGGCAATACCAATTCTCTGTCTCTGCCCGCCACTTAAGCGTACCCCTCTCTCTCCTACAATAGTATTATACTGCTGGGGCAATTCATTCATTATAAAATCGTGGATATTGGCAATCTTTGCAGCATTTATTACAGAATCCATATCTACCCTATCTTCAGGTACACCGAATGTTATATTACTTATAACTGTATTATGCTGTAAATAAATATCCTGTGGTATATAGCCGAGATTCCTCTGCCAGGATGCGAGGTTTTCATCGGTAATTTCTGCCCCATCTACAACCATTTTTCCTGAATCAGGCCCCAGGAGCCCCAGAATGATATTAGCAATAGTAGTCTTACCTGCACCCGTGGCACCGGTAAAAGCAATAGATGTATTGATATTGATTTTAATATTGAGATCCTTTATAACAGGCCTGTCAGTTTCAGGGTATGTGTATGTGATATTTTTTAACTCAAGTACTTCTTTGAAAGGTAGCAGCTCAACTTTCTTCTTTCCTAACGAAGCAGAAACTTTTGTATCTTTAAAAGATAACATTTCTTCAAACAGTGCATCAATTCCCTGGGCGTTAAAACGGACATGTGCCACATTGGAAAAAATAGACTGAATAGAAGGAAGCAGGCGATACACGGAAACTGCATAGAGGCCAATTATAGGTAAGAATTCCCCCAGCTCGCCCTTTACAATTAAAAAATATAAAACGACAATTATGATTCCACCAAAGGCTATAATTTCAATTATGTACCTGGGGATTAGTCCTATAATCTGTGCAGATGCATTATGTTTGGCATTTTCAATTGAAGGTTTTGAAAAACGCTTCAAAAAGAATTTTTCACACCCCATTAGCTTTACCTGTTTGATATCGCCAAATGCCTCGTTTACAGCTTTAAATTTTTCGGCATTTGTCCTGTATCTTTCCTTTCCTTTAATTTGCAGTCTCCTCTTTATAATCCTGTAAGTTAAAACATATGCGCCACCGAGGATAACTATTGAAGAAAATGCAAGTATCGGCTCTACAACTAAAAGCAATATGAATATAAAGATGGCAACTATTACCCTTGAAAGAATTTCAAGCAGTGGCACAATAACTCCCTTTACAGCTACCTGCACTTCTGAAAGAATATTTTTCCCGAGCAATGCAGAATTCTGATTTAAAAAGAAGCTGTATGGCTGAAATAAATAATTACGCAGAAGGCGTATTGAGACAGAGTGGCTCCTCATCCAGGAGAAGCGGGCAAGGCCCCAGTTTGTCAAGAAAACCAGAAAGTTACTTACTATGAGAATTACCAGCACCACTATGCCGGTAAAAACAAGAAATCTGTTTGTGCTCTCGAAATTTAGCATAGTATATACTTTATTAAGAATATCATTCTCCCTGATAAGGTCCGGTTCTGTAATCAGGGCCAGAAAAGGCATAATTGAAGCAATACCCACAACCTCAATAATTGCAGAAATTACCATAACCACAAAAAGCAGATAAAGCCTGTTTATTTCTCTTTTCGTTAATAATCCAAAAACTTTTTTAATCATAATAAAAATTTTTAATCCATATACTAATATTATTCTCTATCCTGCATGTAATTTATCTATCAGGAAATCAAGCCCGCAGAAAAATTTTACTACCGGCTTATAATTTAAATCTTCCTTTATTTTATCAAGCGAGGCCAGACTGCTTCTTACATCCCCTTTCCTTGCCTCTTTATAAATAATTTCAATTTTTTTACTTGTTTTTCCTTCCAGATTTTTTACTATTTCATTAAGGCTTACTCTATCTCCGCATCCTACATTGTAATAATTTCCCGGAACTTTTTCATTACCTGAAACCATAGCCAGATAATTAGCGTAAATTACATTATCAATATAGGTAAAATCCCTGCTCTGGTTCCCATCTCCGAATATGGTTAACGGCTTACCTGATTTTAAATTCTTTAAAAATATGGGAATAACTGCAGAATAAATTGAATCAGGATTTTGCCTCTTTCCAAATACATTAAAATACCTCAGCGAAACAGTTTCAAGTTTGTAAATATTATAAAACAATCTCACATAATACTCTGAAGCAAGCTTGGTTACCGCGTATATTGATCTGGGATTGGTATTCATTTCCTCTTTTTTGGGCAAAACTTCAGAATCTCCATATACAGAAGAAGAGGATGCGTAAATAAATCTACCCACCTTATTTTCTCTGGAAGCTTTTAGCATATTTAAAGTGCCGCCAATATTGGAATCATTGGAATCAACCGGCTTATCTATAGATCTCTGAACAGAGCCGAGAGCAGCCTGGTGAAAAACTATATCAATATCCTCCGTAGCTTTTAAGCAGTCATGGTAATCTCTTATGTCACCTTCAATAAAATCAAATTTTACTCTCTGGTTATCAGCAGATACTGTATTTACTACATCATCAATATTAGCTTTAGAGCCTGTGGCAAAATTATCCAGGCCGCATACCTTAAAACCATTTTTTAGGAAAAATTCAAGTAGATTTGAACCTATAAAACCTGCAGCACCGGTAATTAATATTTTTAATTTTTTTATATCATTATCGATTATTAATGAATTTAAATCTATTTTTACAACCTCCAGTATTTAAATCCGGCTTTTTTAGTAGTTTCCATGTTAAAAATACCTTTAACATCAAAAATATAAGGATATTTATTCCTGAATTTTGATTTAAGCTCTAATAAATCTATCTTTTTAAAATCATCGTGGGCGACACAGAAAACAGCAGCATCCATATTATTTATGTCGCCGTATTCAACCATTTCTATCCCGTACTCTTTATAAACCTGTTCGCGCTCCGCTACAGGGTCAAAAACCATAACATCAACACCATATTGCTTTAAATATCTACAGAGGTCAACCACCTTTGAGTTCCTGATATCTTTAATATTTTCCTTAAAAGTTATTCCAAATAAAGCTATTTTTAATTTACCATTTACCTCAGAGTCGGCCAGCATGTTCTTTAATATTTCATTTCCTATAAAATAACTCATATTATCATTTATTCTTCTTCCGGCAAGTATTATTTCCGGATGGTATTCAAGCTCAGATGCCTTGTAGGTAAGATAAAATGGGTCCACACCTATACAATGACCCCCTACCAGACCTGGTTTAAAATCCAGAAAATTCCACTTAGTTTTTGCCGCATTAAAAACCTGCCATGAATCAATACCCATTTTTGAAAAAATCATGGCAAGCTCATTTGCAAGGGCAATATTTAAGTCCCTCTGGATATTTTCAATTACCTTTGCTGCTTCTGCCACCTTAATACTTTCTGCCCTGTATACTCCTGCCTTTATTATTTTTGAGTATACCTTTTCAATTATATAAAGCGAAGCTTCGTCCTGAGCCGATACTACTTTTACTATATTCTCTATAGTATGGACTTTATCCCCCGGGTTTATTCGCTCCGGTGAATAGCCCAGTCTGAAATCAACCCCGCTCTTATAGCCAG
>CAZTUA010000048.1:0-61243 GCA_964616545.1 uncultured Actinomycetota bacterium | reverse complement strand
TATCAATATTTATAGATATATAGATATAATAAATACTTAAATACTTTACCACAAATTTTACAGATAAAAAAAACCGGCCTTTCAAGCCGGTTGCACTACTGACTCCTCACATTCCAAAGTGCCCAAATAATAGAATGTAAATCACAGTCTCTATAAATAACTATAAAAATTAAATTTTCAATAAAACATTAATATAAATATTAAGTAATAATTTAACAAAATTAAATATAAATGTCAAGAATAAATTATTATTAATAAAATATAATAATATACAATACAATATGTTAGAAAATTAGTCAGAAAAGATGTAACTTTTTAGCGGGCAGCATGGGTATCTTTAGGAAATGATATTTGAAAAATTTTTAGAGAGAGTTATTCTTGATGATTATTTTACAGATTATTATCTACCGGTTGTTATGTACTACTATATCCCCTACTTCGTATTTCTTTCCGAAATTTCTTGCAACCAGGGGGCACTTTATTTTCAGTAAGAAAAATATATTATTGTCTTCCTCGCACAATGCTTCATAATTACCCTGACCTTTTGAAATGATAAGGCCGGACTTTTTATACTCACTTACAAATTCTTCAGAACAGAGAGGCAGTATTGCGGCCGGCATATCCAGTCCGGTTGTTATGACCCTTACGTAATCCACCATTCCTACCATTTTCGCATCCTCAATAGTGGCATCGTTTAATGCCGGGCCTCCTCTCACCGCATAGGTAATTTTTTCATATGGTAAGTTCTCCATAAAAATCTTATCAAGTACTATCTCTCCTGCATTATCACCTATGAATAAAATCTTTCCTGCATTTTCGATTTCTTTTTTCAGCAGCGCGACCTTCCCGCTGTCAAGCTTCTGGGACAGGGATTTTTTTATTGCTTCCTCTATAACTTTTTCATTCACGGTAGTTGCCGGTCCGAAATCAATTATATTGCCGGCCAGTGATATTCTGAGACCTGTTTCAAAGGGGTCTTCTGAATCTTTTATTATTTTCTTTAGTTCATCCACAAGTCCGAGAGCTATATTATTGAATTTCTTTTTTACATTTTTATATGGATCAACTGCCGGCAGCATTTCTTCCAGAATTTTTTTAATTTTTGCCTGCATTACAAAACCGCTACCGCTAATATCAAATTCAGAAGCCACAATAAGTGCCTTCCTTAATAGTTTTTCATGAATTTTTTTATCATCTGTGGCCAGCTTTGCCGCATCAAGCGCCTGCCTTACATAACAGGGGACACACTCAAATTGTAATTTCATAATTATTATCTACAGAATATTCCAATATTCTTTTAAAGACCATTATTATAATAATTTATATCTATATTAAACATAAATGGTATTCAATCATTTCTGAGCTCTTATAACAACAAAGGAACCTTCCCCGTATCCTTCTCTTGCTTCCTGCTCTTCAGTTATTTTATCAGGGAGGTCAAAAATCGTCTGCCTGAACTTAAAATTTTTAAAGCCTGTTTTTTCCAGTATTCCTATAACTTCTTCTACTGAATAAAAACTTGCCACTCTGTAGAAAACACTTTCTTTTTTATTTTTTTGATATATTTTGCCCGTTTTGCTGTTTTTATCTACAAAACCATTTATAAAGAAGCCACCCGGTTCCAGTATCCTGCAGACTTCACAGAAAGCTTTTTCAACATCGTCCAGAAAGCAAAGTGTCGTTACCATTAGAGCAACCTCAAAACTGCTGTCTTCATATGGAAGATTTTCGGCAATCCCCTCGATTACCTTTATCCCCCTTCTTTCCGCAATCTCCCTCATTGCCCGTGAAGGTTCTACGCCATATTCTATGTCCAGGGGCAATGCAAACCTGCCGCTTCCGGCACCAATTTCCACTCCCTTTTTAAAATCAGGCATAATACTTTTTATTGCATTAACTTCGGACCGGTAAACATATTTATTATTCTCAAACCATCTCTCATATTTTTTCGGGTGTTCTTCGAAAGGTTCAATCCTGGCCATCATTCTGAATCGCCCCACCAGCCATCGTAAAATTTCCTGTAATGCTGCTTTATATATTCCCCCTCTTCAATTTTCCCGGCTTTTTCAGCACTGAAAGAAATAGGGTACTTTATACAGTAGTTCACGATGATTTCATACGAGTTATTTATTTCTTTAATTTTTTCTTCATACTCATTTTTCTTTGAACTGGTATTATGCCTGTCCGGGTGATACTTTAAAGACAGTTCCCTGTATTTATTTTTAATTTCCTGCATGCTTGCTGTCTCACCCAGTTCCAGTACCTTTCTGGCCCTGTCTATATCTTCAAAGCTTATTAATTTCTTCATAATTACCCGCTTTTATATTAAAAAATTCAATCATTTTTTTTTTTTTTGATTTTAACCTCCCGGGATAGCTGTACTCTTTCCAGACATTACACTACACGCACAAGCACATGCAAATTACTGCATGCCTCTACTGCAAACCACTCTGCATGTGATTCTACCCTTTATATTAATAAAATGTTATATAAAGAATAAAAATAGTTTTTCTTTATATAACTCTGCGTTTACTCTCTTAGTTTTTTAACTGCAATTTCTGCTGCGTTGCTTATCTGGTAAGCAATTGGGGAAGCAGTCAGTGCCGGATGTGTACCCATCTGGAAGGTGGCAATATCATCTGCACTCATTCTTTCATGGATGCATCCGCTTATAAGGTTAATCAACTCTCCTCCGGATTTTGCCCCCATCAGCTCACCGCCGAGCAGCGTCCCGGAACCCTTTTCGAATAACAGAGTTACCTTTAAATTACTTGCACCGGGCATACAGCCGGGATGGGTATTTGGGCCTTCTGCGGTACCTACAACCACACTATAGTTATTTTTTTCTGCTTCATTTACAGACATTCCTGCCCTTGCAAAAGCTGTTTCTCCAATGACAGTTGAAAAAGCGCCGATTACACCTTCATTTATCCTGTTGAACTTATATAAATTTGCCCCGGCTATTCTTGCTTCATTAGTTGCTATGGACGCAAGCATCAAATTAGAACATTTCCTGTTAAAGAAAGAAAATTTATCACAACAGTCTCCGCATGAAAAGATATCTTTCTCACCTGTCTGCATATAACTGTCAACTACAATTGCTCCCTTCTGATTAACTTCTATTCCGGCCTCTTCTGCAATTTTAGAATTTGGTTTTGCCCCGATTCCAATAAGTACAATATCAGCTTCCAGGGTTTTTCCACTGGCTAACTTAACTCCCTCTACCTTTTTATCTCCAACAATAGATTCAACTTTTTCATCAGCAATTACATTTATACCCTTTTCTTTTATTAAACTTTCCGCATGCGCGCATAATTCTTCATCAAATGTCACCATAAGGCAATGAGGCAGCATTTCTACAATAGAAATATTTATATTCCTGTTTTTCCTGCATTCATCTGCAAATTCCATCCCTATAAATCCGCCGCCGATTATAACCATATTCTTCGCCTGATTTACCTTATCCAGCATAGATGAAAGGTAGTTCACATCCTTTTTGACTACAAAAACATTTTCCTTATCGGCTCCCTCAATTGGCGGTTTTATAGGTTCCGAACCAGTTGCTATTATCAGTTTCTCATACTTTACATCTTCACTCCCTGCAATCTTTAGAACCTTTTGCTCCTTTTCGATTTTTTCTACTTCTCCTATAAGAAGATCTATATTGTTCTTCTCAAGCGCTGCATCAGGAATTAAATTTTTATCTGGTGTGCCAACCGTTCCAAAAATATACGGTATTCCACACGGGATTAAAACTTTCTCTTCCTCTCTCACCATCAGGATCTTCTTGTCTCCGTAAAATCTTCTGGCTGTAATTCCTGCGGTCAGCCCTGCCGCACTTCCTCCTATTATCACAATGTTATACTCTTTAATTTTTAACCTCCTGGACAATATTTATTAACAAATGCCCATAATTCTAATATAATTATCTTAAACTGTAAACTTAATTTTTTAACAATAATTTAAAATTTTGTCATAGAAGAACTAATCTAGAAGAATTAAGCATGTTTAATGGTACTTATATAATTTATAATAAGAAATTATTTCTACGATCTGTCTTAAACAAATCATTAAACTAATAAAATAACGGTTTCTAATAAAATGGTTGAAAAAAATAACTGGATAAAAAACGACAGCATAAAACTTCTAAAAAAAGTGGGAGTCAAAAAAGGAAATACAGTGCTTGACTGCTGCTGCGGTGAAGGTAATTATACTTTACCCACTGCCAGAATAGTAGACAGAGAAGGTCTGGTATATGCCGTGGAAATGAACAAAGATAAAATTAATATATTAAAGGAAAAATCGAGTAAAACAAATCTAAAAAATATCAAAGTAATAGAAAGAGAGTTTAAAGAAGTTCTGCCTCTGCCGGATAAATCCATAGATATGGCACTTCTTTACGACATTTTCTGGTATTTCTCTATTGAAAATAATAAATTACTGATGCTTTTAAATGAAGTTTACAGGATTTTAAAAGACCGCGGTATAATTTCAATTTATCCGGAACATATTGATAAAGACAAGCTTAAACAAACAATAATAAATAGTAGTTTTATTTTAGAAAAAGAAATTTGTGATTTCCTGGTTCATGATAATAATATACAAAAAGGATGTATCTGGAATTTTAAAAAACGCTAAAATTATTAAAATATTAAAATGATAAAACAATCTTTTAAAAATTATGCTATCGTCTCATGCGGAACACTGGCACCAGAGTTAAATTATCTTAAAAAAAGCGGTTTTTTGGATGCAGATAAAATTTTTTATACCAAACCGGGCAGACACGAGGTTCCGTCAGAACTTGAAAGCCAATTATTGGATAAAATCAATCTCGCAAAGAAACACTCCGAAAATATCATAGTAGTTTATGGAGGCAAATATTGCTATATAAATATAAAAGAACCTGGTAAATCCATAGATGACATAATAAAACAGCAGGGGAAAAGTATTAGAAGGATTAATGCAAGTCATTGCATGGATATGCTGGCAAGTATGGAGGAGAGAGAGGAGATAGCAAAAACCCTTGTAAAAGATGAAAAAGTATTATGGCTCACGCCCGGGTGGATATTGTACAAAAAGTATGTCTTTCAGGATTGGGATAAAGCAATGGCAAATGAAAATTTCCCCATGCACACCGGAGGAGCTATTTTACTTGACGGTATTGGATTCTGGGATAAATATAGCGAGAGTAATCCGGAAAAGATTCTTGAATTTTCTGACTGGATGGGAATTCAGATACAGCCTTATAAGGTTACTCTGGACCGTTTTAAAAAACTTCTATTAGAAAATATCAGACAGGAATAAAATATGAAAGCAATTGGAATTTCAGGTTCACCACATAAAAATGGAAATTCAGTTTATTTGATAAAAGAAGTTTTAAAAACCCTTGAATCTGTATTTGATACAGAATTAATTTTTTTAAAAAATTATGATATTAAACCGTGCAATGGGTGTCAGAGCTGTGATAAAAACGGCATATGCGTTATAGAAGATGACATGCAGATATTATATACTAAAATCAAAGATTCCCGGGTTATTATACTATCCAGCCCTTCCTATATGGGCGGTGTTACATCACGTCTTAGAATTTTTATGGAAAGAACCTGGCACTTAAGAAAAGGCCAGCTTGATGGAAAGATCGGCTCGTATATTGTAGTCGGCAGACGTAGATTGGGGGCCGCCGGATATGAAATTGAAGAATACCTTTCAAGACTGGGATTAACCAAATTTCCGGGGGTTACAGGATTTGCATATAAAAAAGGTGATATTTCAAAAGACAAAGAAGCCTTAAAGGATGCTAAAAGATTGGGCAGGCAGATACTGGATAAATTTATTTAAAATTTTTATCAGTCATAAGAAATAAATATTTTTATAGGAGAGGAGACTAAAAATGCCGTGGGTAGACATAGACAAATGTATAGGTTGTGGGATCTGTGTAGATGAGTGTCCCATAGATACAATATTTATAGAGGATGATACCGCTGTTATAGATATGTCGGGGTGCATACACTGTGGCAAATGTCATGATGTTTGTCCGGAAGATGCAGTAAGACACGATAGCGAGAAAGCACCTGCAAGAGTAAAAGCAAATATAGAAGAAACAATAAAATTTATGGATGCCTGTGAAAAATATCTTGAAGATAAAAGTGAAAGACAGAAATGCCTTAACAGGATGAAAAAACATTTTAATAATGAAAAGGCAATTGCAGAAAAAACATTAGAAGAACTTAAGAAAATTGACTGATGGAATTTTCTAAAGAAATTAAAAAATTAGAACAGGAAATAACAGAGATAGAGAATAAAATAAAAGAAAAAGAATTAAGTCTTCCTGCTCACTCAGTTAAGCCTGAAATGATGCTTCAATTAGAGTACCTGGAAGAAGAACACAGAAGCAAAAAGGAAAGGCTCAAAAAACTAAAATCCCAATAAATATGATTATTTAAATATTTGCAGGAGTTTAAAAATGAATGAGTATAAAGTTAAGGTCAAGGGGAAAAGATTTATTTACAATGCCGGTATAAAGCTTACGGGAAAAGGGGAAGGCATAATAGAATCCAGGGGCAAACCCTCCATTAAATTATCAACTCCGGTTGAATTTGGCGGCAAACCTGGAATCTGGACGCCAGAAGAACTGCTGGTAGCCTCCGTCAATTCCTGTTTTATGACCACGTTCTCCTACTATGCTGTTAAAAAGGATTTTAAATTCATAAGTTATGAAAGTCAGGCCGAAGGAATTGTTGAATTGTTTGAAATGAAATACTCCTTTTCCAGAATAATAATCAGGCCGAAAATAATAGTCAGATCTAAAGATGATATAGAAACAGCAGAAAATCTGCTAATAGTCTCTGAGGAGAAATGCTTTATCACAAATTCTGTAAAGTCTAAAATAATCCTGGAGCCGGAAATCATAATGGCTTCTCAATTATGATATAGATATAATATAAAGACAGCAAAAAACAATAGATCAAAGTCTGGAATGGGAATCTGACAATGAGCGAATTTTATCCAGAATCAAAAGTTGAGATCAGCGGAGCTTTTGCAAAATATTATGACCATTTATTAAATATTATAACGCTTGGCAGGTACACTTCATTAATTAAGAAAATAATTTTACTTATGAAAATTAAACCCGGCCACAGGATTATTGATTTCGGCACGGGAACAGGGAAAAATGCCTGTTTTATGATGAATCAACTTTCCAGAGAAGGGGAATTTTTAGGCCTTGATACTTCTAAAGAGATGGTTTCTCAATTTAAAAAAAAGTGCGCCGGTTATCCTAATGCCAGAGTTATTTATAAGAGAATAGATAAAAACTTAGATTACAAAATGTATTTTGACAGGGCTTTTATCTCCTTTGTCCTGCATGGATTCCCCCAGAAAGCAAGATTACAGATAATAAGAAACGCCTTTAAATCATTAAAATATAACGGTGAGTTTTTTATTCTGGATTATAATGAACTTTCTTTTACAAAAATGCCTTTTTATTCCAGGTTCCTTTTTAAGCGTCTCGAATGCCCCTATGCTCTTGATTTTATTAAAAGGGATTGGAAAAAGATTCTGGAAGATGAAGGGTTTGGAGACTTTTCAGAACATCTATTCTTTAAGAAATATATAAGATTGTTAAAAGCAAGAAAAATGACATAATGCTATTAGCAGAAATGCCAAGTAAGCTATTTTAAAAACTAGATATAAAAAATATTTATAGAAGAGGAGGTCCAGATGTGCCTTTCTAAAGTGTATTTAGATAAGGAGGAGAAAGATAAAATTCTCATTGAAGAAGCTTCCGGCATAGTAAATAACCGGGGAATTATTGAAGTTTATTCAATATTCGGTGAAAATAAGAAAATAAAAGGCTATTATATAAAAAAAGTTGATTTTCTCAAGAATACTACAATTTTAGCTAAAAAAAGATAAAAAATGAATAATAAAAAAATATCTAAACCTGATATCAACAAATTAAAATTATTAATGTCTTACTGGATAAATCATAATAAAGAACATATTCATGACAATCAGACCTGGCTCCAAAGAATAGAAAAAATGGGACTTAAAGAAGTTGCAGCCGAGCTTAGAAAATTTATCGAACTTTCGAAAGAGGCCAACGAGCATATAGAACTGGCAAATAAAAAACTGGGACAGGGCCGTCTTTTGGAATCAAAAGAGAAACCGGGGGTAAAACCCGGGATAGTAAAAGTAAAATACAAATCAGAAAGTATCTATTTTAATCAGATCGGGATTATTAGAACTCCATATGAAGATAATGCGCCTTACCAGCCTGTGCATGAAGATGAAGGAACCTTTTGTATAGAGGTCAACCCCCAATATACAAGCGGACTTGATAAGCTTTCAAAATTTCGTTATATCTATGTCCTGTATTATATAAACAGAATAAAAAAGAAATTATCAATGACCACACTCATACCATGGGCTGGCAATATCAGGGTAGGTGTATTTGCCAGCAGGTCACCGGTTCGCCCCAATTCTATCGGGCTCAGTGTCGCCCGTATAAAAAAGATTAAGAATAACAAGATTTTTACTTCAGGATTGGATGTATTTAACAAAACTCCTCTGCTCGATATAAAGCCCTACATAAAGGACCTTGATTCCAGGTCAGACGCCAACCATGGATGGATCACGGATATAAATGATTATGAACACCTCCTTTTACATATTAAAGGTATCCCTCACAACCATTGATTACATAATGTTTTGATAATATTTAAGTTTAATTAACTATTTAGCCTTTTCTACAGCATTTGCGGGACAATACGGGATACATTCATAGCATCCAGAGCAAAGACTTGAATTAATATACGGCGTTTCATATGGCGTTTCCTGCTTAAAAACTTTCTTTTTGCAGGCACCTGATGCCTGGCATATGCCATCTTTGCATTCTGCGGGATCGCATCTGGCATAATTAATAATAGCTGTTTTAGCAGGCATTTTTATACACTACCCCTATTATTAATCTCCCGAAATCCCTGCCGCTTTTAGTATATCAGGGACTTTTTCTTCTTTGCCGATTGCCATTATATGCACGCCGTCGCAAATATTTTCATCTCTTATTCTTTTTATAAGATCCCCTGCAATTTCTATCCCTTTTGATAATCCTTCCCCTTTTGGCATTTTAGCCATATCATCTATCAGATTTTGCGGAACAAAAATACCAGGTATATTTTCGTTCATCCATTTTGCCATTCCTGCGCTTACCAGAAGTACTATTCCTGCCAGTATCTTTACACTTTCATCGATATTCCGGCTATATTCTACAAATCTTTTTAATTCATCAAGATCATAAACAGCCTGAGTCTGTACAAAATCAATCCCGGCATTAAGTTTCTTCTTAAATTTAATAAGCTGTGGTTCAATAGGGTCGGAAGATGGAGTAGCAGAAGCACCAATGCAAAAATCAACACCGCCATCAAGACTGTTACCGGAAAGGTCCTTACCCTGATTTAGATTATGTACCAGCTGTATTAATTGAACTGAATCAATATCGTAAACGGGTTTTGCTTCTGGATGGTCTCCCATCTTCAGAGAATCCCCGGTAAGACATAGTACATTTTCTACACCTCTCGAAAAGGCAAAGAGCAGATCTGCCTGTATGGATAACCTATTTCTATCCCGGCAGGTTATCTGGAATAAGGGTTCACCGCCCTGCTCTTTTATCAGCAAACATCCACCAATAGAAGGGTACCTCATCACGGCACTCTGGTTATCAGTAACATTTAATGCATCAACCCTGTCCTTAAGAAGTTTTATGTTCTCAATCATCTTCTGGACATTGGTGCCCTTTACCGGCCCGATTTCAGCTGTAGTTATAAATTTATCTTTTTTTAATATTTCTTTAAATGATACAGCCATTTATTTCCTCCTGTTTTAATTATTTCTTTTCAAAATTCCTATTAGATAAATATTACTCAAGTGAAAGAGGCTCTACTTCTAATTTTCTGGGCCTTTGCATCTTACTCCAGTCCTTTGGAGGCATTATTTCATCCATACTGTCAAGTTCTCCTAATTCTTTTAACCGGTTATATATCAAAACCCATGCACAATCGTCGTCAGGATTTACCTCGCACTTCCCGTCTTTTCTCGTTCCGCCGCACGGGCCGTTAAGCAGCCCCTTCGCGCATTGTGTCATAGGACATATTCCGCTTAATCTGCCAAGTTCACATTCCCCGCACTGGATACATTTTTCCTTAAATAAAGCAGGGCCGCCGCCCATATGGCCAACGGGGTTGGTCGCAGGATATATAGATTTAACCAGATCAAACTCTTCCTCTAAAATTCCCCGGACTACCTGGAGGCCATCACCGCAGGACAGCATAAGAATTGCATCGCAATTATTAATTTGTTCCCTGTACCCGGATAATCGGGCATTGCTCCATGGAACATAACAGGTAAATTCCCCGAATGGTACTGTTATGGCTGCAAGCACTTCCTTGCCATTTTTGGTAAGAATATCTTTCATTTCATTAACCTCCTGCTCACCACCGGTGTGGAAAACAGTTGCGCACCCCCCGCAGCCATATATTACTATCTTTTTTTTGCCTTCAAGATAGCCAAGAATTTCTTCTACTGGCTTTTTTGTCTGTCCTATCACCTCTCCTGCTCCTTTCTATTTAGTTTATAAATTAAAAAAACTCATATCTGAATACATCGATAGAAATATCTTCCCATATTTTTTTGACTTTACTTTTAAACCTGTTTTTAAATTAACCATTAATTAAAAGGGCAGGTACCCGTGGGGCATGAACTATCGGACCCGCCGCCTTTATCCTGGGATGAACCCACGCCGAACGAAGAAAAAATCCTCTGAATATTTTTGCTGCCGCATTTCTTGCAGGCTAATTTATCGTCTTCAGAGCTTACCCCGATAAATAAATCAAATTTTTCTTTACAATCCTTGCATATATAACTATAAACAGGCATACTGCTTCCCCTTTTTTTAAATTATCATACGCTGTTATCATTCATTTAACAAAACAAAATTATTATTCCCAAAAAAATTTTATATTAGATAAGCTACTATTTTACCTTTAAATATCAAGTACCATCCCTGTTTTTACGGGGACAAAATCATTTTTATATATATCTTTAAAAATCATTTCAGCATCGTAGCCCGAGCAATGAGTTGGGCCCGCTTTTTCTACTTCCATATCTTTAAATGCCTCTGCTATCAGTCTTATTTCCTCCCTGCTCTTATTCATAAGATGAAATCCACCAAATACCTGATATATTTTCTCACCGGGAAAATACTTTTTTACCTGCTCTACCATTTTTACAATTCCTGGATGGGAGCACCCCGTTATTACAGTAAGTCCTCTCTCTGTCCTTACAACAACTGCCTGCTCGGCTATAAACCTTTTTTTGTATTCGCCGGCTATCTCTCCTGTAATAAAAATACCATCCGTAATTTTAGTGACACTTTTCACTTCTATAAATTCGCCTTTTAATCTTTCAATATTCTTTTTAAGCTCCCCACTAAAATTTGGGCAGATATAAACTTTAAGGCCTTCTCTGGCTCTCAATATTTCCCACAGGCCTCCGGTATGGTCCCAGTGGTCATGCGAAATTACCGCTGTCTCTATATTTTTAATATCTATGCCAATCTTTTTTATATTATCCAGCAGCCGGCGGCCATCTTCCCCTGTATCAAAAAGTATCCTGCCGTCAATCAAAAAAGATACACCCCAGCCGGCATAAAGCTTGCTGTTTATTGATTCCAGATCATATAGAACCTGTACTTTCATATTATCCCCTGAAGGTTTTATTTAAATTAAATACTTCAATCAAAAGTACTGCTGTGCTTTCGTTATTTTTTAATTTAGTCTTTATTATTCAGTTCTTTTTCAATCAGCGCCCAGATATCTGCCAGTGTTTTTGAAACTTTATTATCCGAATATTCTATTATTGTTTTTCCCTCAACAACCGATTCCACCACAGCCCTGTCAAAAATCAGTTTCCCCAGAACCTGTATATTTCTACTTTCAAACCACTTCTCTATTCTTTCTGCCATATCCGGATTTAAATCAAATTTATTTATTATTGCTTTTACGGGTATATTAAAAAACTTTGCAACATCAACCACTCTTTCAGCATCATGCAGTCCAGACAGCGTGGGCTCCACTATTATCACTGCGCAGTCCACACCGGTAATGGAAGCAATCACCGGGCACCCTATACCGGGTGAACCATCTATTATTACCCATTTTAAGTTTTTTTCTTCGGCTATCTCTTTTGCTTTCTGCTTTACCAGTGTTACAAGTTTACCTGAATTTTCCTCCGCAATACCCAGTTTTGCATGGACCAGAGGCCCGAACCTTGTATCTGATATAAACCAGTTCCCCGATGTATTAGATTTCATCTCTATGGCATCCCGGGGGCAGGCGTAGCTGCAGAATGCGCACCCCTCGCATGATACCGGGTCTATTGTAAAATCTTCTTTGACCGCATCAAATCTGCATACCACACTGCATAAGCCGCAGCCTTCGCAGAGTTCGCTGTGAGTATAGGCCGTAACCCCGCTTTTAAAAACTCCCGAATCTTTTATTTCCGGGTCCATCAGTAAGTGTAAATCTGCGGCATCCACATCGCAATCTGCCATGACTTTATTTTTTGCCAGAGCCGCAAATGCTCCCGTGATAACCGTTTTTCCGGTTCCGCCTTTGCCGCTTATAATAACAATCTGTTTCATTTCTCTTTTCTGGTTTCTCTCATTCGCCTTTATTTTTTCCTCTTTCATTACTATCGCTTCCACTGTCCTAAAATTTTATTAGCGCTGATTTTATTCTTTTATCGTTTCCTTCTTAATCTGTTCTATTTTTCTATATAAACTGCGAAACTTTTCTCTGTATTCCGGCAGAGCTTCTATAATAGAATTACCGCTGGAGTAAAGCCCGGCTATTTCCCTGCTAAAAGGAATCCTCATCAGTACCGGAACCTCATTCTCTGCACAATATTTATCTATTTTGTCATTGCCCAGATCGGAACGGTTAATTATAACACCGGATGGAATCTTTAATTTTTTCACCACCTCAACAGCAAGTATCAGGTCATTTAATCCAAAGGGTGTTGGTTCTGTTACAAGAATTACAAAATCGGTATCCTTTATTGCGGTAATCACCGGGCAAGAAGTTCCCGGGGGAGCATCAATAATAACAGTCTTTTCTCTATCAATATGTTTTTTTACCGCTCTGATAATTGGAGGGGCCATCATTTCGCCTACATTAAGCTTTCCGTGAACAAAGCCGACTTCCCCGCTGCTTCCAATCTCCACAATACCAATTTCCTTATTTTTTTCTTCCATGGCATTATGCGGGCAAAAATATACACAGGAACCGCACCCGTGACATAATTCAGGAAAGATAAGCACTTCTCCATTAACAACTGCAATTGCATTATATGCACATACTTCCTGGCAGCGGCCGCAGCTGTCACATCTATCCTGGTTTACTTCCGGCACAGGAATAAAGACCGGGCTTCTAAGGCTAAAAACCGGTTTTATAAAAATATGGCAGTTTGGCTCCTCGACATCACAATCCAGCAGCTGAACATTACCCAGCGCCATCGCCAGATTGACAGCTACCGTTGTCTTCCCGGTACCGCCTTTACCGCTGGCAACTGATATTATCAAATTTCCGTCCTCTTTCTATATATTTTCTATGTTTACTTTATGTTCATCCCAAAATGCGATCCCACGTCAGGAGCAGAAGTTTCCTTATATTCACCTTTTTTAAATTTTTCTATCACATCTTTTATGCTTCCACTGGCTCCCGAGTAAATCTTTATGGATGCAGCAGAAAGAACTCTAAATGCATTGGGCCCGACGTTTCCCGTTATCAGCGCTTCTGCTTTCATATCTGAAATGCTCTGTGCTGCCTGAATACCAGCGCCTCCTCCGGCCATGCTGCTTTTATTTGCAACCGCTTCAAAACTACAGCTTTCTGTGTCATAAATAATATAATACGGGCATCTTCCAAATCTCGTGTCCACACTTGATTCAAGAGTATCTCCGCTGGAAGAAATAGCAACTTTCATCTTTCCTCCTCTAACTATTCTTTGTAAAAAATAAAATTATTTAAATGTAACCAGCCTTCTACCGCATCCGGGGCATTTTATCTTGCTCAACCTGTATTCCTGTGCCTTTTCTTTAAGATCTTCTTTTTTTATACGGTAATGATATGTTCCCTTTAAACATTTTGTTTTTATTATATCCTTGTCCTGTATAAAATTACCGCCTTCAAATTTCAATGCCTTGCCTTCAATAATTGCTGTAATAACCTTTTTCCTGGCAGATTTTAATAATCTCTGAAAAGTAGAGCGGGATATTCCCATTTCTCTTGCACCATCTTTCTGATCCAATCCCTGCCTGTCCTTCAAATTTAGAGTTTCAATCTCCTCCAGTGTTAACACCATCTCATCCAGCTTATCAAGTGAAATACCCTGTGGTTTAAAATAAACAAATAAAGGTACAGTATTTACTATTTTATCCAGTAGTGGCCTTGCAGACATCTTATCCCCTCACCATTTTTGCACCACATTTAGGGCAGCTAATTTCATAGCAGGGTACGCCTATTTTGTGCTCAACTTTAGCACCACAGGAAGGGCATACACATCCTCCTCCAGGTCCAGCGCCCTGACCGCCCATTCTTCCTCTTCCGCCGCCGCGGCCAAGCCCTCTTCCTGTTCCGGGCCCCTGACCCATCGGTCCAGTTCCGTCTCCTCCTGGCATAAGAATCACTCCTTTCAATAAAGCTAATTTTTTTAAAATATTAATTGCTAAAATACTATCACTGAAATAGTGCAGCTTCAGGCTCTATTCCGGTTCTTCGTGTTCGCATTCAGTTTTATCAATGCCATACCCTTTTCCCTGACCCGGGCGGCAAATACTCTCTCCGCCTTCCAGGGAACCGTCTATTATTTTTCCTATAATTTCATCAATCCTTCCTTCAACACCAGGGACAGATTCAATACCTGCCTGCTTAAAAAGTTCACTGGCTCTCATTCCCATTCCGCCGGCGATTATACAGTTAACTCCCAGCTGACGGAGATACTCCGGCAGGTAACCAGGATGATGTCCGGGATTGTCTATAACTTTTCTGCTTATTAATTTATTATCCTGAACTTCTATTATAGTAAATTGAGGGCATCTCCCAAAATGCGGAGAAACTTCTGCACCATCCGTTGAAATTGCAATTTTCATATTTCTTTATCCTCCGGTTTAAAATAATATACAATATTATTATTTTTTACCTGTTTTATTTTACCTTCATCTAATAATTTATTAATAATTTTAATTACCTCATTTAAGTTCAGGCCAAGTGAGAAAGCTATATCTTTTATTTCCATCGGCCTTCTTTTTAACAGACTCACTATTTCCTCTTCGGTTTCTGCCAGTTTCCGGTCATACTTCCTATAATCAACTTTTCCTATTATTTCAGCTTTATCTCCCAGAATATTTTTTATTTCCTCCAGCTTTGACACACCGGGCAGTTTTATGTACTTCTTTGCCGGATCCCTGCCCGGAGACCTTACCGCCGTATTCAGGTGGATTTTTTTTATGCCTTCTCCCGCATCATCTATGATACTCTTAAATATATGCGCCGATTCTGCATCATCATTTATTCCATCCAGTATCATTATTTCAACCCATATTTCTCCGTCAAAATTTTCTTTAAGCTTCTTCAGGCCTGATATGTTTTTATCAAAATTAATCTCCCTGCAGGGACGGTTAATTTTTTTTAGTAATCTATCATCCGTCGCATCCACAGAAACTTTTATAAGATCCGCCTCTTTAATGTCATCAATGACATCATCAAATCCGAGGGTCCCGCCTCCCGTAAGCACAGCCACAGGAATACTGGAACTTTCCTTTGCAATGCCAATCAGTCTGCCGATACTGCTGTTCAGAGTGGGCTCCCCCGAGCCCGAGAAAGTAACATAATCAAGATGGGGACAGCTTTTTATTCTTTTTTCAAGCCCGGTTTTAAATTTCTTTAAATCTATATCCGTATAATTTTTTCTCTTAACAGTTTTATTTGTTGTTCTCCCGAGCTGGCAGTATATACAGTCATATGTACATACCTTAAAGGGAACTAAATCAATTCCCAGAGAATATCCAAATCTTCTTGATAATACCGGCCCATAGAACAAAAGTTTTCCTCCTTCTAACTCTAAAATACACTTATAGCTTTTATAATAAGCCCCGAGGCAGGATACTCCGCCTGTATCCCTATATATATGGACTTACCTTTATCTATTTATAATTATTATAGTACATTCAAAAATTCATTAATAACCCGGGCCATATCTTAAAGTTAAGAACCGGCGCTTTTAATAATTTTTTCAGATATATGACTGAAAGCCTCGCTTGCAGGAGTTCCATTTTTATGTATATTTAAATAAACTTTGCCTTCATCACTGAGATTCATGACCTCATTATCATACGGGATCCTGCCAAGAAATTCGACATTCATTTCCGAAGCAATTTTCTGGCCTCCGCCGGTTTTAAAAATATCTATCCTCTCACCGCAGTGCGGACAGATAAAGCCTGACATGTTTTCAATCACCGCTATATAGGGTATCTTCAGCTGCTGTGCAAATCTTATGCTTCTTCTGGCATCCATGGTTGCGATGCTCTGTGGTGTTGTAACTACTATTCCTCCGTTTAGCCCCGGCATTAACTGTGCAAGGCTCAGAGGCTCGTCTCCTGTTCCCGGCGGGGAATCAATAATCATATAATCAATATTGCCCCAGTTTACATCGCTCAGAAACTGGCTGATTAATTTCATTTTTAAAGGACCCCTCCAGATAACGGGGCTATCCTCACTCTCCAGAATGGAGGCAGTGCTTACTATTTTCATATCTTCAAAAGCTTCAATCGGCTCTATTCTATTTTCTTTGCTTGTAAGCTTTTCTTTTTCAAGACCCATAATTTTTATTACATTTGGGCCGTGTATATCTATATCGAGAAGACCAACCTTATAACCTCTTATCATTATTCGGTATGCCAGGTTTACGGCAACTGTTGTTTTCCCAACACCGCCCTTTCCGCTAAAAACCATGAATTTATTTTTAACGCCTGACATGTTTTTAGCAATTTCTTCATTCTTTGGTACATTATCCATTTAAACACCTTTTTATTAATTAAAGAGGAAGGATAGGTTATTTCCAGAAATATAAAACAATGTATTTATCCGGATTATTTAGCCTATCCTTCCTCTTTTAACTTTATTTTCTATTTAGTTCCTTTTTCTTTTGATATTTCATCCAGTCTTTTTTTTATCTGCTCCATCTCTTTCTTTAGAGCCTCGGATTGGCTTTTTAACATTTCCTTTTCCTGCTCTGGTTCTATATCAACAGGATACGGATATCCTTCCGCGCCTCCCCAGGCAGGATATCCCATATTGTATCTTGCCCATCCGGGAAGACCTGTAGCATAAAAACGATTTCTATACCCGCGGCCTCTTCCAAATCCTGCTCCAAAGGCCCTGCCAGCTCCACCATACCTTCCACCGTATGGATTCATGTATCCGGGAACTGAATTACCGGTACAATAACCGGCAGCTCTTCCTGTCATCGGACCCATTCCTGCTGGTCCTGTTCTGTCTCCTCCTGGCATTTCCATTCCCTCCTTTAAATTATTTAAATTTTAATTTTTTAATACTGTAAAACACCAAAATTAAGTATTATGGACATAAGACCATTATTATTTTAATGAACATATGCCCATAAGTCAAGGTGATTCTTTATTTACTGTATGAATTGTCCGGTAAAATCTATTACCAGCCTTTTACTCTTTTTACCTCTTCGGTAAGCCCGGACTGCTCGATGAATTCTTCTATATTTTTCCCTTTTATCACAAATTCAGGAGCTATCTCGCTTAATGGTACGAGCACGAATTTTCTTTCCTCCACACCGGAGTGCGGTATTGTCAGAAAATCTGAATCTATAAACATCTCTCCAAAATACAGCAGGTCTATATCTATAATTCTTGGCCCATATCTGGTATCTTTTTTACTGCCAAAACCAAACTCAATGCCCTTTAAGAACCCCAGTACTTCAAAAGGGCTGATTCCTCCTTCTGCTTTTGCCTTAAGAACAATGTTGTAAAAGTAATTCTGGTCTTTTAGATACATCGGCTCTGTTTCATATATTGAGGATACCCTGAGTACCCTGATATTAGGATTTCTATTAATGAGCTCAACAGCTTTCTTTAAATTATTCTCTTTATTCCCGATATTTGACCCCAGCGACATATAGACATCCGCTCCGTCCGGTTCCGGTTCTCTTCCGCTGTCACTCTTATCAATGCTTCTATCACTGCTTTTAAAGTTTTTTCTGTCCAGTACGTACTCAATTCCCAGAGAATCTAGATTTTCCTTTGCTGGCGGGGATGTTTTCTCTATTCTTACGGCCACTCTCTCTATAAGAAGCGACATTTCCATAATCCTGCCAGCCATAACCCTGGACAGGGTTTCCAGAAGATCGCATCTCTGGCTGCTGTTTATATCCTTTACAAGTTCTATTACCCTGGAATAGTTCAGTGTGTCATCCAGGTTATCAGTAGCCGGAATATCGCTGCTATTAAGTAAAATTTCAATATTAAAACAAAAGTTCTGGCCGTTTTTCTTCTCGCTCTCTCTGACCCCGTGATATCCGAATAGATTTAGGTTTTTTATTATTATTTTAAACATATCAGTTATACTATTATTAAATAATGCTAAAATCCATTAATGATGCTTTTTGCAACACTGACCGCCCGGAGGGTTTCTTTTACATCGTGAACCCTTAAAACATTAATCCCGTTTATAACAGAATAGACCGCAGCCGCAAGGCTGCCTTCCAGCCTCTCCCCGGCGGGCAGATCAAGTATGCCTCCAATAAAAGATTTCCTTGAAGCTCCTATCATTACGGGGTATCCCAGAGCCTTGAATTCGCTGATTTTATTTATTATTTCGAGATTGTGCTCAAGAGTTTTTCCAAATCCTATACCCGGGTCTATAATTATCTTTTCCGGTTTTATTCCAGAATCCACCGCTATGCCTGTTCTATCTTCAAGATAATCATATATTTCATCTATTACATTTTTATACTCCGGATTTTTCTGCATATTCTCCGGCGTTCCCCTTATGTGCATTATAACTAAAGAAACGCCGCTTGCGGCAACTACTTCCTTCATATTTTTATCCATTGAAAGGCCGCTTATATCATTAATCATGTGAGCTCCAGCATCTATTGCCTTTCCGGCAACTTCAGACCTGTAAGTATCTGCAGATATTAAAATGTCATAATTTTTCTTTATGTGCTCTATCACCGGGATAACTCTTTCAATCTCTTCTTCAGCGCTTACCGGCAGAGAACCCGGTCTTGTTGACATTCCCCCGACATCAATTATATCCGCACCCTCGCTTACCATTCTCTCAACTCTCGCGTAAGCTTTATCTTTATCAAAATAATATCCGCCATCGTAAAATGAATCAGGCGTAACATTTAAAATTCCCATTATTATTATATCTGCAGCGGGATTAAAATTTTTTTTGCCTATCCTTATTTGTCCTCTTTTCCTGTTTTTATCCAATCTTTCAAGATATCTTTTCAGGTCACCGGCCAGAGCTTTTAATCCAAATGGCTGTTCTTTTATCTTTTCGGCCAGGCTTTTTATGCTTTTTACCGTGCCCTGGATAATTACATCCGTTCCGGATGCTCCCTCTTCTCTATTCCCCGCCCCTGCAAGTGTATTTCTTGATGTAACTACATCTCCTGCCCGTGCAAGCATTTCCTGTTTTAATATATTAGCCGCAACCGGGCTTACGCCCCTGATCTTGAGGGACAGAGGGAAAATCTTTTCTACCATTATCTTGGACCCGGCAGAAGTGGCTCCGATTTTTTTAAATTCCTTTAAACCTTCCTGCCTGTTTTTAATATTTAATGCCCTTATTTTAAAACTCATCTGTTATCCCGACCATATCCTAACCATTTTTCTTTATAAGTGCCATTACCTCAGCCCTTGAAGCCGGGTTCTCTCTAAACAGGCCCCTCACAGCAGATGTTACGGTAAGTGTATTTGGTTTCTTTACACCCCTCATGCTCATGCATAAATGCTCGGCTTCAACAATAACCAGAACTCCTCTTGGTTTGATACTCTTCATAATAGTGTCTGCCACAATGGATGTTAATCTTTCCTGAACCTGCAGCCTTTTTGCCACAACCTCCAGTACTCTTACAAGCTTGCTTAAACCGATAATTTTGCCCGTTTTATTGGGGATATAGGCTATATGGGCCTTACCGATGAAAGGCACCATATGATGTTCGCATACTGAGTAAAAAGGTATATCTTTTACAAGTATTATCTCGTCATGATTTTCATCAAATTCTGTCCCCACCTCTGCTGATGGGTTCTTACCTATTCCGCTGAATATCTCTTCATACATCCCGGCAACTCTTCCGGGGGTTCCGCTTAAACCTTCCCTGTTTATATTTTCCCCGATACCTTTTAATATCAGCCTTACTCCTTCTTCTATCATTTTTCTATCCAATTACCCGCTCCTATCTCCAGATTTGATATTATGATAAACAACAACCTGAATCCCTTAAAAAGTATTATTAATAAGCTTTCGTATATTTTTTAAAAAATTTGCTGTTAGTGCCGGGTACTGTATGCAATTCTTCTGAGAATACTGAAAGTTACACTAAAAGTAAGGTTTTCTTCTGGACATGAAATAGTCTGCCTGAATAAAATTTTTTACCTTCTGATTTTTTTACTTCTTACCGGCTGTTTTTGCTGATTTTCTCTTTACCGCTTTCTTTGCTTTCTTACCCTTGCTTAAAACTTTCCCCTTTTCTTCCAGCTGTTCAAATCTTCTGGTTTTATAGCTCTCTACTTTTGATAATATCTTAATTATCTCTTCCCTGCCTAAAGTTTCTTTTCTCATCAACTCAGAAGCAAGAACGCCCAGCGTTTTCTTATTCTCCTTGAGTATTTTCTTTGCTCTATCATAACTCTCGGTAACTATACGGCGGACTTCTTCATCTATAGCCGAAGCAATTTCATTGCTGTAATGAGGTCTGGAGGCAATTTCCTTCCCAAGAAATACTTCGTCTTCTTCGCCTTTGAAAGTAATCGGGCCCAGTCTTTCGCTCATTCCGTATTCTGTAACCATTTTTCTCGTTATCTTTGTGGCCCTTTCCAGATCATTCTGTGCTCCGGAAGTTATATCATTGAAGTTCATCTCTTCGCTGACTCTTCCTCCCAGAAGCTGGGTAATATTATCTATAAGCTCTCTCTTTGATTTTAAAAACCTGTCTTCTTCTGGCAGTGTGATTACATAGCCAAGGGCCCTTCCCCTCGATATGATTGATATTTTATGAATGGGATCAGTATGGGGAAGCACATATGAAAGTATTGCGTGTCCCGATTCATGATATGCTATTATTCTCTTTTCTTCTTCTGATATGACTCTTGTTTTTTTCTCCGGTCCTGCTATAACTCTCTCTACCGCTTCTTCTATCTCAAACATGGTTATTTTTTTCTTATTATGCCTTGCAGCCAGTAAAGAGGCCTCATTAAACAGGTTAGCCAGATCCGCGCCCGTAAATCCGGGCGTCTGCTTTGCTATAGTACTTAAATTGATACCTTTTTCAAGTGGCTTGCCCCTTGCATGTATCCCGAGTATCTCCTCCCTGCCTTTAAGGTCGGGCCTGTCCACCACAATCTGCCTGTCAAACCTGCCGGGCCTCAACAGCGCGGGGTCAAGGATATCCGGCCTGTTGGTAGCCGCTATCAATATTACCGTGCTGTCAATATCAAATCCATCCATTTCAACAAGCAGCTGGTTGAGGGTCTGTTCTCTCTCATCATGGCCTCCGCCAAGCCCTGCTCCTCTGTGCCTTCCCACAGCATCAATTTCGTCCATAAATACAATTGCAGGCTGGTTGGCTTTTGCCTGATTAAATAGGTCCCTTACCCTGGATGCACCAACTCCCACAAACATTTCAACAAATTCAGAACCGCTTATGCTAAAGAACGGTACTCCCGCTTCACCGGCTACAGCTCTTGCCAGAAGTGTTTTCCCGGTACCCGGAGGTCCGTACAGGAGAACTCCTTTGGGAATTTTTGCCCCCATTGATTTAAATTTATTAGGGTTTTCAAGAAATTCCTCAATTTCTCTTAATTCTTCCACGGCTTCTTCGACCCCCGCAACATCCTTGAATGTAACTCTTTTCTTGCTTTTATCCGCCAGCCTTGCCTTGCTCTTTCCAAACTGGAGCACCTTGGAGCCTCCGCCCTGAAGCTGATTCATCATAAAGAATATCAGGCCGAATAATATAATAAACGGCAGGGCGCCTACCAGAATCTGTATCCACATTGACTGCTTCTGGTTATCAACTTTAAAAGGCAGGTCATTATCCAGCAATAACTGGGTAACGTTATATTCCTGCAGGAATTCGACTTTAAATTTTGACTTATCCTTTAATTCGCCTTCTATTATTTTATCTTCACCCTTTATAATCATTGGTTCAGAGGTACTTATACGGTCATTTTCGACTGCCTCAACAAATTCATTTAAATTAAACTCCACAACAGTGGATGTAAGAAACAGAGGGCTTCTCAAAATCAAAAACATAACCACTATGAGCAGTACCAGTAATGCAATATTCTTTAGTGTTCTCTTGTTAAATCCTTTATTATTTTTCAAATTTTTAAACAACTCCTTATAATTTTTTCGGTCACTTTTAGATAATAGTATAATTACTATCCATTTTCAATGTAACCTATAAAAGGGAAATTTCTATATTTCTCCGCAAAATCAAGCCCATATCCTACCACAAACTTATTCGGTATATCAAACCCTTTATATTTAACCCTGTTTTTCGTTTTCCTCGGTACATCTTTATCCAGGAGCGCACATACTTCTATGCTTCTGGGATTTCTGGCTTCAAGATTCTTTACAAGGTAGTTCAGCGTTCTCCCTGAATCAACTATATCCTCTATGATTATTATTTCTTTATTTTCAATACTGGATTCAAGGTCCTTGGTTATCCTTACAATACCCGAACTTACCCTTGAATTCCCGTAACTTGAAACGGCCATAAAATCAAAAGTGACCGGTATTTTTATCTCCCTGCAAATATCAGCAATAAAGATAAATGAACCCCTTAAAATTGCCACCAGAACAGGATTTCTATCCCTGTAATCCCTGGTAATCTGGCGGCCCAGCTCCTTTACTCTCCTGCTGAGAGTCTTTTCATCAATAAGTATTTTTACCCTGGTATTGTCACATATAACTACCGTTTCACCATCAATTTTTTTTATCTCATATAATCCCATCTATCACTCCGGTTTTTTATGAATTTATTAAATCATAATAAACTTATTTTTTAAATAACTTTAAATGCAGGACCTCTCTGGTATTCCCGGTTACCTTTACCCGGTTATCAATCCTGCAGCCGCCCACCCAGATTATTTTCTCCTCATCGGTAAATACAGGGACCAGGCCTCTCAGGTGCACGGGGATTTTATTATCAATAAAGAAGTCTTTAAGCTTCTTGATGGCATCCATGCCCAGGGGATAAAATTTATCACCCTTTTTACGGCTCCTTACCTTAACCGGAGGTTTAATTCTATCATAATCCATAAAAGCTTCCATAGCCGGGACTTCATTTAAATTTATCCTGCTGCTGTCATTTTTTAGGATTTCGCTATATAGCTCTATATTAAAATCCTCCAGCCTGAGGCGTTCGCCTATTTTTACTTCTTTTTCTTTTCTTTCTGTTTTATCCACGGTTCTTACCGGTTCATAATATTTTAAAAACCGCACAAACTCGTCCGGAAGAATTTCCATATGGCCGATTCCGGCAAAATATATGTAATTCCCGATTTTAAAAACCCTTATTTTTTCTTCAGGACAGATAATTTTACTCTCTCCCCCGGGGAAGCACATTCTTAAAATATCATCAATATTTTTAAAAGTTATATCTTTGAGGTTCCCTGCCATCATTTCCAGGATCTGCATTATAATCCTTCTCTGTATGGCTACTTTCTTATCCGTTATTTTTAAGATAGGCATTTTAATAAAGGCCGGTTTCCCGTCATTTCCCCGGCACTCCACCGTTACAATATCTTTTACTATCGCTGCAGTATACTGCCTTAAAAAATCATCTTCGTCTCTCAGTATACCTGCCAGCCTCAATATATTTATTTTAAAGGATTCACCAAAATGCCTGCTTATAAAAGGGATAAGAATGTTCCTTATCCTGTTTCTAAAATATATGTTTTCAACATTTGTCCTGTCCATGCAGTAAGAAATCTTTTTTTCATTCATATAAGAAACTATATCTTCTCCGCGAATTTCTATCAGCGGCCTTATGAACTTACCGGCAACCGGTTTTATTCCGGATAGCCCCCCTGCTCCCGCACCGCGCATCAGGTTTATAAAAAAGGTCTCTATGCTGTCACCGGCATTATGGCCCGTGGCAATTCTATCTATTCTTTTCTTTTCTGAAATTTCTATCAGTTTTTCTATCCTTATTTTTCTTGCTCCTTCCTGAAAAGAAAGTTTATTTGACATGCACCATTTTGCCACATCTATTTTCTGCTCAAATAATTTAATATCCATTTCCCTGCATAATTCTCTTACAAACCGGGCATCTGCTGTTGATTCACCGCTTCTTGTCATGTGGTCAAGGCTGAATCCAAAAAGAGTCAGGTTGAGATGCGGCCTTAAAAGATAAAGCAGGTGCGTTAAAAAGGTGGAATCCGGACCGCCAGAGATAGAAATAAGCACCCTGTCTCCTCTTTTTATCATTTTATAGGACTCTATGGTTTTTAAGGCCTTTAAAATAACCTTATCCTGCATAAACCGCTCATTCTTTATATCTTTAACCCTGAAATCTGCTCTATCTTTATTATTTATATTATTTGTACCCCTCATTTTACCCTTATCCTTTATACTGTCCCTTTATCCTGTGCGCTTATTTCAGGCTTCTATCTTTGATTGCTTCTGGTGTATCTATTCCATTATACCCGTCACATTTATTGCTTCCGCTTCATTTACCGCGGACGCTTCCGCCCGGGCCCCACTTAAAAAAATTATTCACTCTCAATCGCCAGATTTAATCTGGTTATACTGCTGGCTCTTCCGTCTCTTTCGTTAATATCAATTACAACTGCATTAATAAGGTAATCGTCATCGGAAACTGTAAATTTCTGGGGCATCAGAGTCAGAAATCTCTTTATGATATTCTCCTTTTTTACCCCTATAACAGAGTTTCTTGGTCCAACCATTCCGACATCGGTAATATATGCTGTGCCGCCGGGCAGTACCCTCTCGTCCGCAGTCTGCACGTGCGTATGGGTGCCGACAACTGCACTCACCCTTTCATCAAGATACCAGCCCATGGCAACTTTCTCGGAAGTAACCTCAGCGTGAAAATCCACAATTATTGTCCGGGTCTCTTCTCTTATGTTATTTAAAATTTTATCAGCGGTTCTGAACGGGCAATCAAAGCAATCTATAAAAACTCTTCCACAAAGATTTATAACAGCAATTTTATTATTTTTTTTATCTGACATAATGTGATATCCGCTCCCCGGCGTACCCGGCGGATAATTGGCGGGTTTTAAAAGCCGGGGCTGCTCATTTATATAATCCAGTATCTCTCTTTTTTTATAAATATGGTTCCCGGACGTTACAATATCCACTCCCATATTGAGCAGCGTTTTGCAGATATCCGGGGTAATTCCTATTCCGCCTGCCGCATTTTCCCCGTTAGCGATAACAAAATCTATGTTATTTTCCTCCACAATTACCGGGAGTTTCTTTTTTAAAATTTCTCTTCCCGGTTTCCCGAAAACATCCCCCAAAAACAATACTTTCACTTTATATCCTTCCGGTTTTAATTTTTATAATATTATTTTTTCCAGAACACTATCTTCCAGTCTTTGTCTTCTTCTTTTATAAGGGAAACTTCAATATCTTTAAATATCTTTTCTTCCCCGTCATAAGATTCTGTCAGGTCTATTCCTACTGCGGCTATATTGCTCTTAACTTCAACCCAATTAATATCCACAGACACAATATCCGTAACATCGGTAAACTCATTAGAAAAATCCTCCACGCTTCCGTACTCTCTATCAGCGTTGCTTAAATATTCATACGCTTCTTCGAAATTTTTGTCTATCAGCAGATTAAAAAACTCTTCAGTAATTGCTGTTGCCCTGTCCATTTCCCTATCCGCCGAAAATCTTTCCTTAAAAAAACTCTCAACTTCCTGATACACCGTACATGAGCACAGACTCAAACATAAAAAAAGACACATAATTATTAAAAGGCTCCCCGGGATAAGGAACCTGTATCCATATTTATGTCTTTTAAAAAAAATTTCCGGCATAAGCAGTTAATTTACAGTTTAAAAACTCATATTAATTATTTTCCGGTAATTATCCAGTGACAGCGGTAAAACTCCGGATATCCCATAAAAATATCTCAGCCAATATCTAGATTATAATTTAAAATCAATATTAATAAAAATATCCGGCTAATAAAAGGATTCTCTGATTTGAAATGCAGACCTAAAAATATTTAAGCTATAAAGAAGATTATATCCAAAAATTTGGTAGCGGGGATAGGATTTGAACCTATGACCTTCGGGTTATGAGCCCGACGAGCTACCAGACTGCTCCACCCCGCGCCGTTCTGTATACTCTGCGGTTCATTATATTAACCCGTTCTGTGTTTATCCCGATACCTCTGCTCTGGATCTGCTCTGGTTCTCTAATTCTACCGCTTACTGGTTCGTCTTCTACAGGTTAACTTTCTTACCGCAAAAACTTATTATAAACATTTTTAATTTTTTTTCAAATTAGTTTTAATTTATGCGCTTTTACGGGCTGGTTAATAAAAAACCGATTCTCTTAGAAAAATCCGATAAAATATTTAAAGAGGATGCCGGCGTTGGATATTGTAAGAGCAATAAGCGTAGCCGGTATCGAGAGTTTTAGCCATCTTCCCCATCCTATTGATTTTCCTCTTTTTTCCATCGCAGTGTATGCTACCACATTTGCAGAAGCCCCCATGGGAGTGAAGTTACCTCCTATATCAGCACCGAGCGATGTCGCCCACACCATTATCGAGAGCGCCGGGATTCCGGCAAATTTAACAATGTTTTCCAGTATGTATGCCATTGAAACAGCAAAAGGTACATTATCAATAATCCCGCTGGCAACGCCGGATCCCCATACCAGCGTACTCAGAAGTCCGACATGATTACCCTTGAATTGTTCTGTAATAAAGTTTGCGGCAATATTTATGGCACCGGTATGCTCCAGTCCCCCGACTACAATAAAAAGCCCCATAAAAAATAAGATCACTTCATAATTTACCTTAGAAAGTATTCTCTCCGACCTCTTGCCCAGAACACCCAGCATCACAAATGCAGGCACCATGGCTGCAAGCGGAGCGGTCAGGGGAATGTGAATATACCTTTCTATATAGTTATGAACAATTAAAAAGAAAACTGCCACTCCGAATGCTATCAGTGCTGTTTTAAACTGCTTTTTATCTTCTATTACCTCATCCGGGTCCATTTCTTCATGCTCCCTTTTTGTTATTTTGCCCGATGGTATTGCAGATTTACGGTTTACAAGATAACAGTAAAGAAGGGTAACCGCACCCGCCACTACTGATATGGGTGCATTATGGATCACGAAATCATTAAAATAATATCCAAGCTTCAGGCCAAGAATAACATTGGGAGGGTCGCCAACCATAGTGGCAGAGCCCCCGATATTGGCCATTATTACTTCCGTAATTACAAGCGGAGCCGCATCCATTTTTAATATCCTGCAGATTTCATATGTAAGAGCAGCAAAAAAAAGCATTACCGTAACACTGTCCATAAAAGCTGAAAGCAATGCTGTTGCGATAGGGAAAAAGATAAATATTTTAACCGGAGAGTATTTAAGCCACCCCGCAAGTTTTAAAGCCATAAAGGAGAAAAAACCTGCATCCGACAGCGCTGCTACTATAATGAACATGCCGAATAGAAGACCGATGGTTTCCCAGTTTATAAAACTAACAGCTTCATTTATCGTAAATACATTAAATAGAATCAGAAGTATGGCGCCGGCAAATGCAACAACGGTCCTGTTTATTTTCTCGGTCGCAATAATTATATAAGTCAGTATAAAAATTACAATTGCAATTATAGTCGGGTTCAACTTCTTTTCCTTCTCGTACTTCTATTCTATATTCAGTTAAAGTCAATAAAATCCTAACACCTGATACCTAAAAAAACAAATATCGCAGGATAAGATAAGTAAGCATTATATGATAATATCAGCTTTCTTTTAAGGATTTTTTTATCTATTCTAAATATTTAAGCAGCTTCTTTAAACCCTGATTGTCATAATGCGTTCTCTCTCGTTATAGTCCTTTTCTACTTTTATTTCTGAAGGACCGATAATATCTTCCGATATTTTTCTCAGGGGTCCGCTTTTTGCAGAATCAATTTCAAACAATATATTGCAGAATGCAGGGCAGAGGTAGGGTTTTACTTTATTGAGAATCTTCTCATATATTTCCAGGCCCGTTTTGCCTCCCAGAAGGGCATCTTTTGGCTCATACTCTCTTACCTCACGTGGTAAATTCCGGTAATCATCTTCGGAAATATAAGGGGGGTTTGAAATTACAAGGTTAATTTTGCCTGTGTACCGTCCGGAAAACCCGGAGTCTTCGGACGGTATAATATCACATTCAATAAATTTTATATTTTTAAGCTTACTGCTGCTGAGGATATTTCTGGCATTATTTTCTGCTACAGCAAGCACTGCGGAATTATTATCCGTTGCGATTATTTCCCAGGATTCATCCGGCAGTTTCAGCTCATCAGAAATCTCATGGGCCAGGCTTATGGCAATGGCTCCGCTTCCGGTGCCAATTTCTATAATACTAATTTTATCTTTGGGGGCACCTTTATCTATGCTGCTCTTTAGAATCTGGAATGCTTTTTCCACTATAAGTTCAGTCTCGGGCCTCGGTATCAACACCTCTTCGTCCACATATAATTTTATCTTCCTGAAATACGCTTCATTTAAAATGTATTGGATGGGAGTATATTCGAGTCTTTTTAAAATGTATTTTTTATATTCTGCAAGCTCCTGACTGTTTAAAATACGGTTATAGTTCAGGTACAGGTTTACCCTATCCAGTTTAAGAACAGAACTTAACAGCAATTCTGCCGATAATCTCGGCCGGGGAATATCTTTACGGTTAAAATAATCAATAGCCCATTCTAAAATATTTTTAACGTTCCATGTCTGCAAATAATCTAGGCCCCTATCTTTTCTATTTTCTTCTCATTATCTGCATTTCTTAAAGGCTCCGTAAGCTGGCCAAGGTCACCCTCAAGAATCTCATCCAGTTTGTACAGCGTTAAATTTATTCTGTGGTCAGTAACTCTGCCCTGGGGGTAATTGTAAGTTCTTATTCTTTCACTCCTGTCCCCCGAGCCTATCTGCGTCCTTCTTTTTTCGGTCTGTTCACTCATCTGCTTCTCTTCTTCGGCTTCCCTTAGCCTCGCCCTTAAGATTTTTAGAGCCTTCTCCTTGTTCTGCAGCTGAGATTTTTCATCCTGGCACGTCACAATCATACCGGTGGGAACATACGTCACCCTTACTGCTGAATCCGTGGTATTTACAGATTGTCCTCCCGGCCCGCTTGAACGAAAAACATCTATCCTGAGATCAGCAGGGTCTATCTGGACATCCACTTCCTCTGCCACCGGAAGTACTGCTACCGTTGCGGTTGAAGTATGTATTCTCCCCTGAGATTCGGTAGCGGGAACTCTCTGGACCCTGTGAACACCTGATTCATATTTCATGGTTCCGTAAGCGCCTTCGCCTTCTATTTCAAATATTATTTCTTTAAAGCCTCCGATTCCGAGAGAGTTCGAACTGAGTGTAGAATATTTCCATTTCCGGCTTTCTGCATACTTTGTGTATAATCTGTAAAGGACAGCAGCAAATAATGCTGCTTCGTCTCCTCCGGCGCCGGCCCTTATTTCAACTATAACATTCTTTTTATCATTGGGATCCTTCGGTGTCAGGAGTATTTTTATCTTCCGCTCAAGTTTCTGCTTCTTGTCGAGGTTTTCTTTGAGCTCATCCTTGAGGAAACCCTTCATTTCCTCCTCTTCTTCTCCACTGAGCATATCCTCAGCTTCCTCTATGGAAGAAAGAACTTCCCTGTATTTACGTGCAGCATTTATAATTTCCTCAATTTCGGCAACTTTCATGCCGTATTCCTTTAATTTCTCGGGATTACTGGAAACTTCGGGGTCTGATAGCTTTCCGGCTAATTTTTCATATTTATCTTCATATAATTTTAACTTATCCAGAAGCGCTGACATTTTGACCTGCCTTTAATGTTTTTTCTGCTTCCATAACACTCTTAAATGAACTGATGGCAACTTCGAGCTGGTCGATATCAGGTTCCCTGGTTGTAATTTTCTGGAGAAGCAACCCGGGATAGAAAAGTATTCTAACTATTTTGCTATTGCTGAATTTACCTGCAAGCATTATAAATTCATAAGAGATTCCTGCAATAACCGGTATGAAAAGTATTCGGGATAGAATCCTCCACAGTACAGTCTGCCTACCGAGAAGAGCAAAAACAAGTATAGCTACAACCATTACAATCATTAAAAAACTTGTTCCGCATCTGACATGGATCGTGCTGTATTTTTTGGCATTTTCAGGTTTTAATTCTTCACCGTTCTCGTAAGCCTGTATGGTCTTATGTTCCGCTCCGTGATACTGAAATACTCTTTTTATATCCGGGAGCAATGAAACCGCAAGGACATATATCAGGAATAATGCAATTCTTATTAATCCTTCCAGAAGGTTATAAACTATAATGTTGGGGAAAAGCTGAGAAAAAGTTCTGCCGATTACAGTCGGGAGCACAAAAAAAATGCCCACCACAAATAATAATGCAACCAGTATGGATATAACCATTTCTTTTTTTGAAAATTTTACTTCCGAATCCGTGGCCTCATTAACAGAATAGCTCAGCGCTCTAAAACCCAGTGCCATGCTTGAAATAATTGATACCATTCCCCGGATAAATACAAAACCAAGTATCCTGTTTTTACTGGAAGGGGAAGCCTCTTTAAAAAGTTTTGTGGATATAGTCTTATCAGGTTTTCTAACAGATACAGCCCAGAAGTTTTTACTGCGCATCATAACGCCTTCAATAACTGCCTGTCCTCCTACCTGACTCTTAAAATCAGGTCTGGACTCAGGCATCAAAATCACTCGCC
This sequence comes from uncultured Actinomycetota bacterium, assembly GCA_964616545.1. GTDB lineage: Bacteria > Actinomycetota > Humimicrobiia > Humimicrobiales > Humimicrobiaceae > JAQVEM01. Next base: position 29,920 of record CAZTUA010000048.1, on the reverse strand, counting down.
TTGGGGGGATTTCCGCACTGGAACTTACCCTCGGGACATGGGCCCCTCAGACAATTCGGGCCGGCTTTCTCAAAAACAACCGGTGCAACTTTCTTTACCAGCTTTAACATACGCGTGGCAAGTTCCCTTATTTCCCACTGTGCCCTGTTACAGCATCTAACGGTAAAAAAATGTAAAAGCTCTCTGCCGTTCATTGATACGATTATTTTTGTTTCTGCCGCATTCGGCAGTACATATCTTGCATCCTCCGGTTCAATGCCCATGTCTACCAGTTCTCTGTACAGGTTGTGTATGTTTGATATCAGTTTATCAAATTTCTCTTTGCACTCTTTTTTTTCTTCTATTGAGTGCGGGGTTATATAGTCAAAATTTTCATCAAATTTAACGTACCTCTGGGACTGCTGATTATATGAGGCAATTCTGTGCCTTACAAGCTGATGAGTCAATGCTCTTGAAACACCCTCTACTGCAAATGTAAAGCTTATATGCTCCGTAGTGCTCAGGTGCCCGCTTTTTATAACAAATCTCACCAATTTTTCTGCCTTTTCATCGTCAAGCTCATCCAGAAGTTCGTCAACACCGACCGGCGAATAACAGAGCCTTGCAGCTACAGCCACTGTTTTTTCAGGTTCCCGGGTATACCTTATTAAATTCACCTTCATGGAAGCTCCTTTTTTATTTTTTATTTTTTAGACTTTACAAGTCTCTTTTTAAATCTTTCTACCCGTCCGCCAGAATCAACCAGTTTCTGTTTCCCGGTATAAAAGGGGTGGCATTTAGAGCATATTTCAACTCTTATCTCCTTTTTTGTTGACCTGGTCTTAAAGGTATTACCACAGGAACAGATGACCGTACAATCAAAATATTCCGGATGTATATCTTTTTTCATTTTAGTATATCCTTATCTTATATATTGTTTATAAAACATTTATTATTCCTGATTCTTGTAATCAGCCTTTCGGCTGTTTCAAATCCTAAATATTAACATAAATATTTTTAACCGTAAATACAACAGCCTGACCAGAATAATATATTTACACGGGGTATCGTATTAATCTGCGCCGGGTACTCTCCCGGCCGGGGCTATTGTTTTTTCTCTTTATCAAAAGTAGCCCTTATGGCTTTCAGGAAATCTGAATTTGATTTTGTGTTTTTAATGTAGTCTATCAGCTGCTCCAGAGCAACTTCAGGCTCTTTTTCATAAATCAGCCTTCTGAGTTTCCATACCGTTGCTGCTTCATCTTTTTCCATCAGCAATTCTTCTTTTCTGGTTCCGGACCTTGTTATATCAATTGCCGGGAATATCCTTTTATCTGCAAGTGATCTGTCCAGGTTAATCTCCATGTTTCCTGTACCCTTGAATTCCTCAAATATTACATCGTCCATTCTGCTACCGGTATCTATCAATGCAGTTGCCAGTATGGTCAGGCTCCCGCCGTTTTCAATATTTCTTGCTGCTCCGAAAAACCTCTTGGGCGGGAACAGTGCTGAAGAATCAACACCCCCGGACAGAACCCTGCCGCTCGCCGGGATGGACAGGTTGTAAGCCCTTGCAAGCCTGGTTATGCTGTCCAGAAGTATCAGGACATCTTTCCCATGCTCAACCAGCCTTTTCGCTCTCTGCAGAACCAGCTCTGCAACCTGTATATGGTTATCAGACGGCTGGTCAAAAGTTGAACTTATTACTTCTCCTTTTACTGACCTTTCCATATCAGTTACTTCCTCGGGTCTCTCATCAATCAGCAGTACTATAATATTTACTTCCGGGTTATTGGTGGAAACACTATTGGCGAGGTCTTTCAGTATGGTTGTCTTGCCCGCTTTCGGCGGAGATACAATTAGCCCCCTCTGCCCCTTTCCAATAGGCGCTATAAGGTCTATGATTCTCGGCGAAATATTATCGGATTCTTCGGTTTCCAGCCATAATCTATCCATGGGATAAACCGGCGTTAACTTCTCAAAAGGAATCCTTGAACGTATAAATTCCGGGTCCTCGCCGTTAACTTTTTCTATTCTTAAGAGTGCATTGTATTTCTCACTCTCTTTCGGGGGCCGGACCTGGCCATATACTTCATCTCCCTGTCTCAGACGGAATCTTCTTATCTGTGATTGAGAAACATAAATATCATTCTGTCCGGCAAGATAGCCACTTGTTCTTAAAAAACCATAACCATCTGCCAGTATATCCAGTATTCCCTGCATTCTTTCTTTATACAGGTCAAATTCTGCTTTTCTGCCGGGCCTCTTTTTTTCTTCTTCTATTACTTCTTCTTCGCTGGCAGCTTCCTCCTCTTTTCCCTCTTTTTCAGGTTTTTCCTTTTTTTCTTCTTCTGCCTCTGGCCTATATTTCTTTCCTTCTTCAATTTCTTTTACGGCAGTACCCTTTCCTTCCGGAGGAGATTTCGCAGAATCCATACCGTCATTGGGTACTTCTTCCAGTATCCTTTCCACAAGCTCCTCTTTTTTTAATCTGGTAATTCCCTGAATATTTAGTTGTTTTGCAATAATCCTTAAATCATTAAGAACCTTCCCATCAAGAAATTCTCTGTTTAATTCTTTTAATTCGGTCATTAACATTTGCTCCTTTCATATTAATACCGGCTTTCCATACCGGGTTTCCCTCACAAGAATTTTCGTTTGCTATTCTGTAATCTTTTATATTATACTTTTTTATATTTCAATCGCTTAAATAACAATAACTAAAGCGTATATACGGCCTGAAACCGCGCCTTTAAATATTTTTAAAATTATTTTGAATTTATTATTAATTTCCTCAAGCTGTTAAATATATTTCTTGGAAAAAGGATTTTGGTCTTGTGTTATTTTTAAAGGTGATAAAAATGCCTAACAAAATATATATTAGCTTAAAAAATAATATTTTTAGAAAATTGAGACATGATTTTTTGGGAGAAACTCCTATAATTAATGTCCTTATTAATTCAAAACAAAACTTCAGGATATAATATATAGAGTAAATTAAAAAAAATCAAGTAAAAATATATTAAATGGCGGGAGAGCAGGCCACTCCTCCGCCATCTAACTTATCACTTTTTTTCTTTTGTAATTATTCCGTGTATCTCTTTTTATACTTCAGGAAGATTTTTAAGAGATTCTTTTATCTTTTCCTCAGGGTACTCATAATCTTCCAGCTTGCCTGATAGGTACGCATCATAGGCTGCCATATCCACATGCCCGTGTCCGCTGTGTCCTATAAGAATGGTTTTTGCTTCTCCTGATTCACGGCATTTTAGAGCTTCCTCGATACCAACTCTTATGCAATGGTTTGTCTCGGGGGCGCTGATGATGCCCTCTGTGCGTGCAAATGTTATTCCGGCTTCAAATGTAGGCACCTGGGGAACAGCTCTTGCCTCAACATATCCCAGCTCAGCCAGATGGCAGATAATCGGAGCCATTCCATGGTAACGAAGTCCGCCCGCATGTATGGGGGCAGGCATAAAATCATGCCCCAGTGTAAACATCTTTACTATTGGAGCGAGTTTTGCCGTATCACCATAGTCATATGCATAAGGCCCCCTGGTCATTGTAGGAGCTGCAGTCGGCTCTACATTAATTATTCTAAGATCAGGTTTTGTACCGTCTATTTTATCCCTGACAAAGGGCAGGAAAAGGCCTGCAAAATTTGAACCGCCGCCAACGCAGCCAACAATTATATCAGGATAGGCATCTGCCTTTTCCATTAACTTCTTTGCCTCCAGCCCGTTTACTGTCTGATGCAGGAGGACATGATTAAGTACGCTACCAAGTGAATAATGGGTATCATCACGGGAAACAGCATCTTCCACTGCTTCACTTATTGCCAGCCCCAGGCTACCGGAACACTCAGGGTCTTTTGCCAGTACATCCCGCCCGACTTTTGTGTCTTTGCTGGGACTGGGCACGCACTCTCCGCCCCATGTTTCCATCATTATCCGGCGGTATGGTTTCTGTTTGTAGCTTATGGCTACCATATAAACCTTTATCTTTACGCCAAAGCATGCACCCGCAAAAGACAGGGCGCTTCCCCACTGTCCTGCGCCGGTTTCGGTTGTTATTCTATTGATGCCTTCTTTCTTGCTGTAGTAAGCCTGTGCTACGGCAGTATTTGGCTTATGGCTTCCCGGGGGGCTTGTACCTTCATATTTATAGAATATCTTTGCCGGTGTATCCAGCGCTTTCTCCAGCCTGTGTGCCCTGAAGAGAGTTGTCGGCCTCCAGAGCCTGTAAACATCCCTTACCTCCTCCGGAATATCAATCCATCTCTCGGTACTTGCCCCCTGTTTGATAAGCTCCATCGGAAACAGGGGAGTCAGGTCCTCTGGCTTCAGGGGTTCTTTTGTACCCGGATGTAATGGTGGCGGCAGGGGTTCTGGCAGGTCTGCCTGTATATTGTACCACTGCTCCGGTATTTCATTTTCATCCAGTACAAACTTCGTCCTTTTATCCATTTTATTCTCCTTTCTTTTTACTGATTAAATCCCCATTTATTTTTATTATATTTAAATCTATAAAAATTCTCTGCAAACAAAAAAACCTCTCCATCACTACATAACCCTGTAGAGACGAGAGGTTGTAATTCCCGCGGTGCCACTCTGCTTCACATTAAAATTAATTTATAAAAAACATTTTAATGTGCACTTAAAAATTTTTAGATACTTTTTAGATATCCTATCCTCTGATAACGGAGGAAGCCGTCCTGACTTACTCTCTCTGCTTTTGCCGGAGATTTTAGCCAGACACCTCGCAGAACCATTCAGACACCAGCTTTGCAGCCGCACTCTCAGCCCCGGCGGCTCTCTGTATGCTGCTTTCAGTGCTTACTATTTCTGGTCAACGGTTTTAATAAATATTCACTTTTAAAAGAACTTTTATTATTAGATTACGAATAGTAGCATAATTCCATTTTTTTGTCTAATAAATTTCAACGGTTCCGTCGTGTTCTTCCGGGCATAGCTGCACTTTAATATACCCCGCCGCTCCCCTGTTTTTCACTTATCTTTTACAATCAAGGGACTTCCTGCTTCCTTTTCAAGAACAACTTTTCCGACCGGCACCCTGCTCCGGGCAAAATCAAACGCTATGCTTCCCAGATCCAGTCTCAGAAGCGGATACAGCGGATCATTTTTCTTAAGGTAAAATCCGTTATTCATAAGGAATTTAAACGGTATAAGAGGGCTATTCTCATATTCCTCCTCATCCATATCATCATCAAGCCGTTTTCCGATTGCCTCTATTGACTTTGCTTTCTCCTTTATCAAATCCTTCTCAACTTCAATCAGCAGCCTTTTCTCTACACCCATCCCCCTGTACTCAGAGATAACATGAATGCAGCCCAGAAAAATACTATCAAAATCAGGAGGGAAAACATCAAAATTTCTCAGTCTCGGGAAAAGGTAATAACTTCCAGCCAGAATAGCTCCTACGCATCTTTTCCCGGCAAATGCGGCTTTAACCTTCCCCCCGTGCATTTTAAATGCAATAATTTTGCTTCTACTGCCTTTATTTTTCTTTTCGCTTATTTTTTCAAATATCTTTCCCTTAAAGAGGCCTTCCAGTCCGCGGAAGCTCCTCACTGCAATTAGCTCTTTAATAAAACTATACCCGTCATAATCAAACCAGTAATCACAATCCAGGCATCTGAACTCTAATGTTTTTAGCTGCCTGTTAGAAAGGCCCTTTATTTTTAAATTTAAATCCACAAGTAATACCTGCCTTCAAATTAAAAATAGGTATTAAATCCTTCAGGGTTTTATGTTTTCATAATTATAGCACTATAAAGAATTGTTTAAACTTTCAAAATCTTTTTTGAACTTTTAAGGCTTTTAATATATATTACATATTTACAAACAGTTTAAATTCGGTAATATCCCGGAACCGGAATTTATTAAGCACAGGTTTATTTTATGAGTAAAAAAATTACATTTGATTACTGGAACCACCTTTATTCAGGCAGAACAGAAAATATGGTCTCTTCTGAAATAAGGGACCTTCTTTCCCTGTCCGCGAGACCGGATATTATTTCCTTTTCCGGGGGTCTTCCCGAGGTAAGAGCCCTGAGCTTCCAGAGGATGGAACGATATATAAAAAGGATTATAAAAACGGATGGCGATATGAGTCTGCAGTACGGCGGTTCTGATGGTTTCTATCCGCTTAAAACCAGATTAATAGATGTAATGAAGCTTGAGGGCCTGGATGTTGTAGAGGAAGATATAATTCCTACAACCGGAGGCCAGCAGGCCCTGGATTTGCTGGCTAAAGTTTTTATTGACCCCGGTGATACCATAATTACCGAATCACCGGCATATACGGGAGCATTAAACTCATTTAAATCATATGAAGCAAATATAGCAGGCATACCAGTTGATGAGAACGGGATGGATACCTCAATCCTCGAGGAAAAATTTAAAGAGCTTAAAAAAAAGAAAATTAAAGTCAAATTTATATACGTCGTTTCCAACTTTTCAAACCCTTCAGGAGCAACTTTAATTCTTAAGCGCAGGAAAAAATTACTGGAACTTGCAAAAGAGAATAAAACCATAATACTTGAGGATAATCCATACGGTATGATGAGGTATGAGGGAAAACCCATACCCAGTATCAAAGAGCTTGACAGCAGAGGCGATAATCACAATGTAATATACTTAAGCACCATATCAAAACTTCTCGCTCCCGGATTCAGAATAGGCTGGATCGTTGCCCCGCACCCCATACTGGAGAAATTAATACTGGGGGTTCAGTCAACAATACTCTGCGTGAGCACTTTTTCCCAGAGAATTGCCTATGAATATTTTTCGGACCCGACATGGCAGGAGAATATTGAAAAGTTCAGAGAAATATACCGCAGAAGAAGGGATGCCATGCTGGACACCCTGGAAAACAGCTTCCCTTCTGGCGCCAGCTGGTCAAGGCCGGAGGGGGGATTCTTTATATGGCTGAAACTTCCAGAATATCTTGATGCCGGTGAAATACTTGCCGATGCTGTTAGAAACAAAGTGGCTTTTGTTCCGGGCAGCGGTTTTTATACTGACGGAAAGGGAAAAAATGAGGCACGGCTTGCTTTCTGCACTGAAAGCACCGAGAGAATAGAAAAAGGCATTAAAATTCTCGCTGGTATAGTAGAAGAAAAGATTAAATTATATAAAAGCTTTAAATAAAAATATTATTTATACGAGAGTGATAAAAATGAAAAAAAATATTGCTGTACTTATGGGAGGAAGGTCCCTTGAAAGAGAGTTTTCTATAAAAAGCGGCCAGAGAGTTTCAAATGCTTTAAGAAAACTGGGACACAATGTAATTAAGCTGGATGTGGATGAATCCATAGTGGATAACCTGAGTTCGGAAAAAATAGATCTTGCCTATATTGCCCTTCACGGAAAAGACGGAGAGGACGGTACAATCCAGGAAATCCTTGAGGTGCTGAATATACCCTATACGGGCCCGGGAGTCTATCCGAATATTCTGAGTTTTGACAAGATAATTTCAAAACAGATATTTATGAGCCACGGCATACCCACCCCGCCATTTTATTTCCTGAACACAAGCTCGTTCAGGGAGCTGGGCTCATCAAAGCTGCTTCCCTTTATAATTAAAAAAATAGGGCTGCCAATGGTGGTAAAACCTGCGGCGCAGGGATCGGCTCTGGGAATAAAGCTTGTAAACAATAAGGAAGATTTAACCGAAGCGATAATTTATGCTTTAAGCTACAGTAAAAAGGTAATACTTGAAAAGTTCATTGACGGCGCGGAGCTTGCAGTAAGTATAATTGGCAAAGAAAAACCCGGAACCCTTCCCATAGTTGAGATTGTACCAAAAAAGAAATTTTTTGATTTTGAATCAAGGTCCGGAGCAGGAGAAACCGATTATTTTGTTCCGGCAAGAATATCTTCTGCAGAGGAAAAGAAAGTAAAAGAAACTGCACTTTCGGTCCATAACGCCCTGAAATGCAGCAAACTTTCCCGCGTGGATATTATCCTTGAGAGAAAAGAAAAAATCCCCTATGTTCTGGAGCTGAACACTTCTCCTGGAATGACGGATATAAGCCTTCTTCCCATGGCTGCAGAGGAGGCCGGGATATCGTTTGAGGAACTTGTAGATGAGATTATAAAAATGTCTCTCTGAAAATGTCTATAGTGTCCCTGTAGCTCAGAGGATAGAGCACAGGATTCCTAATCCTGGTGTCGGCAGTTCGAATCTGCCCAGGGACACCATTATAATTTTAGGCTCTTCTCAATATATTTATTTATGCATTATATCTGGTTCGAATCCTCCCTCCCCAGCCAATATGAATTTTAATCAAACCATTTCTATTATTTTACCAAACACTGTGCATGCCAGTAAGAAGAAGAATTTATGATTCCTGTTTCCACTACCCTTGTTTTTCAAAAACCATACTTTTGTGAAGAAGATATTTTTATAGACAAAGAAATAAAAAGGATTCCATAACGTTTTATTATAGAAATCATAAAAATTTCTTATCAGGTACCTTTGGGGGGCCATCCTGTTTCTGTTGCTTTTCCCTTCTTATATCTGAAATCACATCTATCTCCCCCTATACCTAATGTCGTGGTTCTGTGAAAACCAATTTTTAATGGCTCTGCCAATGGATAATCCAGACAGCACATGTATGGCATAAACTCTTTTGCACCCTGCTCTTTAAAAAAAGTATTTATTCCACACTGAACAAAATCCTTTCCGTAATCAAAGCTTCGCCCGTCTCCCTCAACATAGTTTGATTTAAAACAGTATTTACATTTTTTGCGAGGAGTAGCTTCCTGCTGCTTCCTGTATTTCCATTTAAATATTTTAGTGAAAATGAGTTTTCCTGCAAATGCCAATAAAAACTTTGGGTATGTGTTCATCTTATTAACTGCAGCATTATATAAACCCTTCCCCGCCTCTTTAGCGGTGTACCCCTGTTCTTTCATCGTTCTATAGAATGCCAGACACCAGGCTGCAAAAGCCATGTCTTGTGTATCATGCAAGTCTTCTTCTCCACTATAAGGTAGGGTCTTTAAATATGAATAAAATTTTTTATTTGTCTCTTTTATAGTTTCTTCCATTACTGAAACACTATAGCTACTTTCTAGAACCCTGGGGACATGATCCAAAAGAATACTTCCTGTAAGCGTTTTTAGCAGATTGTATTTATTTTTTACATAGAAATCTTCAGTTTTGTTCATAATACCTCTGTCTTTCTAAAGCTATTTCTATATAAATATTGAATTTATTAATATGATAATTAGTTATCTTTTTTAAAAATTATATAATTTTATTATTTCTTTATCTTTGATTTCTTCATAAAGGTCCCACAGGGATAACTTGAGCAGATTTGAATAATCGCAATTATAGTATTTTTTCAATATTTTAAGTATTTTTGTTTCCTTATCATTAAATCTTACTGATACTACTGCCATTTTTTATACACCTCATCACTCTTGCCAATATAAATAACATATATATCCTTTTCTGTAAAATAAAACAAAGCCCTATATTTATCTTAGCCTATAATAAACTCTATCGTAGCTTCCCTTTATCTGTTTAATATCGAATAAATCCATATCTTTAGTTACATCTATAGATAGAAAAGCATTATGAAAAAGTTCCATTATTCTCTCTGGGATTTCTCCTTTTTTATAAGATTTCTGGACCGCTTTTTCAAAATAAATCATGTAAACGATGTAATACAAATAATAATTACTGTCAATCTTATTATAAAGCGTTTATTATTTTTATTATTTGAGTTTTGTTATCGGAAAACCTTCAATATAGCCCATTATAATGAGATTTCTGGATAATAATATTACAGCTAAGTTTTAAGACCTCAGTTCTAACTCTGCCCACAGTCCCCGGCCAGATTTATTAGTGTAATAATTTCTTTTTGGCTATTAAAACTATACCACCAACCAAGCCGACCAGTAAGGCTAAAGGACATACAATTGTAGCAAAAATAAAAAATACTGGCTCGTCACCCATACCTACCCAAAACCCTTCGCCAAACAGTCTTATAAAAAGTGCATATACAAGGTTATGAAGGACTGAGCCTACGACCATACCAGCAGCTGAAGCACCTGTGAGAATAAAGAATACTTTTGAAATTTTGGTAATCTTTGCTTTTGTGGCCAGTACAATGAGAGCTACACCCAGGCAGGATAATACAATTGCAGAAGAAAAGAATAGATACCTGTTAAATAGGTCAATTAAATTCATGATAAAGATGTTTGATATAGTCAGGATAGAGAAAGCCAGTATTATCCAAAAAATCACCACTGTAGAAGTATAGATTTTATTTTTCTTATTATCCATTTTAGGCCTTCTAAATTATTTTTTACAACCTTACAATTAGTCAGACGTCTAAATAAAAATGGTTTTGACTAAATATATTATCTACTAATTCAGTAGGGCATTTTATAAACTTAATTCGTAGATAAAAATATCTTTAGTTAAGACCATAATTCTGGTTCTAACTTCATCCGCTATGGCCAGCCACCTTTAAGACAATCAACTCACGTAAATCTTTATAATTAAATATAATTATTGGTTTTCTTTGCTTCGTTAACCCGAAGTAACAATTTATCAAAATGTCTAAATCAAATTTTCAATATACCTGTCATTTTTTAGAAAAGCCACTATAATTGACCTTAATTATCTGAAAAGAACCTCAGGAGAGAAAAATGAACATTGTGGTCTTAAATGGAAGTCCAAAAGGCAACCCAAGCATTACTCTAAAACTAATCAACTACATCCAGAAAAAAATTCCAAGTCATAAATATAAAATATTAAACATAGCTCAAAAAATTAAAAAAATATCCAATGATAAAAAGGCTTTTAATGAAATTATAGATATTGTCAAATCATCAGATGGAGTTATCTGGTCATTTCCTCTTTATATTATGAATGTTTGTTCCCAGTATCAGAGATTTATTGAACTTGTTTTTGAAAGAGATGTAAAAACTGCATTTCAAAACAAATACACTGCAGCTGTATCCACATCTATACATTTCTACGATAATCTGGCACATAATTATATAAATGCAATTTGTGATGATCTGAATATGAAATATGTCGGTTATTTTTCTGTTCATATGATGGATCTATTTAGAAAAGAAAAAACCCGGAAAAAGTTAATAACATTTGCCGACAATTATTTTAATGCAATAAAAAATAAAAAATCCACTATAAAAAATTACAGCCCATTAATATATAGAAGTTTTGACTACCATCCAGATAAGCCAAAAATAAAAATAGATACAACTGGTAAAAAGATAATCATCTTGACAGATTCTTTAGATAAAAATACTAATTTAGAAAAGATGATCTCCAGATTTAATGAAGCTTTATCACCTAAAGCAGAAGTTGTAAATCTTTATGATATTGACATAAAAGGGCCCTGTCTTGAATGCCTTAGGTGTGGATTTGATAACATATGTTCATACCATAACAAAGACAGCTTTATGAATTTCTATAATACCAGATTAAAAGCTGCTGATATAATTATTATTGCAGGAAATATATCTAACAGGTACTTATCTGTAAGATGGAAGTTATTTTGGGACAGAAGCTTTTTTAATACACATACCCCATCACTAACAGGAAAGCAAATCGGATTTATAATCTCTGGTCCTTTGAGCCAGATCCCCAACTTAAGGCAGACTTTTGAAGGATGGATGGAATTTCAGCGAGCAAATACAGTCGGTTTTATCACAGATGAATTCGGCAGTTCTAAAGAAATAGATAGTCTGCTCCAAAGTTTTGCAGAAGATATGTTATGGTTTTCAAACAATGACTATATAAAACCAAGAACTTTTCTTGGTATAGGTGGTATGAAAATTTTTAGAGATGATATCTGGGGTAGGTTGCGTTTAGTCTTTCAGGCTGATTATAGATTCTATAAAAAGAATAAATTCTATGATTTCCCCCAAAAAGATATCAGATCAAGACTGATGAATGCTTTTATGATTCCCCTTACAAGAATTCCTATCGTTAGAAAGAAATTCCCTACAGTAATGAAAACTATGGCCAGCAAACGTTTTAAAAAGATTATTGATAATAAATAAGAAACTTCTATAAGATACCTTTAGAAAATTTCTAAGGCCAGCCAAAAGGTTTCATCAATAGTCAAAAAGGTTAAACAGCTAATTCCGGTATAAAAATATCCCCATTTAATCCCAATAATTTAGTTCTAACTTTGTCCACTGTGGCCAGCCAAAAATGCTATTTGTTATTTTCTTATATAATATCTTCTAAGCAAATTATGTCTATGTATCTATGAATTGAAACATCTTAATAGCATATGCGTCTGAGTAAATATATAAAAAGTAATAAAGAGAGAAAAATAAAGGGAGGAATCATGAGAATGATATTAATAATTGCAGCAATTATCTTGCTGGCAGTGGGAATTTTAGGTCTTTTCCCTCAATTCGGCTGGGCTCATGTGGCATTGTGGCGCGCTATACTGGAAATAGTGGTAGGCGGTCTTGTGTTAATAATAGGTATAAGAACACGTTAAAGTTTTTAGCTTTTCTGCCCTTATTTTAAAATTAAATAAGAAAAAGAAAAAAATAAGTATTATAATAATTACTAAGCAATAAAAATATTAAGGAGGAGTACTCAAATGAAACACTTATCAGCACCACTTAATATAACCTGGTGGATAGCACTGATTCTTGCAGTTGTAGGAATAATTCTTTATTTTGTAGGTTCCTTTTCTCAATTTTCCATCTGGTTGTTTTTAGCATCGGCAGTATTACTGCTCCTTGCTACAAGATTTAAAGGTCTCTGATAATAGAACTCTTAAATCTTGGTATTGTTAAAAATTGGAATAGCTCTTGGAATTCTATTCATAGCATTAGGTTTTATGGGTTTATAGATATAAAAGGTTTTTTCTATAGAAATCTTTTTATTTAAGGTTGCAAGTTAATGGTTACATCTTAAACCCGGGAAAAAGTAAAAAAGCAATAAGATAAAAGGAGTAAAGTATGAGTATCTTTTGGATTCTTGCAATTATAGCAGCAGTACTGATAATTTTTTCTGGTATTTTTGGTTTTAGGGGAGCCGGAAAAACAGGCTGGGGAATTCTAAAAATTCTCTTTTTCGTCTTTATAGTCTTTTTAATTATTATGGTTATCCTGGCTATTATCAGGTAAGAAAATATTCCCCCTTATCAAGGGTAAAAGGGGCGTTTCAATTGGGTATGCCAGATTATTTTAATTGATATTTATCATAACTTGAGATTATATATAAATTATTAAGATGAAGGGAGATCTTATGAGTAAAGTTATATTAATTATTGTTGGAGTAATTATAACTGTAGTGGGAATCCTTACACTTTTTCCCGCCATGACTATGGGTTTGTGGTTATCAATAGCTCTAATAGGAGTAGGGGTTGTAAGCATAATTTTAGGGTTCCTGGACAAAAGAAATATTGTAATAAAAGAAGAAGTAAAAGAGACCAAAAAAGAAGAACAGGCAGACTAATACATTTAAAAATTAGTTCAAAGCTTCACTACCCGGGCTGACTGATTGGAACGTTAATTAAAATTTACCAGCAAATTAAAAGGTATGCTAAGCTAATTATATTCAAATCTTCTCTCCCCGGCCACTTAACTATTTCTTTACTAAAACTTTTTCTACAAATTTTCCACTAATATATTTATGAATAAGACTTGATACCAGGGTCTGGTATGGGATACCTTCTTCAAGAGCCTTTCTTTGAATGGATTCCAGATCTTTTTGAGATATACGTATATTTATCCTTTTATCTTTTCGGAATGTCGCTTTTGCATATTCTACATGTTTTTTTATTTGCGAATTCATTTCAGGAATTTCAACAAACTCGTCTTTTTCATAATCATCTAATATTTCTTTTTCTTCACTATCCAATTTATTTTTCATCTTTTACCCCCAAATATTTTTTAGTCGCCTTTCTGCTAGGAATAATAGTCTTTAGAAATATTTCATTTTCCTTTTTAATAAAAGTAACAAGATATATATAATTATTTATCTCTAATACATATATTCTTTGTTCCGGGTATTTCTTTTGGTTTTTATGTTTTAATATTGCAATTAGCTTACCATGCTCTATATAATAAATAACATCTTCAAAAGAAATACCTCTTTCTTTTTTAAGTTTCTCATTCTTATCATTATTCCAAGCATGATATTTCATATATTAATAATAGTACATTGTGTGCTTTATGCCTATAATGGTTTCAAGCACAATCTTATAATAACCTCTAAATTATATGAAAATCGGCTCGAAATTTCGCAACCCGGGGCAGCCATCCCGGTATGTATATCAACATAATTCTTGATGGCTTATAGAACCTGACACTTCATCAAATTCAGGAGACTTTTTCTCATAATATACGCTCTTGCAATTAAATATTTTCAATATATAATGTAATTACATTGTAATCACTATAAAATGAGGAACAGATGAAATCAAATTTAATAAAAATTGGAAATTCAAAAGGAGTCAGGATAAACTCGAGTATAATTAAAGAATGTGAATTAGATAATGAAGTTGAAATACAAGTAGTTAATAAGAAAATAATAATTACGGCAGTAAAAGAACCTCGTACAGGTTGGAATAAAAGTTTTGAGAATATGCACAAAAATAATGAAGACATCCTTTTAATCAACAATGGTAACGCTTTTGATAAGGATTGGAAATGGTAATTAACCAATATGACATTTTTTGGGTTGACCTTAACCCGACAATAGGCCATGAAATAAAAAAGGTCAGGCCCTGTGTTGTTCTTTCACCAAATGAAATGAATTTTAATATTGATACCATTATTATTGCTCCAATGACTACAAAATCCAGAAGTTACCCAACAAGAATTAAAATCACTTTCGAAAAAAAAATCGGATGGATTGTACTGGACCAAATAAGAACAATCGACAAAATAAGGTTAAAAGAAAAAGCCAGACACTTAAAAGAGACAGAAATTACAAAAGTAAAAAGTATCTTGAAAGAAATGCTTGTTGATTAATCAATATTAGAAACCCAATTCGTGTATATAAATAATCTTATCTGAGCATGCGATTGCGGTCCTGACTTCCTCCGCTATGACCAGCTATAGATCTCCCCCGATACTTTGGCCGACATTTTTGCTTCATCTTCAATTTCCTTTGAGATTTTTATTGCTGTACCCATTAATATTACATCTCCTTACTAATTATATGGTTGCATAAAAATATATGATGCAACTATTTACAACTTATTGCTAAGTCTTTCGTCAGATAGGGCAAATTATATATGGATTTGAATTAAGAATTTAGAAGTCCATTCCGGTAAATTTCAATTTTTGCCAAAAAGCCTATAGTTATTTCTTTCAGAATTTTTTACAGCATACATTGCAATATCAGCTTTTTTTATCAATGCATTATCATCAGTGCTGTGATCAGGAAAGATAGAAATTCCCATACTTAAAGTAATGTTTATTCTGTGATTGGATATAATAAATTTTTTTCTGAAACCTTTTACGATTTTATCCGCTACTTTTTCTGCATCTTCTCCATTCTTTATATCCGGTATAAGTATTAAGAATTCATCACCGCCTACCCTTGCAACTACGTCCTGTTTTCTGAGAATATCTCTAAAGCGTTTGGCTACGCTTTTTAACAGCCTGTCTCCTATACCATGGCCGAGCGTATCATTAACTTCTTTGAAATGGTCGAGATCAGTCATCATCAGCGCAAACCTTTTTTTGTTTCTCAGAGAGTTTTCCTTCATAAGCTTAAACTGCTCTTCAAAAAGCAGCCTGTTTGGTAAATCAGTAAGAGCATCCCTGTAGGCAAGATCTTTCATAAGCTTTTCGATTTTTTTCCTCTCGGTAATATCTCTTGAAATACTTAGAATTACTTTTTTATCATCATAGTTAATAATTTTACTGCTAATCTCCACCGGGATTTCATGCTTATCTTTTAATGGAATGATTGTCTCAAATACAAGGTTTCTTTTTTTAATTAATTTATTTTTTAGTTCATTGAACTTTTTTAGATATTCAAGAGTCTCCGGACGGTACATTTTCTTATTTAAAATCTCCTCCCTCTTATAGTTAAAGCGGCTGCATGCCTTATCATTTATTTCAAGAACACTGCCTTCAAAATCATGTATAATCATGCAGTCATTAGCACTATTAAATATTGTCCTGAACTTTTCCTCTGACCGGACTATTTTCTGCTGGGCTTTTTTTATCTCAGTTATATCCCGTGCAATGCCAAGAACAAAAATATTATTACCCACTTTGACCGGGTGAGTGCTAATCTCTGTAATTATTCTGGTGCCATCTTTTCTAATAAGCGTAAATTCGTCAGGCCCGGTGGGCTTTTTTAAAAGATTTCTGCCAAGCATTTTAGTAGCTTTAAGAATATCTTTTTTATCAAGTAGTTTCAGCTTTAAAAAGTTTTTCCCTATTAATTCTTCTTTTTTATATCCTGTTATCTTTTCAGTAGCAATATTGCCGTCTATAAAATTACCCCTTAAATCATTTATGTAATAGCCGACAGGGGCCCGATCAAAAAGTAGACTGAGGAATTCTTTTGTTTTTTCCAATTCTTCTTTTTCCTATTAGCTGTAATTTATAAATGCTGTATCTTAATTTAATATACCAGATGATTCAATTTAATAAAATAAATATCAATCCTATACGAACAAACCTCTTTTCTCAATTTTAAGCCAAAATAAATAGTTAAATAATTATACCCAGATATATACTAACATTGAATTTTTAACCTTTCAGATCTTTCCGTAATCAAACTTAAAATCCTTTACTTTGCTTAAAAATATCTCCTTTGTGGCACTGTTTATAATTGCCATTTCAACTCCTAAAGAATATTTTTAATATTAATTACTTATAGCAAAGTATATCAATAACTACCTGGATTTATAACCAAACATGACATCCTATAGCCTGTAAAACAATTACAGCTGTATTATATAATAATATTTATCTGCCGATTAAAAATATAAAAAAGATATTTAGCCTTAAATAAATCCTCAACTATACTGCTATAATCATTAAATAAGCGCGACTGATATAAACTTTTTTATCCTCTCTAAAATAGAATTATTTTTCTTTAGTGGACTTAAAAAGTGGTTTACCGTCATCCACGCCGCCTTTAATGATGCCGTTTCTTACAAGCGCGCCGCTTGTTACCTTATTTGCGCCAATACTTATTTGTTCTATTCTTGTTTTTAAGATGGCAGGATCATCATACATCCATGCAAAAATAACGGGGAATATATCCTGTAATATATCAATGTCTTCATGGTTAACATCTGCTTCTTCAGGCCACCTGATGGCCAGAAAACTGCCATATCTATCCTGTATATCCAGCCGGGTAATCTCACTTATATGATACCGGTCGTTTCTTCCCGTGAGGGTACAATTCTTGGTCAGGTAAGGTCCGTGGTCTCCGCAGACAATAATAATTGCGTCAGGGTTATATTTTTCAGTGATTCTTATATCTTCACGCATTTCTTCGTTAGCCTTTGCCAGGCCTTCCTTATATAGTTCTACCTCATTGCCTAAAGCTTTCCCGGAATTCTGACTGTGGTCAGGATACCTATTGTGTGTATATAAAAATATCGGACTGTTGCTGCTTTCTGCCAGTATTGATCTTTTCTCCGAGAGATAATCCGGATAATATACCTCGTCAAATCCCGCATCAAATCTAAATTGTCCCTCAAGTATTTGTCTGGGTAGCAGCAGCGACATACCTGCGGGCATGGGAAACGTGTAGTCATAAAAAGTATCAGCCCCGCGGGTAAGATAATCACTTCTGAATATTCCGTAGGTTTTATAACCGGCTCCCTCCAAAATATTTTGAACCGCTCCATTTCCGGAAGTTCCCGTGCGCGTTCCTGCAGATTTTGAAACATTTAGAATACTGTCCATTGAAGTCAGGGTATCAGCTCCTACGGTCCAATTGCCTCTATAGATATGAAAACCATTATTTATCAGAAATTCTTCCTGCCCGCTATTGTCAATACCATACTGGAGCATGGTTTCATTTTCAACATATGACTCATATACTAAAAGAAATATGTCAGGTCTATAGGCTGGTTCTCTGCCTGTAACCATTTCGTATAAATCTGATTCTTCTAAAGCCGCCGGTACCTCAGTAGCCGTGCCGCCGGTAAAAATTACTCCTGTCACAAAGAATATTATGACAGCAATATTGAGAAATTCTCTTGATTTAAAATATATTATTGCTGGAATAAGAGCTGCCAGCAACAATACAGACAGCTGTATTCCAATTCTGCCAGCCCGGTTCCAGCTATAATCAGAGGCCAGAGCGGCCATATTGAAAATAACTAACGAAAAAGAAAGCCCTGTCATCGTTAAAAAAGTTTTTGATCCTGTAACGCGAAAAGCTGCTGGTATAACAAAGGATAAAACAAAAGCGAGGAATAAAAACATTAAAAAAACAAGCACTCCCTGGAAAACTGTCAGAACATCCATATTCAGCAAAATGTACCTGGCAATTGGTGTCATAGGAAGCAGGAGCAATGGCAGGTCTTTTATATCAAATGCCGGCTGTCTGTCTGTTATTTTAATATCTTTTTGTTCTCTGTGCCTTAAATAAATCACAACACAGAAGAGAAGAGCTGTCGGTATGGGGAGCAGGCCAATCAGCCAGTACATAAATATTTGGTTAATACCTGCAGGCAGCAGGCAGGAGAAAACAGAAGCATACAAATACAATAAAATCAGGCATGCCAGGAGATGGGAGTAGGGAGTCGGCATAAAAAACTTTTCTTTAAAGGATACTATAGGTTTACTCATTTCAACCATAATTGATGCCTTCTCCTCAGGTAAAGATTTCTTTTCAAATCACTTATTCTACTACATACAAAATATTTTAATATCCTTTTTTTTATTAAGGTATCTAAAAAAAATGAGTTAATCAAGTAGTTTTTGAATTAAGAAAAGAAATTGAATGGAAAATTAATTGTTTTAAAATAAAGGTCATATTACAGAGTTCCTGAACATAATTTTCATACTTGTATTAATACATAAATGGTTTAACATATTCTCTATAAATAAATTTTATTAGAATTATCACAAAGTAAAATGGATAAGACAAAATATTTTAAATATTCAATATTTGTAATTATCTTTTTTACATTAGCAAGCACTGCATTAATGATTTTTGTTACTTCCAGGTATGGTCCCGGCATATCAGAGGATTCAGTTGTATATATAGCTGGCGTAAGGAATATGTTGAACGGTAATGGTTTAAGCATACTTCTTGATTCAGAAGGAAATCAACTAAATTTATTTTTGCCCCTCCGAGACGGTGAATTATATAATGTATTTCCCTGGCCACCTTTATTTCCATTCGTAATATCAATACCTGGATTTTTAAATTTTAATTTAGTTGAATCCGCAAGATGGATTAATGCCATTTTATTTGGCGCCAATATAGCTTTAATATTATTAATTATAAGAAAATATACAAAATCTTTATTATTTGTAATATTTTCTTCAATTATTTTTATTGGATCCATACATATGATTCAGGTTCACTTTTACGTCTGGTCAGAGCCCCTATTTTTGTTTTTCAGTTTACTCGGTTTTTATTTTTTGTTTTGTTTTTTAAAAAACAGTAAAATTTATAATTTCTTTATTTCATCATTAAGTTTTAGCCTGGCTTTTTTTACGAGAACAGTTGGCATTTCATTAATTGCTACAGGCGTAGTTGCTATCTTATTTTTCAGTAAATTAAAAATAAAAAATAGAATCTCTTATAGTGTTTTTTTGGGGGCTATAGGGTTATTACCATCTTTGATATGGAATTTAAAAAATAAATTTATTTTTGGATATGCTACATCAGAGTTCCTGATTCATTCTTTAAAACTTGATACTTTAAAAGAAATAATAGAAACAGTATCTATATGGTTTCATCTCTATTTTTTAGCTCCTTTAAGATTTAGCATTGTTTTACTGGTAATAATTCTAATCACAGTTATTTCCACATTAATATTTATTTCCATAAAGAGAAAAAAAGCAGATACAGATATAAATGATTCCTATAAACTTAGCTCTGGGGTAATTAATATTTTTTCAATTTTTACATTTTTCTATATTTTTTCCTACCTATCTGCCAAAATATTTTTTTATAACGATATAAGATTTGATGGCAGAGCTTTGATACCGGTCTTTGTTTCAACTTTTATTATTATAATTTTATTTATTAAGATATCACTGGATTTTTTTGAAGATAAAAGAGCAGTAAAATTTGCTGCTCTTATATTCTGTGAAATATTTATTGTTTTCTCCCTTATAATCAATGTATTTTTTATAAAAGATATCTACCAGGGTAAAAGTTATGGTTATAACAGTAAAGAGTGGCTGGAATCAGATACTATAAACAAACTGGAAAGTATTCCTATTACTGAAGAAATTTACACAAACGATCCTTATGCTATTTATTATTTTTTGGACAGAAATACCAATCCTTTCCCGGCAAAGCTAAATATAAAAACAAAAAAAGAGAACCTGACATATACCCGGGAGCTAAATAAAACTATGGAAGAAATAAGAGAAAATAATGGCTTAATTGTTTTATTTGATTTAGGAAAATACTATTTGGCAGAAGAAAAAGAATTGGTAGATAACTATAAATTAACTACTGTTGAAGACACAGGGGATGGGTCTATTTACAAGTTTAAATAAAAGTTAAGAAAAAGTATAGTTCTTCTTTTGCAAAAGCATCTTAAAAAAGTAAGTCTCTCCCGGAAACTAATTATTTCTATAATAATATATTTTTAAGAATTATAAACAATAAATGGTGCATAATAAATAATTTTTATTATATTAATATATAGTAACTTTAAAAAAAGGTAAGAGATTAAATAGAATATTGCAGCTAAATAAGACAAATAAGCTAAAAAATAGTTCTGGTATTCCTAAAAATGTCATGGCGCTTGGCTGGGTAAGTTTTTTTAATGACCTGGCCTCTGAAATGGTTTATCCAATTGTCCCAATTTTTTTAACAGTCTTTCTGGGGGCTCCTGTTGCAATAGTTGGAGTTATTGAAGGTGTTGCAGAGTCAACTGCTTCAATATTAAAAGTTTTTTCCGGATGGTTATCTGATAGATTTCAAAAAAGAAAACCATTTGCTGTTTTAGGCTACTCACTTTCTACTTTTTCAAAGGTTATACTTGGTCTGTCATATATCTGGCCATTTGTACTTGTAGCGCGCTTTATTGATAGATTTGGAAAAGGCATAAGGACTTCTGCAAGAGATTCACTGATAACTGAGAGCTGCTCTAAAAATATAAGGGGAAAATCTTTCGGGTTTCACAGGGCACTTGACACTCTGGGAGCAGTATTCGGTCCTCTTGCTGCGATTCTATTTCTGGCAATATTTAACAACAATATCAGGCTTATATTTTATATAGCCTTTATTCCCGGAATTATTGGAATAATCCTTCTAATTATTTTTGTTCATGAAAAAAAGAAAAAAGCCTTAAGTTTCAGTGACCTGAAATTAAAATGGAGAGATGTCAATCCTTCTTTTAAAATATTCCTGTTTGTAAGCATAATATTTTCAATAGGTAACAGCTCGGATGCTTTTTTAATCCTTAGAGCCCAGAATTTAGGCCTCACTATAAAAGTAACTATTTTCGCTTACGTTCTTTTTAATATATTTTATGCAATATTTTCAATCCCTGCTGGTATTGTGGTTGACAGGATAGGAGCAAAAACAGTACTGGTTGTGGGATTTATACTGTTTGGTCTGGTTTATTTCTTTTTAGGTCTTATTAATAAAAGTCTTTTTATCTGGCTTTTATTTCCCGTATATGGAATTTATATGGCACTTACTGAGGG
This sequence comes from uncultured Actinomycetota bacterium, assembly GCA_964616545.1. Taxonomy (GTDB): domain Bacteria; phylum Actinomycetota; class Humimicrobiia; order Humimicrobiales; family Humimicrobiaceae; genus JAQVEM01. The sequence goes on along the minus strand of CAZTUA010000048.1, from coordinate 8,078 downwards.
CGTTGGGAAAGCATACATTTCGCTTCTTGTACCACAGAAAAAATCCGGAACTGCTTTTGGTATTTACCAGACAAGTATAGGAATTTGCAGTTTCTTTTCATCACTTATAGCAGGAGTCATGTGGAATTACATTAATATTAGAGTTCCTTTTTATTTTGGCAGTGTAACAGCATTAATTTCTGCGCTGCTTTTTATTGGGCTGGGCAGTAAGATAAAGACTGTAAGATAAAAACTGCAAATAGGTCAATATTAATTTTTATTCTTTTATGTATATTTTTCATGCATGCATGCTGTAATTTATAATATTTCTATAATTTTATTTAAATTTTTTATTGAAAGATATCATTATAAAAAATATAATGTTTTTAACCGGGTAATCAGCTAAAAATCTGCGCCCTTGCCTGCACATCACGGACTATTTTTATTATTAAAATAAAACTAAAAGGAGTGATGATGGAAAAATTTTTTTCATTTAAGAAACGGGGTACTACAGCCCGCACGGAGGTCCTGGCCGGTATCGCCACTTTCCTGACTATGAGTTATATCATAGTGGTGAACCCTGCCATCCTGTCGGATTCGGGTATGGACTTTGGCGGTGTCCTCTTCGCAACAGTTCTTGTTTCGGCCATATCGTCCATCTTTATGGGTCTGTTTGCCAACCTGCCCTATGCACTGGCTCCGGGCATGGGGCTAAATGCTTTCTTTACCTATTCTCTTGTACTGGGAAGCGGTCATACCTGGCAGACTGCTCTTGGAGCTGTTTTTATTTCCGGTATCATCTTTATTATTCTTTCCGTTACCCCGGTCAGAATGATGATACTAAAAGCCGTTCCTGCTTCAATAAGGTACGCGGTTGCCGGTGGTATCGGCCTTTTCCTATCGCTGATAGGATTGAGGTCTATTGATTTTATTGTTCCAAATGAAGCCACTACTATTAGTTTTGGAGGTCTTACCCCTCAGGTTATTATCTTTCTTGCCGGTCTTCTTTTAACCGGATTTCTCGTTGTTAAAAAAATAAAGGGAGCATTGATTATAGGTATTCTATCAACCTCCATTATCGCTCTTATCGTCTCCTTTTTCCTGGAAACACCTCTGGTAACTCTTCCAACAAAAGTTTTCTCTCTTCCTTCACTGGCAGTATTTTTACAGCTGGATATACTCGGGGCGCTGAAATTATCACTGATAGGGCCGATTTTTGCCCTTCTGTTTACCGATATGTTTGACAGTATCTCCACTTTCCTTGGAATTGCCACAACAGCAAATCTTCTTGATAAAGATGGACAGCCAACAAATGCTCATAAAGCACTGCTTGTTGACGCTGCTTCTACGACAATGTCAGGGCTATTTGGTTCATCCCCGGGAACCACATATATAGAAAGTGCTGCAGGAATAGAGGAAGGCGGAAGAACCGGTCTTACGGCTGTTGTCTGCGGTCTGCTATTCTTACCGTTCATGTTCTTCTCACCAGTTTTAAGCTTTATTCCCTCAGTAGCAACTGCGCCGGTTCTTGTTATCGTTGGGCTTTTCATGATGACCGGTATTATGAAGCTGGACTGGAGAAATTATGAGGAAAGCTTACCTGCATTTCTGGCATTTATATTAATACCCTTAACTTACAGCATCACCCAGGGTATTATCTGGGGACTTTTATTCTATACCGTTATCAAACTGATAAGATGCAAAGCAAGAGAGATACACTTCATGCTTTACATTATAGATGCCCTGGCAATAGCAGGTCTGATATTTAATATTTTCTAAGTTCCTGAGAACATATTTTAATGACAGGGTATTGTTTATATAGTACCTTATGTAAAAATAAAGAGGGTGTCCTTATTTTAGGGCATCCTTTTTATTGCAGGCCCAGAAGCTTCTCTGTATTCTTAAGGAAGATTGTTAACTGAATCTATAAATTTCCAATTAATAATACTATAATCTTTAGATTAATGGTTAGAAAAAAAATATTTACATTACTTTTTATACAATTATTTATACTGGGAATAGGAGGCTCGGTTGTAGGTCCCCTTATTCCCATACTGTCAACCACTTTTGGAGTTAGACTGGACATAGTCGGTTCCACTCTATCACTGAATGCATTCGGTCTTCTTATCGCAAGTCTATTTTCGGGGATTCTTTCAGAAAGGCTCGGGAAAAAGAATACGGTTACCCTGGGCAGCATACTGTTTACATTAAGTTTTCTGGGCCTGTACTTTTCACCCAATTTTATTTATTTTACCGTAAGCTATCTTTTATTTGGCCTCTCATGGGGTACAATCACTTTAAACTCCAATGCTTTAATCAGTGATGCCTTTGAGCTTAACAGAGGCAGGACAATAATCAGGTTAAATATTGGATTCCTGCTGGGGGCAGCTTTTGCTCCGCTTATAGTAAGCGGCATTTTATTTCTGGATATTAACTACAGGCATATATTCCTATCTCTCGGGCTGGCAAATGCAATCTTATTTATATTAATACTGCTTTTTAAGCACGAGAGTCTTAATATAAGAAAAAGCAAAGAAGATTTTTTAAGCTTTTTTTCTGTTTACCGTAAATTTTTATCAAATACAATTATTATTTTTTGTGCAATTATAAGCTTTCTTCATTTCGGAATGGGATTTTCATTCGGAGCCTGGTTTACCACCTACTTTAAAAGCATAAATGTCCCGGTAAGTATCAGCTCGCTGATACTTAGCTCCACTCTTTTTGCATTCTGCCTGGGAATGCTCCTGCAGAGCTCTCTGGTAGGTAAATTTAACGAAGAAAAACTAATGAGGGTTTTTTCAATACTGGCTTTTGTTTTTTTATCTGCCGCCTTTATTATGGATAACCTGATTTTAAAGATAATCTTTTTGATACTTTTTAACTTTTCCTTTTCCGGTATAGCGGCCATGTCGTTATCAACAGCCATAAATCAGAACCCCCGCTACTCCGGACCCATCACAGGCATAGTTAATAGTTTCGGCTTTACGGGAACAATTATTTTTCAGTATACAGCAGGATATCTTTCGGAAAATTATTCAGCAGTTGGAATTTTTTATACCAGTCTGTCTGCATTATTTATAATGATTATAATTACAGGTATCCTGAACCTCTATTCTGCGCGGGTTAAGAAAGTTAGCTAGATTTTAGGCTATTTATCACTTTCTTTTAAATATCCTTACAAATCCCAGAATGATATTCATACTGGGTACTCTTTCCATATAGCTTTTATAATTATTACCGAATTCTTTAATATTAATTTGTTCTTCTTTAATTGATATAAGATAAATGGTTATTACCCCCGGAATTCCAGTAATAATAAATATCCAGTGTGGAAATAAAAAAAACGTGGCAAAAAATACGGATAAAATCCAGCCAAGATATAAAGGATGACGGATAATACCATAAATTCCCCGCATGTTTAAAACTTTTATCTTTTTTATATAAATATAATAATATGCCAGGCCTATCAGGATTATACCGGCCGCCCAGAATACCCAGCCAGTATACCAGAGTATCTTTATATCATGAGGCTTTATTATCCTAAAAATAACCAGAGGGTTATAGGGAAAAGATAAAATTGTCAGTATCCCTGCAATAAAAAACAATAACCCAAAGTTAAGTTTTTTTAAATATGGCTCAGGCATATTGATTCTAAATCTTTATAATTTAATTTACTAAAAATAATCGGCTTCCAATGGTAATATTTTATTTAGTTTCTTATCAAACGTCCATAACTTATTCTTATTTTTACCGCAAGAGTAAACAGCGCACTGTCAATAAAGCCGGCTCCCTTTTTTAAGAAAGCGGAACCAGCCGGTATATATTTCCGTCAAATGCGGTCAGATAAAGTTCATTATCGCTGCCTGTGCCGAATGAAGAAATATTCAAACCGGTTTCTGCAAGGGTATAATTACGGATTTCTTCTCCTTCCTTATACCAGAGGCCCCAGATAAGACCTGATATGAAATCAGCATAGATATATGCACCCCTGAGTTCGGGAAGCTCTTCGCCCCGGTAAACATAACCACCAGTGATTGAGCGGTCTATCGTGTGCCTGTATTCATAGACAGGAAGCTCCAGGCCGGAAGAATCGCAACCTTCGGAAGGATTAAAACACAGGCTACCTTCCATAATATTCCAACCATAATTTCCGCCCTTCTCAATAAGATTGATTTCCTCTACCGTGTTCTGCCCCACATCGGCTGCCCAGAGACTGTCTGACTGCGTATCAAAGCTGAAGCGCCACGGGTTGCGAAGCCCATAGGCATATATTTCTTCCCGGTATCCTTCAGCATTACCTGAAAAAGGATTATCCGGCGGAATTGCATAATTTAATCCAGTATCTCTGTTATCTACATCAATACGCAGTATTTTACCAAGAAGCGTTTTACGGTTCTGTGCATTTCCCTGTGGATCACCCCCGCTCCCTCCATCTCCTGTACCGATATAAAGATAACCATCCCCGGGCCCAAAAGCAATTTGTCCGCCATTATGATTTGCATAGGGCTGTGAAAATGTAAGTACTGTCTCTTCTGTTTCCGGGTCTGTGCTGTCCGGATTATCAGGGTCCACTGTAAATCTTGATATAACCGTATTATTTCCATCAGTATAGTTTACAAAGAAGTTGCCGTTATTTTTAAAATCAGGATGAAATGCCAGGCCCAGAAGCCCCATTTCATTGCCGCTGCTATCCACGCGGCCGCTTATATCAAGAAAGAGCCCGGCACCTTCAGCTGAATCATTATAAATTACACGTATGTATCCCCCCTGCTCAACAACGAACAGCCGTCCGCTGCCGTCACCTGCATTCTGGAGGTCAAGAGGCCGGTTAAAGGATATACCAGGGAATGCCTCCTGAACAGTATAACGGTTTTCTATCTCTGCTGCTTCAGGAAAAGCTAATTCCTGTATATCTACCGTTTCTTCTTCAGGGCTATCTTTGATATCTTCAATATCCTTCTCCTCTTCCTCCTGTACCGCTACCGGTTCATCCTTTACCGGTGCAGATATACATGAAGGAAGAACAAGTAAAGTAAGTACAAGTATTGAAATTAAAGGTATTAAAACGGAAAAATTTAAATATTTCTTACTCATTATATCAAACCTCTTGTTTTATTATTTTAGCAATGCCTCAACTTTTTCCCTGTTTGCCCAGAGCGAGCATCCGCCCCCGGACCCATCCAGCACGAAATGATTTTTTCTTATCTCTTTAAGAAGCTTTGATTGCAGTGCTTCTTTTAACGAAACTTCTTTTAGGTTTACATCTGAAAACGGTGCAAACGGACAGGGCTCAAGGTCCCCCTTTGCATTTATATGTATAAAGCCCCTTCCCGCAGACAGGCACCCACCAAATATTTCTTCCTCTGCCGGCAGTCCCGCAAAAAGTGCAGAGTATTTATTTCTGAAACCCTCCATAATGGAAGGAATCACTTTCCTCTGCTCTCCTGTGAGTACCCATCCACCCGTTCCTTCGGCAATGGCCGTATATTCAATATAGAAAAATAATTTACAACCCTTCTTTACAAGTTCCGCTGCAAAGGAATCTTCTGTAATCAAATTAAAATTTTGCCTGGTTATAGTCAGTGACGTTCCAAAAAATACCGAGCTCTTATTTAATTTCTCCATTACGGTCCCGAGCCGGCTGTATATGCCCTCTCCCCTCCGAAGGTCTGTCTCTTCGCTATGCCCTTCAATACTTATAAGCGGGACTATGTTTTTATGTTTTTTTATTTCCTCAAGTAAGACCCCGTCTATAAGGGTACCGTTTGTAAAGACAAGAAAAATCATATCGGGAAATGCCTTCACAATCTCAAGAAAATCATTCCTTACAAATGGCTCCCCGCCGGCTACTACTATAAATGATATACCGAGTTCTTTTGCCTCATTTAATATACCAATCGTCCTGGCGGTATCGAGTTCTCCATCCGACTGAGCCCTTAGAGAATTATTGTAACAGCCCCTGCAATTAAGATTGCATCTATTGGTGATGCTGAATATTATAACGGGAGGCACCTGTATTCCTTTGCCAATCCAGCCCATCCTTTTTTTGTGCGCTCTTCTCTGGTTTATTATTGTTTTTATAAAAAAAAGAGCAGTGGAGGGCTCTTTAAGAGAAATTCTCAGGGCATCCTTAAAAACATCTAAAGTTGAAATATTTGATATAATATTTTTTTTCTTATCCATCCTGTCCGTATCCTCTCTAAAAAATTGGTAAAATTAAAAATTAGAGGTCATTATATTACCCTTATCTATTACGGGTCAATATATTATCTTCTAATGCAGGGCAATCCTTTCCGGCCATGGATTTTCAAGAGACATCCTCCATGTTTTATCTATATACTGGCGTGTATAGGTCTGTTCGATCAGGTGGAATAGATATGCTCCCCTCTCAGTTAATTTATACCCTCCGCTGTATTTTTCTATATATCCGAATTTTCTGGCCAGATAAAATTCAATTTTAAACATTTCATCAGGTTTTTTACCAGAAAGCCTGTAAAATTTTTCACTATCTATATCAAGCTTATACGCCGACCAGAAAAGCCAGTAAAGCGCTCTTACCCTCGGGTTAAACTTCATGCTGAGGGCAGTGGGTAATTTACTGCGGGCGGCACTTCTTAAATTTTTACCATTATCATCAGTGTGTTTTGCACTAACACTATTATCACTGTCATTAAGGTATTTTATATATTCTGTAACCGAGAATGTATTTATTTTAAAAATATCCCCGAGCAAAGAGGCAGCACTCGGGCCAAATCCGATAAAGCTGTCTCTTGTTACCGAAGAATACTTTAGAGAGTCTCCTTTAGAAAATGTCCAGATTGAGCTTCTTTTAAAACCGGCTTTTCTACTTATATCCATAAGTCCTGCAAGCATTCTCTTTTTCTGCCTGCTGTCAGGCGGCCTATCTTTTAACCCTGTATAGCTGAATTCAATAAAGGGATATGTGGAAACTTGAGTTGCTCCATTTTCTGCTGCAGTTATAAAATCCCGGACCAGATCTTTCTCCCCCTGGCCAGGAATACCGAATATAAGGTCCACATCCACAACGTCAAATTTAAATTTTTTTACAAGCCCAAGCTTTTTTACGCTGTCAATTCTCTCCCTCTCAAGGGCTGCCAGGCATTTATCCTGGAATGACTGCACCCCGATACTTACCATGTTAAATCCGCAATCCTTTAGCTTTTCAAGTAAAACTTCATTTACATCAGAGGGGTTAAGCTCTATACCCATATCCCCTTCCAGGCTGAACAGGCTCTTTACCCGGCTTAAAATCTCCGGAAGATAATCTACGGCAAGCGCGGGAGAGCCGCCGCCAAAGTAGATGCTCTCAATATTTTTTTTACCTGTCTTATCTCTGCTATTACGAGAGAGCTCTGCTGCAAGCTCTACCTCTTTTATAAGGGCTCTGCAAAAATCCTCCAGCAGATTCTTATCATATTTTACTTTATAATACGGACAGAAAGGGCATAATTTTCTGCAGAATGGTATATGAAAATAAAGACCCGGGCTTTCAACATTAAAATCAATCTCATTATTATGAGCACTGCTGAAAATAAACGGCCTCAGGGACCTTGCTGTAAGTATTCTTATCAGGCTGGTTATCATATTATTTTGCCCAGGTCGCTTTTTTTATAAAACACTAATTTTATAATTCTACCACTTCCAGCTAAAATTCGGATAATAACACATTAAAAGATATATTATATGCTTGCTTTCCATTGCCCGGGAAAAGGGTAATTTATTTTATAAGATTATTTTAAATGTGGTATTATTAAAAGAACTGCGATTAGTAATTTTGTCTTTGCGCAGAAAAAGCAAATGAAAAACAAAGGAGCAGATAAAAGACCTGCACTATCCTGTGGGAGGCAGTAACAGAGAAAATTATTATGAACTTTGAAAAACTTTATAAAAATGTCCCGTTTAACCAGAAAGAAAAACTAAAATCGTTCCGTTTAAATCACAGGGTTAAAGTAATTAATACCGGCGGAAAACAGTGGTCCTATATTTCCTGCGGAACCGGAGAAAAAGCCATTCTGTTTCTTCCCGGAGCTTTTTTAAAAGCTGATATGTGGTTTTACAGCATTACAGAACTGGAAAAA
>CAZTUA010000047.1:0-18550 GCA_964616545.1 uncultured Actinomycetota bacterium | reverse complement strand
GGATTTTTTAGGCATACGCTAGGCGAAATAACTCCGCCACCCGCCCCGAATCAGCCTGATTGTATTTTTTCACTACGTATGAGCTTTTATTTTAACTTTTTTATTTTCAAATTTAATAGGTTAAAAGTCATTCTTAAACTTTTTTATTTCTATTTAAGATATATCTCTTTATATAATCGGGTTTAGGATAAAATTTTTTGTATCCTTTTTAATTACTTCCTCTATCTCCAACGTCCTAATGATGAATATCACGATTTTACTAATTGAGTTTTATTGTTAAATACATAATTAATTATTTCATAAATTCGAATAAAACACAGTTTAATTTACTTTAACATGTTAGTCAAAATTAAAATTATTTTAATAACTCTGGAAAAATTATTTTATAAGGCTACTAAATTGGAATCAAAAAATTAAAAATATATTTTCCTATATAATATATAAAAACTCTAAAATCTCCATATTTTCTTCATATTTATCCTGTATTCTTTTATCAAAAAAATAGAAGGAGAAAAAATAATGCACTTATCTAAGATAATACCATACGGGATATCAAATAAAATATCCGGCAAAGTAAAAAATAAAAAATGGTTAATCTCGATAACATGTGCAGCAGCATTTACATTATTTTCCATAATATTTATTTTTACTTCCTGTATGGGGCCTATGGGAAGCGCCTTTACCGACACACCTGATACAGTTCAGGGAGAATCGCAGACTTTTCAGGTAACAAGAGGTAATATTTCCCAGGAAATATCCGTAACAGGGTCTGTCGATTCTAAGAGTTATACAACCTTGAACCTGCGGGTTTCAGGGGAAATACTGGAAGCTGTAGAAGCTGGTTATGTTTTCAAAGAAGGAGAACTACTTGTACAGATTGATGATAGTGAAAAGCAGGATAGCCTGTTTGAAATAGAAAAAAACCTGGAGATTTCTGAAAGTTCCCTAAAGCTTGCCCGGTTAAACTACCAGAGTGCGCTGGATTCAAATCATATTGCAATACAGCAGGCCCAGTTAAATGAACAGAAGGCAGCAGAATCTACAGAGAATACACTTAAATCTCTTGAAATTTCGATGAGAAGTGCAGATGCATCCGTAGAAAGCGCTGAGCGCGCTCTTGAAGAAGCAAAAGAGTTGCTGGAAATGGCTGAAGATGACCCTGCTGCAACAGAAATGCAGCTTGCACAATATGAATCAAATGTAAAATCTGCAGAGGAAAAGGTTGGTTCTGCAAAGCTTTCAGAAAAATCGACAGAATTGCAATCAGAATCCTCTTATGAAAGTTCCCTGATAAGCCAGTCTTCTACATACTGGTCAAATCTTTCCAGTCTGCAGTCAGCAGAAAAGGCAATAACTCAGGCTGCTGAAAATCTGAAGCAGACTGAAATAAAACTGGAACTTGCAAAGAGAGAATACGAAAATGCCAAAAAAGATCTTGGAGAATATACTGCATACGCCCCTTATGACGGCATTGTGGTTTCAACTGATTTTGTATCTGGAGCTGAGGCTAGCGGAGGAGGCTCAATTTCAATTATCAGCACAGATTTTATGATAAAAACAATGGTCAGTGAAAGCGATATAATAAAAATATCTATCGACCAGGAATCAAATATCACACTTGATGCCTATCCTGATATTGAGTTCACGGGAGATGTAGAAAAAATAATTCCCATAGGAAGCGAAGAAGGCAATATAGTTTACTATGAGGTTACAATAAGTTTTAGAAATGAAACTGATATTGAAATACTTTACGGGATGTCGGCTAATATTTATATAATAGATGTTATGGCAGAAGATGTACTCTACGTACCTCTACAGGCTGTTTATAAGGAAGAAGGGAAGAGTTATGTGGATGTACTTCTATCCGAAATGGGTGAAGAAGAAGCAACCCGTAACGTAAGGAAAACTGAAATCACAACAGGTGTTAATGATTATTATTACATAGAAGTAATTTCAGGATTGAGTGAAGGCAATATTATAATTACATCAAGGTAGTACATTCGGGAAAATAAAAACTAAATATTATGGAGTTTTAAATGGGAGACAAAATCATAAATATGAAAAAAATTTTAAAGATATATAAAATCGGTGACATGAAACTATATGCACTGAGAGGAGTAGATCTGGAGATAAGAAAAGGAGAATTTGTTTCTATAATGGGGCCATCAGGTTCAGGAAAATCTACACTTATGAATATTATCGGTTGCCTTGATATCCCTACTTCCGGCTCTTATGTAATTGAGGGTGAAGATATCAGCAAACTAAAAGATAACCAGCTCGCAGAGATACGCAATAAAAAAGTTGGTTTTGTTTTCCAGACTTTTAATCTTCTGCCAAGGTCAAACATTATAGGAAATATAGAACTGCCGCTGATTTATTCCAAGTCATCCCCGATACGGATAAGGAGAACCCTGATAGATAAAGTGATCGTTTCGGTGGGGTTATCCGGCTGGGAAAAGCACAGACCCGGTGAACTTTCAGGCGGACAGAGACAGAGGGTAGCTATCGCAAGGGCTCTTGTGAATAATCCGTCTATTATACTTGCAGATGAGCCTACAGGCAATTTAGATTCAAGAACCGGTGAAGAAATTATTGCCATATTCCAGAAGTTAAACAGGGAGGGCAAGACCATAATACTCGTGACACACGAACTTGAAATAGCAATGCATACCAGCAGGATTATATATTTAAAAGATGGCCTTATAACAAATGAAGAGGTAATAGACTCACCTGTTGACGCTGTTACAAAGCTAGAGAAAATGCCTAAATTGGAGGATAAGATAAACAATTCTGAAGTGAAAGTATGAAATTCCCAACAGGAAGGACAATTAGCAAGAATTCGGCATAAAAGTATAAATTCTATTCGAAGGGATAAAAATGAGAAGAATACTTGAAAATATTAAAGTTGCATTTAAATCACTTTTTCTAAATAAACTGAGGGCTTTTCTCACAATGCTGGGCATTATAATAGGTGTTGGTGCGGTGGTTGCAGTGATTTCAGTAGGTGCCGGCACAGAAGCTGTTATCACTGAAAATCTTCAAAGCATTGGAACCAATGTCTTAACCATCTCTCCAGGAAGGGATACTACCACAAGACCTGGTGGACAGGGTATTGGAGAAAGAGGTGGAATGTTCGGCATGGGTTCAGAAGAAGAGACTGTAGCGGGAGAACTTTATCCTGAGGATATAGATGCACTAAAGGATAGATCTTCACTATTAAATGAAACTGTACCTACAGTTAGCGCCGGTATGAATACTACCATATCCTATCTAAGCTGGAGCGGCCAGGCAGGCATAACCGGCACTACGGAAGAATATTTTTCAGTTATGGACTACAAAATTGCTGAGGGAAGTTTGTTTACAGATAACGATTTATCGTATCTGTCCAATGTTGCAGTTATAGGTGATACAATAGTAGACGATTATTTTGGAATGATTAATCCTTTAGGTGAAACAATAAAAATAAACGGGCAGAATTTTACTGTTATCGGGGTACTTGAATCAATCGGTACGGCTACTTTTGGGGCTAACCCCGATAATAGTGTATATATACCAGTTACTACAGCCCAGAAAAAACTTATTGGCGAAGATACAGTAGACAGTATAATGGTAAAGGTAAAAAGTGAGGATCTTATTGATCAGGCAACAGAAGAAATAACTGCGATATTGAGAGAGCAGCATCTAATACCTCCGGACGGATTAAATGATTTTACAATAAGTAGCTCTACCCAGTTACTGGAGGTGGCTTCTTCAATTGCAGAAACTTTATCAATTACTCTTGGTGGCATTGCGGCAATATCACTTCTTGTCGGAGGCATAGGAATTATGAATATAATGTTTGTATCAGTTACAGAGAGGACAAGAGAAATTGGCATAAGAAAAGCGATTGGAGCTAAAAACAGGGATATCCTGGTACAGTTTATAACTGAAAGCATTGTCTTAAGTTTAACGGGAGGATTGATAGGAATAGGATTTGCGTTTTTGATAACATGGATTTTAAAAACTTTTACTGAACTGACATCTCTGGTAACTGCCTATCCTATAGTGCTTGCTATCTCATTTTCAACAGTTATCGGGCTGGTATTTGGAATATTTCCGGCAATGCGTGCTGCCAGCTTAAATCCTATTGAGTCGCTAAGGTACGAGTAGTAAAAAAGAGAGGATAAATTTTATAGAATGATTTATTTACAGTGAAAGGATAGAATAATAAATATAAATTATTTCCAATAAGCTCTATTGCAGAAAGTTTTATTAAAAAGTCAGATTAATAGTTTTACAAATGCCAATTACTGTTATTTGTTAAATGGGGAAAATTTATTTTATAAATGAAAATATTAATTATAGAAGATGAAAAAAAAATCGCGGATAATCTAAAAGAAGGCCTTGAACAACACAGGTTTTCAGTTGATGTAGCCTATAATAGTAGAGAAGGATACAGCCTTATCCATGAATTTGATTATGATGTTATCGTACTTGATTTGATGTTACCTGATATGGATGGAGAAGAGCTGTGCAGGAAAATCAGAGAGGAAGGTATAAACAGCTTTATACTCATGCTTACAGCAAAGAAGCAGCTTGCAAATATAGTGGAGGGGCTTAACTGTGGAGCAGATGATTATCTTACCAAACCCTTTGAATTTAGCGAGCTCCTTGCAAGGATAAGAGCTCTCCTGAGGAGGTCTTCAAAGAGCAAGGAAAATATACTGGTTTGCGGGGATATAGAATTCAACCTTGAGAGCGGGCAGGTTTTCTTAGGAGAGAATGAGATAAAACTTACTAAAAAAGAATTTATGATACTTGAGTACCTTTTAAGAAATAAGGGGCAGCTTTTAAGCCGCAATCAACTTCTTGAACATGCATGGGACCGAAATGTGGATATTTTTACAAATGTTGTTAATACCCATATAAAGAATTTAAGAAAAAAGTTAGGTAAATCCGGCAGACTTATTGAGACAATTTATGGTTCTGGCTACAGGATAGAGGAGTAACAATGGAAAGAAAGGATGGATTTTAATTGAGACTGGGATGGTCTCTTAAAACTAAAATTATCTTCTGGTTTATAATAATTATATTTATTTCAACCGTTGTCTACGGCTTTTTAATATTCTCTGTATACAGTGTTAATCTGAGGGGAGAAAAATATCTTAGTGCGCTAAGAGAGCAACCGGGAGTCGACCAGGAATTTATTGACAGAATCATAGAACTTAAAAAAAGACCAGATTGGAGAAAGATCCATCCTCCCGTTACCATACTTCCTTTTAATCTTTTTATGAGGATTTTTTATTCAATTACCGGTGGGGTTTTATTTATAATAATATTAACGGCTTCGGGAGGATTCATACTCCTTATGCGTATGCTCAACAGGGTAGACTTTATAACAAGGAATGTGAAAGAGATTGACGAAAAGAGACTCCACTTAAGACTGAATCTAAAAGGAAGTGATGCCATTTCAAATATGGCAAAAACTTTTGACAGAATGCTGGATAAAATTGAGAATTCATTCAAGAACCAGAAACAATTTATCCAGAATGCTTCTCATGAGCTCAATACGCCGCTAACTGTCATAAAAACAAAAATAGATTCCTTAAAACAAAAAAAGCACGTAGGCTCGGGTGAATATAAGGAAACTCTTGAAATTGTAGACAGCGAGATAATGAGACTCTCCAATATCACTGAAGAGCTTCTTGTTTTATCAGAACTGGAAGATAATATGAACCCGGAAAGTTTTACCTCCGTTGATGTAAGGGATATTCTTGAAAGGATTTTAAAGCTATATGATAACCAGTTAAATTCCAGAAACCTAAAGATTGAAACTGACTTTAAAGGTAAAACTGTTGTTTGGGGAAACAAGTCATATATAGAACAATTACTGTGTAATCTTCTAGACAATGCAGTCAAATACAGCTTACCGAATACTATCATAACGATTAATCTTGAAAACGATAATAACATCGAAAAACTTTTAATCAAAATAACCAATGCAAGCGATACTATAGGCAAAGAAGATCTGCCTTATATTTTTGAGAGATTTTACAAATCTGCCAGCGGAAAAGACAGGAAAGGTTTCGGGCTTGGTCTTTCCATAAGCAAAAAAATAGTAGAAAAGCTAAAAGGAAGTCTGGAAGCAGATTTTGACAGCGAAAGTAATTTAGTAAGTTTTAAAATTACTCTGCCTCTTACAAAAAATCATCCTTAAAAAAGATAGATTTTTTATGATTCATGGACTTTAATTTTCAAACTCCATATTTTCTTCATTTTTTATTGTTATAGTCCTATTTAAATTTATTATCTTATTATATATGGAGGAATTAGATGGAGCAGCAACTTGGCAGACCTGGAGGCATTTTTATGATTTTTAGGATTTTAATGTACCTGCAATATTTCCCCTATATAGCTATAGGACTACTGGTTATTGCTATAGTTACATGGATTATTTTTGCCAAAAAGAAATTAAGGTGGGCTAAGATTCTGGCGATAATCTTAACAGTACTGGTGGTTATTACCGGGGCATTAGGCACCGCATCGCTATTCTTTGGGAGGAATCTGCAACAGGAAATCTTCCCACAAAGAGACTTTCCGGAGGGAGGTTTCCAGAGGGATGGGGAGCGTCTTCGGAATAAGCAGAATTATAAACCTGATAATGAAAGCAGCAGCCTTGAAATGGAACTGGCAATACTATTGTAAAATTCAATATTTTATTTGCCTGAATAGCAATATAGAAAACTAATTACCAGATATCTATGCATGGCTAAAATTATCTAATAAAAATAGAAATTGATAAAGGAGTAAAGATATGAGAAAAAGAAATTTTGCGATAATGTTTTTTACATTACTATCATCTTTGTTAATTGTATTTATGATTTCTGCTTGCTCTTTTATGGGCATTACAATTGAACCACCTAAAATATATTTTGAAACTGATGAGCAATACGATAATGGTGTTGATACACGACAGTTAGAAGAAAGCAAAGATACCAGACAAGCAGATACTCCAATATCTGAAAACATATCTGTATTAGAGCAACAAAAGGAAAGTAACCAGGAAATACTGGCAAGTTTTGATGAGGCAATAAGTAATGTTACAGAAAAAGTAAAACTTTCTGTCGTTAATATTAAGGTAATAGTGAGACAGAGAGATTTACGCGGCAGGGAGTATAGTTCGGAAGGAGTCGGTTCCGGAGTAATATTTAGTAATGATGGGTATATTATTACTAATAATCATGTGGTTAAAAATGCAGAGGAATTAGTTGTTACACTGAGTGATGGAGCCGGATATGCTGCTCAATTGGTTGGTGGTAATGATGATTCCGATATTGCAGTTATTAAAATAGAAGCAATAGGCCTTAAGCCTGCAGAATTTACATCTATAGAAAATATCAGAGTCGGACAATTGGCTATAGCTATAGGCAGTCCTTATGGTCTAAAAGAATCTGTAACAGTAGGAGTTATTAGTGCTATAGGGCGAGACGTTTTAACCTCTTATGATAGCATGCCCTTTGTTGATTTAATACAAACAGATGCTGCAGTAAATCCCGGGAATAGCGGTGGTGCGCTTTTAAATTCTGCCGGGCAAGTTCTCGGAATTAACACTATGATATATTCTACAACAGGCTCAAATACTGGAATAGGTTTTGCAATACCAAGCGATATTGCTGTAAACATTGCAAATCAGATAATTGAAAGCGGTACAGCAAAAACACCTTATATAGGAATCGAAATGGGAGAAAATCCTACGGATATAAAAGGTGTATATATAGCGGGAGTCCAAGAAGGTTACCCCGCGCAGCAAGCAGGTATTAAAACAGGAGATATAATTACAGAATTTAATTATGCAGAAGTTGAATCACCCTATGAATTACTTGCACAGATTTTAAGGCATAGACCTGAAGATACAGTTTCAGTTATTTTAAATAGAGATGGTGAGTCTATCGAGGTGAGCTTGACTCTTGTTGAAAAACCTCAAGAAGGATATTAATAAAAAGTTCAGATGCAATTTTTATTCCTTAATATCTTTAAATAAAAGAGCAGTAAAAATACTTCTCTTTGTAAAAGATAATGGAATATTAAAGAGATTTCATAATTCAGACTAATTTAAGCTTCTAAGACTCTTTTCAATTAAACCTTAATAGTTTAAGACAGTTTGATCACTTTACTGTCACTATGCAGACTATGGAACTTGTGAGGGACTCCTGCGAGACCAGTACGCCTTAATTACCTTATTCTTCACATCCAGGAACAGCACCCTGAACTGTTCTTTCTTTAAATCCTTAAGAAGCGGGATATAGTAATTTGCCAATGTGGGTTGCTTACCTGAAATTATATACAACCCTGCCTTTTTCATCGGTTGCAGTTATATTGTAGGAATAGCTTTTCAAATCCGCTTCTAGTTCTGCCACACAACCGTTATTCTCCCAGCGCAGTTTCAGTATTTCTGGTTCGAAATCCAGGATTTTAAGTTTCGCATCAAAACCGAAAGCCGGGAATCTGTTTCTAAATCTCAGTAGAGAGAGCTGCTGACGAACAACGTTCTTCTTAAGTGCTTTACAAGCCTGCTCCAATGTTAGATTTGTCCTGTTGATTTCCTTATGACCTCCCGGACCGGCTTTTTCAACGGCAGCATAGTCATTCTTTCCAGCAAGAAGATCCAGGTACCATGCCTGGGGCTTTCCGGGCATAAATATCTGGATTGCCCTGGCCAGAAGGAGTTTGGCGTCATCTTCACCCAGGGCACTGTAATAGGTTGAATTTACCTGGTAATAGATATTCCTTTTACCATGCAGATTCTTTACGTAACCGCCCCTTTTAACAACAGTTTCAATCAACCTTTCTATCTGTTCATCAGCTATCAGCCCTTTTAAGTCCAGCAGCGGTATACCGTCATGACAGCCAAGCATATTTACAACCCTGATGCCTTTTTCCTGCAGATCCCTGATCCACTTGATCAAAAACTCATTTGTATTTCTTTCCAATGCGTCTATGATCAATCCAGGCAGGAAGAAGTCATAAGTCATATAGCCTTTTTCGGCGAGCTTTTCGTGTATTTTTTCCTCATATTTTGAATGGATCTCCGGTAAAAGAGTCAATCCCAATTTGTCAGCCATTGCTTTTATACGCCCCAGCAACTCCCATGTTCCAGGCTCGTTAAGAAAGTTTTTGGCGCCCGGTTCTTTCGAAGCGTACGCGAATGCGTCCAATCTTATGATCTCCGCCCCATACCGTGCAAGCTTTTTCAACGTATCCTCATAAAATTCCCATACCAATGGAGATTTTATATTTAGGTCCATTTGTCCCATGTATTTTCGCCTGGATTCAAGCATCTCTATTACTTTTTTTCGATAGCATGCAAATCTGCCGAATTCTATCTCGGAGGGTCCCTTTCCTTTACTTATATACTTATTTACCTTATCAGACAGCTTTTGAGCCGATGCATACTGGATATCCATAGCTCCCATAAGGTCCTGGGCATCAATTTTTCCATACTTAACTTCCTTGTAAAAGGTATTCCAGTAAGGAATTTCTTTCCCGCCAGGAATACGAACTTTAAGTATAGGAAGTCCTGGTTTCCTGAAAAACATACCCTTAATATATTTATCATCCGGCTGTATGTAGCCTTCATCAGTCATTTGACCGCAGCCTTCCCAGAATTTGTTCCAGTTAATAAAAAAGTCTTTATATATTGAATTCTCGCCATTTTTTAATATATCCTGAAATTGTCTGGAAAGTACTGAAGAATGATTTAATACAAAATCAAATTTGAGGGCCATGCCGATTTTATTCAGATTTTTCAGATCTTCCTGCGAAGCATAAAGCTCATTCAACTCATAATCAATAACTGAAAATCCCCTGTCCAGATCAGTGTTGAAAATGCTAGGCAGTATGTAAAATGATTGAAATACATCTTTAAGTTCGGGAGTTTGAAGAAATTTTACAATATCCCCCAATGTCCCTCCAATACTGTCCGGGTATGCATTGAACATCGGGCCTGATTTAATTATTTCTTTTACCGGTATTTTCGCGTTGATATCTATAGTCCCTCCTATCTCTGCTCCTGCATCATGAGCTTTATAAAATCCCTGTAAGCCAATATTTCACCGCTCCTGGACAATATCAGTTTTGCCTTCGGCGCCTGCGAAGTCAGCATTTCCTGTTCTATCTCCAATACCATCGTTGTAAAGGGACTATCGGTTGCGCTGTCCCTATCACGTGACCTGCGGTGTTCAAGCGTATCCTGTGGAGTACTGTTTAGCATAATCGGTATGTCTATACCTTTAAGATTATGATTGTTACCATGAGTCCATTCTATAATCATTATGTTTTTATCACTGAAATCAATAAGATCATACCAGAGTTCCGTCTCTTCTCTTCCCATTCTTTTAAGGAATATCCTAAATTTCCCGTTTTTAAACTGGGATATGATTCCGGTAAGCTCTTTGAAATCTATTTCATTTATGGTCCCCAGATAATTCCTGAGCCCATCCCGGCCCGCGCTCTGGTAAATGGAAAGCCATGGGTAACGGTTGACGTAATCCGGGTTTGAATCATTGCTGCTTTCCTGTATCTTCTTCAGTACGACATTTCTTCCCTCAATATACTGTCCGTGCGAAATAAGGCCTTCAATTCCGCTCTTCCTGAAAATCCGGAGCCTCTCTGCATCGTTGTATTTTGGTATCCTTTTCGAATAATTGTCTCCGGACAGGATATAGCTCCCCAGGCCCATACCATTGAGATAGTAGGAGATCACTGATGCAATCTCTGATTTGCCTACGCCGGATCCCCCGTAAAAAGCTATAACTACACGCTGATAAGGGTTCTCATCAAGTGCAGGAATCATCAATTTTAATAATTCCGGGAAAATTATCTGAGCTTTTTGGATATGCTGCGGACCGATCCTGATTTTATCATCGGGCATATCGCCCCCGGGTACACTGTCCGCATCCTGGATGTCTTCAGGGATCCAGGGAAGTTTTTGCTTAATTTTCTCGCCTATATTATTTTTTGTATTTCTGAATTTACCTGAACAGTCGTTCATTAAAAAGCCTCCATGTAAAATTGTCTATATTTATTAACCTGTGTATGGTGCGGCTCCGCATAAACCAGTGCCCCCCTGCACTCTAGCAGCTTACCTGCACAGGCTAACTTTCCTCCTGTATACAATTTTCTAATGGATAGTTTCATTCTTCTTTTTAAACATATAATTTAAAACTGATAAGGGCCAAAAAAACTAACCAACCATTAAACATACAAGATTATTATCCATTTTATCTCAATTAAACAGACTACTTCTATTTCAAATATATATTCCTTAATAGCTTTTAGTATGCCCGGAATTCCTATATAAATATTCCATAAAAAACTTGTCAAGAGTTATAAAAGTATAGTCTTATATCTTTTTTACCATATTGACTTAAGCTTCCATAGATCAAGAGAAATCAGTTTAACCCTTCCGCCACGTGAGAAAAGATCAATATCCCTGATCTCAGATTGGGTATATATGTTGTTTGTCATACAAATGTGTCCTTCATCTACAAAAATTTCCAGAAAGGAAGTATCGACAAAGATATGAAGCTTCAAAGTTTTATTGACAGCAGGCACTAACCTGCAAGTCTTTAGACCTTCACTGTCAGAATTAGACCTTCTCCTGTTAAAATACAGCTTACTGTCTTTTAGATTATATGAAATTATTGTTTCATCACTTTCATCCGCTGAGCACCTCAGAGTTAATCCTAACTCTTTAGCTTTACAGTCTTTAAGTTCAAATTCTGCTATTATCTCCAGACAATTGTCGCTTACTTCTTTAGGTAGAACTCTTACACCGGGTTTTACTTCGGTATTTTTCAATCCGAAGTGAACATCACGCAGGATTTTCAACTCTTCCACAGGCTGGAACCTGAGACTCCCATCATCGTCCAGCTCTACGATTCTGGGTATTGACATAGCTCCACACCAGTTCTTGGCTGCAGGGGAACCAAACCCTTTCCACCAGGGCATCCAATTCCATGCATTGATCCAGCCTATTATTATTCTCCTGCCTTTTTCATCCAGTAATGTCTGAGCTATATAATAATCAAAACCATAATCAACCTCTCCTATAATATCCCATGTGAATTTAGCTGTTTTATAGTCCATATCTCCTATAACGTAAAAGGTATTTTTCCCAATCATTCCCATAGGTGAAAAAATAAGAACATATCTATTTCCCATTGGAAAAAAGTCAGGACACTCCCACATAGTGCCTAAGGAACCGTCACTTTCAGCAAGCACCCCTATATATTCCCATTTTCTCAAATTATCCGAACAATATAGTAAAGCCTTTCCTTTTCCGTCCTTGCATGACCCGATAACCATATACCATTTATCATCATGCTTCCATACCCTTGGGTCCCTGAAGTCTTCAGATCCTTCCTCCGGCGGCCCTTGAATAACAGGATTCCCTTCATATTTCTCAAAGATAATACCATCAGTGCTGGTAGCCAGACACTGGGATTGTACTAACTTACTGCCCCTCTTCACAGCTCCTGTATAAACAATGGAGAGTGTGCCTTTATCATCAACGGCACTTCCAGAAAAGCAGCCTCCTCTTTTATCTAAATCATAATCCTCGCTGGGAGCAAGTGCTATGGGAAGATGTTTCCAGTGTACAAGATCCTTACTTTTTGCATGTCCCCAGTGCATTGAACCCCATCTGGGAGCATAGGGATTATACTGATAGAACATGTGATATTCTCCACCAAAGTATATCAGACCGTTTGGATCATTAATCCAATATGCCGGAGCCATAAAATGGTATTTGAGCCTGTACCGATCTTTTGCCACTTCATCCTTCACCTTATCTATGGATTCTTCAGCATCTTTTATCAATCGCTGATGTCTATGTTTATCCAAATTGCTGTTAATTATATCCTCACCTCTTTACTGTTCCATATATTAGAGTTTTTTCTTCCCCTCCGGGACTATAAATAGTCTTTCATCCACCGAAACCAGATTGTTGTACGTTTATTTCCAGAATATATATCAATAAATTAAGAACATCTTATACTGGCTCATTAAATATTTTCTTTAAAAAATCCGCTGTTTCGGCAATAGCGGGCCGTACTGCGTCCGATATTGCGTCCATTGTAAAAAATCCATGCATGAATTCTTTATAGCATCTTATAGTCACCGGCACTCCTGCCTTTGCCAGCTTCAAAGCGTATTCGTGCCCCTGATCCCTCAATACATCATATCCTGCAGTAATTACATAAGCAGGTGGCAAATTGGAGAAGTCTTTTGCCAGAATCGGAGATACGTAAGGATTAAAACGCTCATCTTCACTATTAAGATATCTCTCAATTGCCAATGGCATATCTTCCGTGTCAAGTAAATTACCCGTTCCGAATAACTTAAAGGATTCATAGTCAAAACTTGAAAGATCAACTGCTGGATATATAAGAACCTGGTACCCAATTGATGAAAAGCCTCTCTCCCTTGCCATAAGTGTAATAGCAGCGGAAATATTGCCGCCCGCACTATCACCGCATATTATTAGACGGGACGGATCCAGGCCATATTTATCACCATTCTCCAGTATCCATTTTAAAGCAGAGTAACAGTCTTCTACAGGCTCCGGAAATTTATGCTCAGGAGCCAGGTTGTAATCAACTGAAACAACAGCAAATGATGAAAGATTGACAATCTGTGTACAAAAACTCTCATAATTATTAAGATTTCCAAAAACCCAGCCACCTCCATGAAAAAACAATAAAACGGGTAAAGGTGGTTTTCTCTCTGGCTTATAAAAACGAAGAGTTATATCGTTTTTATATCCCCTGATAACAATATCTTTTAAATCAAAAACTTTCTCCGGTTTACTTATCTCAGAAGTTGTTATCTCGTCAGCTAGTCTCCTTGCCTTTTCAAGATCCGGTATAGAAAATGCTGTTTTTTGATTTAGTTTAACTTCCTTTAAATACTTTTCAAATTTAGGATCCATATTCTTTGTATCCATAATCCGAACCCTCCTTTTTATAAAGATATTTCTATATATTAAATTTAAATGTATAAAGTCATATACAACAACCCTGTGCGTTATATATCAATTAACATATCCTCACTTTTAAAAACAGCTCTTGTTAAATATCAGTAAGTTCAACATTTTTTTTAAACTCCCGATCAAAATAAGTAATACTAAATCGATAAGTTTTTAAGTTTGCCCGAAGTTTCGCTTCATATTTACCCTTTTTCCATAGGATTATTAAAAGATAATCTCCCTCACTCTCAGGTACTTTAAAATCCCCGTTAAAGGCAGGGTACGTATTACGAAATTTCATTAAGTTAATTAATTTTTTTAAAACTGGTCTTTGAAGATTTTTCTCGATTTCTTCTCGTGTATAATAATGACGGTTGATATTCCTTCCCTCTTTAGTAGCCTTAAGAAATTCAATGTCATTTTCTCCTGCCAATAATCCCACGTAATAGATTTGAGGAATTCCGGGAGTAAAAAACTGAATAGCTCTTGCCAGTAAATAAGCATCATCATTATTTCCCAGAGCTGAATAATAAGTACAGTTGATCTGGTAAATATCAAGATTTCTATAAGTCGTCGTTAAATCATGCAACACTTTCACATCGGCTTCTCTTGAAAATATTTTTTCTTTTATTCGCTCGATTTCCTTATCGGATAACAGATCCTGGACATCTACAACGCCGATACCATCATGAGTATCAAGAGTGGTAAATTGCTTTACGGGGCATTGTTTGAGCCAGCTGATAAGCCGTTTTTTTGAACCATCATATAATGTGTGCAGTACTAACATAGGTAATGCGAAATCGTATACCCAATAACCCCTTTTCGAAAGATTCATTTGAATGGAATAATGTCCGTGTACCTCTGGAAGTATTCCTACATCATAACCTTTTGGGATAGTTTTTATATAATCCAGGATTTCCCATATATCGGGCTCTATGAAAAAACAGTCAGTCCATCTTTTCTTTATAGTATAGGCAAGAGCATCAAGCCGGATAACAGAAGCACCTTTACCGGCAAGATACATCAAAGAGTCTTTGATAAAGGCCTTTGTTACCTCAGCCTTCACATTTAGATCTATCTGCTGCTCACTAAAAGTGCTCCAAATTTTTTCAGTACTGCCATCCTCAAATTCTACAACTACATGCGGAATCCCGGGTTTCCTTTCTAAAATAAGCCCGATTTCCTCTTCACCCGGTTTACCATCCGGCCAAAAATTCTTGTACCTGATAAACATATTAGCATAAGGCGATTTGTCTTTATTCTTTATAAAGTCTTTAAAATATTCAGAGCTTCTTGATATATGATTAATCATAAAGTCGTATATTAAATAGTATTTTCTACCAAGATATTCGAAATCCTTCCATGAACCAAAATTCTTATCCACTTCCTTATAGTTTAATGGTGCAAATCCCCTATCTGCTGTTGAAGGAAAAAAAGGAAGAATGTGAATTCCTCCTATTGCCCCCTTAAAATGGGTTTCAAGGATATCGGTCAATTCTTTAATATTTTTTCCCATACTATCAGCATAAGTAATGAGTGTTGTTTCATTCTTTATTGTCACATCTATTTTCTCCTTATTTCTCGAATATTTTTAAGATACCTTTTATAAACTGATTAATCATTTAATCGAACCCTTTATAATGCCTTTAATAACATATCTCTGGAGGAA
Organism: uncultured Actinomycetota bacterium; assembly: GCA_964616545.1. Lineage (GTDB taxonomy): Bacteria > Actinomycetota > Humimicrobiia > Humimicrobiales > Humimicrobiaceae > JAQVEM01. Next base: position 2,876 of record CAZTUA010000047.1, on the reverse strand, counting down.
AAGATATATTAGAATAAGAGGGGTAACTGTCATAACGAGACCTGCCATTAACAGCCCGTAGTCTACAGTATAAGTCAGATAGAAACGGTAGGTCGAAAGGGGTAACGTCATTTGCGATGGCCTCAGCAATACCAGGTTGGGCAGTAAAAAGTCATTCCATATCCAGAGCATATTCAAAACAGCAATGGTTATAGTTGTTGGTTTTAAAAGCGGAAAGATTATATAGAAAAATACCTGAATTCTCGTGGCTCCATCAATCATAGCAGCTTCTTCTAATTCCAAAGGTATAGATTTTATAAATCCATGGTAGATGAAAACAGCTAAAGAAGCTCCAAATCCGATATAAAGGTAGATTAATGCCCATATACTATTCAGCATTTTAACGGCACCAAATATCCTTAACATGGGGATCATAATAGCCTGGAAAGGAATAAGCATGGAACCTACCATAATAAAAAATATATATCTATTGAATCTCCAACTCCTTCTAACAAGAATATATGCTGTCATAGAAGAAAAAAATATAATGAACAGAGTGCTTAAAACAGTGACAATAACGGTATTGGTAAGACCACTCATAAAATGCATTTTGTTAAATGCCTCAATGTAGTTTTGAAAATTTAATTTTTCGGGCAGCGAAAGAGGGCTTAATAGAAATTCTTTAGTTGTCTTAAATGAATTTAATAAAACAAGCAATAGCGGTGATATATATAGAATAAATACTATAGAAATAGCAAATAATTTTAAAAGACTATTTATCCTTTTTTTTATCATGCTTCTATCTCCAGTTTCTTACCGAAATAAACCTGGCTAATTGCTACAATAAAAACTATTATGAAAAGGAAAAAAGCTGAAGCTTGCCCGATACCATACTGCTGGGCTAAAAATGCTTTCTGGTAAACATACATTGATATAAGCTCGGTACTATGATAGGGGCCCCCTGTAGTCAAGGAAAGATTAATGTCATACACAATAAAACCTCTTTGGAAAGATAAGAAAAAGCAGACAACAAAGGAGGGCACCATAAAGGGAATTATAATGTTCTTTAACTTAACAAAATTACTCGCTCCATCAATGCTTGCCGCTTCCAGCAGCTCTTTAGGTACACTTATAAACCCGGCAATATAAATGATCATCATATAACCCGAATATTGCCAGACTGTAGTAAATACTAATGCCCAGAGTGCTTTCGTTGGGTCTGCCAGCCATGATTTGGAAAGAAAAGGAATAAAGGGTAAAAAGTTCTTCCCTATGTATACAAGAACTACAGAAAAAATAAAATTCCAGATAATCCCCAGTATTATCCCACCTATCAAATTTGACGAAAAGAAACCTGCTCTAAAAAAATTCTCTCCTTTTAAACCACTTGTCAGAATATAAGCCAGGAAAAAAGCGATAACATTAGTCAGTATCACCATAGCAAAAACATATTTTAGTGTTACAGTAAAAGATGTCCAAAAAGCCTTGGTTTGAAAAAGAGTAATATAATTTTTAAATCCGACAAAATTATAGACCCTGGATATGCCATCCCAATTTGTAAATGTAAGATATATTCCGAAAAGGAATGAACAAATAATAACTGTAAAGAATATAAAAGTTAGCGGTCCCCCAAAAACCAGATAGGTCCTAAGTTTATCAAAAAAGCGCTTTTCTATATGTATTGCAATCCACCCCCCTCACTAATTATTACATAAATAGTCCTAAATATAATTTAAAAGTCTCATATGTTATAAATTCAACTACTTTTTTCTTTTTAAATTTTTTAACTATTCTTTTTTCAGGAGTAATATAAATAGCCTGTATCATATAAAAAATTAAAACCTTTGTAATTTTATTGAATCATTAAAATAATAACTAATATCATTGAGCTAAAACATCCGGATTATATATATTTATCCTTATATTTAATTCTACTTATATAGTTTTTTTCTTCCATCCTTATGTACTGTAAAAGAACCTGAATTTTCTTTTTCAATAAAGCCCGGAAAAGATATCTAATTGTTTTTATAATCGTAATAAGTATTCTGAACTATTGCTCAATCTTCAATATAAAAATACTCCCATTTTAGAGAATGGATTTTAAAGTAGTGATATCTGCTAAGATACCTTCCAGTAAAATCCATTCTCCCCGATAATAAAGTTACATCAATGAGTATCTTTACAAATCCATTTCAATGTAACTTATCTTGTATTAAACTATTCTATATTTGCGAAATATTCTTCGATTTCTGCAGCTAACCCTGCTCTGTCTATCGCGCCACTCAGATATTTTTGCATTGATCCGCCCAATATAGACCAGTGATCTGGAGGTACTGATAATGCCATCGGTAGAGTATTTCCCTCTCCCATATAACTTATAATTGATTGTGCCAGTGGATCTGATGGTGCAATTGTAAAGTTCGAGAAAGCCGGAATACAACTCATCTGATTAACCAATGCATCCTGTCCAGATTCACTATATACCAGCCAGTCAAGGAATGCCAGAGCTGCAGCCTGCTGTTCCGCACTGTTCTGCGCTTTATCTACTGTTATGTATTTAGTAGGACTGGATGTTATTCTACCATTGCCATAATCATCTGCATCATTACTGATAGGTACAGCAACGAAACCATAATCTCCGTCTGCTGTATCAAAGCTGGAGATCTGTGGCCATGCCCAGTTCCCCATAAACCAGAAACCTACTTGACCCTGACCAAGAACCTCTGGACCATGTTCGTAGGTTGGTGCTAACGGATCATCTTTATCCAGATTATATTCTTTCATAAGGTCAAAGGTGTCCATCAAACCATTAAATCTATCGTTTGTATCCAGATCAACATTACCGGCTGCTAAATCATCCAGCCATGCAACTACTCCAGGATAATCAGTGGCTTGTG
>CAZTUA010000046.1:0-17354 GCA_964616545.1 uncultured Actinomycetota bacterium | reverse complement strand
TTTTATTAAAAATAATTTATATGCAATCTAATTATGAAAGGGTAGAGCAATCATCAGTCAGCAATGCAAATATAATAGGACCCAGTATTATTAAAAAATGGATTTAAAAAAGAGATATTTTTAAATATATATTAAAGTTAACATAATATATATTATCGGAAGTTACTAATATCTGTATAAAATACAGCATTTCAGACAATTATGATTATCTATCTGTCTGTGCTGCCGAATCCGCCTTCTCCTCTGTGTGTGCTGTCAAGTTCTTCCACTACTTCTAAATCAACTTCTTCAACTTTTTTTATTACCATCTGGCAGATTTTATCACCTTTTTTTATTTTAAAAGTATTTTCGGTATCATAATTTATTAGAATGGCACATATTTCACCCCTGTATCCAGAATCAATCAAACCAGGTGAATTAACAAGTCCTATACCATTCTTATATGCAATTCCTGATCTTGGCTGTATAAATCCTGCATAACCCTGAGGGATTGAAACTTTAATGCCGGTAGGTATTTTTTTCCTATCAAACGGCTTTAGATCACAATCAACAGTACTGCACAGGTCAAGACCGGCATCGCCACTGTGTGCGTATGATGGCGCTGGAATTGTTTTATCAAGCAATTTTATCTTTATAGTTACCATATATTTAATATAAATTAAAAATAATAGCTTTAAATATAAAAAAATTAAGAATTTAAATTATCAGGCATGAATAGATTATACTATTCATATTCAATTATAGGAATAATAAGTGTAGAATTTCCCGGGATATATCCAGTGGAATTAATATTGTTCAGTCTTTTAGTTTCACTTACAAACTTTGACCTTGTATTATTATCAGAAAATCTTCCTGCAAGCTCGTTAATACTGATTCCTCTTTCAATGTTTACAATCTTATACCTGATTGTGTTTAAACCGCTAAATTTATATCTGTTAAAATACAGAGCCGCTATGACAAGAAATGCTACAATTATTATAAGTATGTAAAGAATAATTTTTCTTAAATTTGTTTTAACATTTTCCATTTATATCACCCTGTCTCTGCCAGGCTTACAATAATCTATTACGTAAAAACGAACTAATGTTCGCTTATATAATACTACCGAACATATGTTTGTGTCAATAGTTAAAATAAAAATTCTTAAAAATTTAATTTTAGCTGTTTTATAAAGGGCATAATGAAAATACAAAAATAATGGTGAAGGAAAAATAAAAAATTTTATAAAATATAAGATTAATTTTATATAACTTTTTTCTGTTATTTGTTAGAATAAATATTAAATCATTTAATAGTCCCCTGCCCGGCTAATATTAAATTATTATTTTATGATATCAAGAAGGAGGAATGATGGCAGAAATTTTCTACGACAAAGATATTGATTTAAGCATACTTAATGGAAAAAAAATAGCCATAATAGGCTACGGAAGCCAGGGTCATGCACATGCACAGAATCTAAGGGATAGCGGAATGGATGTAATTGTAGGAGAACTTGAGGGAAGCAAGCCCTGGAATTTGGCAAAAGAGAAAGGTTTTGAAGTTTATACCACTGATAAGGCTTCAAAAATGGCCGATGTGATAATGTTTCTTGTGCCCGATACAATGCAGAAAAAGATTTACTATAAGTATATTGAGCCAAACCTTGAGGAAGGAAATGTTCTCTGCTTTGCCCATGGTTTCAATATCCATTTTAATCAGATTATTCCGCAGGAAAATATTGATGTTATTATGATAGCTCCAAAGGGTCCGGGCCATATTGTAAGAAGAATGTACAGGGAAAACAGCGGTGTTCCGGTAATTATAGCTGTTTATCAGGATCATTCGAAAAAGGCCAGGGATTATTGCCTGGCTTATGCAGGAGCGCTTGGTGCGGGAAGAGTCGGCATAATAACCACTACCTTTAAAGAGGAAACCGAAACGGATCTTTTTGGTGAACAGGCTGTTCTATGCGGCGGTACGACCGAACTTATAAGGGCTGGTTTTGACACTCTTGTAGAAGCAGGTTATCAGCCTGAAATAGCCTATTTTGAAGTATTAAGCGAGTTAAAACTGATAGTCGACCTGATATATGAAGGCGGAATATCATGGATGAGATACTCTATAAGCGATACTGCAGAATACGGGGATATGGTAAAAGGCAAAGAAATAATTACAGAAGAAACAAGAAAAAACATGAAAAAAATACTTACCGGTATCCAGGACGGTTCTTTTGCCAGAGAATGGATACTTGAGAATGAAGCCGGAAGACCGGTATATAATGCTATTAAAAAAAGAGAGGAAAATCATTTAATAGAAAAGGTAGGGAAAAAACTAAGAGAAATGATGACCTGGATAAAAAAAGAGGAAGACTGATAACAGATGATTTTAGATATATTTTAGATATTCTAAATTATTTTTCCATGCAAAAAACGAACTTATGTTTGCTTTATATATTTTTTTTGTTATAATTGTTAATAATTAAAAAAGTATTCAGGGTTATTTATAGTAATTATTTAATATTTTATATTCAATTATGGATGATAAAATAAGTTCCAGACAGGAAAAAATATTAGAATTTATTAACAGGAAAATAAAAGAATCAGGTTATCCCCCGTCAGTAAGGGAAATAGCAAAAGCAGTAAATTTAAGCTCATCGGCAACGGTTCACTCTCATTTAAAAAAACTAGAAGAAAAAGGCTACCTGAAAAGAAACCAATCAAAGCCCCGTGCAATTTCTATTATGCACGGCCATGGAGATAAAACAGAAAACAGTATTTACGGTAATATGGTCTATGTGCCGGTAGTTGGAAAAATAGCAGCCGGCAGTCCGGTTCTTGCGGAAGAAAACATTGAAGATTATTTCCCTCTTACTCCGGATTTTGTAAAAGGAAAGAAAGAAGTGTTTATCCTGCATGTTCGCGGTGACAGCATGGTTAATGCCGGAATACTTGACAGGGATTATATTATTGTAAAAAAACAGGATGATGCAATAAACGGAGAGATAATAGTGGCATTGCTGGAAGATGAGGCAACGGTAAAGAGATTCTTTAAGACAGGCAAAAAGATAAAGTTAATGCCCGAAAATGATTTCATGGAACCAATTATAGCCAGGGATGTAAAGATACTGGGAAAAGTAATCGGGGTTATCAGAAAATATTTCTAAGCGCTGTCTGCCCTTCTCTTACTCCCCTTCTCTCTATATATGTAACCGGAAAGTAATTTAGCATATTTAGAATTGAAATTTATATTAAGGACAGCGCAATCTTCCATGTCCCTGCGCCCGGTTACCAGGCAGTTATTATAAATAAAAGACATAATTTTACTATCGCTGTAAGGTACTTTAACGGTTATTTCCATATGATGTTTTTCAATAATTTCTCTTATTCTTGAATAAAGTTCTGTGATTCCTTCTTTTTTAAGGGCTGAAATAAACACTGCATTATGATACCTGTCCTTTAAATTTTTAAGTCTTTCGTTATTCAGTCTGTCTATTTTATTGAAAACCAGCAGCACCGGCTTTTTATCAGCTTCAATCTCTTTTAGAACTTCCTTTACGCTTAAAATATTATTCTTAAAATCCTGTTTGCTTATATCGACAACCATAAGAAGTAAATCTGATCCTTTAACCTCTTCAAGCGTAGATTTAAAAGATGCTACCAGCTGATGCGGTAATTTTTTTATAAAACCTACAGTGTCTGACATCAGTACAACAGAATTCTGACATATTTCTATTTTTCTGGTTGTTGAATCAAGAGTGGAAAAAAGACGATCCTCCACATAAGCATCTGAATCAGCAGTTGCATTCAGAAGTGTTGTCTTTCCGCTATTCGTGTACCCGACCAGCGCAATCTGGAAGACATCTCTATCTTTTCTTCTTTTCCTCTGGATATCTCTCTGTATTCCAATCTGATATATTTTCTTTTTTAACTGGCTGATCCTTTTCCTGATTTTCCTCCTGTCTACTTCAAGCTTTGTTTCACCGGGACCTCTGGTTCCAATGCCGCCCCCCAATCTTGAAAGCTCAACTCCTCTTCCAGTTAATCTTGGCAGTATATAATTTAACTGGGCGAGCTCTACCTGTAATTTGCCCTCGCTGCTGTGTGCTCTCTGTGCGAATATATCAAGAATTAATGCAGTTCTATCAATAGCCTTTACATCCAGCTTTGATTGTAGATTTCTCTGCTGAGTGGGAGTTATCTCGTCATCAAAAATAACCAGTTCTATATCCTTATCATTTATTATAGTTTTTGCTTCTTCAAGTTTGCCCCTGCCTATAAAATACTTTGGGTCAGGTTTATCCTGTCTTGAATAAAGCATATCCTCAACTCCGGCACCGGCACTGATTGTAAGATTTTTTAATTCTTCAACGTTTTCACCGGAAACCCGCCGGGGCTCCTTATCCCCTGATTCAGGCACTTTAAACCTGTTGAAACAGGTAAAAACTAATAAGGCTTTTTCTTTTATCATAAATAAAAAAAGGTGAATTATAAAAAAATATTTTGAGATTTTAATATTTTTACAGTATATTGACTATTCTATTTAAGGCTTCTTCCAGCCTTGAATCGTTTATGGTCAGTGAAATCCTGAAATGGCCTTCACCATTTTTACCGAATTCATTTCCCGGTGTTACAACAACATTAGCTTTCTGCAGCACCATTTTTTAAAATGAACCCGATGTAAATCCTTCCGGGACCCTTGCCCACACATATATAGTGGCATTGGAATCATAATAAGCAATACCAGCGCTATCCAGTGCTTTCTTAACCATTAATCTTCTTCCGTTGTATATTTCGTTATTTTTAACAGTATATTTTGCATAATTATCAAATGCTTTTGCTGCCGCATATTGAACCGCATTAAATACACCCGAATCAACATTGGTCTTATACTTGCCCATGCTTTCAATTATCTCAGGATTGCCTGCCGCATATCCTATCCTCCACCCGGTCATATTAAATGTCTTTGAAAATGAATTTATTTCTATTCCGGTATCCTTTGAACCTGAAGCGTTTAAAAAGCTCATTGGCCTTTTATCGCCCCAGTATGTATCAGAGTATGCATTGTCATGGCAGATAATTATGCTATTTTTTCTGGCAAAAGAGACTATTTTTTCAAAAAAATCCATATCGCAGGTAGCAGAAGTCGGGTTATTCGGATAATTAAAGAAAAGAATTTTTGCCTTGCCGGCAATATCCCTGTCAATATTATCAATATCAAACAGATAGTCATTTTCTTCTTTTATTGGAATTGTGTAAGTCTTTCCTCCGGCAAAATTTGCGCTTATTCTGTACACTACGTATGAAGGGTCTGTAATAATTACATAATCACCCTTATTTACATATGTATATGAAATAACCGGAATACCTTCCTTAGATCCTGTGAGAGGTATAATCTCTCTATCAGGATTGAGGCTTACATTAAATCTTTCATAATAAAATTTTGCCACTGCCTCTTTAAAGAACTTTAAACCATAACTTGAGGGATATCTGTGATTTTCCGGATTTTCTGCTTCCCTGCATAAAGTATCTATCACTTCAGGCGGCGTGGGTATGTCAGGGTCGCCAATTCCAAGGCTTATCACATCAAGTCCTTCTTCTTTTTTTCTGCTTATAATTTTTTCAATTTCTGCAAATAAATACGGCTGTAGAGATTTTAACCTTTCCGATTCCTCAAAATGCATTTTTTCCTCTCTTCTGTAACTTTGCTTTAAGTGCAAACACTGTATTTTGTAAGAATATTCTAAATATAATAAATACTATATTTTATTTTACAGGAAATACACTCCATCAAATTTATAATTAACTTCACCCTCAAGATAAACATTTAAATCAGCATTATCCCAGAAAACATTTGAAATTCCTCCCGGAAGGCTGATATCTATATTGTTCTTGCTTACTTTCCCTAATTTAATTGCGCATACCGCTGCAGCGCATGCGCCTGTTCCGCACGCAAGCGTCTCTCCGACTCCCCTTTCCCACACTCTCATATCAAGCATGCCTTTATTTCTTATCTTTATAAATTCAACATTCGTCTTTTCAGGGAAAATAGCATGATTTTCGATTAATGGCCCCCACCTGCTTACAGGGTAATTTTTGAGACTATCATTATCTTCAAGAAATATTACGCAATGGGGGTTGCCCATGGAGACGCAGTTAATATAAAAATCTTTTGACTCTACAGTTATTTTATAATTAAGGGCATTATCATTATTTTTAATTATAACCGGTACTTTTTCCGGGGTGAATTCCGGAATGCCCATGTTAACCTTTATTTTGCCCGCTTTTTTATTTCTAATATCAATAAATATTTCTTTTGTTCCCGCAGCTGTTTCAACTTTTATTCTTTTGTTTTTTATGATTCCTTTCTCCATGGCAAATCTTGCAAGACATCTTATGCCGTTACCGCACATTTCTGCTATTGAACCATCACTGTTATAAATTTCCATTTTTAATTCTGCAATATCCGATTTTTTTATCAGTATAAGACCATCCGCCCCAATGCCGAAATTCCTATCGCACATTTCAACAACCTTTTTATCTGAAAGGCTTAATTTTTTAGAAGTGGCATCTATTAATATAAAATCGTTGCCCTGGCCGTTTAATTTTGAAAATTCAATTTTTTCCATTACATACACACTTATCTTCAATTATTTTTAAAATATCAGCTGTTAGTTTAGAAATGTTATCATAATTATCTGCACTTATCCAATTAATGTCTGGTTCTGAATTAAACCATGTCATCTGTTTTTTTGCCAGTCTTCTTGTATTTTTTTTGACCTCATCAATGCAATCCTGAAGTGCTGTCTCTCCGCTTAAATAATTTACTACTTCTTTATATCCTACAGCCTGCATTATGCTTCGGCAATTACCGTACCCTTTATTGAGAAGATTTTTTACTTCTTTAACCAGGCCGTTTTTAAACATTCTATCTACTCTTTCCTCTATAAGGCTGTAAAGTTTTTCCCTTTCCATTTTTATCCCTATGGTCAGTGAATCATATGTTCCTTTATTGATTTTCCATATTTTCTGAAAATCAGAAAAAGGCAAGCCTGTGGATTCATATACTTCAAGTGCTCTGACTATGCGTCTGGAGTCATTCCCGCTTATTTTTTCGGCATAATTGCTGTCTACTTCTTTTAATTTTAAATAATATTTATCAATTCCATTTTTTTTTATTTTCTTTTTTAGTCTTTCTCTTATAACTCTGCTTCCTGCGGGCACACTGTCAATTCCTTTTGCAACGCTTCTAATATAAAGTCCGGAGCCGCCAACAAGAAGAGGTATTTTATTTAAAGAAAAAAATTTATCCTTAATAACCCTATCGCATAATTGCCTGAATTCTACAACGCTCAGGTTATGATCCGGTTCAAATATATCAATCATATACTGTTTTATATTATAATTTTCTGTGCTGTATTTATCGGTTCCGATGTTCATTCCTCTGTAAACCTGCATTGAATCCATTGATATTATGTCAGTACCCAGAAGACCTGCAAGGATTATCCCTGTTTTACTTTTACCTGAACATGTTGGCCCGCATATAACAATAATCTTCCTCAGTTTTTTAAGGCATTCAGATATCTTATCTATTTTTATTCCTTTTTCTTTTATAAAGGTTCTTATATTCTCCAATCCTGTTATATACTCACTTTCTTTTCACGTAATATTTTATTTATCCTTCCGGCTCCTTTTCGTTATAAAGTTCTCCAGTAAGATAAAAAGTTTTTACTTCTTTTATGACAACAGGGACTATTTTTCCTGTAAGTTTTGTGCTTCCTTTAAAATTTACAATTGTATTATTTTCCATTCTTCCTTCAAGCATGCCGCTGTTTTTGGTATCTTTACCTTCAACTAAAACTTTAACCTTACTATTTTTAAATTTTTTATTTTCTTCAAATGATATTAAATTCTGAACCTCAAGTAACTCTTTAAACCACTTCCTTTTTTCACCTGGATGTATGCTATCCTCCATTTTTGCTGCTCTTGTACCTTCCCTTGGAGAATATATAAACGTGTAAGCTCTATTAAACCTGACTTTTTTAACGATATCCAGAGTTTCTAAAAAATCTTTTCTCTCTTCTCCCGGGAAACCGACTATTATATCTGTTGTTATGGAACAGTCTGGAATTTCTTTTCTTATATTTTCTATAACACTTAGATAATAATTCCTGTTATATCCACGGTTCATTTTTTTTAAAATTTTATCTGAACCTGCCTGGAAAGGCAGGTGAATATGTTTTACTATGTTATCTCTTTCTTTTATAATGCCGGTAAGCTCTTTTGAAAAATCTTTTGGGTGGGACGTCATAAATCTTATTCTTTTAAGGCTATCTATATCTGATACTTTCTCAAGTAATTCAGGAAAAGTGCACCTGTGCTTTAAATTATTTCCGTAAGAATTAACATTCTGTCCGGTAAGCGTTACCTCAATAACTCCCTGTTCTGCAAGTTCTTTTGCGTAGCTTAGGATTATTCCAGCTTCAATTGATTTTTCTCTTCCTCTTACCATAGGAACTATGCAGTATGAGCAGTAATTATCGCATCCTATTATTATGGGTATGAATGCCTTAAATTTACACATTCTTCTAACTTTAAAGATATCCCGGTCATAGCCTTCTTTTTTCACCGAACAGATGCTTTTACCTGAGGATATTCTTTTTTGTATCAGTTCCGGAATTTCCGGTATATTCATAGTGCCAAATACAATGTCTACAAAAGGGAAATCCTCTATTATTTTTTCTTTTAGATCCTGCGATGCGCAGCCTCCCACACATATAAGGACACCCCTCTTCTTAGATTTTATTTTTTTTAAATTTCCGATATGTCCGTAAAGCCTGTTTTTTGCTTTCTCTCTAACCGTGCAGGTGTTAAGTACAATAATATCAGATTCTTTAATATTATCAGTTTCCCTGTATCCGGTTTTTTCGAGTAGATATGCAATTCTCTCTGAATCACTTTCGTTCATCTGACATCCAAAAGTTTCTATGTAAGCTTTCATGAATATAAATATCCTCACAAATAAAAAATGGTTTAAATAATCTTACAAAGGCTGTCTTATGATGATAATTTAAAAATTATTTGGATTCAACAGTAATCACAATAGCGGTTTTTATCTCTCCGTTTACTTCTATATCTTTGAAATAAGGTATACAAATTAATTCCTGGCCTGTCGGGGCTATAAACCCCCTTGCAATTGCAATACCTTTAATGGCCTGGTTCAATGCTCCTGCTCCAATCGTCTGTATCTGGACCCTTGAATCGCTTCTGACCATTCCTGCTATTGCGCCGGCTACTGAATTGGGTCTTGATTTTGAGGAAACCTTTAGCAATTTAATGTTATTTTCCATATTATTTATTTACTATTGAATTTTTATTCTTTTTGCTTCAGTTCAATTAATAATTTTATAATATTATTTGACTTCTTATATTCTATATTTTTACCGGTAGTAATAAAATATTTACTGCCTAATTCTTTGATTTTATTTTCTACGGTATCAATTATACATCTTATTTCTTCATCTTTAAACCTGCTCGCTAATTTTGATTCATCATAAAGTTTTAATTTTTTATTCTGTTTATTTTCACTGTTACTGCCGCTATCATGCCGGATATAAGGCTTTTCCTCTGAAATATCTTCCGCTGAAATTTTCAAAGGGCTCAGTTCCTTGATTTCGTTGTATATAATACGCTGTATGCCTCTCTGGGATATATCCATATTGAATATATTTTTAGAGATCGCTTCCATAAGATTATAATTATCCGTGAGCACAGGAATTTCTGTTACTTTTATATCATTATCCCGGATATAGCCGGACAATTCATCCCAGGATTCAAATTTCGGGTATCTCCTGCCACTATTTTTTATAATTACCCTCATTGTGGAAAGTATCTGAGTGGGTGTCCCGTAATAAAAATTTATATTACTATTCTGAAGCTGAAATTCTATTATAGTTTTTATTATGTTATTCACCCCTCCAATTATGCTTAAATCTCCATCCATCTTAATTATCTGCGGCATGATGGACTGGTCCTTTTTCTCCGGTATTTTAAAAAGATCTATATCCAGATAAAAAGATGCGCCTCTTAACCTGTCTGAAAATACTATTTTAATCTCATCCACATTTAACTTTATTGAAAATAGAGCCATTCCTCTGCCGTGAAACCCATAGGGGTCTTTTATCCCGTTTACCAGTTTTGATGTCACACGGGATTGGAAAATAAGGTTTTGAAGTTTTGGAGGGATACCGGAGCCATCATCTATAAAATATATTTTTCTTCTTTTGTCTTCTATTTTTTTTGTTCCTATAAATATATTCTTACTGCCTGCGTCCCTGCTGTTTCTCAATAATTCCACTATTATATCTTCAACGCAGCCAATATCCTGAAGAGCCTGTCTTCTTTCGGCTTCTGATATTTTTAGCCTTACATATCCATCTCCAAGATCTTCTTCAATATTTAATGAATCATTTATATTAAGATCAGAAAGGAATTTTTTCAAATCAGAACTATTTTGCATATTCTATTGCTCTGCTTTCTCTTATCACTGTTACTTTTATCTGCCCTGGATACTCCATTTCTTTTTCTATCTCTCTGGCTATATCCTTTGCAATAACAACCGACATCTCTTCGTCAATTTCTTCAGGTTTTACCATTACTCTTATTTCTCTGCCGGCCTGTATTGCATAGGCTTTTTCTATACCTTTGAACTCTGTTGCAATTTTTTCAAGAGTTTCAAGCCTTTTTACATAACTCTCAAGAGTTTCTCTTCTTGCGCCAGGTCTTCCTCCTGATATCTGATCAGATGCCTGTATGATTACATCAAGTACCGTGTTTGCCTCTACTTCATTATGATGAGCTTTAATCGCATGGCATATTTCCTCATCTTCATTTAGTCTTTTAGCCAGTTCCGCCCCTATTATTGCATGTGAACCTTCAATATCATGAGTTAGAGCTTTACCAATATCATGAAGTAGCCCTGCCCTTTTTGCCATTTTGACATTCATCCCGAGTTCCGATGCAATTATTCCAGCAATATAAGATACCTCTTTTGAATGAAGAAGAACATTCTGCCCGTAACTTGTTCTATATTTTAATCTTCCCAGTACTTTTACTATACCTGGATTCAATTCAGATATTCCAGCATCAAAAACAGCCTGCTCTCCTTCTGCTTTTATCTCGTTATTAACTATCTTGCTTGCCTTCTCATACATCTCTTCAATTCTTGCAGGATGAATTCTTCCATCCATTATTAAATTTTCCAGTGTTACCCTTGCTATTTCCCTGCGAACGGGATCGAAAGATGACAGTATAACGGCCTCAGGCGTATCGTCAACAATTATATTTATCCCGGTTAGATTCTCGAAAACCCTTATATTTCTGCCTTCTCTTCCTATTATCCTGCCCTTCATTTCATCATTTGGCAGGTTTACTACCGATACTGTTGTTTCACTTACATGGTCAAGCGCACATCTCTGTATGGACTGGGATATTATTTTTTTTGCTATAGTATCTGCTTCTTCTTTTAACTTTGCTTCAATATTTCTTAATTCTTTTGCTGACTCGTATTTTGCTTCATCCTGTATTTTTTTCATCAATATTGCCTTTGCTTCATCTTTTGTCAGCTCAGCAATAGCCTCAAGTCTTAATATTTCCTTATTTAATATTTCGCTCAATTCCCTGTTTTTACTTTCCATCTCTTCTTTCTTCTTATTAACGTCATATTCCTTCTTTTCCAGATAATGAGCTTTTTTCTCGATTGAATCCTCTCTGCCTATCAACCTGTCCTCTCTTTTTTTGAGTTCAAATTTTTGTTTTTTGATTTCTTCTTCTGCGTGTAATCTTAAATTCTGTACCTCTTCTTTACCTTCAAGAAGTAGTTCTTTTTTTAAAGTTGCAGCCTCTTTTTTTGCATTATTTAGCAGCAAGTTTACTTTTTGCTCGGCAGAACTTAGTTTGGAATCAATAATATATTTTCTAAAGAAAAAACCAAACAGAAATCCCAGTATTACAGCAACTGCTACCATAATTATTCTTATTAACAATTCCATTTCGCAAACCTTCCTTCCAAAAAAAAAGTCGAGTTAATAACCCGACTTATAAATTAATCCGCATTTCTCGAATTAAAACCTTATTAAATTCGCACTTATTAATAATCTTATTCTATCTGATATTTTTTATATTTTATTTTTCTAATACAAAAAACTATTTTCTTTTAAATATATTATAATTTTTTTTAATCAAACCGGCCGGTTTTTTATGCCGGTCTCTTATTCATTTTTTATTAAATTTCATTAGCAACTAAAATAACCTAAAAAAAAATTATTTCTAAATTTTACTGCTGCTTTTTCATAATAGCTTTATTTTCATCGCTAATAATTTGTCATAGAATATTATTAATCCGTGCAAACTAACTTATAAATCAGGTATTTTTAATATTTAAATTAATTGTTTTTATTTTAACTATAGCAGAAGTTTAAGTCAACACAAATTACTCTGCCTTATGCTGCAGAAATTTGTAAAATAATACTCCAATCATGTTTCTATTGAAATAATTTTGATATCATCGCATTCCAGTATTTTCACCCTGCTTCCAGAGCAATATTTGCACTCATGTAGTATTTTTTCTGATAGGAAGGTTTTTTCGCAGTCCATGCATTTAATTTCTATTTTTTTTCTTTTAAAATCAAGAATGGCTTTATGCAAAACATGGTTATCTCTGGCAAGATAATCATAATAAAACTCTATTGATTGCGGTTCTATGTGGGCAAAAGGACCCAGTTCAAAGCTTATTTTTTTTATTTTTTTTATATTATGTTTCTTTATTTGTTCATTTAATATTTCAATGATAGAACAGGTTATGGAATACTCATGCATGTTATTTTTTTAATATTATTCTTCTAAAATGCCTTTTACCTCTTTTTAATATGCTATTATCAAGGTCTTTAATGTCAAATTCTTTATTCGGGTCATCTATCTTATTATCATTAATTTTTATTCCGCCCTGGATTACAAGCCTTCTGGCTTCGCTGTTTGAATCTGCCAGGCCGGAATCGTTTAATAGATTAACTATACTTAATTTCCTGTTTTTAAATTTTTGTGTATCTATAAAGTATTTTTCAATTTCTTCCGGTGCCTCTCTTTTCTTAAAAATCAAATCAAATTTTTCTTCTGCTTTAAAGGATTCTTTTTTGGAATATAATTTCTCTATAATTATTTTTGCCAGATTTCTTTTTGCTATAGAAGGGTTTAGAATTCCCTTTTTTATGTCATTTTTAATTTTTTTAATATCTTTATTTTCCATAGTAGTCAGGAGTCTGTAATAATCAATCATAATATTATCCGGTATGGACATGATTTTCCCAAAAATTTCTCCCGGCTTTTCATATACTCCAATATAATTTCCAAGGCTTTTACTCATTTTTTCAATCCCGTCCGTACCCACCAGAATTGGCATTGTAATGGCAATCTGGGGTTTCTGGCCAAGCTCTTTCTGAAGCTCTCTCCCCATGAGCAAATTAAATCTCTGGTCTGTTCCGCCCAGCTCTACATCAGATTCTATGGCTACGGAATCATATGCCTGCATTATCGGATAAAGAAATTCCATAATTGCTATTGGTGCATTATTTTTATATCTTTTTTTAAAATCGTCTCTTTCAAGCATTCTTGCAACTGTAAATCTTGACGTCAGATTCAAAATATCATCAAATCTTAAGTGATGCAGCCAGTTTGAATTTTTAACGACTTCAGTTTTTTCCGGTATAAGTATTTTGAATGCCTGCTCCGTGTAAGTTTTTGCATTCTCTTCTATAACATCCTCGGATAATTTGGGTCTTAAAGCAGACCTTCCCGAGGGGTCGCCTATCCTAGCTGTATAATCCCCTATTATTAAAATGGCCTTATGGCCCAGATTCTGGAACTGCCTCAGCTTATTAAGAACTACTGTATGACCGAGATGGATATCCGGAGCAGTCGGGTCCAGTCCCAGTTTTACTTTTAAAGGTTTATTTTCTTCCAGTGCTTTTTTTATCCTCAGTTCCAGTTCTTCTCTTACCAGGATATCTTCTGCGCCTGATTCTATTGCTTCAATATGTTTTTTTAAATCTTTTTCCATGCGAATCTTTCCAGAAGAAATTTAAAATTAAAAATTAGATTAAATATTAACATAATATTTATCGTCATGTCTATTTAAAGGGGTGTCATATTTTATAATTTCCAGTATCTTATATCAATCGTATTGTTATTTAGCTAAAATTTATATAAAATTTCTTAAGTTATAATAATAAGCAAATGAATATAAATTATCACGAAAGTATTATTCAATGAGCAACGGACGAAAAAAATTGGGTGGCTGCCTTAAATTATTTTTAAAGGCGGCAGCAATAATTATCTCGCTTATAATAGTAATCGGACTTGCATTCTTGTTCTATTACATTAATACCCTGCCCACACTCGAGGAGCTGACCCCCTCTCCCATAGCACAGACGTCCAAGGTTTATGCAATTGACGGCTCTCTGATTACAGAGTTTCATGCAGAGGAGAACAGGGAAATTATTTCTTTTGATAAAATGTCAGATTATATAAAAGACGCTATTGTTGCTGTTGAAGATAAAAGATTCTTTGAGCATCAGGGTGTAGACTATATAAGAATTATCGGAGCTTTTATTGCAGATGTAAAAGCAGGAGAGATTGTCCAGGGCGCAAGCACAATAACCCAGCAATATATTAAAAACATATATTTCAGTCCCGAAAAAACATTACGCCGGAAGATAAACGAAGCTTTAATTGCAATACAGCTCGAAAGGCATTACACAAAAAATAAAATTCTTGAAATGTACCTGAATACCATAAATTTTGGTTCCAGCGCTTATGGCGTGGAAAAAGCTGCCGAAATATATTTCGGGGTAGATGCTGCAGACCTCACATTACCACAGTCTGCATTGCTTGCAGGTCTTATAAGGGCTCCAGAGATATATTCGCCTTTTAATAATATTGAAAAAGCAAAATCAAGAAGGGACCTTGTCTTAAAGCTTATGTACGAACAGGAATTAATCAGCACATCGGAATATCTAAATGCACTGGCTGCACCTGTTGAAGTAAGTGAAAATTTTTTAGCAGAAAAAGGCACAGGAGAAAGCAGGATTGCCCCTTATTTTGTTGATTATGTAAAACGCAACTTATATGACTATAAATTCACTGATTATGATGTTTTTAAAGGCGGACTCCGTATTTATACTACTCTTGATAAAGACCTTCAGGATAACGCCGAAGAGGCATTTGTGAAGGTTTTCCCGGAAGATATAGGGCCATCATATTCTCTTGTATGCACCGATCCCTCCAATGGATATATATACGCACTTATTGGAGGAAAAGATTACAATACCTCCAAATTTAACATAGCCATCCAGGGCAAAAGACAGCCGGGGTCAGTATTCAAGGTTCCCGTTTTAATAGAATCAGTAAGACAGCATATTTCGCCCAATAATACATTTAATCCCAATGGTCCGATTACAATAGATGTAGATGCAGTATCTGACTGGAAGGTAGATAATTATGGCGGTCAGAAATTTAATACTGAGGAGATGTCTGTAGCGGATGCCACTGTGCATTCTGTTAATGTAGTTTATGCACAGCTTACAATGCAGGTAGGTGCCGAAAATGTAGAAGAATTATGTGATGAAATGGAGATATACGATATAGGAAGCAATCCAGCAATAGGTCTGGGAGGGCTCGTAACCGGTATAACCCCTATTGATGTAAGCAAAATTTTCTCTACCCTTGCATCAGGCGGCATTTATCATCAACCAGTATCCATATTGAGAATAGAAGATCCTGAAGGAAATATATTGTATGAATATGGTCAGGATGACGATGGAGCAACAAAAAGAATTCTTGAAGATGCAGAAGCATACTATATTACAGAGATCCTGAAGAAAGTTTTAGAAAGCGGAACAGGCAAAGGAGCCAGCATAGGTAGGCCAGCAGCCGGTAAAACAGGTACGACCAGCGAATTTAAAGATGCATGGTTTGCAGGATATACTCCCGAACTTGTTACTGTAGTATGGATGGGTTACCCGGAATCAAGCCAGACTATGGAGCCAATTAACGGCAGGACTATTGTTGGAGGGTCTTATCCTGCCGATATATGGAGAGAATTTATGTCTTCTGCACTTGAGGGCGTTCCGGTATCAGATTTTAAAAAACCTGATAAGGAAATCATAGATGTTAAAATATGCACAGTGTCAAATCTTCTTGCAACATTATGGTGCCCGGAAGAAACCTGCGAATGGAAAATATATGTCGACGGTAAAGAGCCCGAAGACATCTGCGATATACATAGCAAAGTTGAAGTGCCTGATGTTGTAGGATTAAATATAGAAGACGCCAGGGAGTTATTTGAAGACCTGCACTTTGTTGTTGAAGAGATATATGACTTTGACGATACATATAATAAGGATATTATCTTTAAACAGGACCCTGAAGCTGGTTCCATTGCTGAATCGCTTGAGGGAGAAAAACTGAGCATAACGCTGTATGTGAGTAAAGGACTAAAGACATTTGAGATGCCCGACCTTGAAGGAATGGAATTAAATAAAGCAGAAAAACTTATAAACGAGCTTGAGCTTGTTATAGAAAGTATAACATATGAATTCAGCGATATTTATCCTGCAGATATAGTTACAAAACACAGCCCTCCGCACGATTCAATGGTTACAAAATCAACAGAGGTAAAATTATTTATAAGCAAAGGTGAAAACCCGGAATCAATTATACCGGATGTTACAGGTAAAACAGAAGAAAACGCTGTTTTAGAAATAGAAAATGCCGGTTTTGAAAATATTACAATAATAAGAGAAGAGAGCGAAAAAGAAATGGGAACGGTTTTTTCACAGGCACCTGTTGGTGGAACTACCTATGATAAAACACTGGAGATAATCATTAGAGTAAGCACGGGTATTGAAGTTCCTGATGTTCTTGATATGGTCAAGGCAGACGCAGTAACCCTGCTGGAAGATATGGGTTTTGAAATTGAAATATTTGCAGGGTCTTCTGATGACGGGTCAGTCGTGGACCAGATGCCTGAAGGCGGTGAATATCTAAATTACGGCTCTACAGTCATAATAGAAATAAGATAAATAAAACCCTGCTGCATGTATACTTTTTAAAACACAGCTCTCCTGTTTGCAAAAATAAAATTTATTCTACACCTCGCAGCAAATGACCTCTTGTGAAATTTTTGAAAAGGCTTTCATCTTTTAGACAAGAGGTAAAACTTTTATATTTTTTTATGCCTTCTCCGTAAATAATTTTTGCAGCTTCATGATAAATTTTTAAGATTTTACAAAAATCTTTTTCGCTATAGAAACGACTGTCTAAAAT
>CAZTUA010000045.1:0-33492 GCA_964616545.1 uncultured Actinomycetota bacterium | reverse complement strand
TGGTGGGCGTTGCAGGGTTTGAACCTGCGACCCCCTGCTTGTAAGGCAGGTGCTCTCCCAGCTGAGCTAAACGCCCACATTAATGGTAGCCTGTAGGAGAATCGAACTCCTGTTGGTAGGTTGAAAACCTACTGTCCTAACCACTAGACGAACAGGCCGCAAAATGGTGAGCCGTGAAGGGTTCGAACCTTCGACACCCGGATTAAAAGTCCGGTGCTCTACCTACTGAGCTAACGGCCCGCGCTAATACAACATTACACAGCTAAAAGCCATAGCCTTTAGCTTCCTGATTGAATTAGCAAACGTAAAGTTTACTATAGCAAAAAACCATTGTCAACAGATGTGATTATCAGATTTGAAGCGATTTTTAACGCTCTTCTTCCTCATCTGCGCCTTTAATAATAGTGGATACCTCATCAACTTTCTTCTTGCTCTTATCCAGCAGGTCTTCACCCATAACCCTGGCTTCCGCCAGTGTAAATTTCCCTCTGTCAATTATATCCTTTAATTTCTCAGCCACCATCTTTCTGGTTTTTATTCCGGATTGTGGAGCAAACAATAATCCGAGAACAAAGCCGGAAAAAATTGAAGCTAAAATAATTGTTGAAATTTCAAATAAATCTTTAATGCCTGATTTATGGTATTGCTTATTATTAGAATTTTGATTAATATCCTTTTTCATCATAAACACTTCCTTTATTTTTTAACTTAACCAGGTATTTATTATAAACTATTTAAAGCTTATATTGAATATATCATTGCCATCAAAATTCTGCCGTTTTATATTTTAATCCACAAGATATGCTATCACTTCATGCCAGCCTCTGTTCATGGCACCTTCTGTTATATAAATATTGCTGTATTTATTAATCTCTCCGCGTAATTCTTCCTTATGTTCCAGTGCGTTCTGCATGATAAATAAATACTTAACTTCACCGGCCATTTTTAAATCTTCCAGAGAATCCCCCAGTGCTATGCAATTTTCGGTTCCGAAATTTCTCATTTTTTTATCAAGCTTTATCCCGTTTGATTTATCGACTCCTTCAGGCATTAAATTGTAAATATGCAATCTCTCTATATCAAGACCAAGCTCTATCAGCGATGAAAATCCATTATCTACAATAGTCAGTCCCGTATATCCCTCATTTTTAAGTATTTTATTAGCCTCTGCCAGGTTTATCTCTCCGAAAAATAAAGCATTGTGAGACCTGTGCATGCTCAGTACCTTTTTACTTTCTATCTTCCCGGGGAAACTTTTTTTTAATATTTCAGTAATTCTCATTAAATCTTTGCCCTCATATGTTAGATCATATTTTGCTCTATCATCGTCAAACGTAACATAAACTTCCTCTCCGAGGTCATAAACCAGCTCTGCGCCAAGCTCGGAAATATAATTTTTAAGTCCGACTATCTGGGCACTGTATCTTAATTGAAATTTGTTTCTGCCCGACACCAGGACTACATCCAGATTTTTATCTGCTATACGGGCAAGAAGTTTCAGCGCATCAAAATAGTAATCATCCCTGTGATCTTTTATAATGCAGCCCCTGTGATTAAATAATGTCCCATCCAGGTCCGTGTATATAACTTTTAAATCTTTTAAGCTCTCTTTTATTTCGTTTTTGCTATCTTTAAAAAATTTGTATACAGCCATAATCTTTTTCTGCTTCCTAAAATAATAATTCTTATTAGTTGAATTCGGATTGTATTTTTATAAAATTCATTATGTCACTCTTTGTAATTATTCCCTCCAATTTATCTCCGGACATTACAACCAGATGCCCAAGATTGTTTTTTACCATCTTTTTTATTGCGTCAGATACTTCTGTTGACATATCAACTTTCTCATTTTCTGTAACTTTTTTTACAATACTTCCAACATACACATCCGTCCATTCTTCTCTGGGAACTTCTTTTACATCGTGTATGGAAATAACTCCTACAAGTTTCTGTGTTCTTTTGCTTTCCATTACAGGGAACCTTCCAAATCTGTACTTCATGAAATAATCATCCACCAGGTCCTGCAGTGTTGTGTCCCTGGTTACATTCACAATATTTTCATTCATAACATCTTTTACTTTAATTCCTTTTATGGAAGTTTCAAAAACAAGCTGCCGGTAGCCCATCTGCGCAGATGATTGCAGGAACCAGCCTATAAAAGCAAGCCATACTCCGTTCAGAAAGTTACCGGCAAATATGAAGACGACTCCTACCGCTATAATCATAAATCCCAGTATTCGTCCCGTTGTTGAAGCTATAAAGGTTGCTCTTTTTAAATTCCCGGTCACCTTCCATATAATAGAGCGGAGAATTCTCCCCCCGTCCAGAGGATAACCGGGAAGTATGTTGAATATCCCGAGTATCAGGTTTATAAGAGCCAGATATTTAACAGGCTCTCCGACAGGGGCAAAATTCCGTGAAAAGTACCATATAGCACCAAAAAATACAGCCAGTATAAAACTTGCAGCAGGACCGGCTATTGCCATTATAAATTCATTGTAGGGTGTTTCCGGTTCCTTTTCAATCTCTGCCATGCCTCCGAAAAGAAAGAGCGTTATCCTTTCTACAGGAGTGCCTCTCTTCCTTGCCACCAGGGAATGGCTCATTTCATGTATCAGCACCGAGACAAAGAAGAGAATTACTGTAATTATAGTTATTACTGCCATAAGGCCCCTGTTGAGGTCCGGGAGAACTGTGGGGAAATACAGGAAACCAAAAACATAGGCAAATAACGCAAATATAATAAACCAGCTGTAGTCCAGCCTTATTTCTATTCCAAAAATCCTGAATAATTTTATTGAAGATTTAAACATCTTTGCATCACCCCTTAAATCTGCATAGATTTCAAATATTTTATCATGATACCAGTATCAACATTAAAAAATAAGGCCTGGCCCTATTTTTTTTTAAAAATCCAGCCAGAACAAAATAACATATTATAGAGTTAAATATATTTTTGCTCCAGTATTTTACCGCTTACATTATAACCCATTTAAGTTAAAAATATATATCGTTACTATACATAAATGCACAATTCAGGGGCTATAATTATATTAAAAGACAGCATGGAGCCGGCCTGAACACAGCAGCCTTAAAATATGGTAAAATATTTTAATAAAAACAATTGAAAGTATTAAAATGAATCTTGCCCAAAAATTTTTAATGGATATAAAATTTAATTCCGATACCTTTGTACTCGATATATTAATACCGTGCACTCTCGCCTTACTTTTTGGCGGGATAATAGGTTTTCAGAGAGAAAAAGCCGAAAGGCCGGCAGGGCTCAGAACTCACGCGCTTGTATGCCTTGGCTCAACGGTATTCACTCTTATTTCTTACCTTGGCTTTGCATCAGTAAGCAATGGCGTAGTCGATCCTTCAAGAATAGCTGCAGGCATTGTCACAGGAATCGGATTTATAGGAGCAGGAGTAATTTTCAGGCAGGGGCCCCTTATAAGAGGGGTGACCACCGCCGCCAGTATTTGGATTGTTGCATCAACAGGCATGGCTCTGGGTACCAAAATGTATTACCTCGCCATAGCAGTGACTGCCCTGGGATTTTTGACTTTAAGCATACTAAAATATTTTGAGGACAGAATAATAAAGATTCCCAATTATCTAATAAAAATAACTACCTCTGAAAGATTTACCCGTTTAAATGAAGTGATAGCCCTTTTAGAAAAAAAGTCTGTAGATATAAAAAGTAAAAAATATAAATTTGACACCAGTAATAACAAAAAATTTTTTACTATTGCTTTCTGCAGCAAAGACGCTGATTTATCTTCAATCATAATCAGAGAACTGAGTAAAATCAAAGAAATAGAAGAAATAAATATTTACTAAACCTTTGACTGGTAATTTGCGCAAAATAAGCAAAATAAAAAAATTTATTTTAAATGTATTTAAGTACCTGAAAAAACTCTCTGCAAAATACATATCTGACGGCGGGATAGTCATGGCTTCATCCATTGCTTTTTACTTTCTTTTTTCTATTTTCCCCCTGATGCTCCTGATAATTTCTTTTTCAGGTACATTGATTAATAAATTTAACATTGAGAGCACTATACTTGACTTTGTCGGAGAAAGAATTCCCATTATATATAGTTTTACAGAATCCAATATAACAAAAATAATAGACAACAGAACCAGCATTGGAATAACAGGTTTTATATTTTTAGTAATAGCAACCACCTATGTATTTGATTCCATTCAATTTTCATTAAACAGAATCTATAAAACAAAAACTCAGAGGAAGTTCTGGAAACAGAAGATTTTTGGCTTCCTTATCATTACCCTGATACTTATAATCTTGATTCTATCTTTTCTGATGTCCACATCTCTTTTCTATCTTGCAAACAACCTTGTGTATTATCTCAGTTTAAAGGATTCAATCTCCTCGCTTTTATTCAAATTCATATCAATTTTACTGGGGCTTGCATTTAATTTTGCTATTTTTAGTCTTATCTATTTTTTCGGTACAAACAGGAAAACTCACTTTAAGTACCATATATACAGGGGGGCCTTATTTGCCGCATTAGCCTGGGAAATTTCAAAACACATTTTTATTTTTTATATAAATAACTTTGTCAATTTAGAATTAACCTATGGCTCGGTAGGTTCAGTTATTAGTTTCTTGCTCTGGGTTTATATATCCAGCATTATCCTTGTTATTGGTGCAGAGATCAATTCACTGGACCTGGCATAAGAGCATGAAATTCATTGCAGACATAATGGTCGGAAAACTTGCAAGGTATCTCAGAATGGCAGGCTATGATGTACTATATAAGAATGATGTCGGAGATGATGAAATAATAAGAGTTGCCTGCAAAACAAATAGAATTGTCCTGACCCGTGATTCATTAATGCTTGCCAGAAAAGAATTTAAGAACGGCACGCTTAAATATGTTTATATTAAAGATGACAGTTTAAAAAATCAGCTGAAACAGATTAGCGCTGAGCTCCGACTTTCTTTAAAGCCCAATCTTATAAGGTGTATTGAATGCAACCACAGACTTATAAAAGTAAAAAAAGAAGAAATAAAAAACAGGATACCTCCTTATGTATTCAGGACCCAGGAAAATTTTCTCTACTGTAAACACTGTGATAAATATTACTGGAGAGGAACCCATTATAGAAATATAAAAAATACTTTTCTCGGTGTAAATCGGTAATATATGAAACAATCAGAATAATAAATACCGGCCCCGTGTGGTATTTATTGTTTTTAGCCACTATAATTCATATTTAAAAATACATAAGAGGCAATAATTTTAGATTCTCGTGAGAACATTCTTTTTAATACCAGAAAAATAACCGGGTGTGTATTAAATGTTTAAAAAAATAATAAAAAAAATATCCGATTTTTTTTACAGCGTTCCACGGATACTGTTTATTAATTTCTATAAACTCTTTACAAGGACAAAAATTTTTAATAAGAGAAGACTTACCAGGAGCAGCCCGGCAATATTTGCCATAAACCATACTGCCGATGCTGATCCGATAATTTTCCTTGCTGCGATTAAAAAGAAAATATGCTTTCTGGCAGAAAGTGAAAATTTCGGAAACTGGCTGAGCAATTTATTTATGAGTAAGTTCGCAAATTGCGTACCTGTCTTTAAAGACCGGTTCTCAAAAAACGTTAAAAGTTTTAAAGAGCTTTTTAATGCCTCCAGGGAGAAAAATGTCTTTTTTGGCATATTCCCCGAAGGCGTGCTCAATAAAAAGAGCGGATTTAAAGAATTCAAAAAGGGCGCTGCCTATTTTAGCTATAAAACCGGCCTTCCTATAATCCCGGTTTATATGCACAACATGAATAAAGCCCCGGAGAGTAAAAGGTGGATCTGGACTAACAGAATAACACGGGGGATAATATCGCTTACAATGAATACCTTTAAAAGAATTAATATATTTATTGGAGAGCCAATTGACCCTGCTGGCTGGAGCATTCCGGGTAGCCTTAAAGACTACACGCAACCCGGAGCCTATAGAGAAATAATTTATAATATAAATAAAGCACTTGAAGAAGAATTTCTTAAACTGGCAGGTGAGGCAGATGAGCTGTTTGGTGCCGGTGGAGGAGAAGCAGCGGTAGAAGATGCTTTAATAACAGAGGAATAGCTGACAGACTCCCGGTTTTTTAAATAGGAACACTGATTTTCTTATAAATCCCCATAATACGGGTTCTTTTTGAGCTCTGCAATCTCTGAATTCAGCTTCTCCCATTCATGTATTTTAGCGTCAAGTTCTTTTTTCCTATCTGCATATCTTAAAAACAGCGTGTTATCTCCAGAGTCTCCATGCCTGGATGCTGCTGATTCAAACCGGCCCGTTAGCTCTTCCAGTTCATTTTCAAGACTCTTGATTTTACTTTCGCATTCTTTAATTTGTCCTGTTACTTTACGGAAGCGTTTATTAAATTCTTTTCTTTTAAGATAAAAACTTTTGCCGGTACAGGATAGCTGCTCACTGGATTTACCACCTGATTCTTTCTGCTTAACTTCTTCCTTTTGTTTTATTTCAAGCTCCCTTAGGGACGCGATTTTTTTCTTTTCAAGAAAATCATTTATACTCCCAATATATTTCTTTATTTTATGCCCCTTAAACTCATAAACATTATTCACCAGGCCGTCCATGAACTCTCTATCATGAGACACCAGTATCATTGTGCCTGTAAAACTCTTCAGCGCTTCTTTAAGAATATCTTTAGAGCGCATATCAAGGTGGTTTGTGGGCTCATCAAGTATCAGGAGATTAAACGGCTCCAGCAGCAGCTTTATCAGTGCAAGTCTTGACCTCTCCCCGCCTGATAAAACTTTCACCTTTTTTCCGGTATCCTCATCCCCAAAGAGAAACGCTCCGAGAAGCGCCCTTATTTTAACTCCGGCATCAGCAGGAGCAGCCCTGCTGGCAGTATCAAGCACAGTTAACTCTCCATCCATTAGCTCGTCCTGGTTCTGTGCAAAATAGCCAATTTTAACATTGTGCCCTATTTTAAGTTCACCATTAAAATCCAGTTCACCGACAAGAATCCGTGATAAAGTAGTCTTTCCTTCCCCATTTTTACCGACAAAGGCAATTCTCTCACCCCTTCTTACGAAAAGGTCTATATTTTCAAGGACAGTTTTCCCGTTAAAACATTTCGACAGGCCGGCAGCATCAATAACCACACTGCCCGAGCGGGGAGCTGCAGGGAACTTTATGCTTATAGCCTTTGAATCATCTTCATCTATCTCAATAGTCTGGAGCTTTTCAAGGTATTTGATGCGGGATTGCACCTGACGCGCTTTAGTGGCCTTGTACCTGAAACGCTCAATGAATTTCCTGGTCTCTTCAATTTGCTTTTGCTGATTTTTGCAGGTAGCCAGCTGTATAAGTTTTTGTTCTTTTCTTAATACAGTATATTTTGAATAGGGTACCTTATAGTCATAGATTTTACCCCGTGAAATTTCAATGGTTCGATCCGTGACATTGTCCAGAAGCGCCCTGTCATGGCTTATGATAATAACAGCCCCCTGATAGTCCGATAAGAATTGTTCCACCCACTGGATTGATTCAATATCAAGATGGTTTGTCGGTTCATCAAGCAACAACATATCAGGGCGTTTGAGAAGAATTTTTGCCAGCTCTATTCTCATTCTCCACCCGCCGCTGAATTCCTCTGTATACCTGGTTAAATCTTCCGGCTCAAACCCCAATCCCAGCAATGTCTTCTCGATTTTTTCGTTTATTTTTGACGCACCAAGTATCCGGGTCCTTTCATTCATATCGGATAACCTGTTAATTAACTTAAGGTAATCTCGGGAATTGTAATCAGTTCTCTTTTCTACTTCATGGTTTAATTCGGCTATTTTCTTTTCAAGTTCAAGTATTTTCGAAAAGGCAGTTTTTGCTTCATCAAAAAGTGCCCTGCTGTTTACATGTTTCATCTGCTGGGGAAGATATCCAGTGGTAAGGCCCGGCGGTTTTTCAACGGTTCCTGAGTCAGGTATCTGCAGGTCCATAATGATTCTTAACAGGGTTGTTTTACCGGCACCATTATTTCCTACAAGCCCTATCCTGTCTTTTGGATTTATCTGAAATGAAATATCATCAAGCAATTTGCGGCCGCCAAAATTTAAGTTGATGTGATTTATTGATATCACGATTTATTTTTTCACCTTAAAATCCAGCAGCCTTCCTTCGGGGCCGGTAACATCTACTGTTACTGTATCACCTTCTTTTATCTCACCATTCAGCAATTTCATTGCCAGTTTATTCTGCACTTCATTCTGAATAACTCTCTTCAGGGGCCTTGCTCCGTAAACAGGGTCAAACCCTTCCTGTGCAATAAGTTTTTTTGCCTTATCTGTTATTTCAAGAGAAAGCTTTTTCCTTTTTAAGGTTTCCTTTAAATTTTCAATCTGGATTTCAACTATGCTTTTTATTTCATCAATGCCCAGGCGATGGAAAATAACTATGTCATCTACACGATTTAAAAATTCCGGCTTAAAATTGGCCTTCATTGCATCTGTGATTCTCTTTTTCATTTCTTCTTCGTCTTTGTCACCCAGTTCAGTTATCCACTGGCTGCCGATATTGGACGTCATGATAATAACAGTGTTTTTAAAATCTACTGTCCTTCCATGTCCGTCAGTGAGCCGCCCGTCATCCATTATCTGTAGCAGTATATTAAAAACATCGCTATGGGCTTTTTCAATCTCATCCAGGAGCATAACGCTGTAAGGCTTTCTTCTCACAGCTTCGGTTAGATATCCTCCCTCTTCATAACCGACATAACCGGGCGGAGCGCCTATGAGTCTTGATACTGTATGTTTCTCCATGTATTCAGACATATCTATTCTTACCATTGCCCTTTCATCATCAAACAGGAACTCTGCCAGGGCTTTTGATAATTCTGTTTTCCCTACACCGGTAGGACCCAGAAATATAAATGAGCCAATTGGGCGGTTCGGGTCCTGGAGTCCGGCTCTTGCTCTCCTTATAGCATTGGAAACAGCAGATATTGCCTCGTCCTGGCCCACAACGCGTCTCTTTAGCCTGTCTTCCATATTAACAAGCTTTTCAATCTCGGCTTCCATCAATCTTGTAACCGGAATGCCCGTCCACTTTGAAACAGTCTCTGCAATATCTTCCTCATCCACTTCTTCTTTCAGCATCTTATTACTTTTCTGAAGCTTCTCCAGCTTTTTGTTTTCTCCGTCCAGTTTTTTCTGGAGTTCCAGGAGTTTTCCGTATTTTAGTTCTGCCGCTTTCTGAAGGTTGGCATCCCTTTCTGCATGTTCTGCATCAATTCTTGTTTTTTCTATTTCTTCTTTTAAATTTCTTATATTCTTAATTATTTCCTTTTCCTGCTGCCAGTGCGCTCTCATCGTATCCGACTTTTCTTTAAGATTGGAAAGCTCTTTCTTTATTTTCTCCATTCTTGCAGATGATGCTTTATCCTTTTCTTTTTTTAATGCCTGTACCTCAATTTCAGACTGCTTTATTTTCCTTTCAACTTCATCAATTTCTGTCGGCATGCTGTCTATCTCAATTCTTAATCTTGAGGCAGCTTCGTCAATGAGGTCAATAGCCTTATCCGGTAAAAATCTTTCGGAGATATACCTGTCTGAAAGTACTGCTGCTGCAATCAGAGCAGAGTCTTTTATTCTTACACCATGATGCACTTCATACTTTTCTCTCAGCCCTCTTAGTATAGATATGGTATCTTCTACTGAAGGTTCATTTATCTGAATTGGCTGGAATCTTCTTTCCAGTGCAGCATCTTTTTCAATGTGCTTTCTATATTCATCAATGGTTGTCGCGCCTATCGCGTGAAGTTCACCCCGCGCAAGCATGGGCTTTAACATATTTGACGCATCAACGGCGCCTTCTGCTGCTCCCGCCCCAACAACTGTGTGCAGTTCATCCAGGAACAATATGATATTCCCTTCTGCCCTGGATACTTCTTTAAGCACAGCTTTTAATCTATCTTCAAATTCACCTCTGTATTTGGAACCAGCAACCAGAGAGCCCATGTCCAGTGCTATTACTTTTTTATCTTTAAGTCCTTCGGGAACATCCCCAGATACTATTCTATTTGCAAGACCT
This sequence comes from uncultured Actinomycetota bacterium, assembly GCA_964616545.1. Lineage (GTDB taxonomy): Bacteria > Actinomycetota > Humimicrobiia > Humimicrobiales > Humimicrobiaceae > JAQVEM01. Next base: position 23,403 of record CAZTUA010000045.1, on the reverse strand, counting down.
TCAACAATGGCTGTCTTTCCCACTCCTGGGTCACCGATAAGAACAGGATTATTTTTTGTTCTCCTTGACAGTACCTGGATCACTCTTCTAATTTCATCATCCCTGCCAATTACAGGGTCAAGTTTCCCCCTCTTTGCCAGGCCTGTGATATCTTTCCCGTATCTTTTAAGAGCATCATATTTGTCTTCAGGATTCTGGTCCGTTATTCTCTGGCCGCCCCTTACGGCAACCAGAATCTTATATATGCTGTCTTTTGTTATGCCATACTGCCTTAAAATCTTACCTGCTTCTCCGCTGCTCTGTGCAATGGATATTAACATGTGTTCGGTTGATACATATTCATCCTTTAGCTGCGTGGCTTCATTGAATGCATTATTTAATATATTATTAAGCTCAGCACTCAAATACAGCTGTGCAGCAGGCCCGGAAACCTTTGGCTGTTTTGCCAGCAGGCCATTTACCCTGCCCGACAGGTCGTCAATGTTTACCTCAAGTTTTTTAAGCACAGGTATGATTATGCCTTCCTTCTGTTCCAGCATTGCAGACATCAGATGAACGTCATCGACACTCTGGTTTCCGTTTTCGGAAGCTATTTTCTGTGCCTGCGACAGCAGTTCCTGTGCTTTTATGGTAAATTTATCAATCTGCATATATAAAATCACTCCTATCGTTTATAAATATCAACTCATTTAAATTATTACCGCCATTACTATTTAAAATACATCCTCTGTCATACGATAATATTCGTTCTTGGATTCTCATCATAATTTTTTAAAAATTTATCGAAATCTTTTTTTTGCGTATTTGTTAATTTTTCAGGGAGCACTATTTTTATTTTTACATAAAGGTCGCCATATCCGCCACTTTTTAATACCGGCATTCCCCTGCCCTTTAGCCTTAGCGTTTTCCCGCCCTGGGTTTTTGGAGGTACTTTTACCATAACCCTCCCCCCGAAAGTGGGTACGTCTACTTTTGCTCCATAGTAGGCTTCTTTTACTGTCACGGGTACTTCACAGTAAAGATCATTGCTCTTCCTGGTGAAGAAGTTATGCGGGCTGATATTCACTACCAGGTAGAGATCGCCGGACGGACCGCCGGACAGACCCCGGGCGCCTTCTCCAGTTACTCTGATTTTGCCGCCATCCTTAATGCCAGCAGGTATTTTTACATTAATTGTGCGTGCCTTTCCTTCTTTCTGGAGCTTAAGCGACCTCTGCGTACCGGTATAGGCTTCCCTTAAAGTTATATTAAGCCCTGACTGCATATCCTGGCCCTTTTGTGAGGCTGCTGCTCCGGTTCCTCTACCAAACCTGGAACCAAAACCGGAAGTGAAATTAGCTGACTGCTCATCAGCCCCCCTTCCAAAGAACATTTCAAAAAAATCAGAAAAACCGCCTCCAAGGTCTTCAAAATTAAAACCCTTTCCTCCAAAATCATAGGTATATGTTCTTCCGCCGCCAGGCCAGCCCTGGCCGGAGCCAGCACGGGCATATTGTTTCCAGTTCGCGCCCAGCTGATCATACTTTTCCCTTTTCTGGGGGTCCTTCAATACCTCGTATGCTTCTCCGATTTCCTTGAATTTCTCTTCAGCTTTAGGGTCATCAGGATTTGCGTCCGGATGATACTTTCGTGCAAATTTTCTATAAGCTTTTTTTATCTCATCCTGGGAAGCATTCTTGCTTACTCCCAGTATTTTATAATAATCTTTGTATTCAACCATCTATAGTCACCTTTATGCTTTAAAATATGTCTGCCCATAACTCTTATTGAAGGTCATGGGCAGACATACTTATTAAATAGATTCTCCGATAGTCTGGTAATACATTACTTAGAATTTATTGCTATCTTTTTCGGTTTCCTGGCTTCTGCTTTTGGCAGATTGATTTCCAGCACACCGTCCTTATAAGTGGCTTTAATCTGGTCGGATTTTACCGGAACCCCGATATTAAATGATCTGTAGAAAGACCCGTAGCTCCTTTCCACTCTTATATAACCTTTCTCCTTTTCTTCTTTCTCTTCTTTTCTCTCTCCTTTAATCACCAGCTGGTCCTCATCCGCAGATACATCAATATCTTCCATTTTCATGCCCGGTAAATCTGCCCTTAGCACCACTTCCTTATCCGTTTCTTTAATATCCACGTCCGGAGCCCATATCGCTGATTTCTTTACTCCTCTTTCTCTTTCAGTGACACCTTCAAACCATCTGCCTATCTCGTCACGAAGCTGAACCATATCGTTAAACGGATCCCATCTTACTATTGGCATTTTAATGCACCTCCTTTAATATTTATCCAGCCTGTTTTTTCTTTACTGTTTTACTCTCTTACTTATTATCATCATCTTTAGCTTCAAATTCTGCATCTATTACTTCTTCATCGCTGCCCTCCTGCTTGCCTCCGGCACTCTGCTGGCCTGTCTGGCTTCCGCCTCCAGCTTCTCCTGCGCCGGTGCTGCCTCCAGGTCCTGCTCCTGCTCCAGACTGTGCATAGAGCTTTTGAGACAGTTCGTTCTGCAGATTCTGCAATTTTTCTGTTTCCTTTTTAATTTCATCAGCATTATCAGATTCAAGGCTCTTTTTCAGGGCCGCAACCTGATCTTCTATGCTCTTTTTCATATCTTCAGGAACTTTTGTACCAACGTCTTTCATCAGTTTTTCCGTAGAATAAATCATGTTATCTGCATTGTTCTTTGCATCGACAAAGGCCCTTTTCTTCTTATCTTCTTCCGCATGCTCCTCTGCTTCCTTTTTCATTCTTTTTATTTCCTCATCTGTTAGATGCGAGGTTGCAGTAATCGTTATCTTCTGTTCTTTGCCTGTTGCAGTATCTTTAGCAGAAACATTTACGATTCCATTGGCATCAATATCAAAGGTTACTTCTATCTGGGGTATTCCTCTCGGAGCCGGGGGTATCCCGTCCAGTCTGAACCGTCCAATGGTTTTATTGTCTCTTGCCATCTCCCGTTCACCCTGGAGCACGTGAATATCAACACTTGTCTGATTATCAGCTGCAGTTGTAAATATTTCACTTTTCTTAGTGGGAATGGTCGTATTTTTCTCAATCAGTCTTGTCATTACCCCGCCGAGAGTCTCTATACCGAGGGAGAGCGGAGTTACATCCAGAAGCACTACATCTTTTACGTCACCCTTCAGTACGCCTGCCTGGATAGCTGCTCCTACTGCAACAACCTCATCCGGGTTAACGCCTTTATTTGGGTCTTTGCCAATATAATCCTTAACAAGCTTTTGAATAACCGGCATTCTTGTTGCTCCGCCTACAAGTATTACTTCATCTATATCTCCTTTTTTTAGACCTGAATCGCTCAGAGCCTTCTCAAGGGGAACCTTGCATCTGTCTGTCAGATCCGCAGTTAACTGCTCGAATTTTGACCTTGTTATCTTTACGTCAAGATGCTTCGGTCCATTTGCATCGGCGGTAATAAATGGAAGGCTTATACTTGTTTCCATAACCGAAGATAATTCTACCTTCGCCTTCTCCGATGCTTCTATTAACCTCTGGAGCGCCTGTCTGTCTTTCCTTAGATCAATCCCATGCTCTTTTTTAAATTCATCGGCAACGTAATTCATAATCCTGTCATCGTAATCGTCTCCACCCAGATGCATGTCACCGTGGCTTGCCTTTACCTCGAATACTCCTTCTCCAACCTCAAGTATGGATACGTCAAATGTTCCTCCGCCGAGGTCAAATACCAGAATTTTCTCTTCTTTCTTTTTATCAAGACCATAAGCAAGCGAAGCAGCCGTCGGTTCATTTATAATCCTTAGAACATTAAGCCCCGCAACCTTTCCTGCATTTTTAGTTGCCTGTCTCTGTGCATCGTTAAAATAAGCAGGAACTGTGATTACAGCATCTGTGACCTCTGTTCCAAGATAGCTTTCGGCATCCGTTTTAAGTTTCTGAAGTATCATTGCCGAAACTTCCTCAGGAGTATAATCCTTGCCGCCCATTTCTACTTCTGCAAGATTATTCCTGCCTTTTTTTACCACATAGGACACTATCTTTCTTTCACTTTCAACTTCACCGTACTTCCTGCCGATAAATCTCTTAATAGAATAAACAGTATTCTCAGGGTTTAATGCCGCCTGCCTTTTTGCAAGCTGCCCAACAAGCCTTTCTCCTTTTTTGGTCATGCCTACTACTGAAGGTGTTGTTCTGTTCCCTTCGCTATTAGTTATAACTGTTGGCTTACCGCCTTCCATAACTGCTATACACGAATTAGTTGTTCCCAGGTCAATCCCTACTGCTTTTGCCATAATATATACATCCTTTCCTCTGTTATTACTTTTTTAACAATCAAATAAATATTATAAAATTTCTCCTGAAGAAGAATCTTCTTTCAGTTATTCTCAGTCATCATCAATATCTCTATTAATATGCATCAGGTAATTTTTAAAACAGTCCACCACTTCTTCAGGACACTTTCCAAGTACTACGTTATCCCTTCTCTTTATCAGAATGATTATCGACTTTAAATTCATTCCTTCGTCGTACATAAGCTCCCTTATATACTTTAACCACCTGATATCTGCTTTTGAATAATATCTTTTCCTGCCTCTTCTTAAGGGGCGCACAAGCCTGAACTTTTCATAATAATAAAGCGTCCTGCTGTTTACGCCCAGGAAATCAGCTACCAGCTCTATTGGATAACTTTTATCATATTCATCAAACAATACGCCCACCAACCTTTTTTTACCTGTACTAATTTTATTAAATACCAATCATATTGTCAAGATTATTGTAAATAATTTTTATTATTTAATAAAAAATATTTTTACTTTAAAGTGAAAATGCTTTTATCACAAGGTATAATTTATTTGATTATAAACAAGTTTATGAGAGAAGGTAAATAGTGTAATACTTTCTAATCCAGCAGCTAATTGTTAACAGAGATTAATGTTGTTACTATTAGCTTTAAAAATTCCTATAAGGACCTGTATAATAATTATCTTAATTTATATAAATACTATTATTGCTAATATATTATTTTGATTCTTCGTTTTCCCTCTTCTCCTTTTTAAGCACTTCAATAAAAATCTTTGCTATTGCAGGATCAAACTGTGTGCCACTGCATCTTTTAATCTCTTCTATTGCCTCTTTCTTTGTCATTTTCTTTCTGTAGGGCCTCGGGGATGTCATGGCCTCATAGGCATTAACAAGACATGATATCCTTGAAAGAATAGGAATTTCTTCACCTTTTATGCCCCTCGGATATCCGCTTCCGTTATACCATTCATGATGGGCAAGTATGGGCTCTGCTATGGTTTTAAGTTTCTGGGAGGATTCTGCAATACGGTATCCTATTAAAGGCAGCTCCTTTATTATTTCCCATTCTTCCTTTGTAAGCCTTCCTCTCTTGGACATTATCTCGTCAACCAGAGCAATCTTTCCTATGTTATGAAGATTTATAAGAAGCTTTAGCTCTTCAAGCTTGGCAGAGGACAGATTTAATTTTTTTCCGAGAAGCAGTGCATAGTCTTCCATTTGCTTGGTGCTTCTGCCGCTTCTTGAATCTCCTTTTTTTAAGTTTTCCTTAAGAGATTCCACAAGGCTCTCATGAACAGATTTGCTGTCGGCTACCTTGCATTTATACATTTTATCCTCGGCTTTTTTTATTACATCTTCTATGTTTTCTTCTGGTTCTTTTTTCGTTGCAATTCCAAGGGAAATGCTTAAGGGCATATCCTTTGTGCTTCTTTCCCTGCACAGCTTTTTAATTCTCTTTATAATGTTCTGCGTATCTCTGGAGGCAGTCTTCGGCAGAATTGTTATAAACTCGTCACCTCCCCATCTTGATATTATATCCTCATCTCTAAAAGCATCTTTTAAGATACTTGCTATCTTTTTTAGAAATTCATCTCCCTTTGCATGTCCGTATGCATCGTTTATCACCTTCAGGCCGTTAACATCTCCCATTACTATTGTAAGGGGGAGCTGCCTTCGGGTATCAAGCCTTGCCAGCTCTTCTTCAAAATATGTCCTGTTGTACAGTCCCGTAAGAGTATCGTGGAAGGATAGGTATTTTACTTTTTCTTCTGCCTTCTTTCTGCCTGTTATGTCTCTCGCTATGCCCAGTATCCCGATTATGCCACCCCTTTCACCGTACCAGGGCATTTTTGTTATAGAAATCCACCTGTCTTCCTTGTCCCTATAGGTTTCTTTATATTCGCTATCAACAATAGGTTTACCCGTTTTTATAATATTCTGTTCATCATCGTATGCTATTTTTGCCATATCCTTGCCAAAAAAATCAAAGTCTGTCTTGCCAACTGCTTCTTCCGGGGTTTTTAAGCCCATTTTTTCAGCGGTGGCTTTATTGATTTTTACAAACCGGCTGTCTCTATCTTTGAAATAAATTGAATCAGGAAGATTATCCATAAGTGCTTTCATGAGTGATATCTCTTTTTTTAGTTCTCTTTTAATGCTATTTTCCTTATTGATATTATTTTCAACACTGGAAGACCGTTTAATTTTATTTTTCTTAATATATGACATAATGGCTCCTCTAAATTGTTTAAAAAATTAACGTTTATCTGAATATGATTTCACCAGAAGCATAATATAACTCATAAGTTGGTTACGTGAAGTGTATAAAAAATACCTTTTAAAGTTTTTCTCTGTAAACAATTTTACCTCTTACCAGAGTAGTCGTAACTCTCAGGTTTTCATCCAGTATAACTATATCTGCATCTTTACCCGGCTCCAGGCTTCCTTTTCTATTTTCAACCCCCAGGCACTTGGCCGGATTTACGGTTACCATTCTGATCGCTTCAATTAATGATATTCCTACTATATCTACCATATTTCTTACGGCTTTATCCAGAGTTAAAATACTGCCGGCTAAAGTCCCGTTCTTTAATCGTGCCTCATCATTTGCTACTACAACTTCCTGTCCGCCCAGACTATAAATTCCATCTGGCTCGCCTGTAGCTGCCATAGCATCTGTAATGAGAATTATCTTCTCCGGCTCCTTTATTTTTACAATAATTTTCATTGTTACAGGGTGCAGATGTATTCCATCGGCAATCATCTCTACAATTAATTCAGGAGAAGATAATGCTGCACCTGCTGTTCCTGGTTCTCTGTGATCGAATCTTCTCATAGCATTGAATATATGAGTAACATGAGTCAGACCGGCTTTTATACCTTCCTGTACCTCCTCATAAGTAGCATTAGAATGCCCAGCAGAAGCAATAATGTTATGTTCAGATAACCATCTTATAAAATTTACTGCTCCTGATATTTCCGGTGCTATTGTTACAATACGTATTAAGTTTCCGGAAGCCTTATTCAATTCAATAAACTCCTCAATAGAGGGGCTTCTTATATCTTCCTCTTTCTGTGCTCCTTTTTTTAAAGGATTTATATAAGGTCCTTCAAGATTAACTCCTAAAATTTCAGCAGCTCCGGTTCCTTTTTCGTGCGCTTCCCTAACGCTTTTTAGGCTGGCGATAATTTTTTCTTTATCCATTGTCATTGTAGTTGGGAGAAAAGATGTAGTGCCGGATCTTAAATTAGTTTTCGCAATCTGCTTTAATGCTTCATAACTTCCGTCCATAACATCAGAACCGCCTCCACCGTGCATATGTATATCAATAAAGCCCGGCACAATAAATCCATCCGCTGCATCAATTACCTCTGCATCTACATGGTTAATTATATGTTTTCTATCTTTGATTGAGCTTATTTTTCCTTCTTCAATACAGATGGTTTTATCTTTAAGCATTTGGAAAGGAGTAATTATAGTACCACTTAAAATAATAGTTTTATTCTTATTAATCATTTTATAAACTCTCCTGATTACAATCGGATTACCCAGCCATTACTTTTTATCTTCTATTAATGGCAGACTTGCAGCTGCAATGGACTGACCTACTCTCCTGCTGGATTCATCGGGAAGGTTCAGGGTAATCCCATCATAAAGATCGGGGAATTCTTTACCGAGAACTTCTTTTGCTTTTTGCATAATTATTTTACCGCCTTCCCCTGATGTAACTCTCCCGAGTATTAAAACAGCCTCTATTTCATAAAATTGAGAATAATAAGCAATGCCATAGCCTAAATAGCAGCCGATTGTTTCAAAAATTTGTTTTGCCCGTTCATCCCCCCGGGACATTAACTCCTGGATGGACTTCAATTTTTCTGCAGGTGTTTTATCTTCATCAAGGACTATCCCTGCTCTTTTGGCAAGCCGTATTGCTGCCAGCTGGGAAAAATATTGTACACCGCATCCACGGTCACCGGACCATTCATCAATAGGTGCATCACTGCTTATGTCAACAGGTATAAAAGCCAGTTCATTCAGCCAGTTATTAATATTCCCTTTTTTATTTATATATCCTCCTGCTTCACTGGATCCCATGGCAATACCCAGTACTCCATTTTTCTTTAAAGACATGGAGCCTGCAAGTGCCGTAACCTCGCCGTCATTTATTACTTTAAGAGGAACACCCCACTTATTCTGGATATCCAAAAAAATATTTTTTACTTTCCTGTTAAATATTTCCGGTGGAATTCCTCTGAATATTGATGCAGTCATCACTCTGTTATTTATATATATTCCTGCAGAGCTGCCGCCAATAGCATCAACAGCAGGCATATGAGCTGCTGCTCTATGCAGCATAGACATAATTTCATGATAATGATAGGAGGGATCAGTTTCTGTGCTGGGATTCCATACTACTTCCTCGCTAAAGACAGCCTTTCCATCTATAACAGCACTTACTTTCCTATCACTTGCACCAAGGTCAAAGCCGATTCGACATCCCTCAAGATGACCGCCCAGCGAATTAGATTTTTCTTTCATTGAAGGGACTTCATTAATATTCATAGCTGTTACCGTGAAAGGCTTTTCATAGATTCCGGACATAAATTCTGAATCAAATGAACGCTTACCCCCCCTTGAGTAAATATCTTTGATATATTTACCAATTTTACTTGATCCGCCTATCATTATTTTATATCCGCCATAAATCCACAGGAGTGTTTTTACAAGCCGTTCAATATATTGATAATTAAGAGAAGAAAAATCTGATTCATCTGAAAAAACCTGTGTTTTATATACCATTATTGAATTATTTTCTTTTTCAAAGCCTATTGATAAAGGAATGCTTTTACCGGAATCTTTATTATTTTCAATAAAAGCTCTGTTCCATAAAACAGCAGACTGAAAATTATCATCAAGTGGAGGTATTATCTTTGGTTTTATTAATGATAATTTTCTATTCATATAACTTCACCATCTTTCTATTTTTCTATAAATTTTATAAAAAATCTTCTACTCAGCTTTTTCAATTCATAAAGTTACAGGCAATGTTCCTTTCGCCTTATATTTACCTGTTATTATTTCACTGGCTACCCTTAGATTAAATGGGCTATAATCATAAATAGTTAAAATTGTAGCTGCTCCGGGCAGAACTTTAAAATCATAAGGGTTTGCTGATATTACTATAACGGGGGTGCCGGTATCCTGGAGCTCTTTTATTACTTTTACCTGATAGGTATCCCGTAAAATATTACAGGTACAGACTATTATCAAATCAATACCTTCCTGCACAGATAATCTCTCATCTTTTTCTGCTATAGTGACATGTCTTACATCTATTCTCTCTTTTCTTAAAAAATCAATCAGTAAATTATTTCCTCTTGTTTCATCTTCTGCCGGTGATGATTTTGCTGCAGGAAAGTCTATAACTAATATTTTCCTATAATTGTTTCCAATAGGAATTAAATTACTCTCGTCCCTGCTTAAGGTTACGCCTTCTTTTGAGATTTCATATGCGATTTTTTCCTCTATTTCTTTATTTATCTTTCTGTAATCTGAATCTGGTAAATCTTTTAGCCCGATTCTTTTTCTCTTCAGATCAAGTATTCTCAATACAGACTGGCTTATTCGTTCCTCTGTAATCCTGCCTTCTTTTACTGCTCTGATTGTTTCTTCAATAGCTGCTTTCTGCTTATCCAGGCTATGCGATATAAGAATTATATCTGCACCTGCTTCAATAGCCATAACTGCTCCCTCTACAGTTCCAAAATTGTCATAAATAGCCTTCATTTCCATACAATCGGTTATTATTACACCCTTATATCCCATTTTTTCCCTGAGCAAGCCTGTTAAAATATTGCTGGATAAAGTTGCAGGGATTCCTTCCCGGGGTTCCAGTGAAGGCACATAGATATGAGCAGTCATAATACTATCTACTCCTGCTTTTACTGCTTCCTTAAAGGGATAAATCTCCACTTTTTCCAGGTGCTCCCGGTCACATTCAATAACTGGAAGCTCCAGATGTGAATCAACAGCTGTATTTCCATGCCCGGGGAAATGTTTTGCGCAGGCAATAGTTCCCTCTTCCTGCATGCCTTTAATAAAGGCCGCTCCCATTTCTGCAACCAGCTCAGCATCGCCACCAAAAGACCTTGCCCCTATAACAATATTTAGTGGATTATTATTTACATCCATAACAGGTGCAAAGTCCATATTAATTCCCACCGCCTTTAATTGTGATGCAATTGCTTTACCGGCCTTTTCAGCAAGACCTGGCTGCCTGGTTGCACCTATCGTCATATTTCCAGGGAAATGTGTTCCATTTTCTAAACGATTTACCATTCCTCCTTCCTGATCAGTAGATATAAGCAATGGCAAATCAGGTTTTCTATTCATGGCTAATCTCTGCAGCTCATTGGATAGATTAGATACCTGCTCCAGCGATTCTATATTACGTCTGAAATATATAATTCCTCCCGCGTAATATTCTTCTATCATCTCCTTTACACCGGGAGTTATTTTTGTAGCGCTAAAGCCCACCTGAAACATCTGGCCTATTTTCTCTTCAAGAGTCATATTAGACAATATTTTTTCCTTGCTTATATCCATTGCGCCTAACTTTCCTTTGATTTTTAATTATTTTTGTATTTTGTAAAAATTTTATATTTAATTATTCTTTAGAATTGTTTTTAAAAAATTTAATTTCTATATTATTCTAACTTCAATATAAACTAACCTTTTATTGCCCCCTGAGCTGCAAATCCACGGGCGATCTGCCTGTGAAATAATGCATACAATAAAATCATTGGCGTCATTCCAATAACCAGAGCAGCGAATTGCATCCCATACTCAGTTGCAAGAGGTCCAGAGAATGAATATATACCCACAGGTAAACTTCTTGACGCATCAGAACTGGTAAAGACAAGAGCAAGCATAAATTCGTTCCAGCATGCAAGAGCGGTAAAAATTAGTATGGTAACCATAACCGGTTTACACATGGGCAAAATAATTCTAAAAAAAATAGTAAAATAAGAAGCACCATCAATCTGAGCAGATTCAATAAGCGAATCCGGTATTGATCTTACAAATTCTGTTCCAAGATAAATTGCAAGTGGCAGGTTAATTGCTGTGTAAATAAGTATTATTCCGGTACGAGTGTCTCTTAGTCCAATTCGTGTCATAGAAATAAACAGTGGAATTAAAATTGCCTGTATGGTTATGAGTAAACCAATTAAAAAAGAATTATATAAGAAGGGTGTTGCCCTATTTTTTATTTTTGCAAATGCAAATGAAGCCATCATTGAAAGAAAGATAACCAGCCCTGTTGAAACAAATGTATAAAGAATACTATTAATAGCATATTTATCCAGTTTCCCTTTAATTACTGCCTGAATATAATTATTAAAAGTCGGGTCTTTTGGCAGTGCAAAACTATCCCTTATAATTTCGAGTTGCGGCTTAAATGAAGAATACAAAACCCAGATTAGCGGATAAAGAGTAAGTATTGTAAACAATATAAAAGCACTATATGCAAGTATGTTGCTAAAAGTTTTTCGTTCTTTTCTTATAACTAAATTATCCTCATACATTATATCTACTCCCCTGAAGCAGCCAATTTTCTTTGAACTAATCGAACTATAATCACAAGAATAATTGATAACATAACCATAACTGTGGAAACAGCAGAACCCACACCATAATCATAATTAACAAAAGCGTATTTATACATATAGATTGACAGCAAATTAGTATAATAGGCAGGTCCGCCACCTGTCATGGCAAAGATTAAATCAAAACTTCTTAAACTCCCCGCTATAGCCAGAATTGCAGTTAATGCTATTACGCCATAAAGCTGGGGAACGATAATCCTCCTAAAAATCTGGCCTTCGGTTGCACCGTCAATCTGCGCAGCTTCAATTATATTAGGGTCTATATTCTGGAGATTTGCCATAAAAATAATCAGGTAAGTACCTGTATACATCCACAGAAGAACAAACCCGATAGGGATCATGGCCAGCTGCTTACTATTCATTATAGTAAATGAGTAATTTGGATTATTGGTAATATTCTGAATAATCCCCGGTATAACTCCAATAGGTGAAAACATTTTTGACCACAGAATCCCTATAATTATTGTAGAAATAACAGTTGGTAAAAAAACCATAGCCTGGAAAAAGCCCGAGCGTTTTACAAGCTTTCTGTAAATAAGATATGCAAGCCCGAATCCCAGCGGTATCTGGCCAAAAACTGAAACAAATATTACTAAGAAATTGTTCCTCATTGAAAACCAGAAAACCGGATCCTTTAATATTTTTATATAATTTGCCAGGCCGGTCCATATGGCTGTATTTTTATAAATATTATAATCAGTAAAACTTAAACCTACAGATGATATTATGGGGAACGCTATTATTACAAGATAAACAGCCAGCGCCGGTAAAACGAAAACCAGATATATAAGTGTCTTTTTATGTTTTTCCATTTTTATAGTCTATCCTATTTACATAATATACTTAGTGGGCACCGCTCAGGCGGTGCCCACTTTCAGCGCAAAATACAATTACCTTGCAGCTTCCATTTCTGCTGCCAGTTTCTCAGGTGTAGTATTTCCCAGTGCCAGTTCCTGAAGACCATCATTTAATATAGTGATCGGATCACCGGTAATTTTGTCATCAAGTACATATGTTCCGGGATGTTCTCCATAGAAAGCACCTCTTTTTACTGCAAGTGGATCTATATCATAACCTGATATGTCCATTAAGTAAGATGGTATCATTCCCTGCTCAAGTAACCTGATTTCAGCTGCTTCAGGTCCTGCAAAGAATGAAACCCATTTCCATGCAGCATCAGCCTTATCGCCAGATAGGCCTTTTTTCATACCGTAACCGGTTGCAGCTACTGTAGAAGTAGAGCTGGAAGGACCTGCCTGACCTTCAATATCCGGGAATACAGAAAGTTCAAAATCTGCCTGTTCTTCTGCTGTCAGCAGAGGAGCTACTGCACCTACCCTCCAGTCGCCATCGATCATAAATGGGCTTCTGCCGGTTGCAAACAGGTTTGGACCATCCCCATATTCCAGCTGGATACTTTGAGGCGGGAGCAGTCCGTTATCCCAAAGTTCTTTTACAAATGCGAGAGAGTCGACAAATTCCTGGTCAGTAAAAGATGCTTCTCCTGCAATCAGTGCATCCAGCCAGTCCTGGCCAGCTATTCTTCCTACCAGAGCACTAAAGAGGCAGGACTGCATAACCCAGGCCGATTTATTGGGCATTATAATAGGATAAAGACCGGCTTCTGTTATTGGTTCTGCCATCGCAACTAATTCATCGTATGTAGCAGGCATGCTAAGCCCAAGATCATCAAGAAGTGCAGTATTAACATACATTACATGAGTTGCAGTTACCGCTATGGGAAGTTCCATAAGCTTACCATCCCACTGAGGTGCAACAGCAGCAGGTGCATAATTATCTTTATCGGCACCTAAATATGGATAGAGATCTTCAATAAGGTCGTTTTCATAGAGCTCTGCACTTCTTCCGCCCGGCCACAAATACATAACATCGGGTAAATCCCCGGCAGCTGCCAGTGCGGCAAGTTTCTGATGATATGCTTCATCAAAACTATTTTCAATTGTCAGTGTAATATTTGGATATTTTGCCTGAAATTTTTCTACAGTTTCATCCCAGGCTGCAGCTTCCGGGGAAGTGATATCAAGGTAGTTTAGCACTATTAATTCTACTTCCGGCCCCAGTTCTGCTTCTTCCTCTTCTTCAACTACCTCTTCTGCCGGCGCTTCTTCTGCTGGTTCCTCTTCTGCTGGTGTCTCTTCAGCTGCCTCTTCTTCTTCAACAGGAGCTCCTTCTTCGCTGCATCCTGCAAGTGAAAAAGTTGCCACCATTGATATGACCAGTAGCATTATTAATAACCACAATAATGACTTTTTCATTTCTTATACACTCTCCTTTTAACAAATTTACTTATACAACGATTTCTATTAAAATCTTCCTTGAGATTTGTTTAGGTGGTTCTGGTCCTATAAATCATTACTCCTGAACAAATCTCATTTTTCTTTTATCATATAACCTCCTTTCTTTCTCCCCTCATAATTAAAGGAAGATAACAATTACTTCTATGTAAAACCTATCACCTCCCAATTTATAAAATACAGACATCTCTTCTTTTCCAATCAAAATGCTTGAACTGCTCTATCAGATTATATATTTTTCAATTTGCCGCATTACTATTATGCTGAAACAGAAAAATGAAATATCTCCTTTAGGGGAATAGCAGCAGAAGCAATTATCCTGAAATCCTTTCCTAAAGATATTGAGCAAATTTCCAGCTTATTGGTTAAAATGTTTAAAGCTCGCTTGAATACCAATTTTTTTACCTCTGAAATAAGGAAATTATTATTATATGCGAGTTTTCCGCCAAAAATTATTACATCAGGGTTTAACATATTTACGAGATTAATAATTCCCACCGACAGATATTTAGCAGTTTCAACCGTAATTTCCTCTGCTAACTTATCATTTTTTTCCAGAGCTTCACGGAAAATAGCCGGCGTAACCTTCTCTATATTCCCTTTTGTTAGCTCTTGCATCATTGTATCTTTTCCCAGAGCTACAGAAGACATTATTTTAGAATATACGGCAGACCAATTAATATAATTTTCAAGGCAGCCCTTATTCCCGCAATCACAGACAATACCATTCATATCTATAGTCGTATGGCCAAATTCTCCCGTTCCACCGCTAAGACCGCGAACTATATGATCATTCACTATAATCCCGGCTCCTACCCCATCTCCGATTGTTACATATACTAAATTCTTTAGTTTTTTATATGCTCCAAATCTTTTTTCAGCCAAAACAATTGCATTGGTGTCATTTTCCAGCCAGACTTTTAGCTTAAATTGTTTTTCAATTCTCTCTTTAAGAGGAACATCCTTTAATTTTAACTTTGTGTTTTCATGAATAACTGTTTTATCTACACTTATAATTCCCGGAGAAGTAACAGAAATTCCAACACATTTTTTTAGATCAGGATATCCCTGCAAAAATTTGCTAATGGATTTTAGTAAATACTCAATAAATGCTTTTCCTGTCAGTTTGTTTACCGGATAAATTTCCTGCCTGTTGATTTTTGCTTCCAGGTTGGCTTCTGCTATTTTTATTACGGAATTTGTAATTGCGACTGCAATAATAAATTTGCTGTCCGAGGAAAACCTTAATAGTATGGGCTTTCTGCCGCCGCTTGACTTTCCTATCCCCTCTTCATATACAAGACCCTGCTTTATTAATTTCTTTACTGCTGCAGTTACTGTTGTGGAACTTATTTTGTTTTTTTTAGCTATTTCGCTTCTGGAAATAGGGCCATAATTCTGTATTGTCTTAAGGATTATGGACCTATTCAATTCCTGGATTAATTTTAAATCGCCTGTTCTCTGCATTTATTTAAATTCTTATTATTAATTAATAAATACTTACTTTTTCCAGTGACTTTATTAAGTTTTTATATAATATAACGACAGGTAGTTGTTGTCAATAGAATTTTTTTTATTTGCTTTTTTTGATTATACTATTGAATTTCATCCAGTCAGGGTAAGGCTGGCTTAGCTGAATTAACGTTTAGCTTTAAAAAATGCACATTCCCCTACTTTTATCCAGATTACTTCCAGTATTCAGGCTTTATTATCTCGTTCCCGTCACTGTCAATTATTAATTCCGGAAGCTGGCTCTTCTTAAAATAATTTGTAAAAATTTTTGCGCTGAAATGGCAGTGTTCCTGCAGCCTGTCAGTCTTCCTGTGGGGCGGAAAAAATATAACAAGCTTTATATCAAAAAGTTCTATTATCGCCTTGCATACAGGGACGAGATCGCTATCGCCGGATATCAATATCTGTGTATTGCATTTTTTCTGGTAGGCATCCTTAAACATTTCAACGGCAATATTCATATCCGTCATCTTTTCATTGAAATTCTTAAAAACTTTTCCGCATCTGTTGCATACGGTAAGTCCTTTTTGATGTCTGCCCAAAAATATCCTGACATCCTTCAGGGTTCTTAAAGCTTTAATATAAGAAGATTGTCTATGGAACTTTCCTTCATCAAACTTTGTGGAAACCATGCTGGTAAAATATTTTATTCTTACCAGCCTCTGATTTGGGAGGCATAATTTTTCAGCCAGAGCCCTTAAATTCAGCCAGTAGTATTTTCTCAGATTTGCTCTTTTAAGGCCATTATACAGATTAAGCCCGTCAATATAAAAAATTACTCTTTCATTCATATCTCCCGCCAAAAAAGAAAGGCCTCACAGACGAGGCCTCTGGACAGAGATACTATCTCTGTTGTGGTATCAAATTTTGATTTTGCAGTAGAATTATAGAACAACCTCTGCCTCTTTGTCAAAACACTTTTTATTAGAACAGACATATTTATTAAGCATCATTTTACCAGCCGCTCCTCTTCTGGCACCAGGGTAAATTTAGCTTTAATAAAATCTCTTATCCGGTCAATATTAGTTACAATTATAACATACCGGCACGTAAAATTAATATTTAATCCGTGTTATTTTTATCTATTTACCAATTTTTAATGGCTTTTCTTTATGATATAATCCGTACATAAGAGCTTATTCGGGCCTGCTTGTTAACCCGGACACAGATGATAAGTACAACTGTTCAGGGAGAAGGGAATGATCTTTAAAAATTTATATCTGAATGCAGCGGTTATATTGATTATTTCATATCTTATCGGCTCTTTCCCATCAGCTTATATAGCCGGAAAAATAAAAGGCATTGATATAACCAGGAAAGGGAGCAGAAACGTTGGTGGTATGAATACATTCTCAAGCGTGGGTAAACTTGCAGGAACAGTTGTATTGATTACCGATATTGGAAAGGGCATACTGGCTGCATACTTTGCCTCACGGTTTTCGAGCCACATCTTCATTCCACTGCTCGCAGTTGTCTCTGCAGTAATCGGGCATAACTGGATGATCTATATAGGTTTTAAAGGAGGAAAAGGCGTTTCTACATTCCTGGGAGGGCTGCTTTACCTGTCACCGCTTACATTTTTGTTCCTTTATCTTATCTTTGTACCCATTGCTCTTTTTATCTTAAAAGATTCCTATCTTGGCACTGCATTCGCGTATTTTTTCTTTTCTTTTTTTCTATGGATTTATGAAGGGGGAATCTGGTGGCTTATTTTTGGGATCCTTATAACACTGGTATATTGCATTAAAAGCTTCAGCCTCCTCAAGACATACTATACTGAAAACAGAAAAGATATAAGTCCGGTAATTAAAAAAATATTTAAACCACTTTTTAAAGGAATGTAAATATGAAATGTCCATTTTGCTCAAATCCCGATACAAGAGTAATAGATTCCAGGCTGACAGACTCAAGTGATTGTGTCAGAAGAAGAAGAATGTGTGAAAAATGCGGTAAAAGGTTTACGACGTATGAGAGACTGGAAAACCAGCCAATCGCTGTTATAAAAAAAGATAACACAAGAGAACCCTTCGATAGAAACAAGATTCTGAGCGGGTTAATCAGAGCCTGCATAAAAAGGGATATAAGCGCCGAAGTTTTAAATAAAATAGTGGATGATATAGAAAACGAAATTTCCGGTATGCCCTCAAATGAAATACCATCCAGGGAAATAGGAAATCTTGTTTTAAAGAGGCTGAAAAAACTTGATAAGGTTGCCTATATAAGGTTTGCTTCCGTTTATAAGCAGTTCGATAACATAAAACAATTTACAAGGGAGCTTTCCGAGCTGCAAAAGCTGGAATAATATCTTCATTTTCCGGGATTATTTTTATAAGAAAAAACATTCTACATTTTATATCTCAATACTGCACCGATGCTTCCCGCTTTATTCAATCTCTCATTGCTGTCAATATCAATTATCTCGCAGCCCTGATCCAGCGCATTTTCAACAATTTCATCAACTATATCATTATAAAATACAAGTTCACCCTCACAATACGGGCATTTCTTTTTTTCTTCCAGTGTCAGGTACCCGCAGATATCACAGACATATCCGCTGTGCGTAAATTGTTTTTCATATATTAAAATCTTTATCTGGTCGATTAAAAGGGACCTTATAACAGCATCAATACCCAGAACCCCCATCCTGTTGGGATTATACTCGTCAATTAATTTATTTATTACATCATTTTTGGTACTTAACTCAAATTTATCAATAATTTCCTTTGCTTTTTTTGAAATCACCGTAATTTTTGAATCAGGTTCGGCGTCAATGCCCCCTATGTATACCTGCTGGAGATAGCTGTGCATATAGTTTAAGAATCCGGGAATTATTTCTTTCTTGCCTGACAATATCAAATAGTCAAATTTCTTTTCTTTAAAAAGCTCCAGGGTCTTATCATTTATGAGTTTAAAGAAATGATGCAGCTTCTCTTCCAGCCTTCCAAGCAGTTTCTTTTCTCTCAATACTGCCTCGCTTCTGAAATTAACCTTTGAGGGAACATCACTGATAAATGCAGCCAGATATTCATTTACTTCTCCAAGATATACAGAATATATCTGTGCCTTTTCCCTGTTTACCAGCAGCACCCCGTATTTTTTAGAATTATTAATAAGGTTTCTCAGGTTCTGGGTATATGGCTTGGGGTCAATAATTATTCTTGATTTCATTATTATCGGCACTCTGAACTCTTCCCATAGCCCATCACCGGAAGAAAATACTACAAGCGTCTTTGCGGAACCGGTACTGAATTTATCATTTACAAATGATTTTATTTTCTCAAGTATTTCAAATATTTCCTTTTTATGATTTTTATCAAAATCATCATCTGCTTCCAGTATCTCCCTGCTTTTTGCAATCATTGAATTTAATTTAGTCTGATAATTCTTTTTCGTGGTTCTTGTCCGGTCAACCATAAGATATGCGCTTACTACCGGCTTCCCTGTCGGAGTATAGTTTAATACTCGCTCAATACCTGAAATTTTTCTATCCTTATTTGACATATAAACCAGCCCTCACTTATCCCTCATATAAATTGTTTTTTATTATCATCTATCATCTGTTCCTTTTAAAGAAGAAACAGTATTTTTTAATATACGTCGTTAATTACAAATTTCATTACCCGTAAAACTTTAATTTAAAAACAAAATCTATTATCATTATACAATACTTATTCAATAAAGAGAGAGTTAATGCTTAGTTTCATTGGATATAAAATTCTTGAATTTATTGCTGTTGCAACCCCTTACCCTGTAACTTATTTTATTGCAGCGTTTGGTGCAAGGCTCTGTTTCTTAACAGGCTTGAATGCAAAGATAATTAAAAATAACGTTTCTAAAGTTTTAAAAATTGATTTTAACAGCAGGCAGACTCGCAAAATAGCAATTGATATTTTTATAAACTGGGGAAAAAATGTAACTGATTTTCTCAAACACTCCATTATTTCAAAAGAAAAGTTAAGGAAAAGAGTAGAAGTAAAAGGTCTCAGAAATCTGGACAATGCTCTAAAAAAGGGAAAGGGCGTCGTAATTTTTACAGCACATATCGGCAATTTTGAGTGGGGTGCCTGCAGGCTTGCCGTTGATGGATATAATATATGGGGTATAAGCCTTTACAGAGAAAGCAGGCTTACCCGGAATTATTTTGAATCAAAAAGGTCTTCTAAAGGGTTTAAAACTCTTTACGTAAACAGGATTTTAAATATTTTCAGGATACTAAAAAATAATGGCATAGTTGCCATACCATCTGACTGGAACCCCTCGGGCAGGGCCGGGAAACCATTTAAATTTTTTGGCGAAACAGCTTCCCTCCCAACTGGTGCCCTTCAGATTGCTCTGAAGTCGGGAGCTGAATTAATACCTGCTTTTATCTGGAGAAAAGATAAATATAACCATCTTCTTGTAATTGATAACTCTGTAAAGTTAATCAGAGAGGGAGACAGTAAAGAACTGATTGATAAAAATATGGAAAAAATTCTTAAAGTTATGGAAAGATATATAAAAAGCCATATTTCTGAATGGGAAATGTTTCATAATATATGGGCCGAGAATTAATCTTTATTAAATCCTTATAATTCTTATGTTCCCCTCTTCTGTGAAATACAAAATAATATACAGCAGCGATTAAAAAATTTTGCCATATTTATTATAATTTACTCACCATGGCATTTATGATTTAATATTAATCATTTGTGTACTGTAAAAAATCTTTAGTATATTTAATGGATATTTAAAGTGAAAAGATCAGCAAAAAATAAAACCGGCCAGCCCTTACCCGCTTCCAACTCATCCGGTAATGTACTCTGGCACACTAAATCCATAAACGAGATTACAGAAAAACTAAACACCGACATTAAAAAGGGGCTCAGTGTAAAAGAAGCAGAAAGCAGGATTGAGGATTACGGCTATAATGAGCTGGAAGAAAAAAAAGGACGCACGCCCTTTAGGATATTCCTATCACAGTTTAATGATTTTATGATATGGATATTAATTGCTGCTGCGTTTATCTCAGGGGTTATAATAAGAGAAATTACTGATGCAATTGTAATACTTATTATATTAATAATAAACTCGGTTCTTGGTTTTATACAGGAATTCCGTGCAGAAAAAGCGCTTCAGGCTTTAAAAGAGCTTGCTTCTCCCGAAGCTCTTGTAATAAGGGGAGGTAATGAAAAAAGTATTTACTCTAAAAATCTTGTCCCGGGCGATGTTGTTAAACTGGCTGCCGGCGATCTTGTGCCCGCAGACTGCAGAATTATAGAACAGACGAACCTGCAGGTTAATGAATCAATTCTTACAGGCGAATCTCTTCCGGTAAATAAAATCACTGCTGAACTTGATAAAGAAAAACTCCCGGCCGGAGATAAAAAAAATGTACTCTTCAGCGGTACAACTGTCGTCAAGGGAAGATGTCTTGCTATTGTTACCAGTACAGGGCAGGATACAGAGATCGGAAAAATTGCAAGCATGGTTCAGGTAACAGATGAACAGACTCCTCTCCAGATTGAATTAAAGACTGTTGGAAAAAGAATCGGAATAATATGCCTTGCGGTAAGCGCAATCGTTTTTGTATCCGGGATACTAAAGGGTAATTCGGTGGCAGAAATGCTCCTGGTTTCTGTAGCTCTGGCGGTTGCCTCCATACCTGAGGGCCTGCCGGCAATTGTTACCGTATCTCTTGCTCTCGGTGTTCAGAAAATGGCAAAAAATAATGCCATAGTAAGAAAATTGAGTTCAGTAGAAACGCTTGGGAGTGTATCCGTTATATGTACGGATAAAACCGGAACACTGACTGAAAATAAAATGATGGTGAGGACAATATATGCCGGTTTAGAAGAATCCAGGGACTACAGCAATTTTATAGAGAGATACAACAGGGCTGATGATAAAGGTAAAACTTTATCCATTAAAAATCTCAAAGATTCTGATGCGCTAAGCCTTCTGCTTAAAAATGCCGTCCTTTGCAATGATGCCTACTATCCAGACGGAAAAACAGGTGAAATCACCGGTGACCCTACAGAAGCAGCACTGATTGAGCTGGGAAGTTTTTATTCACTGGATAAGAGCAGTCTGGAAAATGATTACCCGAGAAAAATGGAGGAGCCGTTTGACTCCGAGCGAAAAATGATGACCACCGTTAATGAAATACAGACTGGCGAGGGGGATAGCAGTCATAAATATATTCTATTTTCAAAAGGCGCTCCAGAGGTGATACTGGAGAAATGCACCAGAATAATTAAAAATGGGAAGGTTGAAAACCTGAGCAGCGAAGATAGGGATAAAATCATCAAAAATAACATTACGCTCGCCGGCAGGGCAATGAGAAATCTTGCTTTCGCCTTTAAATACCTGGACAGACTACCATCCGAAAATAAGATAAATGAAACCGAAGAAGACCTTGTATATCTTGGCATGGTCGGGATGATAGATCCTCCGAGACAGGAAGTATATGATGCAATTAAAAAATGCAGAAAGGCCAATATTAAAATTATAATGGTAACGGGGGACCATAAAATAACTGCCCGCGCCATAGGAGAAGAACTTGGAATACTTGGCCCTGAAGATAAGATTATAGATGGCACAGAATTTGATGAACTTGCGCCGGAAGAGCTTGAAGAACAGATAGAAGATATAAGAATTTTTGCGAGGGTTTCTCCTTCCAATAAAGTCAGTATTGTAGAGGCTCTAAAGAAAAAACATCATATAGTAGCAATGACAGGAGACGGAATAAATGATGCTCCGTCATTAAAAAAAGCAGATATTGGTGTTGCCATGGGCATAGTGGGAACCGATGTCAGCAAGGAGTCAAGCGATATGATTTTAACCGATGATAATTTTGCAACTATCGTTAAGGCTATAAAGCAGGGCAGGGTCATATACGATAATCTAAAAAAATTTATTCTATTTCTTCTCACCTGTAATATTTCAGAAGTACTCCTTATGTTTGTATCAATACTCATTGGCGATTATATATTTTATTTAATTACCGGAGAGGCTGGATTCCTTTATCTGCCGCTGCTTCCCGTACAGATTCTGTGGATGAACCTTATAACCGACGGTCTTCCCGCAATGGCCCTGGGTATAGACCCTCCCGAAAAAAATATTATGGACAGAAAAGCAACAAAAAGGAAAGAACGTATTTTAAGCAGAAAAGGGCTCATTCTGATACTCTGGCAGGGTATGATTCTTACTTCAGGCGCGCTCTTTATATACTTTGCCGGACCGGTTTTTTTTAATACCCATAATTTTATTCACGACAGGGAAATCTTTCAGACTTCTGTTTTTACCACTCTTGTTATAACACAGCTTCTTCATACATTTAATTTTAGATTCGAAGACAGAGGCATTTTCAGAAAGAATATTTTTGGAAATAAATATCTCAATCTTGCAGTTGCAGTTTCTATTCTCCTGCAGGTTGGAATAATTTACCTGCCATGGCTTCAGAGTATTTTTAAAACTGCCGGCCTTGATATCTATCAGTGGCTGCTTGTAATAGCGAGTTCGGTGGTGCCTGTTATTATTATTAATTTTGTAAATGAGATAATTTATAAGAGAAGAAGGACTCACGCCAGCAGCATCCAACCATAACCGGGGTAATAGCTTAAAGCCCTGTTTCTTAAAAAGCCCGC
>CAZTUA010000044.1:0-17221 GCA_964616545.1 uncultured Actinomycetota bacterium | reverse complement strand
CTTTTTCCTCTTCTGATCTCTTTTATTATATATTTTAAGAAATGGTACCTAAAGATTCTGGCAGGAGTTTTTCTGGCTATTTTTATATATTTTAGTTTTTTATGCGGCTCCAGAAGCGCATTTGTTGCTATTGTTATTGCTTCTGGCTTATTTATAATTATAGGGCTATCAATGGCTTTAAAATATTTTTTGAAAAGGAAAATAGGGAAGCCCAACAGGAGCGCTTTGCTTTCGGCCGGAATAATTATCCTTATTATGATTATAATCTTTTCATCATTTCTGGGAATTATTATAAAAACAAGAATCCTTGATGGGGTGGATGAATTTGAGGGAACCGGAATTATACTGGTGGATAGATTAATAGAAACAGCGGGGGATTTTTACCGGTCATATAAAGAGAAGGGATTTATTGATGCCTACAGGGATATATCTTCTGGTAGAGAGATACTGTGGAGGCAGGCCTGGTACATGTTCAGGGATCATCCGGTATCCGGTGTGGGGCAGGCAGCATATTTTATTGAACTTCCTGATTATCACAGAAGATATCACAGAGGTTTTCATATCCTTGATTTTACCGGAAATTATTATCTTCAGATATTATCGGAGCTGGGGCTTGTAGGAATTATACTGGTTTTGTTTATATTCTTTCTTATTGCAAAAAAACCGGTAAGATATTTCTTAAATAAAAATATAAATAAAGAGTTAAAGAGGCAGGACTGGTTGCTTTCTGGACTTGCAGTTTCTTTTTTGGTAATGCTTACCGCACTATTTTTTGGCCCTCATACTAATTTTATAGAGGTGCAGTTTTTATTCTGGCTGATTATTGGCCTTATGCTTGCGTATATAAGTATTAATTCTTCAGGAAAACAGGCTGAAGAATTATTTAAGACCAAAGTGGCGCAAAGATCAGAAAAAGGCAGGGATCTTAGCTCCGGAAATATACCGGATTCAAAAACTGGCGCTGATTTAATTTTCTCTGGTTTAAAAGATAAAAAAGAAGGATTTAAAAAGTATATCCATGTCAGCAGTTTAAAGCAGATAAAATTTGATTTAGTCTCAAAAATTGTTCTTATAGCAATAGTTATCTTATTTGGAGTTACATTGCTTATTAGCTCTATGACGGATCTTTCCATAAATACAAAGCAGGCTTTATACAAATGGGAAAACTATTACGGTTTCTACAATGAGGAAGTTATAGACGGGCGCCAGATAAGGTGGACGTCAATTGATGCCATACAGGTTCTAAATAAAAAAGGGGATAGTCTTATAGTGCCGGTAAAAGATGCTGATCCGGCAGGGCACCTTCTACCTCTGTTTATAAGGTTTTATATAAATAACAACCTGGTAAAAATAGTTAAAATTGATAATAACGAGTGGCATGATATAGAAATAGATCTCTCGGACTATTCTGAAGATAGATTTGTATTTACTATGGCATGCAGCAGAAGCTGGACTCCTAAGGAGAGGGGGCTTTCCATGGATTCTAGAGAGCTGGGGGTTATGACAGGCAAGTTTACTTTTATGGATTAATGTTTTATTCTCCAGTAAAATTGATGCAACTCTGTGTATTTAAAAGGATATCGTTGAAAGTAAAAGCTTTTATTATTTTTTGATTTATAAATGCTATAATATTCGCTGAATTTTTAAAGGATGACTTTTGGTATATTATATTTAAATAAAATTAATCCGGTGCGATATTATTAGATAGGGGAGTACGTTTAGGGATTAAGGATTGTAATATGGATAGTGGGTGCGAATTTTAATGTTTTCGGGGATTAAAACACTTTTTTCTTACAGGGAGCTACTCTTAAGCCTTACCAAAAAGGAGCTCAAAGTAAAGTACAGGGGATCGGCACTGGGGTTTTTATGGTCACTGCTCAACCCGATTTTAACCATGCTGGTATATTCATTCGTATTTTCCATTGTTCTCAGGGCTGGTATAGAACAATTTGCTATTTTCTTAATCTGTGCTCTTCTGCCATTTAACTTCCTTTCCAATTCGGTAAATTACGGCACCGGGAGCATTATTGGTAACAGTAACCTGGTAAACAAAATTTATTTTCCGAGAGAAATTCTGCCCCTGTCCATAGTTATGGCAAATCTTATTAATTTCTTTTTGGAGCTGGTTGCACTATTTAT
This sequence comes from uncultured Actinomycetota bacterium, assembly GCA_964616545.1. GTDB lineage: Bacteria > Actinomycetota > Humimicrobiia > Humimicrobiales > Humimicrobiaceae > JAQVEM01. The sequence continues at coordinate 15,082 of CAZTUA010000044.1, read as the reverse complement.
AGTGCTTGGATTCATGGGCTATAAGTTTTATATTTACCTTTACCTTCTTCCGGTGGTAATATTCTTCCAGTTTTTCCTGGTGGTGGGAATGACCCTTCTGGTTTCGGCTTTAAATGTTTTCTTCAGGGATCTGCAGCATCTTATAACCATTATTATGATGGTATGGTTTTTTGGGACACCGATTATTTACCCCCTCGGCATGGTACCGCCACAGTATCAGTACATAATTAAGATTAACCCCATGACCATATATACTTCCTATTATCGTAATATTTTTTATTTTATAAAGTATCCAGAATCAGGAGGCTTCCCTTCACCGGTAGAGACTTTAATTGCACTGGCAATTACCTTTATAATATTCTTTTTGGGATATTTTGTGTTTAAGAAGCTGGAGTACAGATTTGCGGAGGAGATTTAATACCGGGTTAGGCGGATAATGAAGTTTTTATGAATAATAAGATAATGAATAGTAAAATTAATTATAGGGAAAAAAGAATTAGAAATTCCGGAAACGACATAGCTGTGGCGGTTAATTCAGTATCAAAAACTTACCGTATTTACCATGAAAAAGTTCCCAGCTTAAAGCAAACCATACTCACCCTGAGGCGTACCACCTATGAAGAATTTTCGGCGCTGAAAGATATCTCATTTTCGGTTAAGCACGGGGAAACCTGCGGAATTATCGGCCCCAATGGATCGGGGAAAAGCACTCTTTTAAAACTTATGGCAAAAATTATACGCCCTACTTCGGGAGAAGTAATAATAAACGGGCCGCTTTCCGCACTGCTGGAGCTTGGAGCAGGTTTTCATCCTGACCTTACCGGAAGGGAAAATATCTATATAAATGCTGCCATACTGGGGATGAGGAAGAAAGATGTGGACAGAAAACTGGACGATATTATAGAATTTTCCGAACTGGAGCGTTTTATAGATACGCCGGTAAAAAACTACTCCTCGGGAATGTATATGAGGCTCGGGTTTTCGGTTGCTGTCAATGTGAATCCCGATATACTGCTTGTAGATGAGGTTCTGGCTGTAGGTGACCAGTCCTTCCAGTCGAAATGTTATAAAGTAATATATGATTTTATGAAAAATGGCAAGACAATTATCATAGTATCCCACGATCTTGATACTATCTCTGATTTATGCAGCAAAGTCATATTCTTGAAAGATGGGAAGATAGTAGATATGGGTAAGCCCCTGGATATGGTGTCAAAATACAGGGCTTATGTTGAAGAACTCGAAAAGAAGAGGATAGTAGAGCAGCAGAGGGCAGAAAGAAAGAAGATTTTTAAAACCGTAATCGAAGGCAACAGGAAAATTGTTGACGGTGAGGAAATAAGCAGGTTATCAAATTTAAGTATCGATGGAGAGACCATAAAACGCTTTGGCTCGGGAGATGCAGAAATAACAGATGTGAATCTTCTTGATGAAAGCGGGAAGAAGATAGATTACTGTAAATACGGCGATAGGGTAAAAATTCTATATAGAGTTCTTTTTAGAAACAGGGTTGAGGAGCCGGTATTCGGTATCAGGATAACTGACTACCGGGGCAATATTATTTATGGCACCAATACCAGGCTTAAAAAAACTAGAACCGGGACTTTCAATAAGGATAATAAGGCGGCAGTTAATTTTACCTTTACCGTAAACTTAATCGGGGGAGAGTATTCGGTGTCTCCCGCAGTTGGCTATAATGACAATAAGACCTATTGTGACTGGGTAAATGATATGTTTACCATAAATGTAATCCACAGAAATATTGCCGAAGGTATGGCAGACCTTGACCCGGAGATAAGCATAGAAAGATAATTTTTTTAGCTAAAAAGTAACATATCAAAGTAAATTATTAAGTAAAAATCAGGAGTTTATAATTTTTATAATATCATTTTTGATACTAATTAAATTACTATTATTCAGGTTTCTTTCAAATTGATTTTTTCCAATCTTAAAATTATTTACAATCTTTGCCGGCAAACCTTTTAAAACAAAAATTTCATTACCAACCATGATAGCTTCTTCAATATCATGAGTGACGAATATGACAGTTCTTCTATCTTCCTGCCATAGATTCAAAAATGAGGCAAGAATATCTTTTTTTAGTTTAAGGTCTAATTGTTTAAACGGTTCATCCATCAGGAGGATTTCAGATGGAAATGCGAATGCTCTTGCGACTGCGACTCTCTGGGACATGCCGCCGCTCAACTGATGGGGGTAATAATTCGAAAATCTTTCAAGACCGACTAATCTAATAAATTTTTCGGAAATTTCTTTTCTTTTATTTTTTGAGTAAATATCTTTTAAAACGAATTCTATATTTCCTCTGGCGGTTTTCCATTCAAGCAGTCTGGGTTCCTGAAAGATATATGAAATCGACCTCTGCTTTAGATTTATAAATTTACCATTATCGGCAGGATATATTCCGCTTATAACATTTAATAATGTGGTTTTACCACATCCCGATTCACCGATGATTACAATTATTTTATTTTCTGGTATTCTGATGGTGAAATTTTTAAAGACTTCCAGGCCTTTAAAACTTTTAGTTAGATTTTTAATTTCGATATACAATTCAATATTTCCACTTTACTGTTTTTTTGCCAGCAGCTTTTATGATTGATTCGAAAAAATAACTTATAAGTATGGCAATGATAGTCCATGCGATTACTTTATCGGTTTCCAGGTAAATTTTGGATAATTGCATATCCGTACCGATTGCTTTTAAAGGGTTACTTAATACTTCAGCTGCAATTACGGCTTTCCATCCGATGCCGACCGAGGAAACTGCCGATGCAATTATGAAAGGCATTATCCCGGGAATATATATTTCTGTTAAAATCCTGGTCCTTGATATTTTATATGATTTTGCCATTTCCAGAGTTTTTTTATCGATATTTTTTACTCCTTCGGCAACATTGGTATAAACAATGGGAAATGATACTAAGAAACTTGCGAATACCGGGACATTTTCGGAGTTAAACCAGATTAAAGCAATCAATATGATTGATATTAAAGGAATGGATTTAACAATTACCAGGGCAGGCTCCATTAATCTGTAAAGTATATTGCTAAATCCTGTGGCTATTCCTAAAACAATTCCTGAAAGGAATGAAATAGTGAATCCTATAAGTCCTCTGGTTATGGAGTGGAAAACAGCGGCTAAAAAGTCATCCTGCCCGGCAACCTCGATTAAACTTATGAAGGTGTTTTCGGGAGAAGGTAAAATAATCTCTGAATTTATTATTAAAGAAATTATTTTCCATATTATGAGAATAAGGAAGATTGCGGCAAACAGGATGAGATAATCTTTTTTTTTATTTATCTTATCCATCATAATAGAACCGACTATCTGGTATTTTCCCTCCTGTATCTTCAGGTGAAAATTGATACAATATTTCCATATACTCATCTAAAATTTCTCTGGCGCTCTTTTTGTCCCGGTACACGAGGTTACACCGTGGGATTACTGTTTCTGCAATTTCCTCCTTTATACCTATTTCTAATTTTTCGGCTATGATTCCTGCATCTCCGGGATGGTTATTTGCCCAGCTGATAGAATCCTTATAATCATTCAGGAATGTTTCTAAAATATTTTTATTATGGTCTATTATATCACTAGAAACAATCAGGCATGTCTGGGGCAGGATATTTGATGAGCTTGCCTTCCCCCATTCTTCCTGGATATCCAAAATTATTTCAAGGTTATCATTTGTTTCAAGAGCACCGGTTACAAAAGGCTCGGGAAGTATTCCCAGATATTGCTTTTCTGCAATGAGGAGCTGGCTCAGCTCTACCTGGTCAAATGAATAATCACAGGTCAGGTCTGTCCGGGTATCAATCCCGTTTTTATCTGCGAGATATCTGAAAATAACATCCGGGGTAGAACCTTTAGCAATAATGTTTATAGTTTTCCCTTTTAAATCTTTCCAACTGCCCTTTTTGATATTCTGGTTTTTATTTGAAACAATATAAAGCACGCCTCCTCCAACTACAGCCACCAGTTTTATATTTACTCCTTTGTTGTATAGTTTGGCAGCGACATTTGTCGGCAGCACCGCTATGGAAATTTCGTTTGACATAATTCTTGATATCATAATATCAGGAGAACCAACTATCTCATAACTGAAATTACCGGTTTCATTACTGTCAGCAGCCCGGTCAATTAATTTTATCATGCCGATTGCACTGGGGCCTCTTAGAGTGCCTACAGTAATATTGATTTCTTCCCGACTTTCTTCTGCAGCAGAGTCCGGCGCACTTTCTGAATCCGTAGTTCTTTCACAGCTGGAAAGAATAAAATTGGAGGAAAATATTAATGATATCGATAAAAAAATTGTTAGAATTTTTTTCATTTTTTAATATTTTTTCCTTTTTGTGTAACCGGTATGGAGCAGCTCATGAGACCTGTGGCTTAAAGGCTCTTTAAGGAAATCCCGGTAAATTCTTTTTATTTCAGGGTTATCATGAGATTTCCTGAATTCTAAAGATTCGTCTTCGGCATAAATTGCCCCGGTCCTCTTTTTCCTTATTTCATCATTTACTGGCATGGGCTGGCCGCCGCCTGACAGGCACCCGCCCGGACAGGCCATTATTTCGATAAAATGATAGGGTGATTTTCCGGCGCTTACCTGATCTGCCAGCTTCCTTGCATTGGAAAGTCCATGGGCAACAGCAACTTTTAATTCCACATTTTCAAGAAATTTCCAATCAGGCCTGCAATTTTCAATTTTAATTGCTGCTTCTTTTACTCCTCCCATGCCTCTTACCGGCGTAATGTTAAGGTTAGCGAAAGGGACTTCTCTTCCGGTAACCATTTCATAAGCTGTCCTTAGAGCAGCTTCCATAACACCGCCGGTTGCCCCAAAAATAACTCCTGCTCCTGTATGTTTGCCAAGTATGCTGTCACACTCAGAATTTTTAAGTGATTCAAAATTTATTCCAGCCTGCTGAATCATCGTTCCGAATTCCCTGGTAGTTAAAACGTAATCGACATCTTTATATCCGCTGGAATACATTTCCGGGCGGTTGGCTTCAAATTTTTTTGCGGTACAGGGCATTATTGAAACAACCACAATGTCTTCCGGGCTAATTTTCATGTTCTGTGCATAATATGTTTTTGCAAGAGGCCCGAGCATCTGTTGTGGGGATTTACAGGTTGAGAGGTGTTCGAGAATATCGGGAAATTCATGCTCAATGTATTTTACCCATCCAGGGGAACATGATGTAAATTGTGGTAGCGCCGCGTTTTCGTTATCTTTAATTTTTTTCTTAAGCCTTCTAAGAAGTTCTGTTCCTTCTTCCATTATAGTAAGATCTGCAGAGAAATTGGTATCAAATACTGCATCAAATCCAAGCATTTTGAGAGCTGTAACCATTTTACCTGTAAGGCTCTGACCTGGCTCGAGACCTACTGCTTCTCCCAGTCCCACTCTTACCGCTGGTGCGGTCTGTACCACAACATGCCTGGAAGGATCATTTAGAACCTCCCACACTTCATCAATGCAGCTTTTTTCTGTAAGTGCTCCGGTTGGGCAGTGAATAACACATTGACCGCAATTTGTACAGACGATGGAATCCATGGGTTTTTCAAAAAAAGTGGAAATTTTTATCTCGGAACCTTTTCCTGAAACGCACAGCGCATTTACATCCTGGAGTTCAGCGCATGTTCTCACGCACCTCTGGCATTTTATACACTTGCTGTCATCTTTAATAATTGAAGGCGAAGATCGGTCAATGGTATAATCTTTCAAAATACTTATGTATCTATCAGAATCAACCAGATATTCTCTGGCAAGAGTCTGAAGTTCGCAATTGCCGTTTTTATAGCAATGAAGGCAATCATTGTTATGTTCGGATAGTAAAAGGCCGATTATTGTTTTTCTTGCTTCTCTAACTCTGCTGGAGTTGGTGTATATTTCCATGTTTTCCTCAGCAGGTGTTGCACATGCTGCTTTTAAGTTATTTACTCCCTTTTGCTCTACAACACAAACTCTGCAATTACCGGCAACACAGAGGTCTTCATGGTAACATAATGCAGGTATTTTTATATTAACATTCTTTGCTGCCTCAAGAATAGTTGAATCTTCTTTAATACTGACTTCAATATTGTTTATTTTTAAATTAATCATTTTCTGCATGTGCCCTCCTTATAATTTAATATATTATTTCTTCTCTGAAGTTTTCAACAATAGAAACAAATGGGTTACAAATAGATTGCCCCAGGCCACATTTAGCAGTGATTTTCATGGTTTTTGCAAGATCTAAAAGATCTTCAATATAATTTTTGGGCTTAATTTCTTTTTTTATACTTTCTATACCTGTTAGAAGCTGCTGGCAGCCAACTCTACATGGGGTGCACTGTCCGCAGGATTCTTCAACAAAAAATTCAAGATAATTGTGAAGGATATTGTACATAGATCTTTTATCAGAGAATAACATCATTGAACCGCCGGTGGGGATGCCTTCAAATCCTATTATTGTTTCTTCAAATTTACTTCTCGGGATGCAGAACCCGGAAGCTCCCCCGACCTGTATCGCCTTTGTACCACTGTCTCCAAAAAGGTCTGAAAATTCTTTTAATGTCATTCCCATCTCAATCTCGTAAATTCCAGGAACTTCGGTGTCGCCGGAAATACTAAAGACCTTTGTGCCCCTGGAATCCGTTGTTCCAAGCTTTTTGAAACTTCCGGCACCATCGGAAATAATTATTTCTACATAAACAAGAGTTTCAACATTATTTATCACGGTTGGTTTGCCAAGATAACCTGATTGTACGGGGAAGGGAGGCTTATTTCTTGCTTCTCCTCTTTTACCTTCCATTGATTCAAGCAGGGAAGTTTCTTCACCACAGACATAAGCACCGCTTCCTGACCTGATTTCTACGGTAAAGTTAAATCCACAACTCTCGAGCCTGTCATTAAATAAATATACCTTTTTCTGCAGCTTTTCAAGCAGGTAATTATATTCTGCTCTTAGATAGATAATTCCTTTGTTTGACCCGATTGCTTTTGCGACTGCCATCATTCCGGCTAAAATCTTTTCAGGGTTTTTTTCAATGATTTCTCTATCTTTAAAAGTTCCAGGCTCCCCTTCATCAGCATTGCATACTACATATTTAGAGACACTTTTTATCTCTTTTGCACTTTTTAATTTAATCCAGGTTGGAAAGCCTGCACCCCCTCTACCCCGGAGGCCGGAATCCTTTATTTCATTGATTATATTATCGGGGCTTATCTCCAATATCCTGTCTACTACCTTGTTGATATCCTGGTTCCTGAATATCAGGTCAACTCTTTTTTTAAAGGAGTTTATTTTATTTTTCTTTTCTTTTATATCAATTGTCATAGAAACACCTCCCTGACCAATACCTTTTATGATTGGTATTCATCAATGGTTTTAATAACGTTTTCATATGTTAGATTTACATATGGCTTATCATTTATAAGCATGGCAGGTGCGTTATCGCACTGGCCCATACAATTTACAGTTATTAAACTAAATTTGCCGTCTTTACTCGTCTGGCCCGGTAAAATATTTAGTCTGTCTTTAATGGCTTTTAAAACTATATCCCTGCCCTTCATGTCGCAAACTATTGTCTTGCAGACTTTTATGATATTTTCACCAGCCGGTTTTACTGGCAAAAATGAATAAAATGTTGCTACTCCATAGACTTCAGCAGGGGACAAATTAAATTCTCTGGCAACCTCAACAAGTCTTTCTTCGGAAAGGAATTTTTCGTGCTTTACAATTTTTTGTAAAGTGACAATTAAGTCTGCTCTTTTCTTTGTTTTCTTTTTTTCTTTATCTTTTAAGGTATTATTTCCTGCCATATTTATATCTCCTTTCGTTCGGAAGATTCTAATAAATTGAGGATTAGGACAATAAATATTTTAAGTAATTATAATTATTTTTAGTTTTTGTCAGTAATAGTTTGTAATTAATTTGTAACAAATTAGCATTATTTATAGTGTTTGTCAATAGAGTTTGTAATTAGATTGTAACATTTTTTTCTAATTAATTTCCAGTGACTCTCATAAATCCTTCATTTGTACCGCTGCTTCTTGTTCTACCGGTCATTACGCCACTTTTTATCTTTTAAGAATCTATATCTTAAAAGATAGATGGCACCTGCTATAAAGCCAGGAGTATCTTTAATGTAGTATCAATAATATGATAGTTTCCTGTATTAATTGTGTCACTGATTATAGGAGTAGTGCCACTATTAAAATGATAGAAAACAAAGAGATGATATAGTATTAAAAAGTTTTTCAAGCGATGCTGTCTGTGTAATACTTATTCCAGAAGTTTGCCAGTTTTAGGAGAGATTCTGATTTTATGTTGGATTAGTTAAGGCTGCTATTTAAGCAGGGTAGTCTTATGATAAAGCTCAATGGTTTTTTTTGCAGTATTGGCCCAGCTGAATTTTCTGGCCCGGGTAAGTGATTTTTCCCCCAGAGTTTCTTTTAGGTTTTTATTTTTCAGGACATTTAAAATCATGTTTGCCAGTTCATGCTCATCTCCAGCTTTTACGAGTATTCCGCCATCCCCGACTACTTCTCTGAGCGATGAGGTATCCGAAGCGATTACTGGCAGCCCACAGCTCATTGCCTCAAGCGGCGGAAGTCCAAAACCTTCAAAAAGTGAGGGATATACAAAAAGTTCTGCCTGATTGTAAATCTGGACGAGGTCTTCATCCGGGACCCTTCCAGTAAATGTAATGTCTTCACTGTAACGGCTGTTTTCTCTTTCTGCGTAGGTAGGCTCGCTTTTCCAGCCGGTTCTTCCAACTATTACAAGCTTATAATTGAAATCGGGATTTTCCTTTCTTATACTGTTAAAAGCTCTGATAAGGGTTATGAAATTCTTCCTGGGCTCTATGGTGCCCACGGAAAGGATATATTTTTTATCTATTCCGTATTTTTTAAGAAAATTTTTATCTTTTTTATTTTCGGGCAATCTGTTAAATATTCTATCCGCGGCGAGGTAGACAACACCGACCTTTTCAGGCTTTATTTTAAAGAAACGGGTTATGTCGTTTTTTGTACTTATAGAATCAGCAATCACAATTTTTGCCCTGCGGGCGTTTCTTGAGACCTCGCGAGTGTACTTTTTTACAAACCAGCTGAAATTAAATTCGGGGAATCTAAGAAAAGCAAGGTCATGAATGGTAAGGATTATATTTTTGTTTAAAGTGGGAGGAACAAGATAGTCAGGACAGTGCAGTATATCAACCCTGAGGCCCGATAACTCAAGCGGCGGGAACCCGAACCTGTTCTGCAGGTCAAGCTTCTTCTGTGTGGTATTAAAAATCTTTAATTCAACTCTTCTGCCTGCAGATTCTTTTTTAAGTTTATTAACTGTATCAAAGCAATCGGCCAGGATGCATCTTCCGGTTAAAACATAGGTATTTTTTTTATCTGTTTCAAGAAGGCTTTTAACCAGATTAAATATATACCTGCCGGCACCAATGTAAGGGCCATGATTAAGAAGGGTAGATATATCTATTCCAATTCTTAACGTACTTTTCATGATTGTAGATTATTGAATCTTATCTATAAATTTATGAACCGCTGCAGGTTCATATTCCAGCTTGTTATGAAGTATATTTTTAAAAAGGGCCGGCTCCATCCTGAACTTGGTGTCCCTTAGATTTGAGAGGTAGTTGACAATTCCTTCATACTTTTCATTCCCCATAAGTGAAAATAACCTGCGATATGAATGGTGAAGATTTTCGATTGAATGAACCGGTTCATTTCTTACCACATCAAAATAAGTATTTTCACCCCAGCTATATTTTATTATATCTGCATCCGATAATTGTCTTGAGAATTCCATATAATTTCTATCTTTTTTTAAATATTTTGTGCTTCCCCTGAAATCTTTTATTATTTTTCTGGCTGTATTTTTCAGGTTAACATCCTTTAAGTTTTGTTTCTGTATGTTTAATTCGTTGGACATGATTCTTTTAAGATTGGCAGGTTCGGCATTTTTGTAGGCTGTCTTTAAAAGATTTAACTTCTGGTAATAATATTTTTTCTGGAAAGCAGTTGCGTCATCCCTGAAACTGTATGCATATCTGTGATAACAGATAGCAGAGGCGCAGGACCTGAATTTATATCCGTGAAGGTTCGCCCGGTAGCAGAAATCCACATCTTCATAAAATAAGAAAAAGCCGGGGTCTATGGGGCCAACTTTATTTTCGTAAAATGCATCTCGTTTAATCATGCATGAGACAAATGATACCCCGAATATATCTTCAGCCCTGTTATACTGGCTTAAATCCAGCTGTCCCAGCCCGTAATGGCCCGTATAAAAGTTATTATCCAGATAAATTCCCACACTCTCCAGGAAATCTTTTTGATAATAAAACTTGATCTTCGGGGCTACGCCGAGGTAAATACTTTCAAGGTTGTTAATAGAATCAACCATTTGTTCAAAGGCATCAAAATTATAAACTACGTCAAAGTTTGATATTAAAATTAGATCAGAGTCCGCATACTGCAAAGCCTGATTGATACCTTCGCCAGGGCCCAGATTCTGGTCAGACTGAATTATCTTTATATCAGTAAACTCTTTTTTTATGTCACCGGAAATATTGTATGTAGAATTATTGTCAAAAATAATGATTTCCGTGTCTCTGTATGTCTGGTTCTTTATTGAATCCAGGCATTCCTTTAAAACAGGATAGGTTGAGTTGTAGTTAACTATAATTACCGACACTTTTCTGGAAGGGGCAACTTTTGTTTTAGAAGAGGACTTTACTGCAGCCTTAAAATCTGAATCTTTTAGATTGAGTATTCTTTTAATGAGCGCGTGGTATTTTTTTACGCTGTTTTCCCAGGTAAAATTAGCTGCATTTTTTTCGGCAGTTTCACCCATTTTTTCTCGGAGTTCCGGTTCAGTGACAAGAATTTCCAGTTTCTCTAAAAACTCTTTTTTGTTTTTTACCACAAAGCCGGTCTTCCCGTTTAAAGATATTTCCGGATGGGCGCCAATATCATAACAGATGGTTGGTTTTTTAAAACTATGCGCTTCTGCTACCGGGAGGTCAAATCCTTCCCACTTTGAGCAGGTGGCATAAATATCGCAGGACCTGTAAATTAAGGGCATGAGCTCTTCAGGGGCATTGCTTATGGATAAAACCCCCTTATTCTTGAGCAGTTCTTCATCATTTCTTGAACCATAACCCACTGCAAGGAGTTTTATATTTTTATATTTTTTAAGAGTTTCCCGGTATATATTTATAAGCTCGGCCAGCCCTTTATATGGCTGGTTGGTGAGGTTCAGCCTTCCTACAAATAGCAATAATATATCTTCGGAGCTTACGTCCAGGCTGTTTTTAAAATCTGTAATTTCTTCCTCTGTTATTATTTTCTTTTTATAGTGGTCACATCCATTATATATGCAGGTGGCTTTTTCCCTTAGATTTCCGGGAAGGGAGTTAAGAAGATACCTGGATACGGAAACAATTTTATTTGCCCTTCTGAAATAAGAAAGGTTCTGGCTTATCTGCATATATTTATACCTGAGCCTTCTCTTGAGAGAAAAGCTGCCCGAATATGGTATTCCATGGTCAACAATAAGTACCGGTTTATCTAGCTTTGGTATAAGACTGTAAAAAGGAAATGATTGGATTATAAAAAGGTCAATATCTTTACTATTAAGATAAGGAATTAATTTTCTAATTCTTCTTTCATAAATAAGGGGATTGGCGTGAGGCTTAAAGTAATGAAGCTTTTCTATGTTATATGACTTGCGGTTGGTAAAAGTCTCGTCAAAATAATTACAGTATATCCTGCAGATATACCCCATTTGAGCGAGGCCATCGGCAATTCTGTCTACCACCAGGTCCACACCATGACCCCTTATCATTCTGTCAGTTATAAAGGCTATGTTTATTTGTCTCAATTTTTAGAAAATTTTTATATTAATCTTTTATCTAATAAATAATAAGTCAGTTACAGGTTAAAATTATAATTTAAATTTTATCATTATGCTAATTATAAAGGAAAATATTTACAAGCTTAAAGAAAATTTAGTTTCATTATCCCCCTGGTTCAGGTAGCAGTTAGAGATAGATATTGTGTAAAAAAATAGATTGTCTGTTATAATTTACAATAATTTATCTAATATAATCTAATAATTTTTAGGAGAGTAGTTTTATGAGAGATATTCTTACTTTCCCGGAAGTTACGGTATCAATTGTCAATCTAAATGGTGAACAGTATCTAAAAGAGTGTCTCGATAGCTTAATGGAGCTTAATTATCAGCATGATAAGCTGGAAATTATAATAGTAGATAATGGTTCAGGCGATAAATCTCTTGATTTAATAAGAAAGAATTATCCACTGGTTAAAATAATTGAAAACAGCAGCAATATGGGGTTTGCTCATGCCAATAACCAGGCGGCAGAAGCTGCCAGGGGTGAGTATATAGCTTTTTTAAATAACGACACAAGGGTTGATAAAAACTGGCTGATTGAGCTGCTAAGGCCCATATATAAAGATAAAGAGATCGTGGCCTCTGGCTCTAGGGTTCTTTCAATTGATGGAAAAACAATTGATTTTGTGGGGGGTATGATTAATTTTGAGGGCAAGGGCTTCCAGATTGATTATGGAACACCGGTAGAGAAAGATGAATACAGAGGGTACAGATTTCTTCCTTTTGTAAATGGCGGGGCGATGATGATAGATAGAAAAGTTTTTCTTGGTGCCGGTGGCTTTGATGATGATTTTTTTGCCTACTATGAAGATGTTGACCTGGGATGGAGGCTCTGGGTACTGGGATATAAAGTTATATTTGCTCCCGGGTCTATTGTATATCACCATCATCACGGGACATCCAGGAATATAAGCGAAGATAAACTGAGGTTCCTCAGAGAGAGAAATTCTCTTTATTCGGTATTTAAAAATTATGATGACAGCAATCTTTCCCGGGTGCTTTCCGGCACCCTCGCAAGTATTTTTAACCGTATCTTTATGGATTTTAAATTTGATTATAAAAATTATTATGATTTGACCAATTTAGTTTCAAAGGAGTCAGTATCAGGAGATGTAGCCATATCAAGTGAACCATTGAGCTCGCTTATGGCGGTAAAAAACTTCATGGATAAGCTGCCGGAGCTAATGAGAAAAAGAAAGATGATACAGGAAAATAGAAAAAGAGACGATAAAGCAATTTTTTCTTATTTTAAAGGCCAGTTTCTTGCAGTGTCATCTGATGCGGATTACCAGAAGAAACAGATTGATATTTTGAGGTCTCTGGGTATTTACAGGGTATTTGAAAAGGAGATAAAGAGGAAACTTCTTATAGTTACAGCCGAAGTGGTTTCTGAAGAAATGGCCGGGCCGGCAATAAGGGTATGGAATTTCGCCCTGGTGCTTTCTCAATATATGGAGGTCATACTGGCGGTGCCCAATAAAGTAAATGTGCCCGGACAGAATTTTCAAATAGTTCAGTTTACAGATGATAGCCAGCTTAAGGAAATTATAAAGAAGGTTGATATCATATTAAGCGGAGGGATGGCTTTTGCCAAATTCAGAAGTATAAAAGACTCGGGAAAGTATTTAATTATGGATATTTATGACCCTTATAATCTGGCCACTCTGGCAGAATACGAAAAAGAGCCAATGGAAAACAGGTTAAAAGTCCATAAGTCGATACATGAAATATTTAATGAACAATTTTATTATGGAGATTTCTTTTTATGTGCCTCTGAGAGGCAGAGAGATTTCTGGCTGGGTATGCTGGCGGCTTTAAACAGGGTAAATCCTTATTCATACAATCAGGACCCCACGCTGAAGAAAATGATAGATATTGTTCCATTCGGTCTTCCCGGTGCAGGACCCATCCATACCAGAAATGTCCTTAAAAACAAAATTAAGGGCATAGAAGAAAATGATTTTGTTGTTATCTGGGGAGGCGGAATTTATAACTGGTTTGACCCGTTGACCCTGATTAGAGCCATGGCGGAGATAGCAAAAACCAGGGATGATATAAAATTATTCTTCATGGGTATCAGGCATCCCAATCCTGAAGTAAGGGAGCTCCAGCTGGTGAATGACACTATTAATCTTTCCAAAAAATTAAACCTGTATGGTAAAAATGTATTTTTTAATTACGGGTGGATAAATTATGGTGACAGGCAAAATTATCTTCTGGAAGCTGATGCGGGAATAATTACCCATCCTGACCACATTGAAACCAGATTCTCATACAGGACAAGAATACTTGATTATCTCTGGGTGGGCCTGCCGGTTATTTCAACGAAAGGCGATTACCTGAGCGATATGGTGGAGAAAAACGGGCTCGGAATAACTACAGATAACGGGGACGTGAAGGGGATTGTTAATGCTATTATAAAACTTGCCGAAGATAAAGATTTTTACAATCAGTGCGTGAGAAATATAAAAAAAGTAGCAAATGATTACACCTGGGAAAAAGTTTGCAGACCCATAGTAGATTTCTGCCGTGACCCGGTATCAAGTGCGCTAAAAGATAGAAAAGCTGATAATTTTGTTGAAAGCAATGAAGAACCCGGCCTATCCTTTAAAAATAATAGAAAACCCGGTAAAGGCAGGGCATACCTGATAAAAAGATTTTTTTATCACCTGTTTCGGAGCGGCCCCGGAAGGACCTCAAAGTTTATGTCCAATTATTTGAAAGGCAGATAAAAAAAAGGATAATGAAAATAAAACTTTTTTTTAATAGGCTCGGGAATTGGCTGTTGACGGAAGATATTTTTAAAAGAAAAGACCTGACAAAGCGCTTTTATAAATACTTTCTGGCCGGTCTTCTTGTAAGGCTATTATTCATCCCCTTTTTTTTCCAGCGAGATTTATTATCAACTTATCAGAGGGCAGCGGAAACAGTATTTGCAGGGGATTTTGGTTCAAGTTTTGAACAGATACTGACTCACATTATTCACTCCGCTTATTTATTCATAATAAAGTTTATATTCCCCGCAATAAATGAATTTTCTCCAATTCTACTTGAAGAGGACACCTGGATATCATGGCTTGCATTTAACAGCAGCTATAATGTTTTTACTGTCCTGACCCTGTTTAAGATTCTGTACCTTTTA
>CAZTUA010000043.1:0-16096 GCA_964616545.1 uncultured Actinomycetota bacterium | reverse complement strand
TATAACCCTTCTTTTCCACTGCCTACTCAATAATCTTTGTAACACTACCCGCTCCAATGGTCCTTCCGCCTTCACGTATGGCAAATCTCTGGCCTTCCTCCATGGCTATGGGGGCTATGAGATTTATTTCCATTTCTGTATTATCTCCGGGCATTACCATCTCCACGCCTTCGGCAAGGCTTATGGTTCCGGTAACATCGGTTGTCCTGAAGTAAAACTGGGGCCTGTAACCATTAAAGAAGGGAGTATGCCTTCCGCCTTCATCTTTGGACAGTACATATACCTGGGCCTTAAAATGGGCATGAGGTGTAATTGAGCCCGGTTTTGCTATTACCTGGCCTCTTTCAACGTCTTCTTTCTGTATACCCCTCAGCAGAAGCCCTACGTTATCTCCTGCCTGTGCTTCATCCAGAAGCTTTCTAAACATCTCAACACCGGTTATGACTGTCTTCTGTATCTTTGGCCTTATACCTATTATCTCTACTGTGTCCTGGAGGGCAATTTTTCCTCTTTCAACCCTGCCTGTAACTACTGTTCCACGGCCCGTGATTGTGAATATGTCCTCTATCGGCATAAGGAATGGTTTGTCTACATCCCTTTCGGGAGTCTTTATATAGCTGTCCACCTTTTCCATGAGCTCTAAAATTACCTTGCAGTCGGGGCAGTTTGCCTTATCGGTGCATGTACAGTTCATAGCCTTTAGTGCCGAGCCCTTTATAACAGGTATCTCGTCTCCGGGGAACTCATATTCTTTAAGGAGATCCCTTACTTCCATTTCAACAAGCTCGATGAGCTCGGGGTCGTCTACCATATCTATCTTATTTAGAAATACCACGATGTAGGGAACTGCTACCTGTCTTGCTAAAACTATATGCTCCCTTGTCTGGGGCATAGGGCCGTCTGCTGCCGATACCACAAGTATTGCTCCGTCCATCTGGGCTGCCCCCGTAATCATGTTCTTTACATAGTCTGCGTGGCCGGGGCAGTCAACATGGGCATAGTGGCGGTTTTCTGTTTCATACTCTACGTGTGCAATGGCAATTGTTATGCCTCTTTCTTTTTCCTCGGGAGCGTTGTCTATGGAATCAAACGATCTTTCCTCTACATTCATGCCGGTGCTTTTTAAGCATTTTGTAATAGCAGAGGTCAGGGTCGTTTTACCATGGTCCACGTGGCCTATGGTTCCTACGTTTATATGAGGCTTTGTTCTTTCAAATTTTTGTTTAGCCATAATATATCCTTTCTCTGTTTAAATTTAATTTCTAATATTTATTAAACCGCAATTTTTTTACCCTTGAATTTTTCTATAATTTCATCCGCTATTCTGGCTGGCGCCGATTCGTATTTTTTAAACTGCATGGTAAAAGTAGCGCGACCCTGGGTCTTTGATCTTAAATCTGTAGCATAACCAAACATTTCTGCAAGCGGTACATCCGTCTTTATAACTCTGTTCTTGTTTCTTAATGCTACCGATAATATTTTTCCTCTCTTGGAATTAAGGTCCCCTATAACTTCTCCGGTATATTCATCAGGAACAACCACTTCTACGTCCATTACCGGCTCCATCAAAATAGGGAGGCATTTTTTCATGGCCTCTCTGAAAGCCTTGGAAGCTGCAATCCTGAAAGCCATTTCCGAAGAATCAACTTCATGATAGGAGCCATCAAGAAGCGTGGCCTTAACATCAACAACCGGATATCCCGCTACCTCGCCGCACTGCATCGCATCTTCTATACCCATTTCAATGGGTTTGATGAACTCTTTTGGTATAATTCCGCCTTTTGTCTTATCTTCGAATTCAAATCCTCTGCCATATTCATTTGGTTCAAAATGTATTATTACATGACCATACTGGCCCCTTCCACCGCTCTGTCTTATATATTTGCCTTCAACCCGTGCATCCCTGGTTATTGTTTCCCTGTAAGAAACCTGGGGCCTGCCGACATTTGCTTTTACGCCAAACTCCCGCAGCAATCTGTCTACTATAATTTCAAGGTGAAGTTCGCCCATTCCGGAAATCAATGTCTGTCCGGTTTCGCTGTCAATCTGCATTTTAAAAGTCGGGTCTTCCTCTGCCAGTTTAGAGAGTCCGCTGGCCAGTTTTTCCTGATCCATTTTTGTTTTTGGTTCAATGGCAATAGCCAGTACTGGTTCAGGAAAAGTTATTGATTCGTATATAATAGGTTTATCCGCGTCGCATATTGTATCGCCTGTATTTACATTTTTTAAACCGACGACTGCAACTATTTCTCCGCTGTGAGCCTCTTTAATTTCTTCCCTGCTATTTGCATGCATCTCCAGCAGCTTGCTTATCCTGCTCTTATTACCGTTATTTGCATTTAGTATACGGTCCCCGGTTTTTAGAGTTCCGGAATAAAGTCTTAAGTAGCTCAATCTCCCAACAAATGGGTCTGTGGTTATTTTAAATATCAGCCCTGAAAAAGCTGCCTTATCATTCACTTCCCTGTTGATTTCTTTTTCATTCTCCGGATTAATTCCTTTTGGGGAAGGAACATCAATCGGGGAGGGCAGATACTCAACCACTCCATCCAGCAGGGGCTGAACACCTTTATTTTTAAACGCAGCTCCGCATAGCACAGGAACACCGTTAACATTAACGGTTATTTCCCTGATGGCTTTTTTCAAATCATCTTCGGTTATTTCAATATTCTCAACATATTTATTTAAAATATAATCATTATAATTGGCAATGTTTTCAATTAATTCCTGTCTGTATTTTTCGGCTTCGGATTTAAGCTCTTCAGGTATATCCTCATATTCAAATTTAATACCCATCTCGTCTTTATAAATAATTGCCCTCATGCTGATAAGGTCAATTATTCCCTCAAAATTATCCTCTTTGCCTATCGGTATATGCAGAGGAAGAGGGTTTGCTCCGAGCCTTGTTCTAATCATATCAAGCACATAATAAAAATCTGCTCCGCTCCGGTCCATTTTATTAACAAATGCAATCCTGGGAACATTATATTTATCGGCCTGCCTCCATACAGTTTCGGATTGCGGCTCCACTCCTCCCACCGCACAGAATACGGTGATCATACCATCAAGTACCCGGAGCGACCTTTCAACCTCTACCGTAAAATCAACATGGCCAGGCGTGTCAATTATATTTATCTTGTGGTCTTTCCAGAAACATGTTGTTGCTGCAGAAGTAATTGTAATACCTCTTTCCTGCTCCTGTATCATCCAGTCCATAACTGCAGCACCATCATGAACTTCGCCTATTTTATAGGTTTTACCCGTATAATAAAGGACACGTTCGGTTGTGGTTGTTTTACCTGCATCTATATGAGCAGTTATGCCTATATTTCTTATATTTCTTAGTGAAACCTGTCTGGTCATAATTAATCACCTGTATATTTGCTACCATCTATAATGTGCAAAAGCCCTGTTTGCTTCCGCCATTTTATGAAGATCTTCTTTTTTCTTTACGCTGCTTCCCGTATTGCTGGCACCATCAAGAATTTCGGCAGACAATCTTTCCGCCATAGTTTTTTCTTTTCTTTTGCCGGCAAAACCCACCAGCCATCTTATTGCCAGTGTATTTGCCCTCTCTGCCGATACTTCAACGGGCACCTGGTATGTTGCTCCGCCCACTCTTCTCGACTTTATTTCCAGCATGGGTTTTACATTATCAAGACACTTATCCAGTATCGCCAGCGGATTTTCTTTGGTTCTATCTTCAAGAATCCTAAGGCTGCTGTACACTATATTCTCAGCAACACTTTTTTTACCATCTTTTAAAATCTTATTAATTAGCTGGGCAACAATCCTGTTTTTATAAACCGGATCTAATGTTATTTTCCTTTTTTGAGGTCTTCCTTTTCTGGGCATATTATTATGACTCCTTATAAATTACTTTGGCTTTTTTGCTCCATATCTTGAACGGGAAGATTTCCTGTCCTCAACCCCGGCAGTGTCCAGCGTGCCCCTGATAATCTTATATCTTACTCCAGGTAAATCTTTAACTCTGCCGCCTCTTACAAGGACTATAGAGTGTTCCTGAAGATTATGGCCAATTCCAGGAATATATGCCGTAACTTCAGCCCCGTTTGTCAGTCTGACTCTTGCGACCTTGCGCAACGCTGAATTCGGCTTTTTTGGGGTTGCAGTATATACTCTCAGGCATACACCCCTTCTCAAAGGATTGTCCTGCAGAGCAGGTGTTTTCCTTTTTCTTTTAATTTTTTTTCTTCCTTTTTTAACCAGTTGACTTATAGTAGGCATAAAAAATTTCCTCTACGCCAATTTAATAATATTTTTCGTCACAATTAATGATTAATTATAGCCTCTTTTGAAGACACGAGAGAAGAGATTATCATCTAAAAATTAAAATGTCAATATAAAAAAATGGCTACATTAAAGTATTTTTTCCATATATTTTAAATATTTATCTCTATCTCTCCTGTGTCATCTCCTTCCGTTTCCTGAAGGATTTCAATTTCATCCTTATTGTCTTCTTTATAACCCGGATATTCTAATTCATAATCCCTGAAACTGCCCATACCTGTTCCTGCAGGAATAGCTTTGCCAAGTATTACATTTTCCTTTAAACCGTTCAAATTATCAATCTTATTTTCGATAGCTGCATCCGTTAAAACCCTGGTAGTTTCCTGAAATGACGCAGCAGAAAGAAAACTGTCTGTTACAAGCGAAGCCTTTGTTATGCCCATCAGGTTCTGAACAGCTGTGGCCGGTTTTTTCATGCTGGAAATAAGCCTGTTATTTTCTTTCTCGTAGAAAAGCCTGTCCACCAGCTGGCCTGGCAGAAAATCACTATCTCCCGGGTCAATTATCGTAACTTTTTTTAACATCTGCCTGGCTATTACTTCTATGTGTTTATCATTAATATCAACACCCTGTGCCTTGTATACATTCTGTACTTCTTTTACCAGATATTGCTCGCATTCTTTTATTCCATTAATCCTCAGGATATCGTGGGGATTCCTTGGTCCTTCGGTTAACTGGCTGCCGGCAGAAACTGAATCACCATTTTTAACATTTAGTTTTGCTCTTGTTGGAATCTGGTAAACTTTTTCCTGCTTTCCATCTTTGCTTTTTATGGTAAGCATCCTGAATCTGGAATCTATATCCTCAATTTCAACTTTTCCTGATATCTCTGCTATAAAAGAATGTTCCTTGGGTTTCCTTGCTTCAAACAGCTCTACTACCCTCGGTAAACCGCTGGTAATATCTATACCCTCAAAAGTTTTTTCATGCTTGTGGACATGAGTCTTTCTTTTAGCAGTGAGAATCAATTTTGCAAAAACTTCTCCGGCCTCGACATTTATTTTCTTATTTATCTGTAGTATTTCTCCCTTTGGAATAATGACATCAACAATGTCTCCTCTTTCCATCTGGACCTGAAAAATCAGTTTATGGGGAATATGCTCTATGTTAATTTCAATAACTTCACCTGTATCGTCTCTGGTAAAATCAGATTTCTTTATATTCAATTCGGATAATAAATCTTTTTTGAATACAAGTTTTCCCTTAACGGGTGATTTTATGGATCTCTGAATTACTGTACTTGCCACACCGCCAGTATGAAAAGTACGCATAGTTAACTGGGTGCCGGGCTCCCCGATAGACTGCGCAGCTATGATTCCCACTGCTTCACCTATCTCAACCATCTTGCCGGTAGCAAGATCTCTGCCGTAACATTTCTGGCAGACTCCGGATTCCGTCTCACACGTCATAACCGAACGTACTTTAATGTTTTCAATATTGGCAAGTATGAATTTCTGAAGATGTTTTTCAGTGATTTCCTCACCACTTTTTATTATTTCTTTTTTGTTATTGGGATTGCTAACGTCTTCCAGGCATATTCTTCCTATTAAATTGTTATTGGGCTCACCCTCAAGGGTTAAAACATACAGGCTGATACCTTCCTCTGTCCCACAGTCATTGATTCTAACCATAGTATCCTGGGCAACATCAACAAGTCTTCTTGTCAGATATCCAGAGTCAGCAGTTCTTAATGCAGTATCTGCAAGTCCCTGTCTTGCACCGTGAGTGGATATAAAGTATTCCAGTACAGTCAGGCCTTCCCTGAAGTTTGATTTTATCGGACTATCTATTATGTCCCCCCTTGCATTTGCCACAAGTCCTCTCATGCCCGCAAGCTGGCGAAGCTGTTTTATATTCCCTCTCGCTCCGGATGTGGCCATCATATAAACAGGATTAAATCTATCAAAATTCTTCTCCATAGCGTTTGCTACATTTTCATTTGCCTGTGACCATGCCTGGATTATCCTCTGACGTCTTTCAAACTCTGTTATGAGGCCCTGTTTATAATAATCTTCTATCTTCTCTATTTTCTTTTCAATATTGCTTATTATTTTAACCTTTTCAGGAGGTACATCTATATCATTAATCCCTATGGTCAGGCCGGAGCGTGTTGAATACTTGAAACCTGCATGTTTTATAGCATCCAGCATTTCTATTACCACACTCTGAGGAAACCTTGTTATGCATTCAGCTATAATTGAGATTAATTCCTTCTTTGATATTTCTTTATTAACAAACTTATGCTCTGCAGGAAGCGACTGATTAAATATTATCCTGCCCACTGTAGTTTTTATAATTCTTTCCTCTACTTTTATCTTTATAGGGGTATGCAGGGTTATAAACCCATATTCATAGGCAAGGATAGCGTCCTGCATGCTCCTGAAGAATTTCTCTTTGCCGTTTGATTTTTCCCGCTCGGACGTTAGATAGTATATACCCAGAATCATATCCTGTGAGGGTACAACAACCGGCTCGCCGCTGGCCGGTGATAATATATTATTAACCGATAGCATCAGTATCATGGCTTCTACCTTTGCTTCATTGGACAGAGGAACATGAACTGCCATCTGGTCACCGTCAAAATCAGCATTAAACGGCGGGCAGACCATCGGGTGGATCTGTATTGCTTTACCTTCAACCAGTATGGGCATAAAAGCCTGTATGCCCAGGCGGTGCAGTGTAGGAGCTCTATTGAGTAAAACTGGATGGTTCTTAATTACTTCCTCAAGTACGTCCCATACCTCATTACTCTCTTTTTCCACCATGGTTTTTGCACTTTTAATATTCTGTGCAAGGCCTTCGTCCACCAGTTTTTTCATAACAAAAGGCTTAAACAGTTCAAGAGCCATTTTCTTTGGAAGCCCGCACTGGTTAAGCCCCAGATTAGGGTTAACCACGATAACTGATCTTCCTGAATAATCTACTCTCTTGCCAAGAAGATTCTGTCTGAATCTGCCCTGTTTCCCTTTGAGCATATCACTTAAAGATTTAAGGGGCCTGTTTCCCGCACCTACTACGGCCCTTCCTCTTCTTCCATTATCAAATAAAGCGTCAACAGCTTCCTGCAGCATTCTTTTCTCATTGTTTATAATGATTTCAGGGGCATCCAGCTCAAGCAATTTTTTAAGCCTGTTATTCCTGTTTATAACTCTCCTGTACAGGTCATTTAAGTCTGATGTTGCAAACCTGCCGCCGTCCAGCTGAACCATCGGTCTGAGGTCTGGCGGTATTACCGGAAGCACATCGAGAACAACAAATTCAGGTTTATTTTCTGAATCCAGAAATGAAGATATTATCTTCAGCCTTTTTATGCTTCTGCTTCTTTTTTGCCCTTTGGACTTTCTAATAATTTCTTTAAGTTCTTCTACTTCTTTTTCGCAATTAATATTTTTAAGTAATTCCTTTATGGCCTCTGCTCCCATTCCGCCTTTAAAATATTGACCATAGATTTCTTTCATTTTCTTAAATAGAGATTCATCCGAAACCAGCATCTTTTCTTCAAGATTAAAGAAAAAGGTATCAGCTCTTTTAATCAGATCAATTTCTTCTTTGTATATTTCTTTTTCTTCTTCTATGAGCATCTCTGTTTCTTTTATAACCTTTGTTCTTTTCTCTTCAAGCAATGCTTCGGGAGATTTCTCTCCGTTTTCGCCGCTGTCCGGACGTTCGCCGGCGTTACTGGCTTTTGTATCTTCTTTATCGGTCAGAGTTGAATTATCTTTATTATCATCTTCTTCATAGTTTTCAAGCATAAAATTATCTTTATTTAACTCTATTTCTTTTATCCTGCTATCATGCAAATCCTTTGCGTTTTCAATGGCCTTCTGCGAGAGCATTTTAATTTCCTCACCATCAGCATCTATTTTTTCCCTATTTATACTGGTTATAATATAAGAATCAAAATAAAGTACCTTTTCCAGGTCTTTCGGGCTTATATCCAGAATATACCCCATTCTGCTGGGTACTCCTTTAAAAAACCATATATGTGAAACAGGACATGCAAGCTCTATATGGCCCATCCTTTCCCTTCTTACACTGGCTCTCGTTACTTCAACTCCGCATCTCTCGCATATGATTCCCTTAAATCTCACTCTCTTGTATTTCCCGCAGTAACACTCCCAGTCTTTTGTCGGGCCAAAGATTCTTTCACAAAACAGCCCATCCTTTTCAGGCTTCAATGTCCTGTAATTAATAGTTTCAGGCTTTTTTACTTCACCGTTAGACCATGACCTGATTTTTTCAGATGATGCAAGTCCTATCTTCAGGGCATCAAAATTATTTACATCTATGTTTACGACCATTTATAAAATACCTCCAAATTAATTAAATTAGCATCAGGCAACCATTAATATCCATTATTTTATTTTTCTTTAACCTTATCTTTTTTCTTGCGGGGTTTTTTAGCTTTGACTTCTTTTTTTGCTGCTGCTTTGACTTCTTTTTCTTCTTTTCCTTCTTCTTTATGCTTCCCGCCTTTTAATACTGATTTTATATCTTCCAGCCCGGTCTCTGTTTTCTCTTTTCCGGATTCTTCCTCTTTTAGAGATTCATTTTCTTTAGCAGATTTTTTCGCTTTTACAGATTCTTCCTCTTTTAGAGATTCATTTTCTTTTATAAAATCTTTCTCTTTGTTTAAATCAATCCCGAGATCCTCTACCGTTTTCATAATCTCATCTTCCGACTGCTCCACACTCACTTCCTTGCCTTCTTCCGATAGAACTTCAACGTCAAGACCAAGGCTCTGCATTTCTTTTATAAGAACTTTAAATGATTCCGGTATTCCGGGTTTCTCTATATTTTCACCTTTTACAATCGATTCGTAAGTTTTTACACGCCCGGTTACGTCATCTGATTTTATGGTAAGCATTTCCTGCAGTGCATATGCAGCTCCGTAAGCTTCCAGCGCCCATACCTCCATTTCACCAAACCTCTGCCCGCCAAACTGTGCTTTGCCGCCGAGTGGCTGCTGGGTTACCAGAGAATAAGGACCGGTAGACCTTGCATGGATTTTATCGTCTACCAGATGCAGGAGTTTCATAACATATATGTAGCCAACGGTAATACTATCAGATAACTTCTCTCCGCTGCGCCCGTCAAACAGGGTAGTTTTCCCACTGACAGGTAATTTTGCTGATTTCAACAGTTTTACTATTTCATCTTCATTCGCCCCTTCGAAAATAGGTGTTGAGACATAAACAGACTCATTTTCTTCTGCTTTTTTACTTTTATTGTCCCAGCCTTTGTAAGCAGCCCAGCCAAGATGGGTTTCGAGCACCTGCCCGACATTCATTCTTGAAGGAACACCAAGCGGATTAAATATTATATCTATAGGTTCGCCATCTTCAGAATAAGGCATATCCTCTTCCGGAAGAATTACAGATATTACACCCTTGTTGCCGTGCCTTCCAGCAAGTTTGTCTCCTATTGAAATTTTTCTCTTTTCTGCAATGTATACTCTTACCAGCTCATTTACCCCTGGTGGAAGATCATGCCCTTTCTTTCTTGAGAAGACCTGTACATCCAGCACTTTTCCGCTTTCTCCGTGAGGTACTTTAAGTGAACTCTCTCTTACCTCACGGGCTTTTTCACCAAAAATAGCTCTGAGCAATTTTTCTTCTGCGGTAAGTTCTGTTTCACCTTTCGGAGTTATCTTGCCCACCAGTATATCTCCTGGTTTTACTTCTGCCCCGAGCCTTATAATGCCGCGCTCATCCAGATTTTTTAGTGCTTCTTCTCCAATGCTCGGGATATCTCTTGTTATCTCTTCCGCACCAAGTTTTGTTGTTCTTGCTTCTACTTCCTGTTTTGAAATATGAACGGAAGATAGAACATCTTCCTTTACCAGTCTTTCGGAAATAATTATTGCGTCTTCATAGTTATATCCTTCCCAGGACATAAACGCTACTCTTAAGTTTCTCCCCAGTGCAAGTTCCCCGTTACAGGTTGCGGGGCCATCTGCAATTACCTGGCCTGCTTTAACTTTTTCGCCTTCCTCAACAACCGGTTTCTGATTTATACAGGTTCCCTGATTTGACCTTCTGAACTTATATAAATAATGGGTATAATTTTTTTCATTTTCATAATTTATCCTTATATGGTCAGCAGACACATCTTCAACAACACCGTCATCTCTGGCCAGAATCAGCACCCCGCTGTCTTTTGCCACTTTCTCCTCCATCCCGGTACCGACCAGTGGTGGTTCAGGGTTAATTAACGGCACTGCCTGGCGCTGCATATTTGAGCCCATCAGCGCCCTGTTTGCATCATCATGCTCAAGAAACGGTACAAGGGATGCAGCTGCACTGAATATCTGCATTGGTGATACATCTATATAATCTACCATTCCGGGTTCAGCGATAATTACATCATCTCCCAGTCGCGCCATTACCCTGTCTTCTTTAATACGGCCGTCTTTGCCGATTTCTATAGCTGCCTGGGCAATAACATAATTTTCTTCATTATCCGCAGAAAGATATTCAATCTTATTTGTTACTTTCCCTTTTACCACTTTCCTGTAAGGAGTTTCTATAAATCCATATTCATTTAATCTGCCATAAGTGGCCAGCGAGCCAATAAGTCCAATATTGGGACCTTCCGGTGTTTCTATCGGGCACATCCTTCCGTAATGGGATGGATGAACATCCCTGACCTCAAAACCTGCTCTCTCCCTGCTCAATCCGCCCGGGCCCAGCGCGCTTAATCTTCTTTTATGGGTAATTTCAGCCAGCGGGTTAGTCTGGTCAAGAAACTGGGAAAGCTGTCCGCTTCCAAAAAATTCTTTAAGGGACGCCACCAGAGGTCTTATATTAATCAGCGATTTTGGGGTTATGGTATCTACGTCCTGGGTAGTCATTCTTTCCTTTACAACTCTTTCCATTCTCGAAAGGCCGATTCTTACCTGGTTCTGTATGAGTTCGCCAATATTTCTAACTCTTCTATTACCAAAATGGTCTATATCATCTACCTCGCCAACACCATTCATCAGCTGGATAAGGTACTTAACTATTAAATATATATCTTTACAATCCAGAATATATTTTTCATCAGGGTCTATTTCCATTTTTTTATTAATAGAATCAAGCCTTGCCAGTATATCTTTGTCGGTTTCACCCATCAGTTTATGATCAATCTTATATCTGCCAACTTTTCCAAAATCATACCGCTTTGGGTTAAAAAACAGTGAATTGATAAGATTTCTTGAACTTTCTACTGTGGGAGGTTCGCCCGGTCTTAATTTTTTATAAATTTCAATTAGAGCTTCTTCCTCGGTTTCGGTAAAATCTTTATCAAGAGTGTTCTTGATGCAATTCCTTTTATCATATGAGCTAAATAGTGCCAGCAGGTCTTCGTTATTCCCAAAACCTACAGCTTTAAGAAAGATAGTAAGCAAAAATTTTCTTCTTCTGTCAATTCTCACATAGGCAATATTTCTTTTATCGGTTTCCATTTCTATCCATGAGCCACGGGTGGGTATAACTTTACACATGTATATCTCTGTTTCGGATTTTTTATCTATGTCTGTATCGTAATAAACTCCGGGAGAACGGACCAGCTGAGATACCACAACTCTTTCCGTTCCGTTTATGATAAAAGTTCCCTTGTCTGTCATTACAGGGAAGTCTCCCATAAAAACTTCCTGTTCTTTTATTTCCCCTGTTTCTTTGTTTATGAATCTTGAAAGTACTTTGAGCGGCGCTGTATAAGACATATCCTGCATTTTGCATTCATCGGGAGTTGAATTGAAATCATCAAAACTATGACTTAAAAATTCGAGCGACATGCCTCCGGTAAAATCTTCAATGGGCGAAATATCCTCAAGAATTTCCATAACACCTTCTTTTAAGAACCAGTTAAAAGATTTTCTCTGTATATCCAGAAGGTGGGGCATGCTTATTAAATCAGGGGTTCTTCCAAAATTATATCTCTGGAATTTTTTGATTTTTTGCATTAATTTATTCTCCTCTTTATTATATTCCGAGCTTAGTAAAGCAGTAAAAAAGGGCTATAATAACTTTAAATAACAAATCCGAGCATACGGAAAAATTACAGTAAAATTATTATAGACAAATATTCTCAGAAAAACTCGCAAACAAATAGTTTATCAAAAAAAAAGCAATAGTCAACTATATGTGCCAATATATTTAATATTAATATATTTTATTAGGGCAGCTAACCTGCCAGTTTTCATATGGCAGAGTAAATATTTATAAAATAACATAAAACTCTGCCGCTGGTTTTTTATTCTTTTTCCCTATTAATGAGTAAGGCTTATTTAGCCTTTCTTATTTTAATTCTACCCCGGCGCCTGCTTCTTCTAGCTGTTTCTTTATATTTTCAGCTTCTTCTTTTGAAACCTTTTCTTTAACCATGCTCGGTGCTTTATCTACCAGCTCTTTTGATTCCTGAAGGCCAAGATTTGTTATTGACCTTACCGCTTTTATGACCTGGATTTTCTTCTCGCCTACTGATTTTAATTGAACATCGAACTCTGTTTTTTCTTCGGCCGGCGCGCCTCCCTGCGCCTGCGCAGCTCCACCTGCAGCCGGAGCCGCAATCGATACTGCCTGGGCGCTGACTTTAAATTTCTCTTCAAGAGCTTTTACAAGCTCCGAAAGTTCCAGCACGGTCATTTTTTCAACAGCATTTAAAATCTCATCAATAGCTTTGCTTTTACCGGCGGCTTTCTCTTTTTCTTTAACTTTTCCCGTCTCTTTTTTACTTTCGCTCATTTTCTTTACTTCCTTTTCTTCCTTGCCTTTTTTCTCTTCTGCTTTGGCTTTTGTTTCTTTTGTTTCTTTTGTTTCTTTTTTTTCTGGCATTATTCCTCCTAATTAATATTTATGCTTTTTTCTCTTTAATTGCATTAAGTACCAGCACCAGATTTACTGTCAGTGCGCCAAGAACATTTACCAGTTTAGTTATCGGTGCTTTAACCGAAACCGCAAGATTGGTAAGCAGCACTTCTCTCGGCGGCAGATTTGCGAATTTATCTACCTCTTCAGCACTTAAAAGCGTTTTTTCAAGTATCCCCGCTTTAATTTTTAGGGCATCCAGCTCCTTTGAAATTTCCTCTATAACCTTTGCGGTGGTAATTATGTCTTTTTCGCTCACAACAATACTGGTAGGCCCCTTTAGCACACCCTCAAGATCCAGATCCTTAAAAACATCCTTTGCCGCAATAACAGCAAGAGTATTTTTTATTATCTTAAGATATGAATCAGCCTCTACCAGTTTATCCCTTACTGCTACAGCATCACCGGCTTTAAGCCCGCTGTGGTCTGTAAAAATAATGCCATAACTTTCTTTAAATATTTTCTTAAGTTCGTCTACTTTATTTATTTTTTCCTCTCTGGCCACAATGACCTCCAAACTATTATTTTCTTAAAACAATTTATAAAAATAAATCGACCCTGTGAGTAAAGGCCGATTTAATCTATTTAAATCAACCTCGGTAGGAAATTAAGTTATTTAATCCAGATAATAACACCTACTGTCTCGGGTTGTTCTTATAATTTTTTATCCTGTTATAAAAGTTCTATTATGCTGCCTCCGTTACGTCAGTAATTTTACCAGGGTCAATTTTTATTGCCGGCCCCATAGTCGAGGATATATAAATACTTTTTATATATTTTCCTTTTGCTGTCGGCGGTTTTGATTTAAGTATTGCATCAACCAGGGCCAGGTAATTTTCTAATAATTCTTTAAAACCGAAAGATACTTTTCCAATAATGCAGTGAATTACGCCGTTTCTGTCGGTTCTGAATTCCAGTTTTCCTTTCCTGGAATCTTCAATTGCTTTCTTTAGATCAAAAGTCACCGTTCCTGATTTTGGATTGGGCATTAATTTCCTCGGGCCTAAAATTTTACCAATTTTTCCCACATGCTTCATCATATCAGGAGCAGCAATACAGACCCCAAAATCAAGCCATCCTTTACTTATCTTTTCAACAAGGTCTTCTCCTCCCACATAATCAGCGCCTGCATCTTTTGCTTCGGCTGCCTTCTCACCCTGTGCAAAGACAAGAATCTTGTCTGTCTTCCCTGTTCCATTGGGCAGGACTATGGTTCCTCTTACAATCTGTTCGGCTTTTCTTGTATCAACTCCAAGATTCAAATTAATATCTATGGATTCATCAAAATTTGCATAGTGATTTTCTTTTATCCATTTGATTGCCCCAGCAGGACTAAACAGCTTGCTTTTATCAAGATTTTCTATTTTTGATAAATATTTCTTACCTCTCTTCAAAACCTACCATCCTTTTAGTTAATACATTTATACCGGTTATTTCCAGAAAAAGCCGTTTCTCCCGGCATTGCTATGAAATTACTTTCACGCCCATGCTTTTAGCGGTGCCTTCTATAATTTTAACTGCCTGATCAAGATCTCTGGCGTTCAAATCCTTTAACTTAATCTTTGCAATTTCTTCTGCCTGTTTCCTTGAAAGCTCTCCTACTTTTTCTCTGTTAGGTTCGCCCGAGCCTTTTTCCAGGTTTATAGCTTTTTTGATAAGAACAACAGCCGGCGGAGTTTTTGTAATAAAACTAAAACTTCTATCCTTATATACTGTCAATACAACCGGGATAATCATTCCCTGGTCTTTTGCGGTCCTCTCATTAAAAGCTTTGCAGAACTCCATAATATTAACAGCATGCTGTCCCAGAGCAGGGCCTACAGGAGGAGCAGGATTTGCCTGTCCTGCAGGAATCTGCAGTTTAATTTGTGCTATAATTTCTTTAGCCATTTATAATTACCTCTGAATAAAATACTCCCGTATTATACATTTTAATAAAAATATTTCAATTTTTTTTCTATATTTTTGATACCTGATTAAAATTTAACTCTACCGGTGTCTGTCTTCCGAATATTGAAACCAGCACTTTTAATTTGCCCTGGTCAAGATTTATCTCGCTTATGGTTCCATCAAAATTTGCAAATGGCCCTGTGGTTACCTTTACGGGCTGCCCGATCTCAAAATCTGTTTTAGGTTTGGGTTTCTCGGTATCCTGTCTTTTCATTATTCTCTTAACTTCACTGTCTGAAAGGGGAGTGGGTTTATCATCCCTTCCGACAAAACCGGTAACACCGGGGGTGTTCCTGACCACATACCAGGAATCATCGTCCAGGTTCATCTTTACAAGCAGGTAACCCGGGAAAACTCTCTTTGATGATACTTCCTTCTTACCGCTTTTAATTTCAACAACGTCTTCTTCTGGTATATATATATCAAAAATTTTATTGCCCATGTTCATTGACTCTATCCTGTGTTCCAGGTTAGCCTTTATTTTATTTTCATAACCAGCATATGAATTAATTACATACCATCTTGGTCTCATTAAAATCACCAATAATTAAATTTTCGCCATCATCTCCACAATCTGGATAAAACCTAAATCAAATAATCCCAGAAGAATGGAAAAAATAATAATTGTTACAATTACTACTATAGTATAGTTTATGAGTGCTTTTTTGGAGGGCCATGTTACTCTTTTTAACTCATGAACCACATCCCTTAAGAATCCAGCAATTCTTGAAGGCAATCTTTTTATAAACTGTTTCCAGTTTACTTTCTTTTTTGGCTGCGATGGAGGCTTTCTTTCCTGCATCTGCTTTTCTATCATTGATTTCTGTCTGTATTTTCTAGAAACTTTTCTCTTGGCCATTAAAAATCATCCTTTTTATTCTTAGTTTATGGCAGGGCTGGAGGGACTCGAACCCCCAACACCCGGTTTTGGAGACCGGTGCTCTACCAATTGGAGCTACAGCCCTATCTGGTCTCCTTATGAA
>CAZTUA010000042.1:0-17442 GCA_964616545.1 uncultured Actinomycetota bacterium | reverse complement strand
TATAAATATTATTGTAAAAAAGACAATAATTTTTTATAATAAATATTATTATAAGGTGATTTTAAAACAATGAATGATAAATTAAAAAATATAACTTTTTCACTGACCGAAGAATCCATAAGAGACCTTAAAAAAATCGTAAAAGACGGTTATGCAAAATCAGTTAATTTTGCCGTAAGGGAAGCAGTCGCATCATATATATCCAGAATAGAAAAAGAGAAATTAAGAAAAGATATGGAATCTGCTTCAAAAGACCCATTATTTTTAAATGATGTCAGGCGCTCAATGGATAGCTTTAAAAATTCTGATGGGGAAACGGCGGGATCTATTACAGAATGGTAGTAATAAATGGGGAGACAGGTTGTTATGAATGAGTCCAACAAACTGCAATGGAGAATTTATTGGGCAAGTCTCGATCCTGTAAAGGACTCAGAGCAGGCGGGGATAAGACCCGTAATAGTCATATCACCTGATGAAATAAATGAGTTTCTTCCAATAGTAGCAGTTGTTCCGCTGACCTCTCTAAAGCCGGGACGAAGGGTATATCCTACCGAAGTTCTACTTTTAAGGAGCATAACCGGCCTTAAAAAGGATTCCATTGTGATGTCACATCAGGTAAGGGTTTTATCCAGGGAAAGATTGATGGGGGAATGCGGAGTTATTGAGAGAGAAGATGCCAGGGATAAGATCCGCGATGTTTTAAAATTATTCTTGGATTTATAGGTAAAATTAATTAAATTTTAAAAGATGTTTTTATAAACTGAATTTAATAATTTATGATCACAAGCATATTAAGAACTTTTATGGCGAGGTCTATAAGGCCTTTTATTTTTAGCAGGAATTACAATGGCGAACTTGACCTGGATGTAAAGAATACAGGGCTGTATTTTCATATACCATTTTGCAAGATGCTTTGCCCCTTTTGTCCTTACTATAAGGTAAAGTATAATAGGGAGCTCTTAGAAGAATTCTATCTGGCGCTGCTTAAAGAAATAAAGCTTATTTCTTCTCTTGCCGGTGGCAGAAAAGAAATAGAAAGCATATATTTTGGCGGGGGGACCCCTGCGCTTGCCATAGATTATCTTCCAGAAATAATAGGCCTTACAAAAAGCTTATTTGATATAAAGGGGGATATGGGAATTGAGCTTCATCCCAGGGATGTAAACCCTGCCCTCCTTGAGAAGCTAAAAAAATACGGGTTTAATATGATAAGCATAGGTGTCCAGTCTTTCCAGGATACATCATTGTCTGAGCTTGAGAGAGATAAAATTGACAATAAAGCAAAGTTAAAGATGCTTAAAGATTTCAACTTCGAGGTGATAGATGTTGACCTCATATTCGGCATACCGGGGCAGAAAGGAAAAGACCTCGTTAATGATTTTAGGATTGCAGCAGAGAATGGGGCAACCCAGATTTCGACCTATCCATTTATAGAATTTACCTATGCGGAGCTTAAAAATAAGCCGCTCGGCAAAGTTGAGAAAAAGAAAATGCTTGATAAGCTTGTGGATATAAGCAAGGAGCTGGGTTTTAGAAGAAGTTCCATATGGACATTTTCTAAAGGCGGTAAGCTACAGTATTCTTCCGTTACTAGGGATAATTATATCGGCTTTGGGCCAGGTGCAGCCACTTTACTTGAGGATATATTTAAGGTAAACACCTTTTCTGTCAGGGAATACATAAAGAAGCTTAATGATAATGAACTGTCTACCGCCCTTACTTTTAAATTCAATATGAGGGAGAGGGCTCTTTACTGGCTTTTCTGGTCAGCATACCGGCTTTATGTGGACACGGATAAGTTTTACGAGCTTTTCGGGAAAAAACTTGAAGATATGTTTGGCCCTGAATTATATATCGGGAAGAAGCTGGAGTATCTGGAAAAATGCAGCGGAGGCTACAGGTTGACACCTAAAGGCGCCTACACCTTTCATCTTGTCGAGCAGGCCTATACCCGCCAGTACATAGATAAAACCTGGAGGTCGTCTCTTGTCGACCCCTGGCCCAGAAGTATTGCTCTTTATTAAAGGTTATGCCGCAAAATTATTAGTTTCTGTGATCAACCAAAAGAGCCGGAATAATTATTATCCTTTTATCATAATTAGATAATAAATAATGATAGAATTTTATATTATACAATTCCGGTTTTTAAAATAGTGTCGGGTATAAAATAATATTGAATTATAAGATATGCTATCGTATAATAAATCGTATGAAAGTAACTGCAATAATATCGGATGAGCTGGTTTCAGAAGTAAGAAAATATGCAAAAGGTAAAAATCTTACTGAATCATTGACTATTGCTCTGAAAGAATGGCTGGCAGCAAAAAGAATAAAAGAACTTAACACTATGGTCAGGGAAGCTCCCCTGGAGTTTAATAAGGATTTTTCTGCAGAAAAAACAAGGGATATTAACAGGAAATGAAGAATGTACAGGATGGGAGGATAATAGCAGACACCAGTGTCTGGATCAAGTTTTTAAAAGGGAAACAAAGTATTTCCCCTTTAATGGAAAAGCTCATGGAGAAGAATTATATAATAGCTGTGGGGTGCATTTTTGGTGAACTGCTTCAGGGAGTAAAAACAAAGAGAGAAGAAGAAATTATTCTAGGATACTGGAAGTATTTACCAAAGGTTGATGAATATAATGTATGGATAAATGCAGGCGTCTATTCCAGCAGAAATAAGCTTACTGAAAAGGGTGTCGGTCTTATTGATAGTGCTCTGGTTGTTCTTGCGATTAAAAATAAAATTACATTATGGACACTGGACAGGAAGCTTAAGAAAATACTGCCGCCGGGAATTCTTTATTATTAGTCTATTTGTTTATTCAACTTATGATGGGTTCTTAAAATGCTGGTAAAGATTATTAGCAGGAATAGAGCGCTGAGACTGGTATAGAATACACCTGATGCTTTATTTTGCTTTATTTTATTTACAAAATACTATAGCTGAATGTGTTCCGGGCAGGTACAGGCCCTAAAAGAAAAATGGGCATGTTATTATCTGCAGATAAATTTTTATTCCTTGACCGAGCCCAGTACAAGACCGCCTACAAGGTATCTCGAGAGGGCAATAAATAGAATAATAACAGGGATGCTGGTCATAAGTGCTGCTGCTGAATATACGCCCCATAATGTATTGAATTCGCCCTGCAGGTTAACCAGCCCTATTGGCAGTGTTTGCATGTCTGCCTGAGATACGATAACTCTTGCGATAACATATTCTGTCCATGCGGTCATCCAGGCGTAAAGGGTTGCTATGGCAATTGCTGGTTTGGAAAGAGGCAATATTATCCTTATAAACGCAGTTAGAGGCGAGCATCCATCCATATAAGCACTCTCCTCAATATCTTTCGGTATTGTATCGAAGTATCCCTTAAGTAGCCATACGCTGAATGGAACTACGAGTGCGGCATATGGAATTGCCAGGCCGATAAGCTGGTCTTTAAGGCCAAGCTTGCTTAGTATTACATAGGTCGGTAGCAGGAGCATAGGTGCCGGGAACATTTGTGTAACCAGCAGTACAATCATACCGGGTCTGCGCACATAAAACCTGAACCTTGAGAATGCATAACCTGCAGATGCTGAAAAGACTACTCCAATTATTGCAACGGAGATAGATACTATTAAGCTGTTTTTCAGCCAGATAGGTAATCTGGTATCGACTATTGCATATCTATAGTTTTCAAATGTCCAGTCCTTTGGAATAATTTCCAGAGTTGTAGAAAATAAATTATTTGCAGGCCTCAGTGATACAGAGAATACGCTTAGAAGGGGATAGAAGGTTATTGCGCATGCTATTAAAATAATCGCATAGATAGTAATTATTACAAGCGGTGAGTCATATCTTTCGAAATTCTTATTTTTCCATCTTTTTAACCAGTGCAGGCTTATAAACCCTGTTACTGATATTCTAGAGATCCATTTAAAAAATATACTAAGAAGTATCAGAAAGATAATGCTGCCGCCTATATAAATAATAAAATAGCTTCTTGAAACGCCGGCTGCCTTAAATATAAAATCATTAATTGATGTGTATTCTGGAGAAAATCTGTCTCCAATTTCTTCCAGTATGGAATCAATTTTTTCTTCCCGCTTCAGTAAAAGTGAGTATGCTGCGATACCTGACTCTTTCCCTTCTTTTTTAATAATCTCCTTATTAATTGATTCAATTTCCTCGTTTAAAGCTTCGGCATTATCTTCATCAAATTCCTCGTTGGCAAGAATTGCCTCAAGCTCTTCTTCTTTTTTTTCTAATTGGTTTCTTAAGTTACCGACATCAACATTATTAGCTACGTAACTATGTATTTCGTTGAAAGAATATTTTTCAAGCTGGTTTATGTTAAAGTAATCTTCCTCTATTTTTGTTCTAATATCGTTCTCACCATATTCGTCTATATAACTCTGAATTGTTTTTAGGTTAGATATATCCGATTCAAGATAAATAAGCTCACTTTTATTAAGCTCTATTTCACCAATGTCATACTTCTCTTTCTGGAGTTCTTTTTCACTCAGTAAATCCTCCAGGTTTTCAAATCCGAATTCATCATAAGACCCCAATACACTCGCAAGTTCTTTATTTTTACGCTCAAGTTGGTCCTGTATTTCTAATATATAGTCAATTGTTTTTGTGGTATCAATACCACCTTTAAAATAATAAATTACAGGGACCGGTTTGTTTACATATTCCAGGTCCGGACGTATGACCATTCCCACTATTAAACCTATGATAATCCCAAATAATATAACTGAAATCCAGTATCTCTTGCTTTTAAACATTCCAAACATCTAGCGTACTTCCTCCGT
The DNA here is from genome assembly GCA_964616545.1 of uncultured Actinomycetota bacterium. Classification (GTDB taxonomy): domain Bacteria; phylum Actinomycetota; class Humimicrobiia; order Humimicrobiales; family Humimicrobiaceae; genus JAQVEM01. The sequence goes on along the minus strand of CAZTUA010000042.1, from coordinate 12,637 downwards.
CCCGCGTGTATACCTGATAAATAAAATGCTGAATGCCAGCAGTATTAAAAAAATAACTGTCGAATATGCAGCCGCATATCCGTATCTGTAAAAGCTAAAGGCCTGACGATATACTTTTGTTACCAGTATTTGCGCTTCTTCATAACCCCATCCGCCACCTGTTGGGCCTCCCAGTATTAAAATGACGTTAACCATATTGAAGGTCCAGACTGTCCCCAGAACAATACCGGGAGTCATGACAGGTCTTAACATAGGGACCGTAATCTTTGTGAATTTTTGCCATCCTGTAGCACCATCAATATCTGCAGCTTCATAGAAAGTGCTTGGTATTGACTGGAGTCCTCCCAGTGCAATCATCATCATGAATGGAACACCCAGCCAGATATTGGTTAGAATTGCACCCTTGAAAAACCATGAAGAATTTGTTAACCATGGAATTGGGAATTTATTAATAATACCGGCAAAAAGTAATTCTCTCCCTATACCTGTCTTATTCAGTATTATATTGACTACGCCAAAATCTAAATTTAACATTCCGCGCCATGTCAGTGCAGCAATATATTGGGGCATTGCCCATGGAATGATTAAAAATACTCTGAAAAGTGCCCTTCCGGGCAATTTCCTGTTTAGTAATACTGCAAGTGAAACTCCAATTGACACATGGAAAACAACGTTTATTACTGTCCAAATAATAGTTCTCCACAGTGTTGAGTAAAATGAAAAATCTTTAAATAAGTTTATATAATTATCAATCCCTATAAATCCAGGATTCTTGAAGGTCCCTATGCTCATATCCGTAAATGATAACCATAACCCGTATCCCAATGGGAAAAAAGATATTATCGTAATTAAAATGAATGCGGGAGCCAGATAAATGTATGGGGTACGTCTTAATGTTTTATAGTAACCAAATCTTTCTCTATCTTCCAGGCTGTAATTTGACTTATTTCTTATTTTGAAATTCAATTTATTATTGTTGCCTTCCTATATTTTAAAGCTTACAACTTTTAGAAAATTATAAAAAGGATAAAAACTAATTGTATAATTTTAGAGAGATATAAAATTATATCTCTCTAAAATTTTGGACTAACACCATCCTTTGAGCTTAATAAACTTGGCTAAATCTTAATTAACATAATTTATTATTCTGCTGTTTCCCCTGATCTAATTGAGGCGATGGCTTCCTCAGCTCTTTCCTGCATTCCAGCTGCTGCTTCTGCAGCATCTTTACCTTCATAAAGAACTGCTTCAAGCTCAGGCCTTATAGCATCCCATATACCTCTCATTTCAGCAACAATTGGCATTGGTATGGTGCATTCTATAGTTGGAATTGCTGCCTGCTGCAATGTATCGCTTGCAATTTCGTCCAGTTCCCTTGCTTCCAGATTTGTTGGTGCCTGAGAATTGGCCAGAGCGAATTTTGCATTATTTTCAGGTGTTCCTACATAGAAGTCAAAGAATATCTTTAATGCATTTAATCTATCCGTATCTGACAGGTCTACTTCTTTGGAGATGCTGTAGCCCTTGGTTGAACAATAGAATGTCATATTGTCTCCACCAGGAATAACCGGTCCCGGTGCTATTCCAAGGTCTATTCCTGCATCCTGGTAACTGCTCCATGACCATGCACCGTTAAGGATAAATACTGCATTTCCTTCTTTAAAGGCTGCATCTGCAACATCATAATCCATTCCTTCAACACCGAGCCCGTCGACTTCTCTTATATCAAGAGCGAATTCAAGGGCCTTGACCATTGCATCGTTGTCAAGTGTAGGGTCATAATTATCATCCATAACATCTCCGCCATATGCATTATAGAAGCCAACGAACCAGAACGGCTCTTTTTCGTTATACAGGAAGCCATATAACCCTTCATCAGGGTTCTGAAGGTCTGTTGCAGCTTCTACAAGTTCTTCCCATGTAGCAGGTGCTTCATCAACAAAGTCCTTGTTGTACAGTAATGCTATCTGGTTACCGTTAATATCCGGAATTGACCAGTTTTCGCCGAATAGCTCTCCATCTGCCAGGGAAGCATCATCCATTTTTGCCATAAATTCGTCAGAAACAACTTCTGTTACAGGTATTATAGTATCGGCCGCCTGAAGTATACCAACATTATCGCTTGGTCCATAAACGATATCCGGGCCCCCGCCTGCTACTGCAGAATTTAAGAAATTTGTCCTTAAATCTTCGGTGTCGTAATGTGTTCTCTCAATAGTGATAAGTGGATAAGCCTCTTCAAAATCTGCCAGGACTTCATCAAAAGCGTCCTGTGCAGCAGGATCCATCTGTTCCCATAAAGAAATTGTAACGGGGTTTTCAACTGTGATTTCTTCTGCAGCGCCGTCACCGTCTGCATCAGCATCAGCATCAGCATCAGCATCTGCATCACCGTCTGCATCAGCGTCTGCTGCTACCCCGCCGTCTTCATCGGCTGTCTTGCAGCCAATCAAAGAAAATGTAGCTACAAGAGATATAGCCAGTGTAAGCACCAGTACTAACAATAGTACTTTTTTCATTGTCTTTCCTCCTTAGTGGTAAAAAGTAACGTTTGGATTATTATTGCTTTTTCCTCCTTTCTATGATAAAAATTATAAATAAAAAATAAATTATTTTTTTGGTGTACTTAATTGGAAACGCTTCCACATATTAAGAAAGTTTATCATCTTTACGTAAAATGTCAATATCTTTTTCTTTGACGATGCTTTTTTAAAGATAAAAGAAAAATAAAAATGAAAGATAAAGAAGGGGTGAAATGAAAAATATAGATGAATTTAAATTAGAAAATAGAATGGTTAAAGTAGCGTTTGACAAGAAGACAGGATGTATAAATTCGATAATAAACAAGGAAAACGGGAAAGATATGCTCCTTTTTAAAAAAGATATACAGTTGTTCAGGATTGTTTATGCTATAGAAAATAATAGGGGGCATCATTTTGACAGTAGCAACCAGGGAATGAAAAAATTAAAAATTTTTAATAAAGGTAATGAGAAGATAGCTATATTGTCTTACAAAAATCTTGAATCAAAAAGAGGGGTATTTAATTTAAATATAGAAATAAAAATAGTCATTTATCCTGACAGCGATGAACTTAAAATGAGTATAAAGGTTAAAAATAATGATAGGGGCGAGGTAAGCCAGGTATGGTTCCCCTGGGTCAGGGGCTTTACGTCAGTAGGAAATAAGAGAGATGAGGATGTACTGGCTTATCCGGGAATGGGAGGAGCCCTTATTAAAAATCCGATGGAGTATTTTTCTAAGAAGGGCGAAGCTCTGGGTTTTCATGAGTGGACGCGTGATTCGTCCAGTACTATCCTGGGTAAGCCTTATCCCGGAAGGTCTTCAATGCAGTGGATGGACCTGGGTTGCAGGAGTCACGGGTTATATATGGCATGCCTGAACAGGGATGGTAAATTTTTAGTCCCAAGAGTCCAGAAACATCTATGGTCTGAAGAAGAACATATGTCGCTTGCCATGGTTAAATATCCGTATGTAAAGAACGGAGAATCCTGGGAATCGCCGGAATATATTTTGAGCCCACATTCAGGTGACTGGCATGCTGGTGCCGATAAATACCGAAGCTGGCTTGATACCTGGCTTATTAAGAGAGAAAAATCAAAGTGGGCAAGGGAGACCAATGGATTTTATCATTTTATATTAAGGCATCAGGATGGAACTACTATTAATAATATCGAAGAGATCCCTGTTATCTTTGAGGAAGCTAAATCCCATGGGATAAACCTGCTTTTTGTTTGCGGGTGGTTTGAATCCGGCCATGATGGAAATTACCCCGACTATACGCCTGAGAAGCCCGGTGAATTGAAAAAAATGTTTAGAAAGGTACAGGAAGTAGGCGGGCGAATATTGCTATATTACAATATGCGTTCATATAATATGTCAAATCCCGGCTATAACAGGGAGGGATATAAATGGACAGTTAAAAATCATGACGGTGTTCCGGCTACCGAGTCATGGGGGTGGGCTATTCCACACTACCCTTCTTATGAAAAGTCATGCTTTGCAAGTATGTGCCCGGGTGCAACTGGATGGCAGAAAAAATTTCTTAAAGAAATTTCAAGGTCCCATAACCTGGGAGCGGATTGTGCATTGTTTGACCAGCTGCTGGTCGTAGATATCTGCCATGACAAAAAACATGGACACAGGTCCCCGGAATCTTCCTTTGGTCCGGGTTCATTAAAAATGCTGAAAGAAGCTTTAGAAGAAGGGAAAAAGAAAAATCCTGATTTTGAGTTATCAATGGAAGGGGTGGCAGATATATATACTCCCTATGTAGCTATATTCCACTCCCGTGTTGACCTAACCGATAAGTCGAATCCCGAGGTATTCCGTTACACATTACCCTGGGTCACCGGGATTAGCGGGGGATTTATTGATATGGGGCTGACCGGAAAGCTATACCAGTCTTTCCTTTTAGGCCTCCCCCTGGATATTGAGATTCATTCACACAGCTGCGGGAGGATTTCATTTGATCCGGATATTTCTGATAAGATAAAAAGAATAAATGGTTTTAGGGATAAATATAAAGATATATTTGCAGATGGGAAGTTTATGGATGATGTGGGGCTTGAAGTAAAAAATGAGGACATTATTGCAAAGCTAATAAAATCCAGTGAAGGTGCAGTGCTTACTCTCTGGAATAAAAATGAAAACCCACTGAGTTCAATGATTACTATAGATTCCTTAAGATCAGGAATTAACCCGGTTTCACCGGAAGCTTATTTTAATGACGGGGTAAGCGGGGAAAGTGCCGTAGCTATCGAGGTTAGCAGAAACAACAGGGAAATATCTATTGAAGTGCCCATGATGGGTGGCAACGAAATAGCGCTAATTAAGCTTGATGGCGTAAGGAATGCCTGAGTATCCGTTGTAATGAACAGGGAGTGTTAAGAAATAAAATTATTCAGGGAGATGGTATCAAATGAATAAATTTAATTTAGTGTCCATAACATTTTTATCATTGTTAGTTATAGCGTTATTTTCCGGATGCACTTCCGGAACAGCCACAGAGGAAGAGGAATTTTATGTAGAGCTTGAGTCGGGTGCGGATAATGTTGAAGCGGGTAAAGTACTTGAGCTATCCTGCACAACCAAGCTGCCGGAAGGGAAAATACCATCTTTTAAATGGAGCTCCACCGGCGGTGAAATAATGGAAACCGGAATTGAGAGTGAAGCAGATTTTATTGCCCCGGATAAGGCAGGAAACGTGATAGTAAATGTCACAGTTACTGATGGCGGGAGAACTACCACCAGGTCAAAAGTTATAAGTATTTTAGGGGAAGGTGCTTTAAAAACAACTGCGGAGGTCCTAATCGAAGTTGATACGAATACACTTCAGGGCGTGTGGGTCGATGAAGAGCACCCGGAAGAAAATTTTGTTGCGCCTCTTTTAATTAAAGGAACATTTAACTATGATACCGAAACCTGCAGAGCGACAGCCGGTGGCAACTGGCCCAATTATGAAATGTATGATGACGGGACGCACGGAGATGAAGCTGCCGGAGACGGTATTTATTCAATATTGATGATTTTTGATAAAAGCGATTCCAAAGTTTATTTTGCATTTGATGACGGCAGCACCTACAGGGTCCAATGGGAAAGTGGAATTGCAGAAAGATTAAAGCTTGCATGGATAAAGCTTGATGACTTTCCGGATGATAATTCAAATCCGGCATTTGCGCCGGACAAGGATAAGGTTTTGAAGTGGGATGAGGAAATGGCTGGGAAAGGCGGGATATACGAGCCGTATTAATAAATCATAATCATTAATCATAATAAATCATAATCAGGGAGCTGGTATAAAATGAATAAATTGGTTTTAGTTTTAAAGATAATTTTGTCAATAATAGTTGTATCGGCATTATGCAGCTGTTTGACCGGAAAAGCACCTGATACCCCTGCTGATGTAATTGCTGCCGGATATGATGTAGGTATAGCAACTGATTACATTTATAGTGACGGCTCCTCCCTTTATATGAACCCCAAGGAACCTGCTAAAGATGATGCGGTTACCGTAAAGATAAGGACGAAGAAAGATAATGCCAGCAGCGTTCTCCTTTACTATGGAACCGGTGCCGAAGATTTAAAAAGTATGGAAATGAGAAAAGGTGAACCCGTTGGGGAATTTGATTACTATTTTGCCGTAATACCGCCGTCAGAAAAAATAGTGTATTACTATTACGAAGTAAGGCAATACACGGATAAAGTCTATTATTCAAGAAGAGGGGTTGAAAAAGGTGTGCCGGGAAGTTCGGTTCAGTTTAAAATAATGCCGGGCTTTAAGACCCCGGACTGGATGAAAGGCGCGGTCCTTTATCATATATTCCCGGATAGGTTTTTTAATGGTGATACGGGTAACGATGTTGTTGATAACGAGTATATGTATGATAACTGGCCAGCCGTATTTGTTGAAGACTGGGACCAGCTTCCGGATAGCGACACCCCTTATGACAAAGGCAGTGACAGGACAAGGGAATTTTACGGAGGCGACCTTGAAGGAATTATCCAGAAACTTAATTATCTGAAAGAGCTGGGGATAGATGGCATTTATTTAAACCCGATTTTCGTTTCTCCATCAAACCATAAATATGATACCCAGGACTATAATTATGTCGATCCTCATCTTGGAGTTATTGTCGAGGATGGGGGAGAGGAAGTAAACCCGGAGGAAGATCCGAATTACAAGAATGAGGATATGGATAATGCTTCTGCCGTAAATAAGGATGCAACAAAATACATATTAAGGACAACGTCGGAAGAAAATCTTAAGGCAAGCAATGAAAAAATGAAAGAATTAATCAGCAAAGCTCATGAAGCCGGTATAAAAGTAATACTGGATGGGGTCTTTAACCATTGCGGTTCATTTAACAAGTGGCTTGACAGGGAGCATATTTATCCCGATAGCGAGGGTCCCGGAGCTTATGAATCAGAAGATTCACCATTTTTAGATTATTTTATATTTGATGATTCGGACTCGTGGCCGGATAATGAATCCTATGAAAGCTGGTGGGGATATAAAACACTGCCAAAATTAAATTTTGAGGGTTCAGACGAGCTGGTCGAAGAAATTATGGGTATTGCCGAAATGTGGGTTGGACGGGAATATGGTGCTGATGGATGGAGGATTGATGTAGCTGCTGAAATTGGTCATTCTCCCGGATATAATCATGAATTCTTCCAGATGTTCAGGGAAAGGGTTAAGGAGGCAAACCCGGAAGCGGTGATTCTGGGTGAGGTATATGGTAACGCGTCGTCATGGCTTATGGGTGATGAGTGGGATACCATAATGAACTACGATGCTTTCTTTGACCCGGTAAGCTGGTTTCTGACAGGAATTGAGAAACACAGTTATAGTCTTAACAGGGATCTCCATAACAATACTGAAATATTTGATACCACAATCAAAGAAACCTTGGCGGTAATACCATACCCCTCTCTCGAGACAGCTATGAACCAGCTTGACAATCATGACCATTCAAGGTTTTTAACCAGGACATCGGGCAATGTGGATGCTTACAGGGACAGTAAGGATATTTCCAAACCGGAAGAAGCTGGTGATGATATTAATAAGGGGATTTTGAAGGAAGCTGTCATTATGCAGATGACCATGCCAGGTGCCCCGACCCTTTATTATGGTGACGAGGCAGGGGTTGTCGGCTGGACTGATCCTGATTGCAGGAGGACATATCCATGGGGCAATGAGGATGAGGAGCTGTTATCCTTTTATAAAGATATAATTTTCATACACAAGGAGTACTCTTCAATAAAAACGGGCTCTCTTATAACATTACTGGTGGATTCTGAAAATTATGTTTATGCCTATGGAAGATGGGACCTTGATAACAGGGTGGTCGTAGCAATCAATAATAATTCGGACGCACAGGAGGTATCAATACCCGTATGGCAGATTGGGCTGAAATCAGGTGATACCATAAGTCAGGTCTTTACAGCCGATAAAGAAGCCCATGGCATAATGGACGAAAGCATAGAGGTTGTAAGCAGCGATGGCATAGATGGAGTTCTAAAGGTTACAATTCCTGCCTACGGTGGTGTGGTACTGGCAAAAGATGAGGGTACGGGAGAGCCGCCTGCGGATATAACCGATTTACCTGAGATAGTAAAAGTATCACCTGCGGATAATTCCGAAGATGTATTGGTAGATGAGATAATTACGATTGAATTTAGTGAAAATATGAATCCGAGGGATATACTGGATGCATTTTCAATAGAGCCTGCTGTTGAAGGTAAATTCGTATGGAGCGGCCCATTTTTATATTTTATCCCGGAAGATGGGTTTTCAGCAGGTACCGAATATACCATAAGGATTAATAGGGATATTACGGCTATAAGTGGAAACGTGCCATTAAAAGAAGGAAGGGAGTGGGCATTTACTACATTACTTAATTAAATTAAAATCTATTTATTCTCTACACTAAAAATCAAAGGTTTTGATGTTAGTTTTATTTTATTGTCCCTAACCTCAGCAGCAAGTCCATCTATTAAGTTTGTATAACTGCCGTCTTTGTTTTTTAATACTGGTGCTTTTGTAAATTCATTTATTTCTAAATCGAGCTCGCCTACTTTATTTTCAACATTAAAAACACCAATCATGGCTCTGTTCTTATAAGTATATGCTGCATAGATAACTCCGTTTACATCCGGCTTGTATATATCGTAATTACCATAAGCAAATATTTTATCTTTCTTAATAGAGGACAGTTTCTTAATTAGGTCAGTATATTCACCGGATAAATTTTCCCAGTTGGCTTTATCTATATCGAATAAAGAAGGGGTATTTGAGTCTTTTGCTTCCTGGCCGGCATAAATTAATGTGGCGCCTTTTTCAAAGAATAAAAAGCCGGTCCAGACATCAAGCAGATTATCATCGGGGATGAACGCTTTTGCCCGCGGAAGGTCATGGTTTTCCAGAAATCTTAACTTGACGTAATTTTCAGGGTAGATATATTCCTGTATTCTTTTTTTATCAAGTAGCTCATCGAGAGAACTCAGACCTATAAAATAATTGGATAAATTGTTTTTTGTATCATAGTCATAAGTTATATCGAATGCCTGGTATATTTCACAATCTGATGCTGCATAGATGCCCGAGTCCCTTACCTGCTTTATGAAATCGGGACCGAGTGTTTCAGCAAGCAATACAAAATCAGGATTTATTTCTTTTATTTGTTTTCTCACGTCAAGCCAGAATTCAAGCGGCACCAGGGGAGCAACATCGCACCTGAATCCGTCTATGCCAATTTTAACCCATTTTTTGAGTGTATTGATTTGCTCCTTCCATAATTCTGTATTCGAATAATCCAGGTCAATGACATCTTCCCATTCGCCAACCTTGTTTCCGAAATTGCCCCCGGGTGTCCTGTAAAAAAATTCAGGATGCTTTTTTCTGTATACGGAATCGTGTGAAGTGTGATTGTATACTACATCAATCATAATTTTCATACCGTAATCATGTATCTCTTTAACCAGTTTCTTGAATTCATCCTCAGTGCCATAATCCGGATTGACTTTAGTATAGTCGCTGATGGAATATGGAGACGAAAGCCTGCCTTTAAGATTTAATTTTGAAATTGGATGAATAGGCATAAACCAGATAAAGTCCACACCCAGCTCCTTGATTCTTTTTAAGTCACTGGAGATATCATTAAATGTTCCTGTTTTTCCATGGTTTCTGACATACACCTCATAAATTATTTTATTTCGCAGTTCTTTTTTGGTATCCTTTGCCATTATTTAACTCCTATTATTCCTAATACATCTTGCTGTAGTATTCCTTTAGCATCTTCTCTGCAGAAAAATCGTATTCCGCCATCTTTATACTCGAGCGCATCATTCCGACCCATTTAGTTCTATTTTTATAATATGTCGGTATTACTTCTTTAAGCAGTACCTTATAAAGTGACTCCGAGTCGTTTTTTTCATGGTCTTTTCCTTCATATCCGTTTCCTATCTGCCAGCCGTTTACTCCATGCTTGCAGCCCTCTGGCCACCATCCGTCAAGAACACTTAAATTTAAAACTCCGTTCATTGCCGCCTTAATACCGGATGTACCGCATGCCTCCATGGGCCTTATGGGATTGTTCAGCCATACATCGCATCCTCTTGTAAGCATTTTCCCAATTTTTATATCATAATCCTGCAAAAAAACTATGCTTTCAGGATATAGTTTTGCCAACCTGTACAGATTTGAAACAATATTTTTTCCTACAAGGTCATTCGGATGTGCTTTACCTGAAAAAATTAGCTGCAATTCCCCTTCCTTTAGAAGCGGCTCAATTATTTCGAGTTTCCTGAATATAAGATCACTTCTTTTATAAGGTGCGGCTCTTCTTGCAAATCCTATGGTAAGCGGCTCTTCTTTTAGCTTAATTCCATTTATTTTATAAATTTCCTTAATCATTTTTTTCTTAAGAGAGAGGTGGGTATCCCATAAATCGGATTTGCCCGAGCAGGCATTTATTATCAATTCGTCCTGCCATGTTTTGTTATGTACGCCATTTGTTATCGATATGATTTCGGACGCTCCTTCTACATCAGCCCACATTTTCCTTGCGGTATTCCTATGTAGCTTGCTAACGGTATTGGCTTTTCTGGAAAGCCGGAGTCCTGCTGTGGTCATACTGAACGGGTCCCCTCCAATTTGTGACATCTGCTTATAATTAAGTCCATTATACATACCCATATACTGAAGGAGTTCATGGTCATGTACTTCATTTCCTTCGATAATAGGCGTGTGTGTCGTAAATACAATTTGTTTTCTGCTTTCTTCCCATGCATCCTTAAAACTCATCCCTTTTTCATTCATTTTTTCTCTTATAAGCTCAATGCCTGCAGGAATGGGATGGCTATCATTGAAATGGTATACATCTACATCTATATTCAAAGCTCTAATTGCCCTGACCCCGCCTATTCCCAGTATTATCTCCTGCGCGACTCTTTCTTCGGGAAACCAGCCATAAAGCTGTCCGGTAAGCAGCGGTTCACTATTTTCAGGTATGTTCGTATCCAGAAGATAAAGAGTAGCGTTATTAAAATTAGTGCATTTCCAGACTTTACAATTTACATCCCTGCCACGGATAGTTACTTTTACCTTAACACCTGTATCCTCCAGGAAGTCATAGGAATATTCGGGATAGCAGTCACATGGTTTATCATTTTTTTCTATTATCTGTTTGGTATAACCCTGTCTCCATAATATACCGACACCTACAAGGGGCAGCCCGGAGTCTTTTGCTGCCTTTAGCATATCCCCGGCAAGGATCCCGAGGCCTCCGGCATAAGTTTTAAAGTCTTCGTGCAGGCCAAATTCCATACAGAAATATGCAACTTCAGGTAGCTTTCTCATCTAAGGTCCCCCCTGGATTTTTAAAAAGATTATTCTTGAAGAGATATAAGAATTTATGAAAATTGTAATGTTTTACGGACATGATTCTCTTATTATAAGTTTGGGTTCGATTAAAACTTTCTTATCTTCCAGCTCTTTTTTATTTATTAAACTTAAAGCCATGTTTAGTGCTGTAACGCCCATATAATATTTTGGCTGGGCAATTGTTGTTATGGATGGGGTATAAATAGAAGCAAGGGAAATATCGTCAAATCCTATAACTTGAAGTTCCGAGGGCACTTTTATACCTTTTAAACTTGCTGCTTTGATTACTTCTATTGCGAAAATGTCACTTGCTGTAACAATACCTTCAGGCCTGTCTTCCATCTCAAGCAATTTAATGGCATTTTTATGTCCGCTTTCCCTGTCAAAACTATCGAATATTATATAGTCATTGTTGACACCCAGACCGAATTCTTTAAAAGCTTTCTTATAGCCCAGTATTTTTTCCCTGGTTGGTATAAAGTTATTGGAGCCGCCTAAAAATGCTATTTTTCTTAAGCCCTTCTTAAGCATGTAGCTTGTAGCTATATAACCTGCCTTTTTTTCATTTATTCTAACAAAGGGAATATCGACGTTTTTTACCATTCCGTTTATAAAAACTACCGGGATGTTTCTATCGTGCAGGTATACGTAATGGTCGAATTCACCATCGTATTTACTCATTTCGGCAGATATGAATATGATACTGTCAACATGCTTTTCAAGCAGTGTTTTTACGAATTCTGTTTCCTTTTTAGCGTCCGAGTCAGTATTACAGAGGTAAACTGTATATCCCTTGTTAAATGCCTTATCGCTTATGCCTTTTGCCATTTCAGCAAAAACAGGGTTAATTATATCCGGTATGAGCAGACCTATAGTTTTTCCGGTTTTTTTAACAAGGTTTCTCGCAAAGTAATTGGGGCTGTAATCCATTTTCTCGATTAATTCAAGTATTTGTTTCCTGGTGCTTTCCTTTACGAAATCACTGTTGTTCAGTACCCTGGATACAGTAGCAATACCCACACCCGCTTTTCTGGCGACATCATATATTGAATATTTCTTTTTGGTCATAAATTTAAAATTTTGAAAAAATATAAAAAATAATTTTATTTTATTATGTAATATATTATAATATGTTACAAGTAATGGAAACGCTTCCATTATAAAATTTTATTTTTATCTTGTATAGTCAATTTTTTATAAAAATATAGATAAAAAAATATTTTGGTATATCA
>CAZTUA010000041.1:0-67774 GCA_964616545.1 uncultured Actinomycetota bacterium | reverse complement strand
AAATATTGATAATTTAAAAGATTATATAATAATTAGTTAATTATAAAAAATGATTAAAAGATTTCTTGACAAATAAAATAAAACTTATTAATATTATTTATTACAATAAGTTATTATTTAATATTTTAGAAGTTTAAAATTTTAATAAGGCAGCAATAAAAAGTTAATATAAAAAAGACAGATGTTTATAAAAGGAGGAAAAATGAAGAAGCTATTAGGATGGTACATAGGACTTAAGAACAGTAAGGGTGCAGCTGCAGTTGAGTACGCTCTAATAATCGCACTGGTGGTACTTGCAGTGGTAGTAGCTCTAGGTGCACTGGGAGTAGCAATTAGTGCCAAAATTGATGAGGTAACAGCAGCAGTTAATGCAGTAAACGTATAGGTCTGAAAATTATTAAAGTAATCTAAAGGCGTCTTACAGTTGAGAGCAGGTTCCAGTGGTTTAAAAATCGGTGGAATCTGAAAATAAAAATTAATTATACCCAATAAGTTAAATTATTGGGTATAATTAATTTATGATACTATAAATGTTTTTAAGTATTTAATTTTTACATATTAAAATGAAAAGCTACAGAAAAAAATTCCAGAGCGATAAAGGTGCAAGTGCGGTAGAATTCGTACTCGTTTTCCCGATACTTATTATGCTTTTATTTGCCATCTTTCAGTTCGGGCTTGCTTTTAGCAAATATGTCTCGCTTACCCATGCGGCAAGGGAAGGGGCAAGGCTTGCGGCGGTGGGACTCTACGAGGAAGACCCTGCCGATTTCGAGCAGAGGGTAAGAAACAGCTCTCCCGCAGTTGAAATCGAAACAATAGATGTTGAAAGTCCGGAAGGTACAAGGATAGGCAGCCCGGTTGAAGTAACATTAAAAGGAGAAATCTTTTTTATAGATATACCAATGGCAGGAAGATGGGGACCGGTTGAGCTAACTGCCAGTGCAGCAATGAGAAGAGAGCAGTAAGCTGGCTGCATGCTTTTTATTTTAAGGTTTAAAGAATTACGCAGCGCATATTTAGTACAGGATGACGAAACCATAAGTTATAATAGGACAGTTTCTGATATAAAATTTTTAATAAGAAAATGACCGGTTATAAAAATTATAAAAAAATCATTTTTAAAAAACTCCTCCCGCAGAAAGGGCAGATAGTAGTAGCAACTGTCCTGTTTCTTACATGCCTGCTGGGAATAACTGCTCTTACTGTGGACGCAGGTTCCCTGTACCAGAAAAGAGGTTTTTACCAGACTGTTGCTGACTCTGCTGCTCTTGCAGGCGCTCAGGAACTTCCCGAAAGCCGGGAATATGCCGTTGCTGCGGCAGTTGATTATGCACAGAGAAACAATGTGGATATTTCTTATAACTGCAGGGATTACACATCAGAAGAAGTAGAAATCAGCTCAACTTTATCTCCAAATGATACTATAACGGTGACGCTATCCAATAGGGAAGCCCCATTATATTTTGCAAAAATATTCGGGAAGGATAAGGCCAGTATTAGCGCAGGAGCAAAAGCTATGGCAGGTAAGCCAATTCAGGTATATGGTCTGGTCCCCTGGGCAGCAGTTATACCTGAAGGAGAAGACTGGGAGAACTGGCTGGGCAGCGTGGCGGGTGAAGAGATGGTGATAAGCGGAGAACTGGAAGATACAGATTTTATTGCCTGGGATACAACCAGCCATCCCGGTCAGTGGAACCAGAGGTATAGAAACAGGATTATTGATGGTTATCAGGAGCCTCTGGAAGCAGGGGATTCTATTTATACCCGTGATATTAATATAGCGCAGACAATAAATGCAGTGAATGAAAGAATAGATACCTGGGATGGTTTTAATGAGTTAATACGGTATGGTGATGGGGGTATAATAAAACTTGCTGAAAATGATGACCAGTTTGTGATAGTACCTCTGATTTACGATACTGAATTGCAGGAGTGGTGGGAAGAACATCCAGAGGACTGGCCTGAAGTATGGGTAGATATAGTTGCGTTTGCTCCTTTTATTATCACAGAAATAGATGAATCGGGACCGGGACACGGACACGGACATGGACATGGCCATGGTTCAAATGCACAGGTTATCGGAAGATTTATCCATCAGGCTCTTATAATTAATGAGAGCGAAGAGATCGGCCCTGCTGGAGAAGTGGGTTTAAGAGTTATTAGACTAATTAGATAGAAAAAACATTAAAAATGTTTTATAATATTTATATAATAAAATGTTAAGGAAACAATATGAAATTAAAAATTGTATTACTTATTTTAGCACTAATACTGGGAGCAGCTGCGGTATTCGGAGTAATTGCTTATGTTAATAGTGTAAGAGCGTCGGTAGAAGAAGAGATTGAAAAAGTTGAGGTACTGGTGGCAGCACAGAACATACCTGGAAAAACACCTGTAGAAACTCTGATTGAGCGTAACATGGTGACAACCTCGGGTGTACCGAGAAAATATCTTGCGGAAGGGGTTTTAACATCCCTGGAAGATTACAGGGGATATGTAGCGGCAAACCATATTAACAAAGGCGAGCAGATTACCACAACCAAATTTGCCAGGCCCGAGGATATGGGGCTGGTATTCATCATACCGGATGGAATGTTAGCCGTATCCATACCGGTTAACGAAATTGTAGGGGTTTCAAAACTTATAGATGTCGGCGACAGGGTCAATGTCATAGTGACATTCTTCCCCGGGGATGCAGGAGAAGATTCTGCAGCTGCCCCGGCAGCCCAATTGGAAGGAGCAGAGGCAGAAGGCGAAGTGCCGGTTGTAGAGAAAACTGTTCCAGGTGCGTCTGATGAAGGAATAAAAATTGATAGGGAAATAACAAGGACCCTTCTGTGGAACGTAGAAGTTTTATATATTGGAACCAGGGTGCAGACAGGGGGAGCAACGCAAGAAAGCGGCTTTCTGGGAACTCAAACCGGGAGTGATACAGGGTCAGCCGAAGTAAAGGTAATAACGGTAGCCGTAACTCCGGAAGATTCAGAGAAGCTTGTATTCAGTGAGGAAATGGGAAGCGTCTGGCTTGCTCTTGTTCCTGTTGATGGAATTGAAGAGGAAGAAACACCCGGCGCGACACTTGACAATATTTTTAACTAATAATAAAAGATAGAGAAAAAAGTAATAAAAAAATGGATATGGTCAGAATACCAATAGCTATAATTGATAAGCAGGTAAACAATACAGACAAGGTAAAATACCTGCTGGAAAAATTTCCCGAACTGGATGTTATAAGAACAGGTACGGATCTTAATGACCTGGAGATATTGCTAAATGATAGAAAGCCATGCCTGATATGGGTTGGTCCCACGTACGGGCTGGAAGATATTGAGGATCTTTTAAAAACTTACCAGTCAAGCCTCTATTTTGCAAGGATAATCCTTCTGGTAAGGGAAATGTCTGCAGGACTTTTGAAAAAAGCCATAAAACTTAATGTGCATGATGTCCTGGAAATCCCATTTAGCTACAGTGATATAAAAGAAACCATTGAAAGGGCCAAAATGAATCTTGTAACAGATGCCCGGGATAAAGGAACAGCACCTAAAAGAATAACTATTTTTGGTACCAAGGGCGGAGTGGGAAAATCTTTTCTTGCCGTTAATCTTGCAGTGGGCCTTATAAACCATATAAAGAAAAGGGTTACTCTTTTTGATACCAATTATCAATTTGGTGATATAGCCCTGATGTTAAACCTTGACCCAAAATACTCTGTTTATGATATCCTGCCGGTAATCGAGCAGCTTGACCCCAAGGTACTGGATGGTTTTCTTACCACTCACAGCACTGGCCTAATGGTACTTCCCGCTCCTCTGGATATTTCAGAGAGCACCGGGATAAACAGTGACATCACCATAAAAATCCTGGAAAATCTGTCAAAGTTGAGCGACTATACTGTGGTGGATACATCATCATATTTTTCCGATGATATATTAAATATTTTCAGGGAAACGGATTATCTGTGCATTATTACCAGCAAGGATGCACCGAGTATAAAAAACTTAAAAATCTCCCTGCAGATATTAAAGAAAGTGAATTTCCCAGAAGAAAACATATATGTAATTCTTAACCGTGCGGACAGCAAGGTTGGTATAACTCTGGAAGAGATTGAAGAAACCATTCAGAGAAAAATAGATGTTGCAATTCCGAGCGACAGAATAGTACCCATATCAGTTAATAAGGGAGTCCCGGTGATTCTGGACGCACCGCGTTCTTCGGTAGCCAGAAGCATACAGAGGCTGATAAAAATTATATCAGAGCCCGGAAGAAAAAATAAAAGTTAAAGTAAAATGTCATTTATTAGCCGGTATATAAATAAAAGGATAGTGACCATAAATGGATCTGGAGGAAAAACTTAAAAAAATGAACGGCCTGTCAGGCAGCCCCCCTCTGAGGGATGACGAACCCAGGACTGCGCGTTCTGCCCAGATAAACAAAATAAAAAAAGAGATACACCAGGAATTAATAAATAGGCTTTCAGATTTTATATACAGGAAAAATGTCAGTGATGCAGAGTTAAGTCTCAGGGTAAGAGGAGAGGTTCAGAGAATAATAACAGAGAAGAATTATCCTCTGACCGGCATAGAGAAAAGCATTGTAATAGAGGATTTTATAAACGATGTTATAGGTTACGGACCCATAGAGGAATTTTTAAGGGATAAAGAAGTAACCGAGGTAATGGTTAATAACCCAAAAAGAATATATGTGGAAAAGTCCGGTAAGATTTATCGTACAAATAAGACATTCCTGGATGAATCTCATTTAATGCAGATTGTAAATAAAATCGTAAGCAAGGTCGGAAGAAGGGTGGACGAATCCTCTCCTTATGTTGACGCAAGACTTCCTGATGGTTCAAGGGTAAATGTTATTATCCATCCTCTTGTTTTAAATGGTCCGGTACTGACAATAAGGAAATTTTCTGCTGACCCGTTTACCATAGAAGACCTTGTGGGCATGGGCACATGCACAAAGAAAGTGGCTGATTTTCTGGAAGCCTGCATCATGGGTAAGCTGAATATAATCTGTTCCGGCGGGACAGGTACCGGTAAAACTACAACATTGAATGTATTATCATCTTTTATCCCAAATGATGAAAGAATCATAACCATTGAAGATGCGGCGGAGCTCAAGCTGAACCAGGAACATGTTATACGTCTGGAATCAAGACCTCCCAATATTGAAGGAAAGGGAGAAGTAACAATAAGGGACCTTGTTAGAAATGCCCTTCGTATGAGACCCGACCGTATAATTGTGGGAGAAGTCAGAGGCGGTGAAGCTCTTGATATGCTTCAGGCAATGAATACGGGCCATGATGGGAGCCTCAGCACAGTCCACGCAAACTCGCCGCGCGATGTCCTGTCACGGCTGGAAACTATGGTACTGATGGCAGGAGTGGATATTCCGGTTAAAGCAATAAGAGAGCAGATTACATCGGCAGTCAACCTTATAGTCCACATGAGCCGCCTGAAAGACGGAACGAGAAGATTCACGAAGGTATCAGAAGTCCAGGGAATGGAAGGCGATGTAATTACGTTACAGGATTTATTCCTGTTTGATTATATGGGAGTTAACGAAGAAGGTAAATTCAAGGGAAGAATTAAGTCAACAGGGCTCAGGCCTCAATTTGTGCCCAGGCTTCAGAATATGGGAATTGATTTTCCAGACGGAATATTTGAAAAGGAGCTCTAGTTTAAAAGATAATTAAAATAGCAATAAAAGCTGCAGATTAAAAATAGATATAGAAACATTTTAAATAAAAATGCATAAAGGGCAGCAAGAACCATAAAATTATTTATTGTAAATATTACCTGAAAAAATGTGTGAATCCTTTAAATTAATAAATATAATAAGAAAACTAAGATATTTACTTTTAAGTATTGCAATTCTGCTTATCGTTTGCCCTGTACTTTTTATTTTCCCGTTTTCTGTCCATGCCCAGGAAGCAGATGACATCATTATAAATAAAATTGATTTTGATAGTTACCCCGGGATAGAAATTTACATTAATTTTAAGGAAGATTCAGAGCTGGAATACCTGGATTTAGGTGAAGAAGATTTTCTTGTACTTGAAAATGGCGAAACTGTAACCAATCTTTCTGTTAAGGGGATGGATGAAATACCCGACCCTATTGGAGTGGTTCTGGTGCTGGATGCAAGCGGGAGCATGAGGGGAGAGCCTATAGCGGATGCACTGAATTCCGCCTCCTTTTTCTTAAGTGAAATGAGAAGCATGGATAAAGTTGCAGTGGTAAGCTTTGCGGATAATGTAACTGTCCACTCGGATTTTACAACGGACCGCGAACAATTGCGGGATTCAATATCTGAAATAGAGGTGCACGGGGAGACCTCTTTATTTGATGGGATTTATGCAGCCTCTGAATTATTCAGGAGTGCCGGCGATATAAAACATAAATATCTGATAGTATTATCTGACGGGGGGGATACTGCAAGCAGGCACACCAGGGATGAGGTAATAAAAAAAGCTCTTCAGGAAAAAATAAGCATATATTCTATAGCTCTTATCACACCGGAGTTTGACCCGGAGGCCATAGAGGATATTTCGGAAAGCACCGGCGGTGAGATACTTTCGACCGTGGATTCTAAAGAACTGCAGGGGCTTTATAAAAGTATTTCTAAAAGGATAATAGGCCAGTACAGGATATCCTATACAAGTCTCTGGCCGGCTGCTGAAGATATAGAGATAAGCGTAAATGTAAAAAAAATGGAACTTTCAGGCTCAACTGCGGTAACTTATGAGAATCCCTACTATTCACCCGCACCGAGAACCCTTGCAATTGATCCAGGAAATTATTTTTTCATTACCCTATTTGATACACCCTGGGCAAGACCGGCCCTGCTGGCACTTATTTTTGTGTCAGTCACACTTCTTCTTTACTCGTTTGTCCTTTTTATGCCGGCCCGCAGGAAAACTCTTAAGGAAAAAGCAAAATCATATGGATTTAAAACCGAAGGTGGGGGAACCGGGGAAGAAGAGGGTGAAAGTGAAGAGGAAAGAAAAGGTTTTACAGGCTGGATAATAAGTGTGGTATCCAGGATTGCCTCAAGAAGGGGCTTTATTGAATTCTTTGACTTAAAACTGGATAGAGCAGGCATGAAAATAAGAGCTTCAGAGTTTATAACCCTTCATGTAACAGGAGCATTAATTATTACTTTACTTGTTCACTATTTTGGCAGAAACATCATTTTAACTATTCTGGTTATACTTATAGCGGTAATAAGTCCTTTTTTATTTTTAAATATTAAAACAGCAAAAAGGCTGAAAAATTTTCACGCGCAGCTTCCTGATGCGCTTCAGCTGATAAGCGGTTCGCTAAAGGCAGGATACAGCTTTAGTCAGGCTATGAGCATGGTGGTGGAAGAGTCAAAGCCTCCTATTTCCTAGGAATTCAGAAGGATTTTAAATGAGATAAGGATGGGCATACCTGAAAGCGAAGCGCTGGAAAATACCTCTGAAAGAATTAAAAGTGAATATTTTGAATGGACAGTTACGGCTGTAAATGTCCAGAGAGAGGTCGGGGGGAATCTTGCAGAATTGATGGAAACCATATCAAATACCATAAGAGAAAGAGACAGGGTGATGAACCGTATCAACGCTCTTACATCGGAAGGAAGACTATCGGCACTTATACTTATCGCCCTGCCTTTTGTAATTGCAATGCTGATGTTTTTTATAAGCAGAGAGTATATTAGTTTGCTATATACGACACTGCCGGGAATGATAATGATGCTTATATCAGGAGTGTTGATGGTTACAGGTATAGTCTGGATTATAAAAATTATTCAGATAAAGTATTAATATATACAGGACGGTGATTATACGGGATGTCATTAAATTCAATAATTAGTTCGATACAGTCGATATACTCAGCGTATTCCATATACATAATAATGGGAGTATCTTTTGCATCTGTCTTCCTGCTGGTATTATCAATAGGTTTGATTGTAATAGCCAGAAAAACCAGGCGGCGTACAGTTAAGAGCAGACTGGCATATTACAGTACTGAGAAAGAAGAAGAAATTGAAATACCTCCTTTTTCCGAGAGGGTTATCATGCCTCTTCTTAATAAAGCTGCTTCATTTATAAGGAAACTCAGCCCCAGGGGTGTTGTAGAATCCACAAGGCAAAAACTTGAACTGGCTGGAATCCTGGAAAAGCTAAGCGTTAATGTTTATCTTATGATTAAATTTTTGTCTGCAGTTTTGTTTTTAATAATTTTTATATTGCTTTTTGTATTTCTGGACCTTACACCTCTGCTGATTATTGCATTACTCATATTGATACCTCTTTTCTATCTTTTACCCGATGTATTTTTACGCAGTAAGATTGAAAAAAGGCAGGAGGAAATAAGAAGGATGCTTCCGAATGCTCTTGACATGTTAACCATAACTGTTGAGGCCGGCATGGGTTTTGATGCTGCCCTGACCAGAGTGGCGGGGAATATAAAGGGCCCCCTCGGCGAGGAATTTAATAAAATGCTAAAAGAAATGAATATAGGCCTTACAAGGAGGGAAGCATTCCATAATCTGGTTAAAAGGACAAGCGTGCCAGATCTCGATTCTTTCGTTACATCAGTAATCCAGGCTGAAATTCTTGGAATTTCAATAGGAAAGATTTTAAAGATCCAGGCTTCAGAAATCAGAAACAGAAGAAGCATTAGAGCCGAGGAAGCCGGGATAAAAGCACCTGTTAAACTGGCCCTGCCTTTAATTATCTGCCTGGTGCCTGCGCTCCTGGCTATTATTATCGGCCCCGCTATAATAATGATATATGAAGGCTTTATAGGTTTCTTAAAATAAGTCCGGTCTGTTTAAAATAATCTTTAAGAAGATAATCCTTACATATATAAAATGACAGCCGGCCTGAAGTTTCCTTCAAATCTTTTTATTTGGCCGCATTTAATGTAAAATCAAACACAATTTAGTTACTTAAATTTACAGATAGAGGTAAATATGCTTCTTGCAATAGATATCGGAAACACGCAGACGATAATAGGGCTTTTTAAAGGAGATAAAATAGCTGCTTCCTGGAGAATGGTTACCCCGGAATATGAGACCGAGGACGAACTGGCTTCTTCGGTTTTTAATTTTTTAAGGAATTCTAAATTTAACCCTGCAGATGTAAAAGATGTTGCAATTTCATGTGTTGTTCCGGGAATACTTGATGAGATTATAAGAATGAGCCGTAAATATTTTGGTGGGGCTCCGTTTATTGTAAACAGTGATACAAAAACCGGCCTTGCCGTAAGCTATGATTATCCTGCAGAAATTGGAGCGGACAGAATTGCAAATTCAGTAGCGGCAGCAGAGCTGCATGGATACCCTGGGATTGTGGTGGATTTTGGAACCGCAACAACATTTGATATATTATCTTCCGGAGGAGAATATATAGGGGGAGTAATAGCCCCGGGTATAGAGATATCGGCAGAAGCGCTTTTCAGTAGCGCTGCCAGATTATCCAAGGTTGATTTGAACTGGCCGGGTTCGGTAATCGGAAAAAATACAGGAGATGGCATACGCTCCGGCGTGCTATACGGATTTCTGGGCCAGGTGGATTTTATTATAGATAAGATAATAGACGAACAGGTTAAAAATGATAAGGATTTCAAACCTCTGGTAATTGCCACCGGAGGCCTTGCGTTCCTGATGGTTGACAGAAGCAGATGGATAAAGATTTATGACCCGGATTTAACGCTTAAGGGATTAAAAATATTATTTGATAAAAACAGGTAAAGTTTTAATAAGAACTGCGAAAACGAAGGTGTGAAAACTCTCAAATTACCAGAACTTATATGCGAGCTTAAAAAACTTGTAACTGAATTCACCATTGCCGGTTGCGGAGTAAAAAACATATCCGGCAGCGGCTCTCCGGATTGCGGCCCTTCATTTAAAATTGGAAATGTAGAGATAAAAAATCCGGTGGTTTCTGCGCCTCTCGCAGGAATAAGCGATAACACTTATAGAATCTTTGCTGCATCTTTTGGTTCTGCCCTTACATATACAGAGATGATCACTGCTTATGGTATCCACTATAATCATAAAAAGAGTCTTGCGCTGGCTGATATTACTGGTTACGAGAGGCCGTGTACTGTGCAGTTATTTGGCTCGGACCCCGGGATAATAGCGGAAGCTGCAGTAAGGCTGGAAGAAAGAGCGGACATTATAGATATTAACATGGGGTGCCCCGTCCCAAAGGTGCTTAAATCAAAAAGCGGGGGTTACCTCCACCGCGATGAGGATAAAATTGAAAAAATCATAAAGAAACTTTCTCCGGCTTTAAAAAAACCGGTCACGATAAAGACGCGGACCGGATGGGACAGCAGCAGCATTAATGTACTGAATATTGCAAAGATCGCCGAGTCATCGGGAGCAGCGGCCATATCGATTCACGGAAGAACCGTAAGGCAGGGATTTTCCGGAAAAGTTGACTATAAATTAATAAAAGAGGTAAAGGAAAAGGTCAGTATACCCATTATTGCAAGCGGTGATATTGATTCCCCGGTAAAAGCTGCAGAGGTACTGGATTATACGGGCTGTGACGGGATTATGATTGGCAGGGCGGCAAAGGGAAGGCTCTGGCTTATGATGAATATATTAATGGCCATCTCCGGCTCATGCGATGTTAATGATGAAAAAGGATATCCGGAGTTTGACCCGGAGCTGGACTGGAAGAAAGAATTCTCAAAACTTTACCTTAAGTTTTTAATTTATTTTAAAGGAGAAAATAGGGCGGTAAAGGAATTCCGAAAACATCTCGCCTGGATTTTTAAAGGTATAGAGGAAATAAACAGGGTAAAATGTGAATTTTTTAAAATTAAGAATTTTAAAGAGGCAATAGGCTGCATTGAAGGAATTGGCAGATAGGAAAGTGCCGGACAGGCAATAAAATTATTGTTTTACTTCTTGCAAGAGAGCCGATTAAATTATATGGTGTATGGATTGTAAAAATAATGAGTAATGGAGAGCAGATGAAAATAGGAGAATTTGAAATCAAATTGGTGATATCTGATATGGATGGAGTTTTATTTGATACTGAAAGGCTGGGCGAAAGATTCTGGAAGGAAGCTGCAGAAAAATTTAACTACAAGATAACCGATGAAATATTTAGAAAGACAATCGGCCTGGACGGAAGAAAAACAAAAGAGATTTATAGAAAATATTACGGAGATAAGTTCCCGTATACGGAGATGAGAAGCGAGAAAATAAAACTGGAGGAAAAATATATATTATCGGAAGGAGTGCCCTTAAAAGAGGGTCTTTTTGAACTGCTGAAATATCTTAAAGAAATAAAATTAAAAGCGGCTCTGGCCACCTCGACAGTCAGGAGAAGAACGGAGCTGTTACTGGATTCAGCGGGTATTAAAAAGTATTTTGAAGTTATAACATGCGGAGATGAGATTGAAAATGGAAAACCTGACCCGGATATATTTCTGGAAACATCACGGAAAATGGGCTGCCGGCCGGAAAACTGCATAGTTCTGGAAGATTCGAAAAATGGTGTGATGGGTGCCAGCAGGGCGGGAATGCTGCCTGTTATGATTCCGGATATGATTAAACCTCAGGAGGAGATAGAAGCGCTGCTGTTTAATAAATTTAATAACTTAACGGAAGTAAAAAAATTTTTCGAGAAATTTTACCGATAAATTTTTTTACGGCTGGAGATATTGGGATTTTGATTCCCTGAGAAGCTAAAAAAATATTCATAGTTTGCTAAACCGGAAAATTTTGCTGCAATAATAAAGGAAATGATTACGGAGATTGAAAAACTAAATCATAAAATTAAAGAATGCAGAAAATGCAGGTTATCTGAAACCAGGATAAATGCTCTTTGCGGAGAAGGTGATATAAATTCCAGGGTAATTTTGATTGCCCAGGCTCCGGGAGAAAATGAAGACAGAGATGGAAAAATGTTCATAGGACCCTCGGGAAAAGTCCTGGATGAACTGCTGGAGAAGGCAGGTGTTAGCAGAGAAGAGATTTATATGACGAATCTTATTAAATGCATGTTGCCGGGTTACAGGAAGCCGAAACAGGATGAGATAGAAATATGCAGCCGGTACCTGGAAAGGGAAATAGAAATAATAGAACCTGCTGTGCTGATACCTCTGGGATATTATGCTACTAAATATATATTTAGTAGATACAGTATTCCGGTACCCGTGAAATCAGAGTTCAATAATGTTTACACCAGTGGTTTTTTACTGAATGGCAAAAAAGTATTTCCCCTGCAGCATCCTGCTTCTATTCTGCATAATAATTCAATCAGGGGAAAAGTGACAAAAAATTACCGTAAATTAAAGGTGCTCCTAACTGACTGTAAGTGGTATCATGCCTGTCCTATGAAAAGGTACCATGAAAGTGGCATGCTGGATAAAAAATGGGTGGAACTGTACTGCAAAGGAAACTGGGAGAGCTGTGTCCGGTACAGGATGGAAGAAAGAGGCGAAGAACATCCGGATTGCATGCTTCCCGATGGAACAATTGATAAAAAATTATGTTTATAATTTACATAAAAGATACAGGTCTATTGTTACATGGAGTTATAGAGCAATAATATCTGATTTTTTATATTGTTTATTGTTTCCAGAACTTATTTTATTTCAAATAAGTTACCCGAGCCATCTTTTACAAAAACAATATCAGAAATATCTCTTTTTATAACAATGCAGTGATAATTATTTTTCCTTGCTTTTTGCAGCATCTTTTCTCTGTTATCAACTTTTAAGCATACGTGCTGGTAGTCCATGCAGCCGGTTTTATTGCTTAAAAATATTTCCATTGAAAGATCGTCTTTGCCGACTACTGTTACTTCGGTTTCTTTTTTTATATTAAAAATACGGCTGGATATCTCCTCTGATAATGTGAATCTCTTTATTATTTTGAGACCCAGAATGTTAATATAAAAGTTCTGTATCTCTGATAAGTCATTAACCGCAAGTGCAACATGCCTGAATACCTTCTCTTCCATAAAAATCAACCCTCATTAGATTATTATTATATTTACAAATCTATAACTCCCCTGCATACGTTTTTACCCCGCAGAGCCTAGTATATTGTATAACAAAGTTTAGTTGGATAAAATAGCAAATAAAAATATAAAAGATGGAGGATATTAATTATGATTACGAAAGAGCTATTCTGGAACCAGATAGGAGAGTTTAATAGCACATTTCAAACTCTTCATTATATCTGGATAGTCTTATCTTTGTTCCTGATTTTATATATATTTATAAAGCCGGGTAGAATTATCAACATCATATTTAAGGTGTTTTTGTCTATGACTTTTCTTTTAAACGGAATTGTATTTTTTGAGTTCTATACAAAAAATCCTGTTTCAAATTATTTTTATGGTCCACTTTTTATTCTCATTGGAATATTATTTATTATTGATATTTTTAGAAATAAGATTATCTTTAAGCTCCCGCAACAAAAATGGCTGAGGTACGCGACATTTTTCTGGCTGGTCCTGGTTTACGTATATCCATTATTCGGAATTCTTCTGGGAAGATATTTTCCTTTTATATGCATGCCAATGAACCCATGCCCCTCAACGGTTATGGCAGTTACCATGGTTGTGGCAGCTATTCCAATTATTGACAGAATAACCTTGATTTCATTATTGCCGTGGGGGCTGCTGGGATTACCAAAAGCGATGGGAGCATATGATTGTTATGAAGATGCAATATTATTTATGTCCGGTGTTTATGGATTAATTATGCTAATTGTTAATTGGAGAAATATTAGCAGAAAGAAAAAATAATAAAACTTCCTGCAGTCTTGTTAGGGCAGTGTTAGAGTATTTTATAAAATCTTTACTTATAATACGGGACTTGGGTTAAATTTAAGGCTCTTCTGTCAAATGGTATGCAGCTTCATATGTTTTATTTTCTTTAAAAACTTGATTTTAGTTGATAAAATAGCAGGGTTCATATAAGTTAATTCTAACGTGTATTATTTTCTTATATCGGGATGTAGCGCAGCCTGGCTTAGCGCGCAGCGTTCGGGACGCTGAGGTCGGGGGTTCAAATCCCCCCATCCCGACCATACCCATTACCCGGCATCAGGCAGCTCACCTGAACAAATCACTGAAGATAAAAAAAAGATACGCAAAATCTGCCGGAAAAAACTAAAAAAGATGATTTTGTATCCTTGCTTCTAATTGTTTTAAAAAAATACTCTTAAAAATAAGAATTTTCAGGTACTGGATTTTTAGAAAAAAAAATTCTATAATCTACATAAGTTTTTTTACTTTTATTAATATAACTATTAATAATATTTTTATTACTATATTAAAGATAAGTCACCAACTCAAAGTAGTATTCGCACAGGCAGTAATCGAGTTATCTATATAAAAGCTGTACCCGGGAAGAAATTAATGATTGTTAAATTGAATAAAAATTATTTAAAAAAATATTCAAATCGGATTACACTGCTTCTCATGAATATTAAATTCATATCCTATGAATTTGCCGAAAACATCTGTGAAAAAATAAAAAATGATATAAATACGTATTCCAATAATTCATATTTATATATTGAAGATGACACAATTGCCGGAATGATTATGGCGAAATCTGCAGGAAATAATGTTCCAGATAAAAGTACCTGCGAGATAGAGTATCTATCTGTAAATCCTGATTATAAAGGGCAGGGCATAGCCACTTCTCTGGTTGAGCATTTAAAGAAAAAATGCAACGGCAGCTTTGATTGCCTTTATCTTACTGTATATGAAAATAATTCAGGGGCAATTGCTTTTTATGAAAAAATGGGATTTTCCCCCTATATACTGAATGGCAAACTTCAGACAGTCATACGCGATGGAGGCACCTCAATCGAGCATACTGATATCTGTATGATATGCGACCTTCCAGCTATATAATATAAAGCTTAAAATATTCCGGATTGCTGCACAAAACAATCTATTAATACTTTTTAAAATTATCTGATATTATTAATAGAGTCTAGTTTGGAGATTTAAATATTTTTAGAAAACTTTATCTTAATTAATAAACTCCGGAGGTTGATATGTCAGCTATAAAAAAAGGTGTGCCGCTTCTCACATTGCTTTCTGTGATTATTTTTTTAAGCTCATGTGTCCCTGATACGGTTTCCGGGAGTATTCCTGATGAGATTTCTAATGAAGTTTCTGATAAAAATTATTACAAAACTTATCCAGTTACAGATTCAGTGGCAGATATCTGTATTTTATATTCTGATACTGAATTTAAGGAAGAACTGGTTACAGACCTGGTAAAAGAATTTAACATAAAAGGAATCAGCGTAACGGTTGATGCTGTCTCAAAAGGCAGTCAATACGGCCTTACAGATTATGATGCTGCCATTCTTTTATCCAGCACCGAGGGCTTCAAGCCATTAACGGAAACGGTTGAGTACATCAAAACAAACGACTACTCAGACAGTATTATTTACTTCTCTACTTACAGTCGCTTCAATATTCCGTATGGTTCTGACCTGGATAAGGACAAAATCGATGCGATTACTTCTGCCTCACCTTTGAATGATAAACAGGCCATTGAAGAAGTGAAAAATAAAATTATTAAAAAAACTATGGAAGTTTTAAATGGAAACCGGTAAATCTATCTTCAGTTATGTTGATTGTATAAGAATATATGTCCCTGATCTGGAAAAAGAACTGGAGTATTATCACAATAAATTAGGACTGCAAGTTGCATGGAAAACTGAGAATGCCATTGGCCTTTTGATGAATGATGCTAAAACAGAGATTGTGATCCAGAATAAGGACAAAAAGCAGGAGACAGATATTATGGTAGAGAATGTCAAAGAGGCTGTTAAAAAAATAAGTAAGGCAGGCAGGAAAGTCGTTTTTGGTCCATTTGATATAAAAATAGGGAAATGTGCGGTAATTGAGGACCCCTGGAAAAATAAAATGGTTATACTGGATTTAACAAAAGGAACTTTTATAACAGACGAAAATAAAAATATAATTGGGCAGGAATACGAAGAAGACAGTTAAAACACATGGGATGAGATTACAATGGAAAAAAGTTTATCACAGCTGGAAAAAGATAGAGTTATAAATATGGATAAAGAAAGTAGAGGAGAAAGCAATGAATTTTGATCACGCAGCCTTTCAGGTCTCTGATATTAATTCTTCTATTGAATTTTATACCCAGAAGCTCGGTTTTAAACTAAAATTCAGATCTGTAAATGAAGACCAGCAGGAAGAATATGCGTTTCTTGAATATGGAGACGCCTGCCTTGAATTAATCCAGGATCTGAAAGGAGAATACCGAAAACCTGAAATAAAGAAGCCATATTGTCCACATTTTTGCCTGGAAGTTGAAGATATGAAATCGTCTATTAAGACATTAAAAAAGAAAAATATACATATAGTAGAGGGGCCATTTGAAATAAAAGATGAAGAGACATGGGTATATTTCAGCGACCCGGACAATAATATTCTTGAATATATCCAGTGGTATAATAAGATAGAAAAACAAGCCAGTGCTGTTGACTAAAAAAGCAGCAGGAATGCCTGATTATCTTTAATTAAATATAATGTAATATATTAAATCATATAATTTTTAAATAATATTAAGAGAGTGGATTAGATGAATAAAAAAATTGCTTTCTTTGATGCAAAACCATATGACCGCCAGTCATTTGACAGGGCAAATACAGGTTTTGGATTTGATATAACTTATTACGATGCTCATATCAATCCTCAGACGGTGGAACTCGCTTATGGTTTTGATGCAGTATGCGCTTTTGTTAATGATATAATAAATAAAAAGGTTATAGACAATCTATTTGAACATGATATTGAGATAATTGCACTGCGCAGCGCGGGTTATAATAATGTTGATTTTAAGGCGGCTCTGGGCAAGGTCCATGTGGTACGCGTTCCGGCTTACTCACCTTATGCCGTTGCGGAACATGCCGCAGCGCTCATACTCTCGCTTAACCGTAAAACGCACAGAGCGTATTACCGTATACGGGATGGAAACTTTTCAATTAACGGCCTGCTCGGGTTTGACATGAATGGAAAGACAGCGGGTATTATAGGAACTGGTAAAATAGGCAGGTGTCTTATATCCATTTTAAAAGGATTCGGAATGGAAATTCTGGCTTATGATGTATATCCGGACAGAGATTATAAGAAAGAGGCAGGCATTAAATATGTAAGTCTGGATGAACTTTTTGAGAGATCTGATATTATCTCGCTTCACTGCCCCCTCACTCCTGAAACTGAGCATATGATTAATGAAAATAGTATCAAAAAAATGAAAGACGGGGTTATGATTATTAATACCGGAAGAGGCAAGCTTATACATACCAGTGCGCTGATAAAAATGCTTAAAGCCGGCAAGGTTGGTTCGGCCGGTCTGGATGTTTATGAGGAGGAAAGCGAGTATTTCTTTGAGGACTATTCAACGCAAATGATATCCGATGATATACTGGCACGTCTTATAACCTTCCCAAATGTTCTGATAACTTCCCACCAGGGGTTTTTTACATCAGAGGCTCTCCATAATATTGCAGAAACTACCCTGGAGAATATAAAGGAATTTTTTGATGGAGGGTATCTTAAGAATGAGATTTGCTACAAGTGCGGGCTGGAGCAGTGTTTAAAAAAGGAAAAGAAACGCTGTTTTTAAAACTTATAAAAACCCTGGTATAAAATTGTAAATTATATAAATACTTAAAAGATTATGGTAATATTTGAAATTAAATATTTAACAGAATAAAGGGGTTACGAGATGTCAAAAACTGGTAATATTTCTACATCAGAATCCGATATTGAACAGCACTCCATTATAAAATCCATTATCCTGCATCTACTGCCCGGAGTCCTTATACTTATATTTTATATTATAGTTGCTCCCATCTTTGAAAGAAACGCGATTCCTTCCATGAATGCATTACTTCTTGCCGTTGTAGTTGTACTTATCCCATTTGAGCTGGGTTTCCTGCTGTATCAGGGTAAGAAGAAAAACGGCAGACTCTCACTTAAAGGAATTGTACTTTACCGCAAGCCTGTGCGTGCCTGGCAGTATATTGCCATATCATTGCCCTGTATAGCATGGATTATACTTTTACTGGGCATTGCAACCCAGCCAATCGATAATTATATAATTGATAAAGTATTTTTCTGGCTCCCGGAGTGGTTCAATATGGCAAATATCGCCGGCAACATAGAGCATTATTCTCAGGGATCACTGTTATGGGCCTCTATATTGGGGATTGTTTTCAATGGGATTGCAGGACCTGTTGTAGAAGAGCTTTATTTTAGAGGTTACCTGCTGCCGAGAATATCCCGTCTAAAAGGATGGGCTCCGCTGGTAAATGCAGTTCTTTTCTCAATCTATCATTTCTTCACTCCCTGGCAGAACCCGGCGAGAATTCTGGCAATGCTACCAATGGTATACGCAGTATGGTGGAAGAAGAACATATATATAGGAATAATTATACACTGTGCCGTAAACATTATATCGGTAGCCATGATTATATTAGCTGTGAATTTAGCCTGAAAGAATTAATAATCAAAACCAGAAAGGAGATAAAAATGATTGCCTGTTGTGGTTTGAACTGTTCAACGTGCGGGGCATATATTGCTACAATGGCCAACGATGATAGCAAGCGGGCGGAAGTAGCAAAGGAGTGGTCGGCAATGTATAATGCCGATATAAAGCCGGAAGATATCAATTGCAACGGCTGCCTTTCTGATGAGCTGAAATTTTCTCACTGTGATGTCTGTGAGATCCGCAAGTGCTGTATTGAAAGAGGGCTGGAAAACTGTGCGTGCTGTGAAATGTACCCTTGTGATAAACTGGAGGATTTTTTCCGGATGGCGCCGGATGCACGCGATGCTCTTGATAAATCACGCAAACAATAATTCTATTAAAGGACTTAATCAATATTTTGAGTAATTGAGTTACAACATGGATGTTTAATCTATGATAGAAGAGACTGCAAAAAAGCTAATAGGAAAATATATTAAAGCCTGGAAAGAAAAGAACCGGAGAAAGAGATATTTTTATTGGTAATGTGAACTATAAACTATGGACATAGGATGAATTTAAAATTGAGAATAAGACCGGCTAAAAAAGGAGATTTACCCAAAATTCTGGCTCTTCAAAAACTTGCCTACAGGAAAG
The DNA here is from genome assembly GCA_964616545.1 of uncultured Actinomycetota bacterium. GTDB lineage: Bacteria > Actinomycetota > Humimicrobiia > Humimicrobiales > Humimicrobiaceae > JAQVEM01. Next base: position 48,620 of record CAZTUA010000041.1, on the reverse strand, counting down.
AAGCTGAAATATATGATGATTATTCCATACCTCCTCTGACCCAAACCTTTGACCAGCTGGAGGATGAGTTTAAAAGAAAGGTAATACTTATTGCTGAGATTGATGGAGTGGTCACTGGCTCAGTAAGGGCAGAGGTTAAAGGCGGCACATGTTATATCGCCAGGCTTATTGTATCCCCTGATTTTCAGAACCGGGGAATTGGAACACGGCTTTTAGCGGAGATAGAAAAAGAATTCAATAATGCCGCAAGGTATGAATTATTTACTGGAGAAAAAAGTAAAAAAAATATTTATCTGTACAGGAAGTCAGGCTATAAAGTTTTTAAGACAGAAAAACAGTCCGATAAAGTTAATATTGTATATCTTGAAAAATCTGCAGATTCTAAAAAACAGATCAATATAAAATAAAAAAATTTTTATAGAAGATTAATCTAACAAGCAGGGTTAAAACTGATATAATATAAAATGCTTTAAATAAGAAAGCTAACCAGACTGGGTAGCAGGGAATAAAATAATAAGTAGAATTTATAATAAGGGGAATATATGAAGAAATTTTTTTTAATAACAGTAACAATTATCATAATAACAGCTACAGTAATAACCGGCACAGGCTGTAAAGCAAATGCGGCTATGGGACCTACCAGGGCAGAATTTATCGGAAGCGATTTTGAGATATCCCTGCCGGAAAACTGGGAAGGCGGAAAAAAGAGCGAGCTGGATTCTGTTGCCGATAATCTAAAAGAAGCAGGCAGGACACAGCTGGCCGAGGATGTCCTGGCAAGCAGGAGGGATTTATTATTTTTTGCCTATGATTCGGAGACCGCTGCCGGGGGAGGCAATGTGAGTAATCTTACAATTGGAGGTGAACCTGCAGGCTCTCTGTCACTGGAAGATTATATAGAGCTTTCATATAAAAACATGTCAGATTTATATGAGGAAGCAGGGCATGAATTTACAATTATTGAAGAAGGAATTGTTTCTACCGGTAATTATGATGAAACAGGAAGAGTAATATTCGAGCAGACAGTTAAGGGCTCAAAAACAAAAGTCATACAGTATATAATAGGACATGAATCAGATTTCTGGGTGCTAACCTTTACAGCGGAACCCGAATATTTTGAAGAGAATATAGAAGATTTTGAAAGTACTTTTGAGAGCTTTAAGATTTTAAAGTAGTACTGCAGGCGGATATTTTAAAGGTATGGCCTGACAGGAATAAAGAATAAAGGGAAAATAAATTTACAAATAAAAACGCAAAAAGGAGCGGTGGCTATGTTATCAAATATTCCTATTGACCTTACAAAAGTGAAAAAAGAAAATATTGACAGAGAGGTTCTTAGAGCTGGAATAATTGCCGAGCTGGATGCCATAAATCTATACGAACAGCTTGCAGCAGTTACGGAAAATAACGACATTAAAAAGATTTTGCTGGACATAGCAAAAGAAGAAAAAACCCATGTAGGTGAGTTCCAGACGCTGTTACTGAGGCTGGATAAACAGCAGGTTGAGGAGTTAAAAGCAGGCGAGGAAGAAGTCATAGAAGAACTTGGTGAATAAACTGCCATTATCTTAACAGCCTATACGTATAGCCGGTCTTTAAAAATTAAAATCTAACAGGTGCCTTTAGCGGCTCTGTACAAAAGATTACAGATTTATTAAAGGGTGTTATAGGATGTATTATTTATATGCTACGTGGAAATAATTAATATTGCCGGCTGTTAATGGGGATTTCTAATGAAGGCAGTAAAGATTAACCTTCCGGAATCCGGTAGGAAAGAGCTGATTATTTCTGAAGTGATTGAAGCGGCCAGTTTTTTAAGCAAATTATCCGGATTGATAATAAGAAAGAAATTAAGGGATAATCAGGGATTTCTAATAAGGGATTGCAACAGTATCCATACTATAGGTATGAGGTATGGGATAGATGCGGTATTCCTTGGCAGAAACAACAGGGTTTTAAAGATCTACCACGATATAAAACCTTTCAGGGTCACTCCATTTATAAAAGGCGGCTTTTCAGTGCTTGAAACAGCAGCGGGAGTAATAAAGAGGACTTCTTTAAAAGAATCAGATTTAATAAATTTTGAAACCTGAAGCTTAACTAAACTTCTGCAGCACTTCTTTATATTTTTCTGAACCGGGATCCATGACTGCAGCAATTTTAAAATGTCCCACTGCCCTGGTAAGCTTTTTTTCTCTTATCAGGCACAGGCCAAGTCCGTAATGTGCAAAATCATTTGTAGCGTCAATCTTGAGGGCTGCCAGAAAATTTTCCCTGGCCGGGTTATAGAACCCGCAGTTGTAATAGGAAGTTGCCAGAGTTTCTCTTATAGAGCCTTTTGCGGGTTCAAGATTTTTGGCCTTTTCCAGAAACATTATTGCTTCAAGAAACCTGCCTTTTTTATATAATATCTTACCCTTTTTAAAAAAATAATAAGCTTTACTCATGGCTACAATATAATTTATAGACCGTTATTTTTAATAACTAATTCAGGATAATCCTGCAGAAGTGATTATAACATTAATTGGAGGTATTTCTAAGGTAACGGAAATTCTAAGATACCTTTTCTATAATATCGTTATTACAGCTAAAGATTTCCGACTTTTATCCAGGTTTGCTGACATTTAATAAATGACTATTTACACAAATATTTAAATATGCTAATATGTTAAATAACAAAATAGTACTTTGGCAGTTTTAAAAAGTAATACAGAGAGCTGCAAAAATAACCGTAATGCAGGGGAAATAAATTATGAATAGAATGTCATTGATTATAAGGCAAAGAATTTTGAGTATTGTTTTTGTAATAATATCAATTGCAGGGGGAATTTTTATTTTTCTTTATGTAAGTAATTTAAAAGAAAAAATTCCCTTAAGCGCTGATTATAACCGGATATTTATAGCAGGGATCAGTATAAGCAGAAATGAAGAGATTACTGCGGACTTGCTTGTGGAGCAGAAAATACCGGCAGACATCTTAAGTGAAAAATTCATTCTGGATAAAAATGAAATTATTGGAGAAAAAACGTCAGTAGACATACAGGAAGGGGAAATCATCACAAAAGATAAACTTGAAGGCAGTGGTTCCGGCGATGGTTTTAGTCTCAGTTTTTCATCATATATTCCGTACGGGATGAGAGCTGTAAGCATACCTGTGAACTTCTACGGCGACAGGTCTCTTGTTAAAGAGGGAGATAAGGTTGATTTAATATCCACTTACTATGAGCCGGCAGGAAGCATTCTTTTTTCTGAAACAATTATGGCCGAAAAGGAAATAATATTGATTGGCGGTAATGTGGAAGAAAATTATACAGGAGATGAGGGCGGCATGGGAAGTCTTCTATCCGGTCCGGCAGCGGATACCGGTTTATTCAGCTCTCACAATAAGAATTCTTTGATAATTACTTTTTATCTCAGCAAATCCGAAGCAGAGGAAGCATATATGGCAATAGAGAGGGGAACTGTAAATATGTCAATTTGCTGCAGGAATTAATTCCGGATATCAAATGATAGTTTTTTAAAGGCTGCAGCTTTGTTTTTTAACATGTTTGGGAAAGGAATTTTATAATGATTAAATCAGAAGGGCGTGAACCAAAAATTGTATTGTTTTCCGGTAGCAAGGGGGGCTGCGGATGCAGCTTTATATCATATTGTGTCTCAACCTATCTTGCACGGGAGACTACCGAAAATATTCTGCTTCTGGATTTAAATATAGGGAAAAAGGACAGCAGGCTGGTCTTTAATCTGATGGATGACGATTACAGAGACCTCGGTGACGCGGAGGAAGTTATAGGTGAACTTGATGTTTCTATATTGAGAAAGCTTGTAATCAATTTTGATAATAGTTTAAATCTGATATTGCCTCCTGTAAAAATGGAAAAAAATAAGTTTTTTAACAAAAAGCATTTAGAGAAACTGCTGGATATACTTAAGGACCATTTTGATATTATATGTATTGATTTTCCGGGCTACTTCTTTATGCGGGCTTTAGTTGATTTAAAGGACCTTATTGATAAGTATGTTTTTATCTCGCTGCCTGATTTAATATCGATAAATAACCTGAATTTAATAGTCAGGAGTATAATTTATGATGAGTGTTCTTATGATTATGACATTCTCATAAACAAATTTAATACAAGACCTTCTATCTCTGCTGCTGGAATGAACTCAATTTTGCATTACCCCATAAATGCTTTTATCCCCTATGACAGAGACATTGAATTTCTCATCCTGAATAAAGGACCTGACTCAATATTTAATTATAATCTCAGAGTCGTAAATGCAATCTCTTCCTTCTCAAAAAAAATTTATGAGGATTTTAATATATGAGTGTTATTAATTCTACCTGTGATGATACTAATATGTTAAATTACCTGAGCGAAAGAATTTTAAAGAAAATAAGGACAGATGAATTAAGCAGATTTTTACCGGATGACAGACTTAGTATAATTGAGAAATATCTGGAAGAAATCGTAGAAGAAGAGAAGATTATAATCAGCCAGAAAGAAGTTTCAAGATTTGCACAGCAGATATATGAAGATAGTTTTGGTTTTGGGCCGATAAGTTTTCTTTTAAACGATGACCGGGTAACTGAAATTATGATAAATAATTTTGATGAGGTCTATGTTGAAGAAGATGATGCCATAAAGAAAACAGAAATAATTTTCAGGGACAATAATCATATTAAGAACCTGGTTGATAAAATATTGAGTCCTCTGGGTCTGAGACTGGATGAAAGTTCGCCGATGGTAGACGCACGGCTTAAAAACGGGTCAAGGATTAATGTAGTTTTATGTCCGGTTACGGTAAACGATATGGCGGTAACAATAAGGAAATTTAAGAGAAATATAATAAATATCGAAAGTTTAAAAAGAGAAGGCACCATAAATGATAGAATTTCCAGTTTTATTGAAACCTGCGTGAGGAGTAAATTAAATATAATAGTCAGCGGCGCTACATCTGCAGGGAAAACAACTTTTTTAAACGTTATCTCCAATTTTATCTCACCCTCTGAAAGAATAGTGACAATTGAAGAAACTCTGGAATTAAATTTGAATTTGCCGCATGTTGTCAAGCTTGAGAGCAGGCCGCCGAATATTGAAGGCAGGGGGGAGATTACTATAAGGGACCTGGTGAGGAACTCCTTAAGGATGAGACCTGATAGAATTATCGTGGGCGAGATAAGAGGAGCAGAGGCGGTAGATGTCCTGCAGGCTATGAATACCGGTCACAGCGGTTCGATGACAACTGTTCATTCCAACTCGCCAAAAGACCTTGTGAGCCGGCTGGAAACAATGATACTGATGTCAGGGCTAAACCTTGACCCTTCCACTGCAAGGAGAATGATAGCGTCATCAGTTGATATGATTATTCATCTTGGGAAACTGAAAAATGGAAAAAGAATTTTGCTCAATATAAGTGAGTTAATAAATAAAAGTGAATTTCTGGGCGGCAGTGCGGATCTTGAAGTAAAAGATATCTTTAAGTACAGACTGCATAACGCAAAAAGAGAAAATGATGTTTTGCCCGGCGGCAGTATAGATTATACAGGCTATATGCCGGCATTTATAGATAAAATAAAAAATCAGGGATTTAATTTTGACTTTGGTGATAGAGATGGGATTTGAGGCGCTGGTTTCTGTTATTTCATTTGTAACCATAATTTTTATGCTCTATGGGGTAAAAAATATCTGCAGAGCATACGGATACTTTAAAGGACAGCCGGAATCCGGTGAGAATTACAGACAGAACAGGTTAATTAAATTATTTATAAATAAATGGGAGTCCGGGAGAAAATTACTGATTATAATTTTATTTTTTGCTCTGACTCTATGTGTATATCTCTTCTCAGGGAATATAGTTTTTAGCCTGTTTATTGGCATATGCACAGAAATTTATATTATTGACGCGCTTAAGAGTTTCGAGGAAAGAAGAAAAGACCTGTTAAACAGCCAGCTAATTGAATTTTTAAATAATATGGCGGTGATGCTCAGGGCTGGCAATACGATCAGGACAATATTTAAATCCTCTGCCGGACTTTTTAAAGAACCCCTTGGCAGCTATCTAACAGAAATGGCCGGTGAGCTGGAGCTAAATTCTTCCCTGGACGGAGCCTTGGACAGGTTTTCGCAAAAATGCAAAAGCAGGGAAGCCGACCTCCTGGTAAGTTCTTTGAAGATAAATAATAAAATAGGAGGAGATTTGATACCCATTATTGATAGTGTTACAGATAAAATAAGGCATAACCTCAAACTTAAATCAAAAATGCAGACAATGAGCATCCAGAGCAGGTATTCAGGCAATATTATATCAATATTCCCTGTTGCTGTACTGGTTTTAATGTGTATTTTCACAGGGGAAACGGTAATGGGTTTTTTCACTACCAATATGGGAGTCGCCCTTCTGATAATTGGCGGAATTCTGGAAATTACAGGAATAATTACTATTAAAAAAATTACGGGTACCAGAGATAGCCGGGGGAAATAAAATATGTTTATGTATTTAATTATAATTGGATATTATTTATTTATCTGTTACGGCATATTCTACATTATAAGAAATAAAAACTTTTATAGAGCCTGTGAGAATAATCATAATCACAGAAAAGGTAAGATTGCAGCAAGACTTGTAAATAAGATAAACTTTCTTTCTTTAAGGCTGGGAAAACTTTTGGCCGGTAAAAGATATTCTGCAGCAATGAAGAGAAACGCTGAACTATTAAAGATACTGGAATACGAAAACAGGGTATCCATTAACCCTGATTCCTTTATGGGTTACAGAGTAATCCTATCTGTTTTATTTTTTATTGCAGGGCTTTTTCCTGGAAGCAGCCCGGCTAGCTCAGCAGCCATAGGCTTATCCGGCGGGGTGGCCGGCTATTTTATCCCGGTTATTTTGCTGAAGAATTTTAACCGCCGGAGACAGAGTGAAATAAACAGGGAGCTGCCCGATATAATAGATTTACTTGTGGTGGCTACATTATCCGGGCAGAATATCTATAATGCTATAAAAATTGTAATTGCCAGATACAGGGGAAGCATCTGTTCGGAGCTTTCAGGGTTTATAGAAGATGTAGATATCGGAACAGGAAAGTTGCAGGCCTATAAAAATTTAATAAATAGAAGCAGTACGGATGAATTTAAAAATTTTGTTTTCACATTGATACAGGCAGAAAAATATGGGTCTTCTATAAATGACATACTGAAAAGAAAATCAGATTATATAAAATTCGAGGCCTATCAGAATCTGGAAAGAAAAATCAGAAAGACAGCTGTATTGATATTGTTCCCGCTTGTATTTTTAATTCTGCCTTCTTTTATATTGCTTGTGGGAGGACCCCTGATATATTCGATAGGCGGAAATTTTTTAAATTTTTAGTTTATTAAAAATAAAAGAAAACACCCCGGATATTTCTCCGGGGTGTTTTTTCAGGCGTCCGTAAAATCATATAAATTAAAAACTTAGTTGGTAAATACAGTAGCCACCACTCTTCTATTTCCGCCATCGCTTATTCCTATACCTATTCTGGTATATTCGGCTCTTAATATATTGGCTTTATGAGTGGGGCTTGACATCCATGCATTTGCAAATGCATCAGGCGTGCCTGCGGACGCGGGAGAGGATTGGGCAAGGTTCTCTCCTCCATTCCTATACGAAACTCCATTTTCACGGAAAATATTAAATATGTTGCGGCCATCAGGCGTATAATGTGAAAAGTAGGAGTTTGCTATCATATCGTTGCATCTTGACCTTGCAATATCTGTAAGTACCTGGCTCGGCTGGAGTGCACCGAGTCCATTTGAAGCTCTTATGGTATTTATGAGATAAAGTACGGCTGACTCATAATCATTTAAACTGGCAGATGGTTCGGCTGGAGCAGCCTCTGCAACAGCGGTACCGGCAGTATTGCCGGCTGTGTTGCTTCCGAGAACTTCTGCTCTATAATCTTTATGTATCTTTTCTACTTCTTCTTCAATATTCTCTGATATCCTGGTTAATACTGTTCCGGTTTTTATTCTGTCATCCTCAAAAGACACGGTTTCCTGTATTACTGCTGCTTTACCGGTATCTTCAATTATATAGGTGCTGCTTCCGGTATAGCTGCTGTCTATTTTTGCCGGGTTTATGTTAAAAGCACTCGACAATAAGAGAGCGGTTGCCATTATTGTTACCGCCGCTATTGCCAGAATTATTTTTAATTTATTTTTCATTAGTTTTCTCCAAAAAAAAGCCATCCAGCATAGAGACCGGATGGCATATTCTTTTTAAAATAAAAAAGTAATAGCCGGTTGCACTACTTGGCTCATTACATTCCAAAGTGCCCAGATAGCAGAATGTAAGTCATAGCCTCTATTACTGAAACGAAATCCAGATTTTCAATAAAACTTGTAATTAATTATTACATACATATATTAAACCTTTATGTAAAAATAGTCAAGATAGATTAATTTAATAAATATCTTATACAAATATAATATTTTAAAAATATGGCCTGAAAATATAAAACCCCGTAAATTGAAAATATTTATTTACACAAATATACAAATCTGGTATATTTACTATATAAGCAAATGCATAAATGCATAAATCAAAATAAAGGAGGTGAAATCATAGCTTTTATTTTAGAGAAGGGGGGTGAATAAAATTAGATTAAAAAGAGGAAAATTTTTAATGAGATTCAGAAATCAGAGCGGGCAATCAACGCTTGAATATGCTCTTGTTACAGTAATTGCCGGGATAATAAGTGCCATATTGATAGCGGTAGGCAAGCCAATAATAATAGACGTTATTGCAAAAGTTTTCGAGAAGATTGCTTCAATGGTTTAGGAATTGAATTAAAAAAGGTATGTGCAAATTTTTGAAATGGGAGACAGCTATAAATTAAGGATTATGTCAGTTGAAAATAAAAATAAAAAAGTTTTAAAAATTTTAGCCGGCGGGAAAAGAGGCCAGGCATCACTTGAATTTATTCTGGTAATTCCTTTTCTGATTTTAATAATTATGGCTGTTTCCCATCTTGGATTATTAATTTACCGGCAAAACATACTTGAGCAGGCTGCCCGGGAAGGCGCAAGAATTGTGGCGACAACAAATTCTAATCAGGATGCCCGTGCATGCATTGAAGAAATTTGCTCTAACTTTGAACGGAGCAGACTCAATATAAGGATTATTCCACAGGACAGAGCTTCAAGAAAAGTTGGAGACATGGTTGAGGTAATTGTATCTTATGAGGCCGGTAATTCTAAATTCCTGCCGGAAATTTTTAATGCAAGGGGCAGTATAATAAAAGCGAAAAGCATTATGAGGATGGAATGCTACTGAAAAAATTGAAGATACATAGCAATGGGAACATTTCTCTACCAGCGCTTGCCGGGGTAATTATATTCTCGATTCTTTTTATGGTCATTTTTGATATCTGCCGGATTTTTATAGCAAGAGAGGAAACAAAGAATGCTTCTGACGCAGCTTCACTGGCTGTCGTGCAGAACTTATTGTTTTTTGAAGAACAGGACTGCTCCAGAATAGCCGGAGAAATTATTCGGTCAAACAATTGCAAACTTATTGAATGCATATGCGATTATGATGCGGTAACAGTTACAGTGGAAAAAGATATAAGGTTTATTCTGGTAAACAAATTCACAGGCCGCTGCGCCAGGGTTAAATCTACCTCCAGGGCTAAAGTTGTTTATCCGTGGGATGAGCGATTTGATTACTGTAATTCCTGCGAATTTAGTTTTTAAAGATTTTAAATATTTAATTTGGTATTTTTTAGGAGAAGGAGTAACAATGAATTATGTAAATCAGATATTTATACTCGGAAATCTGACCCGTGACCCTGAGATCAAATATACCAATGAGGGGGTTGCAATTACTGAAATGGGAGTTGCCGTGAATAAGAAATGGATCGATAAAAATGGGAAAGAATCTGAATCAGTTGATTTTTTTAATATCACTGCCTGGAACAGTCTTGCAGAAAATTGTGCATCTGCATTAAAAAAAGGTGACAGGGTTCTGGTAAGCGGGCACATGAATTTAAGGAGCTGGGAAAATAAGGAAGGGAAAAAATTTAACATTATCAGCATCACCGCAGATATTGTGGCGGTGAGCCTGGAATTCAGCCAGATAAAAATCATTGAAAAAAGTGATGATGAAAAGAATGTCAGGCAGAGTGCAGAAAAAGAGAAAGTTAAAACAGGGGAAAAATAAATCCACTGCCTGTAAACCGGACAAAGCAGGATAAAATATGCTGGATCAGGATAATAAGAAAACCTCCATAAAACGGAGGTTTTCTTATTATGTTTATTGTTTAAAAACGCTGGAGTATTTATTTATCATTAAATTACAGGAATTAATTATTGAGGTTGAAAGAATAAGCCTGATTTAGCAGAACAGATATTTGCATTTGCAGCCTGTTGCAATTAATATTAGTTTTTAGAATTAAGAAAGAAAAATTGAATAAATTAAAATAGGCGAAACCGGGTGATATTGTATTTTATAAAAACCTTACCAGAACGGCTCCAACCAGTGGCTGCTGTTGAAGACAGGTGTAGAAATGGGGTCGTGGCGAGGGAAATGCAAAAGAAAATTATTCCGGGAGAAAGTAATTTGAAAAAAGATATAAATCCAGAATTTGTCAAATGTTGTATAATTACACGAATTATATTCACAAAAATAGAAGGAGCATTTTAATAAATGTATTTTAGAAAAACGGATTACGAGAATTATGATTACAGAAAATTCTGGGAGAACAATAAAAGGTTATATGAGGATAAAGCTGAAAGAATTGCTTTAAGAACACTGCTGGCTGGAGTTGATAATAAAAAGGACAGGATTATCTTTGATATCGGCTGTGGATATGGAAGATTATTTAACGAATATATGGATTTTAGAACAATAGTCATGATCGATTATTCGGTTAATAATTTAAAAAATGCCAGAAACAGAATAGAGAAATTTCTGGGCGATAATCCTGAAAAAATATCTTCGGTCTATTTTATTGCCTCGGATGCATCCTGCCTTCCGGTAAAATCCAATTGTGCGGATACTGTATTGACCGTAAGGGTAGTGCACCATCTTGACAATCCTCAAGGTTATTTCGATGAAGTTGCAAGGATACTTAAAAATGGCGGTTTATATTTTTTAGAATTTGCCAATAAAAGAAATCTGAAAAATGTATTAAGGTTCATCGGCGGCAGAATGGATACTTCTCCCTTTAATAAAAAACCTTCCCAGGTGGGAGAGACAATATTAAATTTTCATCCCCGCTATATATATAATTTTTTAGAAGAAAGAAGCTTTTCAGTAAAAAAAGTAATAAGCGTTTCCAATTTCAGGGTTAATTTTTTAAAGAAATTTCCCGGCACGAAAACTCTTATTTTTTTTGAAAAAATTTATCAAAAAATCTTCTCTTTTATAACACTGGGTCCGAGTGTTTTTTTAAAATGCATTTTAAATAAACCGGCAGACGAAGGAATCAATAAAGTAAATAATAAAATTAAGATTGAAGATATTTTAATCTGTGTTTTCTGCAGGAAAGCTGCACTTGTGTTTAGTGAGAAGAAGATAAAATGCAGCAATTGCGGCGCAACTTTCTTTAAAGAAAAAGGGGTTTATAACTTTAAGGTAAGCACACTGAAAGACAATAAAGAAATCTCTCCAGAGTAGATATCGGGCAATTCGTGTAAGGATTCCGCTCTTGTAAATGTAGTCTCATCCTGTTACAATTATGATACAAAGTATTTTCTTTAAGGCTTCTCTATAAATGATTAACTAAAAGGTGGATTAATAAAGTGGCAGAAAAAGTATACTCTGAAGGTACTATTTCGAGACTATCTCAGTATTTAAGATATGCAGTCCAGCTGAAAGAAATGGGCAAGAGAACCACGACTTCTGGAGATATATGCAAGAATACGGGAATTAATAGCGCAGAAGTAAGAAGAGATCTTATTTATTTTAAAATAAAAGGCAAAAGAGGCGTCGGATTTAATATTGATGAACTCATTAAGTCTTTTAATGAAATCCTGGGCTATAACAGGCTGGTGCACCTTGCTCTGATCGGGGCCGGAAATCTTGGCAGGGCGATTTTAAAATATAAAATGCTGGAAAGGTTTGGATTTAAGATAGAAAATGTTTTTGATAATAACCAGGAGATTATAGGGAAAACTATATCCGGGTACAGAATTCTTGATATAAACACAGTAAAAGATGAATTCAGAAAGAAGAACATTGAAATATCCATACTGGCTGTTCCGCCGGATTCTGCACAGAAAGCTACTAACATACTGGTGCAGGCTGGTGTTAGGGTGATTATAAATTATACCTCGGTTCCAGTTAAGGCTCCTTCCGGTGTCAGAGTTGAAACTGCAGATCCCATTGAAAAATTACTGCACACTCTGTATTATTTATCTCATACCGGATATGTAGAATGTAAATGAATTTGCCGGGGGAAAACAAGACATGAATAAAGTAAGGGGCTGCTTCGTTACAATACTGGTCATTCTTGTACTGGCTGTTGTTATCTTTCTTACTGTTTCCCTTTTAAATCAAAAGGATAGAAATATATTACTGCTCGGCATTGATGAAAGAGAGGACAGCAGTGAATTCGTAGGTCTGACTGATACTATTATAGTTTATCATATCAGCGGTACCGGAAAGAAAGACAGTCTTATTTCAATCCCGCGTGACATCAGGGTAAATCTTGAGGGACACGGCTGGAATAAAATTAATGCAGCCTATAAATTTGGCGGGTATGAAGTGATAAAGGACGAAATATATAAACTCACCGGTATCAGGATAAGCAAAGTAGTGGTTGTAAATTTCAGGGGTTTTAAAGAAATTATCGATATACTGGGCGGTGTTAATATAAAGGTAGAGGAATCTCTTCATGACCCGCTATCAGGTGCAAATTTTGACCCCGGCACATATAATATGGATGGCGAGCAGGCCCTATCATTTGTAAGATGCAGGGCAACAGCCGGAGTTGACCTGGACAGAGTGGACAGGCAGAAGTACCTGTTAAGTGAAATAATAAGGCAAAAATTAAATTTTCAAACAGCTCTGAAATCTTTACAGATTATAAAAGTCTTAAACGAAGAAACGGTATCTGATTTTACAATGTGGGATTTTGGTTCTGTTGGAATTATGCTACTATTCTCTGATAAAGATGTAAACCTGGTGACAATACCTGTGGAAACAGCTAATATTGAAGGCATAAGTTATTTGATTGCTGATGAAAATGAAGTAAAGGATTTTCTTAGTGATTATCTGGAGTAAAATTATTGCAAATATTGCACCATTAAACTGGTATCAATTCAAAAATATTACCGGGTTTTAAAAAAAGGATAAAAATAATAAAATAATGTATATATTATGGAAGAAAATGATAAATAATATGAACAGGGAGAAATAAGTGACTGCTGATAAAGGTTTGAGCATAGCAAACATTTCATCTCTTTCCGACAATGTTGATTTTTTACTGCAGGTTTCAAAGAAATCAAAAAATATTGATTCTTTTATAAAAAACAATATACCCCCGGGTGAAAAAAGCTGGTTGGGCGACCTGAAAAGCTGGAAGCTTCACAGCAAATGGCTTTTAAAAATTTCTGATATATGTCTCAAAGACTATGACCAGGTATTTTTTGACTGCGGCGAGGAACTGCTGGATCTTAATGATTCAAATAACTACCAGACTTTCAGGGAAAGAATACTGGAAGAATTAATGTAGGGCAGAAAATTATCTATCCGGGCAGTTTTAAATAAAAGAAAAGTAAAATAATTTCTATTATTTTATTAACCGTAGGAGTATCTATGATTCCCAGGTATACTTCAAAAGAAATGGGTAGGGTCTGGAGCGAGGAAAATAAGTTCAACAAGTGGCTCGAGGTTGAAAAGGCGGTGGCAAAAGCACAGGCAGAACTTGGCATAATACCTGTGAAGGCAGCAGATTATATAAATAAGAAAGCTGCATTTAAAGTCTCAAAGATTAATGAAATCGAAAAGAAGACAAATCACGATGTAATTGCTTTTCTAACAGATGTATCTTCATATATAGGGGATTCATCTAAATATCTTCATTACGGCCTGACATCATCTGATGTTGGTGATACGGCGCTGTCGCTCCAAATGATTGAGGCATCAAATATAATCAGGAGTAAAATTAAGAACCTGCTCAGTATATTAAGAATAAAATCAAAGAAATATGCCCGGACGGTTATGACAGGCAGAACACACGGTATTCATGCAGAACCTATAACGCTCGGGCTCAAGTTCTGCGTTTATACTTTTGAAATGGCAAGGAATCTTGAGAGGCTGGAACATGCTGTAGAGAATATAAGATACGGTAAAATTTCAGGCGCCGTTGGTACGTATGCAAATACCTCGCCTGAAATAGAAAAAAAGGTGTGCAGCATTCTAAATTTAAAGCCATCTCCAGCATCTACGCAGATCCTCCAGAGAGATAGGCATGCTCAGCTTATTTCAACTCTGGCAATTTGCGGAGCAACTCTGGAAAAGATAGCGCTCGAGATAAGAAATCTGCAGAGAACAGATGTAAGAGAAGCTGAGGAACCATTCGGTAAAGGGCAAAAAGGTTCTTCTGCCATGCCTCATAAAAAAAATCCTATTATCTGTGAGAGAATATGCGGGCTGGCAAGGATACTGAGGTCGAATACGATAACCTCCCTGGAGAACATTGCATTATGGCATGAAAGGGATATATCCCATTCTTCGGCAGAAAGGATAATAATTCCAGATAGCTTTATCCTGCTTGATTATATGCTTGATAAAATGACAACCATAGTTGATAACCTGAATGTTATTGAGTCAAATATGGAAAAAAATTTAATGAAATACGGAGGAATTATTTTTTCCCAGAGAGTACTGCTGGAACTTGTAAAAAAGGGAATGAAAAGAGAAGAAGCATATAATATCATACAGAGAGCTGCTCTTGACGCCTGGAGAAGTGAAGGCAGTTTTAGGGAGAATTTATTTAAAGAAAAAAAGGTGCTGACACTTCTGGGTGGAGGGGAGCTGGAGAAATTGTTTGATGTTGGTTACCATTTAAAATATATAGATAAAATTATTGGCAGATTAGAAAATCTCCGCTAAAGTTAATATTTTATTTATTTAAAAAAATTACTTTTAATTTATGGCAGGGGCAAGGAATATACAGGAATGATTCAGCGGTTCTATCGGTACATCGGTAAAGATTTTGAATATTGTTATTACATTGAGGTATCAGAGCCGCTTAATAAATCTGAATTAAAAGTACTCCGGTGGCTGCTCGCCGAAACATTTGAAATCAGTAAATTTGGAGATTCTTCGTTTTTAACCAGTAGAAATAAAAATGTTATCGAGATAGGCCCGGGATTAAACTTCGAAACTGCATTTTCAACAAACGCTGTTGCCATCTGCCACTCCTGTGGACTCAGGAAGATTTCCCGCCTTGAACGTTCAAGGCGCTACCTGGTTCCCGGCGATATTGACCACTCCGATTTTATAGCGAAGCACCATGATAGAATGACAGAATGCGTATACCAGGAACCTCTGAAAACATTTGCACCCGGTATCAAACCAGAGGATGTGTACACAATACCGCTAATAGAAGAAAGCCCTGAAAACATAAAAAAGGCCAGAAATACCGGGTGTGGCAAGGCCAGCGGGATAGATGCTTTAAGAAGTTTTAATAAGAGAATTGGCCTGGGAATGGATGAGTGGGACATAGAATTCTACTACAATCTGTTTGTTAATATTATAGGCAGAAATCCAACCAATGTTGAATGTTTCCAGCTGGGGCAGGCCAATAGCGAACACTCCCGCCACTGGTTTTTTAAAGGAAGACTTTTAATTGACGGCAGGGAAATTCCTGCAACACTGATGGAAATAATAAAGGCTCCGCTTAAAGACAATCCTTCAAATAGCATAATAGCATTTAAAGATAACTCAAGCGGTATTGAGGGATTTAAGATATGGACCATCGTACCAGAGAGCCCGGGGGCTTATTCACCATTTCATAAAAATCAGCTTGTCTATCATATTATATTTACAGCAGAAACACATAATTTCCCCAGCGGGGTTGCTCCATTCCCAGGGGCCGAAACGGGAACGGGAGGGAGGATACGTGATGTCCAGGCAACAGGAAGAGGGGGGCTGGTTATTGCCGGTACGGCTGGATACTGTACCGGGAATTTAAACATTCCGGATTATCCGCTTCCCGGAGAGGATAACAGTTTTAATTATCCTTCAAATCTTGCTTGCCCCCTTGAGATTATGATAAGGGAAAGCGATGGCGCGTCAGACTATGGAAATAAGTTTGGCGAACCGGTGATACAGGGTTTTACAAGAACTTTTGGACTGAGAACCCCGGGCGGCCGGAGAAGTGAATGGATTAAGCCTGTAATGTTTACCGGCGGTATCGGGCAGATTGACCACAGGCATATAAAAAAAGAAGCTCCGCAAAAAGGCATGAAAATAGTGCAGGTTGGCGGCCCTGCATACCGAATAGGAATAGGAGGAGGAGCTGCCTCCAGCATGGTACAGGGTGAAAACAGGGAAGAGCTTGACTTTAATGCCGTGCAGAGGGGTAATGCGCAGATGGAACAAAAGATGAACCGGGTAATAAGGGCGTGTATTGAAATGGGTGAAAGCAACCCTATAATGAGTATCCATGACCAGGGTGCAGGCGGACCATGTAATGTGTTAACCGAGCTTGTCGAACCCGCAGGCGGCAGAATTGAGATAAGGAATATACAGGTCGGGGATAAGACTATGTCAGTGCTTGAGATATGGGGTGCAGAATATCAGGAAAGGAACGCTTTTCTTATAAAACCGGAGCGATTGAATGAATTTCAAAAAATATGCAGCCGTGAAAAGGTTAACTGCGAGGTACTCGGAGAAATAACCGGCGACGGCCGTATAACCGTTCATGACAGCCAGGATGATACCACGCCCGTTAATCTGGGCCTTGATGAAATTTTAAGCAATATACCGCAAAAAACATTTGAACTGGAAAGCATGACGGAAAAATTAAGACCGCTCGAATTGTCATCAGGCAGGTCAGTCAGAGATCTGCTGGAGCTTATATTTAAATTACCTTCGGTTGGGTCCAAGGGATTCCTTGTAAGAAAAGTTGATAGAAGCGTAACGGGACTTATTGCCCGGCAGCAGTGCTGCGGTCCGCTGCAGCTTCCTGTTTCGGATGTGGCTGTGATTGCGCAGAGTCATTTCGGACTTACAGGTGCCGCTATTGCTGTAGGTGAGCAGCCAGTTAAAATTCTGGTTAACCCGGCTGCAGGTGCCCGTATGGCAGTAGGGGAAGCGCTGACCAATATGGTATGGGCACTTATAACAGGTATCGAAAATATAAAATGTTCTGTAAACTGGATGTGGGCCGCAAAACTCCAGGGCGGCGGTGCTGATCTCTACAGAGCTGCGGTTTCTTTAAGTAATCTTATGAGAGAAATTGGCATTGCAGCCGACGGCGGCAAGGATAGTCTTTCAATGGCAGCTCAGGCAGGTAATGAAACTGTAAGAGGCCCCGGTCAGGTAGTTATTTCCGCTTATAGCTCAATGGAGGATGTAACCAGGGTAGTTACACCCGATATCAAGAAGCCGGGTGAAAGCAGGTTGATGTTTATTGACCTGTCAGGCGGTAATAACCGGCTGGGTGGTTCAGCACTGGCGCAGGCGCTGGGCCAGACAGGAAATGAATCTCCTGATGTAGAAAATCCAGCAATCCTGGTTAATGCTTTCAAAGCCGTGCAGGGAATGATAAGGAAGAACTTAATTCTTGCAGGGCATGATAGAAGCGACGGAGGGCTTATAACCACTCTGGCAGAAATGGCAATGTCAGGAAACTGCGGTATAGAAGCAGAGTTTGCCGGAAAAGAAGAAATCATCCCACGGTTATTCTCGGAAGAGCTGGGCCTGGTTATAGAATATTTACCCTGCAATGAATCTGAAATTACCGGTATGCTTGAAGAATCCGGTATTTCTTTTAATATTTTAGGCTGTACGTATAAAAAAAGAAAGGTGATTATCTCCCATGATAAAAAAGTTCAGCTGAATATCGATATACCACGGCTTCTAACATGGTGGGAATCAACAAGCGACCGGCTTGAGCGGGAGCAGATGAATCCCGGGCTGGCAGAAGAACAAAAGCAGTCTTATGACAGGGAGGGCCTTTCGTATAATGTTTCTTTTAAACCCGTCAGCACCTCACAGGAATTTCTAAGGAGAGAGAAAAAACCGGAAGTTGCAATTATACGTGAAGAGGGAAGCAACGGTGACAGAGAAATGACCTCAGCATTTTATGCGGCTGGATTTGAACCATGGGATATCTCTATGACTGATCTGCTTGATGGCAGCGTAACCCTAAAAAAATTTAAAGGAGCAGTCTTTGTAGGGGGGTTTTCCTATGCTGATGTTCTGGACAGTGCCAAGGGGTGGGCTGGAATCATAAAGTTCAGCCCGAAATTAAAAAAAATGTTTGACGATTTTTATATGAGGGAAGATACTTTTTCACTGGGCATCTGCAATGGATGCCAGCTTATGACACTTCTGGGCTGGGTGCCCTGGAGAGGAATTTCCGAAGGCAGGCAGCCAAGATTTATAAGCAACCCATCAGGCCGGTTTGAGTCCCGGTGGGTATCCGTAAAGATACTGAAGAGCCCTTCAATAATGCTTAAAGGCATGGAAGATTCCATACTCGGTATATGGGTAGCGCACAGGGAAGGGCATTTATTCTGCCCTGACCGGGGAATACTTTCAGAAATATCTGCAAAGCATCTTGCCCCGGTAGTTTATACGGATGATAAAGGTATGCCTTCTGTGAAGTATCCTTATAATCCCAACAGTTCTCCATCAGGGTTTACCGGGTTATGTTCGCCGGATGGCAGGCATCTTGCCATGATGCCTCATCCGGAAAGAGCATTTCTATTGTGGCAGTGGGCATGGGTACCGGAAATCTGGAAATCAGGTGCAGGAATTTCTCCGTGGCTCAGGATGTTTCAAAATGCCAGGGAATGGTGTGAGGGAAAAAGCTGATTCTGGAGTGAAAAACCTTATTTATTTTGGTTCTTTATTTGTTATAATGTTTTTGTCTATCAGGTGTACAGGAATTAGTTTTTCTTTATCTGGACGGGAAGAATATTTCAGGTAAATAAGTTTCAGAATAAGACTAAATAAAAAAATGGCATGGTTTTATAAATGAAAAGTTTGATGTCAGATAAAAAGTTTAATGAAAAATGCGGAATATTCGGAATATACGCGCCTGGTAAAAAAGCAGCAGAAATCATCTTTTACGGGCTTCAGGCATTACAGCACAGGGGACAGGAGAGCGCAGGGATAGCAGTATCTGACGGGGAAAATATATTAATCTTTAAGGACCTGGGTCTTGTGTCCCAGGTGTTTAACGAACAGAATATTGCCCCCCTTCAGGGTTATGCCGGAATCGGGCACACACGGTACTCTACCAGGGGGATGAATATCTGGAAGAATTCTCAACCGCTGTACCATATGTTTAAAAATGAAAGTTTTGCTATAGCGCATAATGGTAACCTGACAAATGTAAAGGAAATAAGGGATGAACAGTCAGGGAAAGGGATTAGATTTGAAACGAGTACAGATACAGAAGTTATAGCGTCACTGATAGAAACCTCGGATAAAGAAAATATTGAGGATGCAATTAAAGAGGCAGCCAGCAGGATTAAAGGCTCTTATTCGCTGCTGATATTGACCGGGGATAAAATTTTTGGAATCAGAGATCCTCATGGATTCAGACCCATGGTGCTCGGAAGTCTGGAAGGCAATTACATAATAGCTTCAGAAACCTGCGCCCTGGACATAGTTGATGCTAAATTTATTAGAGAAATAGACCCGGGTGAGATAATTATTCTGGATAAGGATGGAACAAGGTCGCAGATGATGCTTCCGGTTGATAGAATCTCAATGTGTGTTTTTGAACTAATTTATTTTGCGAGACCCGATAGTTATATATACGGCAAGAATATGTTTGATATCAGACACAGGCTGGGTCAGGAGCTGGCAAAAGAATCTCCCGCTGATGCCGATATCGTTATTTCCGTACCTGATTCAGGCACACCTGCTGCCATAGGGTACTCTGCGGAATCCAGAATACCATATGCCGAGGGATTTATAAAAAACAGATATATAGGGAGGACCTTTATTCAGCCAGAGCAGAAAACCAGGGAAATAAGTGTCAGGTTAAAATTAAATCCTTTAAAGGACATCATACGGGGTAAAAAACTGGTAGTTGTTGATGATTCTATAGTCAGGGGAACAACATCAAAAAAAATAGTAAAAATGTTATACAATGCCGGGGCCAGAGAAGTGCATTTGAGAATTACCTGTCCTCCATTGCTTTACCCCTGTTATTATGGTGTTGACATGGCCCAGAGGAATGAATTTATAGCAAATCATAAAACACTGGAAGATATAAGGAAATTCCTGGATGTGAACAGCCTTAAATATCTGTCAATAGATGGTCTGATAAAAGCTATCGGAGAATCAAAGGAAAAGTTCTGTCTGGCATGTTTTAACGGTGAATATCCGGTTCTCATTAATGATGATATAGAATTTAATAAATATTCAATTGATAAAGAGGAGAAAATATCTTTTAATGCCTGATAAAAATATTGGAAAAGAAAATAAAAAATATTCCTATAAGTCATCAGGCGTAAATATTGATAAAGCTTCAAATGTTCTGAACCAGCTTAGGAAAACAATAACTGCAACATTTTCAGATAGAGTACTGAGTGATCTGTCTTCTTATTCAGGTCTTTATCAGCCGGACCTTAAAAACTATGAAAATCCGGTTCTCGTTTCTTCAACGGACGGTGTTGGAACAAAAATACTACTGGCAAAAAAATTAAATGATTACCGGAGTATCGGACAGGATGCTGTTGCTATGTGTCTGAACGATATAATCTGCTGCGGCGCAAAACCCATGTTTTTCCTGGACTACATATCCTGCGGCAGCGTAAATGAAGAAAAAATAAAGATAATTATTAAATCTATTTCAAGAAGCTGTAGCTACTGCGACACAGTTTTAATCGGTGGGGAAATTGCCGAGCACCCTGGTATGAGTGCCAGAGACGATATAGATATTGCTGGTTTTGCGGTGGGAATTATAGATAAACCAGCAATCATAAACCCTGGCCTTGTAAAAGAAGGGGATATTGTGGCTGGTATATCATCTTCAGGATTTCACAGCAATGGATTTTCACTTATACGGAAAATAATTGATGATAAGAAGCTTGACCTCAACAGGACTTATGACTGGAGCGGCAGCCTATCGCTGGGAAAATTACTTTTAACTCCCACTAAATTATATTCTAAAATAATAAACCAGATAATCGAAAACAGGGTTAAAATTCACGGTATTGCACATATAACCGGCGGGGGATTTTATGAAAATATAAATAGAATAATACCGGGGGATATGAATGTTCTGATTCGGGAAGGAAGCTGGGAGGTACCCGGCTGCTTTAATTTTTTTGGCAGGCTTGGCAACATTGATAAAAAAGAAATGTTTACAGTATTTAATATGGGCATCGGAATGGTTATAATTACTGCGCCTGATGAATTCAAAAAGACAGAAAAAATTGCTATAGAAAACGGAGAAAAGATTTATGATATCGGCACTGTGACCAGAGGTAACGGAAGTGTAATAATAAAGGGGAGTTAGGATACGTGTGAGAAAAAGGATAGCTGTATTTGCTTCGGGTTTTGGTTCGAACCTCCAGGCTCTTATTGATTATGGCAGAAAAAATGATTTAAATGGCGACATAGTCCTGGTATTTTCAAATAACAAAAATGCATATGCTCTGAAGAGAGCAAGGAAAAATAAAATTAAAACGGCTTTTATGAACCCTTCATCTTACGCCACCAGAAAGCACTATGATGCAAAAATTATAGAATTACTTGAAAAAGAAAAGATAGACCTTGTGGTTCTGGCGGGTTATATGTTTATACTGAGTCATGATTTCGTTAGCAGGTTCAAGAACAGGATATTAAATATCCATCCTGCACTGCTCCCCTCGTTTAAGGGCGCTCACGGCATAAAAGATGCTTTTGATTACGGGGTCAGGGTAACAGGGGTTACAGTACATTTTGTGGATGAGGGCCTTGACAGCGGGCCGATAATACTTCAGGAAGCACTGGTTGTTGACCAGGGCGAAACAATGGAAGAGCTGGAAGAAAAGATACACAAAATAGAACATAAAATTTATCCGGTAGCGGTAAAATATTTTTGCGAGGATAGATTAAAGATAGATGGAAGGAAAGTAAAAACTTTAAATAAAAAAATAAATAAAGGAAAAAAATGAAAGTAAAAATTAAAAGAGCTCTGGTCAGTGTGTCAAATAAAGAGGGTATTGCGGATTTTGCAAGGGCACTTGAGGATGCAGGTATAGAAATTATTTCAACCGGCGGAACTTTTAGAAAACTGGAAGAAGAAGGCATAGAAGTAAAGAAGGTAGAAGAATTTACAGGTTTTCCCGAGATGTTAAATGGCAGGGTAAAAACCCTCCACCCGTATATACACGGCGGGATACTGGCTGACAGAAGCAATGAAAAACACATGAATGAAATCAGTACTTCGGGAATAAAGTTAATAGATATGGTAGTTGTGAATTTATACCCGTTCAAAGAAACAATATCCAGGAACAATGTTACGCTTGAAGAAGCTATAGAAAATATTGACATTGGCGGGCCGACAATGATCAGGAGCGCTGCCAAGAATCATAAGGGCGTGGCAGTAGTTGTCGACCCCGAAGACTACGCGGTTATAAAAAAAGAACTCGAAGAGAGCGGGGGATATATCAGTTACGGAACTCTGTTCAGGCTGGCTGTTAAAGCTTTCCAGCACACCTGTGAATACGATAGTATAGTTTTTAATTATCTTAAAGATAAAATAGCAGATTCCGGTAATTCAGATATACCCATAAGAGATTATCTCAATGTGGAGTGCGGCAGTATATCCAGGGAAACTGGAGACAAATTCAGAAGCGGCAACGGTAATTTTAAAGATAATATTAACATTGACCTTATAAAAATTCAGGATCTGAGGTATGGTGAAAACCCGCACCAGAGAGCTTCTTACTATAAGTATGGAGACAGCAGCCGGGAAAACTTTACCGGTGCTGCCCAGCTTCAGGGCAAAGAGCTCTCTTACAATAATATTATGGATGGTAATGCTGCATTTGGAATTGTGAGAGAGTTTTCTGTTCCATGCGTTGCCGTAATAAAACATAATAACCCCTGCGGTGCGGCTACAGGTAGCAATGTTGAAGAAGCCTACAGAAAAGCATACCAGTGCGACCCTGTTTCAGCTTTTGGCAGTGTTGTTGCAAGCAATGTAAAATGGTCCGGGGAAGCGGCAAAATTTATGCTTGATAAATATGTGGAAGTGATTATTGCCCCGGATTTTGATGCCGGAGCTCTTAAAGTACTATCAGAGAAACAAAACTTAAGGGTTCTCAAAATAGATTTCAAGCTGGATGATTACATAAATAAATTAAGCCAGGATGATTTTAAGCTGGAAAAATCGGATATCAAAAGCATTGATGGAGGAATATTAATTCAGGATCTGGATGAAGGCATAAACAGTAAGGCGGATATGAAAGTAGTAACTGAAGTGAAGCCTGATGACAGCCAGTGGGATGACCTGTTATTTGGATGGCAGATAGCAAAAAATGTTAAATCCAATGCGATAGTACTGGCAGCAGACAAGAGCACTGTTGGAATAGGAGCGGGCCAGATGAGCAGGATTGATGCAGCGGAAATAGCGGTTAAGAAATCAAACGGCAGATGCAGAGGCTCTGTTATGGCATCCGATGCTTTTTTCCCATTCGAGGATGTAGCTGAACTTGCTGCCAGAAACGGTATTAAAGCGATTATACAGCCGGGTGGTTCGATAAGGGATAAGGAGGTTATAGAAAGCTGTAATAAAAATAAGATTCCTATGATTTTTACGGGAAGAAGGCACTTCAAACATTAAGCAGACGGGTATAAAATTATAGATGGAGATGCCTGTACTGGATTTAAAGTAAGCATCACTCAGGGATATAAGAACAGATAGAAAAACTAAGAGAAAATATAATCCCTGCTTAACTGGATAAAAGATAAATAAGCCCTCCCTTTTTAAAATTAAATCAGGGAGGGTTTTGTGATATTACATTTTAAATTTACTGTATATTTGAAGCCGGGCTAAATTCTAAAGACTGCTCCGTTACTGTTCTCTTTTCGGGGATACTTTAACTCCCCTGACTGCTTTTACCGATTTTGAAGGGCTTCTTTCAAGGGTATGCACTATAACGTCATCAATATTCTCCACGAATTCCAGTTTCAGGCCCTTAAGTATGCTGTCAGGTATTTCTTTAAGGTCCTTTCTATTTTTTTCAGGCAGTATGACTTTCTTAAGCCCCGCTCTTTTTGCTGCAAGAAGCTTCTCTTTCAGGCCTCCTATCGGGAGAACCCTTCCTCTCAGTGTTATCTCTCCTGTCATACCAACGTTTCTGAGCACAGGTACTCCTGTAAATGCCGATACCAGCGAAGAAGTTATGGCCACACCTGCCGAAGGTCCATCTTTTGGCACTGCTCCTGCGGGAACATGAATATGTATATCTGATTTTTCAAATAATTTATCATCTATATTAAAAATTTTTGCTTTTGAGTGTATATAGCTTATTGCCGCTTTTGCGGATTCCTGCATTACATCACCGAGTTTACCGGTGAGTATCAATTTTCCGCTTCCTTTATAATAAGTGGACTCAATCAGCAATATATCCCCGCCAACAGGGGTATATGCAAGACCGGTGGCAACTCCCACTCTATTCTTATCCTCTATTTCGCTCGGCAAAATCTTTGGAACACCCAGGTAATTTCTTACTTTCCCTGCGGTTATAACTCCTGAATATTTTTTACCTTCAACTATTTCCCGTGCAATTTTTTTACAGATATTTGCTATTTCGCGTTCCAGGTTTCTGACGCCGGCTTCCCTTGTGTATTCCTCAATTATTACCAGTACAGCATCGTGGTTAAATTTAATTTTGTACTTTTCTATACCCTGTTCCTTTAACTGCTTTGGAATCAGGAACCTTTCGGCTATATAGACCTTCTCCTCGGAACTGTATCCAGGTATTTCTATAATCTCCATCCTGTCCCTGAGCGCAGGATGTATGGTATCCAGTATATTAGCTGTTGTTATAAACATCACGTTTGAAAGATCAAACGGTACTTCAAGATAGTGATCCCTGAATGAATTATTCTGTTCAGGATCAAGCACCTCAAGAAGAGCAGAGGAGGGGTCACCTCTGTAATCAATTCCTATTTTATCAACCTCGTCCAGCATAAATACAGGATTATTCGTCCCCACCTGCGTGAGTCCCTGAATAATTCTGCCGGGGAGTGCTCCCACATATGTTCTCCTGTGCCCCCTGATTTCAGCCTCGTCTCTTATACCGCCAATCGACATTCTAATAAATTTTCTGCCCAGTGATTTGGCAATTGACTGCCCCAGGGAAGTTTTGCCCACACCGGGAGGACCGACAAAACATAGAATGGGGCCTTTGGTTGTTTTACCCTTCAATTTTCTCACAGCCAGATAGTCCAGTATATGTGTCTTAACTTTTTCCAGATCATAATGGTCACTATCCAGAATTTTCTTTGATTTTTTTAGATCCAGAATATCTTTTGTTTTTTCGGACCATGGAACGTCCAGCATCCACTCAACATATGTCCTTACATAAGAATGCTCCGGAGACATACTGGGAATACTCTCAAGCCTTTTTATTTCCTTTAAAACTTTAGCCTCTGCTTCTTTGGGCATCTTTTTCTTGCGTATTTTATTCTCCAGCTCTTTGGTAAGTGCAACAGATTCATCAAATTCACCCAGTTCGTTTTTAATAGCCTTTAGCTGCTGGCGCAGGTAGTACTCCCTCTGGGTTTTGCCTACTTCTTTCTGGACTTTATCCCTTATCTGGGACTGAACCTCAAATTTCTTTAATTCTTCGCTGAGATATTCCGTTAATTTTTTTAGCCTTTTCTTCAGGTCGATTTCTTCAAGTATTTTTTGCTTTTGTTTGGTGTTTGAAAGTAAATATGAGGCAAATAAATCCGTTTGAATCTCGGTTTTGGATATATTGGTCGCGGCAACCACAAACGCTGTTGGCAGCGGTATACCAAGCTGAATGAATTTTTCAACCTGCATCCTGAGGGTGGTATTAAGGTTTTCTGTTTCATTATCTTCAACCAGCGGTTCCTCTTTGAGTATATTGACATTCACTCTGAAGTAAGGTTCGGTTTTTGTAAAATGCTTTATTTTTACACGGGAAATGCCTTCAACAACGCATTTGATTTCATTTTCCGATACATCGGTTACCTGCTTTATTGCGCATACAGTTCCAACGTCGTATAAGTCTTCTTTATTCACTTCTTCTTTATTTTCTTCTTTCTGTGCAACCACGACTATAATTTTGTGCTCTCTTGATGCATTTTTAACAGCTTCCAGCGATTTCTTTCTTCCGACAATCAATGGTGTTGCCAGAAAAGGAAACACAACACTGTTTTTTAAAGAAAGAAGAGGAAGCTCTTCAGGTATTTTTATTTTATTTTGTTTATTTTTATTTTCTTCTGCCATTAAATTTTCAACTCCTATTTTATTTCTTTTTCTCTGTATGTTATTTTACACTTATCAAAAAGTTTTTTTATATATATTATATACTTATATGTAATTTAAATTAATTTCAATCAACATTTAATTAACAGGACAGATTCCTTTGTTTACATATTCTGTGTCTAATTATAACTTATATATTTTAATTACTAAAATAATTTTACTTAAATAGTAAAAATAAATTTCACTTAAAGTGAAACGTTATTATGTATATATACATTTATTTTTCTGTATTGTCAAGATTATTTTTTTAATTTTTTTTAATCTTCCGTTACTGGTGATTAACCATCGGGGGTTCGGTTGCCACTTAGAGAGATGATATAAGCTGTTAATACCGGAAAATAATAAAGAATAACCGGGAGGAAAAATAAAAAAATGGTAAAGATAAAAGGGAACCAGAGGAGTAAAAGTCAGTATCCCAGCTTTCTTAATCTTTCTTCGTCAAGTCCGAAATAATGTCCCAGCTCATGCAGAATGACCCTTTTTATATTTTTTTCCAGCTCAATATCATTTCGGCTCACCTTTTCCAGTGTTTTTTTATATATGGTTATTTTATCAGGCATTAGATTTCTCCTGCCGGCCCTGAGTGTGGCAGGAAGTCCCTGGTAAAGACCGAGTGTCAATCTTGCCCCGGCATTTTTATTCTTTTCCGGTAACGATCTCGTATCCCTTTCTTCAATAACTACACCGAGGTTCTTTATTTTTTCTTTAAATTTATCTGGGAGTTCTTCAAGGGTGTCCACTACTATTTGTTCAAATTTTTCTTTTTCCATTTTTTAAGGTAAAAAAGGTATCATATAAGTTAATATATTTATATCATTTATAAAATAGCATAAAATTAAACATATATGAATATTTAAAGGAGGCAGTACAGATATGTCTGTGATAAGGCAGGACCCTATAACCAAAGACTGGACAATATTTGCATCGGGAAGGTCGGAAAGACCAAACGATTTCAGGGAAGAAAGGGGGGAGGTGGCAATAAAGGAATATGAGAGCAGCTGCCCCTTTTGTGGTGGAAACGAGCATATGACACCTAAAGAAGTATTGACCATCCAGGATGGAGAAAATTGGCAGGTAAGAGTGGTACCGAATAAGTTTCCCATTCTTAAACCCGCAGAAACTACCGGAAAGGATATCAGACGGTACAATGCAGAAAAGTTCTATCTTGAAATTGACGGAAAAGGGAGCCATGAAGTTATTGTTGAATCACCGTTACACAGTGACAATCTCTGCAATCTCGATCCTGGCCAGATAACAAATGTAGTGGAGGCATACAGAAGCAGATTTTTAGAATTGAGTAAAAATAAGAATTGCAGGCTTATAGTTATTTTCAGAAATCATGGAAACAGGGCAGGGACTTCACTCATACATCCTCATTCACAGCTTGTTGCTGTTCCTTTTATACCGGGTTTTATAAGAAACAGGCTATATGAAGCAGAGAAATATTTTGATGATTCAGGTAAATGCGCATACTGTGATATGATTTCCCATGAAAGAAAGATCAAAGATAGAATTATCTATGAGAATGAAAGCTTTATTGCTCTGGCACCGTATGCTTCCGTGGTTCCCTATAATATTTTTATTTTGCCAAAAGAACATATGGCATGCTTTTCCCAGATACATAAAAAGGATACCGGGCAACTTGCTCTGACTTTAAAGGTTGTACTGAGAAAACTTTACAATCTGCTGGATGACCCGGACTATAATTATATAATAGACAGTGCGCCTGTTGACTGCAAAGGAAGCAGGTATTATCACTGGTATATTAATTTACTCCCAAGATTGGTTACAAGAGCAGGATTTGAGATAGGATCAGGAATTAACGTTAATACTATTTTACCGGAGAAGTGTGCTGAATTACTGAGAGAAATTGATGATTAAAATAATTTTAAAATGTGATTTACACGCCACAGATTCTCCGGTCATATATCATCACGGCCCTAAAAAATGATAATAACTGCTAATAAGGAATAGCCTGAAAGATATTACACAGTTTTAGATTTTTATATTACCATCTGATTGTAGAACCGATTCCTATGTGTCTGCCTATGTGCAGAATGGTTCTAAATATTCTTCTGACTCTTTTACCGCTTCTTAAGAGGAATATCTTCATATTAACCTTTAAATTTAAAATTCATGATATTGCAGATTAAACTAAAGGTTGCATTATTACTGCAGTGTTGTTATAAGACCTGATAATATCTGAACTGGTATTCTTGTAGTGTTATATTATAACTATCTGTACTGATTATAACACAGCATTATAAAAAATATAATTGGTTTTCAAGAATTAATTATGATACCGTCCTGAAATGGATGCCGGCCAGAGAAAAACCAATAGCATGAGGGAAGAGTGCTGGACGTCTGAAAAGACTCCAGAGCAACAATTTCCAGAAATAAAATCTCCCTTTTTGTTTAATGCCAAGCAGCCATATTGAGCCAATAAGCGCTCTTATATGATATAAGCGCAGACGCGGCATCTTTCTTTTTATAGGTTTATATTCTTTTAAAAAGGTTTTCACTCTCTCATAATAAACTTTTGGGGAATATATTGTAGACGAAATTTTTTTAAAGCCGTTCATCAGAATTTTTTTATCCATTTTCGGAATAAAGTTTAAACTTGAAATTTTTGTATTGTTTCCCGTACCGTTATTAATTAATCTTTTACTCTCTTCTAACCTCTTATACAGTCTGGTTTTTGGCAATGCATTGAGAACGCTGACCATGGCAGTGACAATTCCGCTTTTCTGTATGAATTCAATCTGCCGCTGGAAGATAGAAGCTTTGTCGCTGTCGAAACCAACAATAAATCCTCCCTGAACTTCCATGCCTTTATTCTGAATTATTCTTATGGATTCTATTAAATCCCTGTTTTTATTTTGAAATTTGCCGCATTCTTCAAGACTGTCAGAATCAGGTGTTTCTATGCCTATAAAAACAGATGTAAAACCGGCCTCTGACATCAGGTTCATAATTTTCTCATCGTCGGCAAGGTTAATTGATGCCTGGGTATTAAAGGAAAAAGGATACCTTTTGCTCTTCTGCCATTCTATGATCGCCGGTAAAAATACTTTTTTTAATAGACCCTTTTTACCTATAAAATTATCATCTACGAAAAATACACCGGCGCGCCAGCCCCGTTTATACAGTGCTTCAAGTTCGGCTATTAACTGTTCTTTGCTTTTAATCCGTGGTGTTCTGCCATTCAGCAGCACTACATCGCAAAATTCACAGTTAAAAGGGCAGCCTCTCGAAAACTGGATACACATAGAGTTATAGTTTTTGACATTGATTAAGCTCCAGTCCGGAATAATAGTAGTTTTAATATCGGGGAAATGGCTGTTTTTATAAAATTTTTGCGGTGTACCTTTTTCCAGGTCTTCAATGAAACCATGAAAAGTATCTTCTGCTTCACCCAGGAAAATATGATCCGCATCAGTAAAATCTTCCCAGCCGGTTGTAAAAAGGGGACCGCCTACAACTACGGGCTTTCCCAGTTCCTTTGATTTATCTATAACTTTTCTTGCTGATTCTTTTTGTACAATCATTGCACTTACGAATACATAATCAGCCCACTTGATATATTCATCTTTTAATATGTCAGTATTCATATCAACCAGTTTCCTCTCCCAGCTATCCGGCAGCATTGCTCCGATAGTTAGAAGACCGAGTGGTGGATAAGCAGCTTTCTTACCCAGTATCTTTAAAACCCTTTTAAAACTCCAGAAGGTTTCTTCGTAATCCGGGTAAACAAGTAAAATTTTCATTGCGATTCTCTCTTTTCTCTTTAAACTTTTTTATTTTTTGTTAATAAAACATGTTTTATTCTGACAGGTTGCCTGATTTGTGTAAAGCTAAAGTAAATCAGGACTGTTCTCCTATTATTATATTAAACGTTTTTTGAACGTTTAAGTTACAAAGTATTTTAAAAACAGTCTCCGGAAACAAAAAAAAGATTTAGATTTCTTTACCGGCAGAAAAGCCTTTTGCCAGTATTTTACCGGTACGGAAATAACAGGTAGTCGCCGGGTCAAAGGAAAATGGCCTGTATTTTTCAATATCGGGCTGGGCGTTTGAATTAAGGATGGATTCCTCTGCTTTTACATCCAGAATCTCACCGATAAACTGAGTATGAGCCCCTAATTCAATGCTTTTAAAAAGACTGCATTCCAGCACAAGAGGAAATTCTTTTCCATAGGGTGCATCGACAAGCTCACTTTTTACCGGTGTAATGTTTGTTTTTAAAAATTTGTCCTCATTCTTTCCTGAAACAATTCCATAGTAATCAGCACTTTTGACCATGTTCTCGGAAAGTATATTTACGGTAAAAGCTTTTTTCCCCAGAATATTGTCATGGGTATGCCTGGCTTTCCGCAGGGAAACTGCCACGCAGGGAGGCCCGGAACAGCAGATACCTCCCCAGGCGACAGTGGCGAGGTTTGGTCTATTACTTCTGTCGTATGTTCCGATAATAAGTACAGGTGTGGGGAAAATAATAGTTTTTGCTCCAAGTGATTTTTTCATGTTTGTAGACTCTCCCTTCTCAATTCTCAGAAATATTTTAATTGGCAGAAATACTTATAATAAGCATTTCTGTTGATAAATCCCTGTAATATATATATTAACCTTATAATATGAAAAATAAAGGGGTTGATGAGAATAAAAAAGTCTTGACTTAATGTATATAATAGTATACATTATGATTATTATTATATACATATTTTTATTACATAAAGGGCAGTGAACATGTATTAGGCAGTAGTTTAAAGAATATATTTTCGGGTAAGGCAATATGTCAGTAAAAAAAGAATTTAAACTTAGAAATAACTTACGAAAATGCCGTTTTGAACATAATGAGATTTCCCAGCAGGAGCTGGCAAATGAAATAGGTGTGACAAGGCTTACAATCCACTCTATAGAAAAAGGTAAATTTAACCCTTCGGTATTGCTGGCCCTAAAAATAGCACGATTCTTTAAAAAATCCGTAGAGGAGATATTCTACCCTGCCGAAGATTAAATAAAGGAGAATAAAAATGAGGAGACTATTAAAAATAAGTAATAATGTAACCCTGGTTTTATGCCTGAGTTCGGCCGCAGGTCTTATTTTCACAAACACATTTTTTTTTATGCTCAGGAAAGTGATTTTAAATGCGGGAGATGTTGAAGCACTTATGAATAAATTTTCAATTCCTGTCGCACTGGTTTATATTTTGCTTGGCCTGTCCCATACAGCAGCTATTTTTACACTAATTATGCAGTTAAATTTTTTTAAAAGGGATAACTTTCTCCGTTCATTTCTATTTTTTACAGGCATTATTTCATTACTTATGTTATTCGGGGACTTTGCGCTTATGAGCGATATTTCAAAAGAATATATTTTTGGACTGCCCCAGGAGTTTATCATCCTTTTTCTGAGTCAGGCACTTCATTTTATCTTTTATATTCTTGTGCTCGTTTTGCTTGCAATGACGGGGAAATCTGCCAGGAAGGAGAGCGAAGAGATAGTCCTGAAGGATGATTCTATATTTATTAATGCACAGTACATTGGTATTTTAAGTGGAATTTCAGGCCTGGGTCTGATTACAATTTTTTCTGTATTGTATCTTATGGTATATCCACAGCTATTATGGGCAGTAGATGCAGGAGTAATTGTCTTGAGCCTGGTATCTGTAATCCCTTATTTTCTTATAGTCCTATTCTGGCTGATAATAAAAATCAGAGAAGGTGCAAGTGAATGGTACGATGAGAAACAGTATCAGGATATAACAAAAGCAAGCATGTTTACCATGATATCCTCGGTAATCATTATGGCTATAATTTTTATTGTTCAAAATTTTATAAGTTCTTTTAACTTCTTTAATGAAATATGGTTTCCTTTCTATATGTTCCTTTTATTGCTGCTATTCTCGGCAGGGACTCTATATCTAAACAAAGGCTAAAGATAATATAGAGCAAGAGAAAACCTATCCCTTTCTCCAGGATTCCATCAGCATGCAGTTTGTTAACGGAAAAGGCTTTACGAAGTTAATGATTAAATCTAAAATGTAGTACAGATACAAAATGAATGCTAAAAAAGAAAATAAGGGTTTTATTAAAAAACGAAACAGCTATCGCAGGGAATCTATACTCTACTCATTCAGGTACGCAATAAAAGGTATATTCAGAGCTTTAAGAACAGAGAAGAGCCTGAGGATACAGTTAATATTTGGGATCCTGGCTATCATTGCGGGGTTTTTATTTCATATTTCCACGACTGAATGGATATTTATTATACTGGTTATCTGCATGGTAATTTGCCTGGAGATGATAAATACAGCTTTTGAATTAATAATAGACCTGGTAACAGAAGAATATAAATTAATTGCAGAACATATAAAAGATATAGCCGCAGGTACGGTTTTGATTGCATCTTTTATAGCATTAATAATCGGGATGATAATTTTTATCCCGCATATTGTGGCATGTTTGATTAATCTGCAATAAGCGTTATAAGAATAATCATAAAGATAATCTTATGGGTAACCTTATAAAATCTGGAGAAATTAGTATTTTCCAACTGCGGCCGGTATCCGGATTTATGATAAATTATTAGTGAAATATATGGGTATTTATATATAATATAGCAGTAATTGTTTTGAGAATTAATTATATGGAGGAAAGACATGGCTGGAACAGGGAATTATAGTATTGCAGTTATACCCGGAGACGGTACGGGACCGGAGGTTATTGAAGAAGGGAAAAAAGTTCTTATAGCTGCCGGCAAAAAGCATAATATAAGTTTTGAGTTTACCGGATTTGATTTTGGAGGAGAAAGATTTTTAAAAACAGGGGAAACACTGCCGGATTCTGCAATTGAGGAACTAAAGAAATTTAAAACAATATATCTTGGAGCTATCGGGCACCCTGATGTGCAGCCTGGAATCCTTGAAGTGGGTATTTTGTTAAAGTTAAGATTTGCCCTTGACCAGTATATAAATTTAAGACCGGTAAAACTTTACCCTGGTGTTGATTGCCCATTAAAAGATAAGAAACCGGAAGATATAGATTTTCTGGTGGTAAGGGAAAATACCGGCGGACTTTACACGGGCCATGGCGGTATAACAAGAAAGGGTTCTCCATATGAAATTGCAACCCAGGTAATGGTTTACGACAGGCAGATGGTTGACCGCTGTCTGGAATATGCTTTTAATCTCGCAAGATCTAGAAAAAAAGAAGGAAAGCCAGGGAAGCTTACTCTTGTAAATAAAACAAATGTGCTGACATATGTAGGGGACCTGTGGTATAGAGCGTTTACGGAAATGTCAAAAAACTTCTCTGATATTAAAACCGATTATAACCACATAGATGCCGCCTGCATGTGGACCGTAAAAAATCCTGAATGGTATGATGTTATGGTAGTGCCAAATATGTTTGGCGATATAATCACCGACCTTGGTGCAATGATACAGGGAGGCATGGGAATTGCCGCCGGTGGGAACATAAACCCGGAAGGGACATCCATGTTTGAACCGATAGGGGGATCTGCTCCTAAATATACGGGGAAAAATGTGATAAACCCCCTTGCCGCAATAGAAGCGGGAAGAATGATGCTCGTGCACCTGGGAGAGAAAGAAGCAGCCAGGTCCATTGAAAAAGCAGTGGCACATACCTGTATGAAAATTGATAGTTTAAGTGCGGGCAGGATGGGCTACACTACGAGTGAAGTGGGAGATATAATAGCCGGCGATATCCTGGAAAATTAAATGATGGTGTTTTAAGATAATTTTAGAATATAAGAGATTTTTAAGGTTTAACGGTAGCTCTTCTGGCTTTCATACTCATCAATTAAATCCAGATAATCTTTTCTGCTGACATCGTATCCTCTGTCCTTCCATCGGACACCCCCGGCAGACCTTGCCTGGAAAACGGAATTTATGCAGATCATAATTATAAGCAGCATTGAAAGAGGATGCAGAAAACAATCAATGACCCTGTTTTTGAGCCGGATAGCCATAATAATTCTCATAAAAAGGATTATAAAAATCTGTATAATAATCAGGTTTATTATTGTATCCGGCCAGTTAAATAGTAGAACTCCCATGGGTAATAAAAGAAACGGCAACAAAAACAATGCTGTAATCATGAAAATAACAACAGCCAGTGTAAGTACACTGTAATCAAAAGCGGCTAACATGAACTTTGAAAAGCCCGGTATAATCTCGCCAAGATTTCTGTACATTCTGCAATGTATATTTTTGCTTCCGTCGAAAATCATAAATTTGTATCCATGTCTTTTTACCTGTTTCGAGATGTGTATATCCTCAAGAATTTTATTTTTTATTGACCTGTGCCCATCAATTTTCCTGTATACATCGCTTTTAAATAATATGCACTGGCCATTGGCGGTGCTGAACAATGGGCTTTTTGTATATTTCACAGGAAAAAGCGGCATAAGGCTAAGAATCCCAAAGTAAACCCATATGACAACAAGTCTCTCATTCAGGGTTATCATTATCTGTCTCGGAATTGCAGAGAGCGCATCAAGGTTATTTTTAATAAGGCAGCCCAGTATGTTTGAGATAGAATTTTTGAAGTGGAATGTATCTGCGTCCGTAAAAAATATATATTTGCCTTTTGCATATTTTGATAACTGCCAGCATGCATAGCTTTTCCCGAGCCAGCCTCTCTTTAATGGTTTACCGGTAATAAGCTTTACTCTGCTGTCCCTTTTTTCAATTTGCCTTACAATTGTTGAAGTATTGTCAGTGGAATTATCATCCAGTACCAGCACTTCAATATTGGGATAATCCTGCTTGAGAAGCGATTTTAAACACCTTTTTATGTTAGCCTCTTCATTTCTGGCAGGAATTAATACTGAAACAAGCGGCGGTGATTTAGATATATCAGCAGGAAGCGTGTAACTGGCAGTACTTTTGAATACTATGTTATTAATAATAAAGTTCAGTAAAAACAGTACCAGAATCCCGGTTATGATATATTGATATAAGAGAAATGAATCCATAACAACCTAAAAAATAATATAATATCTCAGATAAATTATTATACAATCTTAAGGTATGAATTGATAAAATACAAGCTATAAATTTTAAAAAATAATAAATATGCTAAAGCTTGCCGCCCACATAAAAAGCTATAAAAATTTTTAAAATTTCAGGTTATTAAGAATTATTTTTGTTCCACATTATATGTAAATTCAATCATGAAAATCCTGTACAGCTGCTACTAAAGTTATTGCCGGCGTTATTATTTGACCGGCCGCCATTTAATCACGGGTACCTTAATAGTTTATTGGAATTTGAAATCTTATGATAATATCTGCCAGATTCTTTTAATTCTCTTTTCAGGTCAGGAGAATTGTAATCTACTGAAACCAGTCCGAATCTTCTGGATGGCCCGTGAGCAAGTTCATAATTATCAAAAGTCGACCAGTGAAAGTAACCTCTGACATCTATACCCTCATCAATGGCTTTCTTTATATAATATAAGTGATTGTATAGATTTTTAATCCTCAGGTTATCATTGTCTGTGCAGGTTCCATTTTCTGTAATAATTATCGGTTTTAAGTATTTTTTATAAAACTTTTTTATGAGTTGATATATGCCCTCCGGATAAGTCTCCCACATGTCGTCATATTCAAGGCCGAGTCTGTCCAGTATTTTCCTCCCTCTTTCCTCATAAGCCATGACAAGATGTCTTGAAACTAATATCCTTCCGTAATAACTGAATCCGATATAGTCCGTTTTCCCGTCACCGGCAAACATCTGGTGGACATGTTCGAACATATAGTAATCCAGGAACCAATTTAAAAATTTTTGCCAGATAGACCGTTTATTAAGAGTCTGTATAAACATGGAAGCCTGGGATATGCCTACCTCTATACGGGGATAATTTTTCTTTACATAATCATAAACAGTTTTATGAGCTTCAGACATATTATTCAGGGCTTTTTTTCTCAGGAACGGGTTGAATCTTTTCGGGGGGAATTCTTTTAGGATATATGCCATAATAGCATAGGCTCCCGGTTCATTAAATGTATTTATATAATCAATATAATCTGAAAATTTATCAAGCACTTTTTTTACATAATCAAGATAAATTCCGGAGGTTTTTCCGGAAGCCCAGCCTCCTTTATTAAAGAACCACACTGGATTTGAAAAGTGATTCAGTACAAGCATTATTTTTTTATTCTCACTTTTCAGTGTTTTAAATATTTCCATATAGTGTTTTACAGTTTCACTATCAAGAGGGCCGTAAGGGCTTCTCTGGAGCCTGGACCAGTCCATGCTGAAGCGGTAGGCATTTCCCAGATATAATATATATTCAAGGTCTTCTTTATATTTCTGGTAATGGCCGATAGCTGCATCAAGCTTTATTCCGTCGGCTCCAATGAAATCTTTCCATTCCGTATATCCTGCACCTTCTATCTGGAAGGCTGATGTCGAGGTTCCAAAAATAAAGTTATCCGGAAAACTTATCGAGTCTGTCATAAAATATTTTTACAGGTTGATTTTCACTTAAAAACTAACGTAAAGATATTTAAATAGATAAACACTACAGAATATATTTTAAGATTAAAGCAGAAAAAAATCATTAAATTTTTTAAACTCTGAGTGAATACAGATAATAACAGAAAAGGTCCCATAAGAAAATTCCGGATATCTGTCCGATTTTTTTATAGAACCAGCTGAAGAATTGAATTGTCAGTCTGATAAAAAGGCCGGTAAAGTGAATGATGCGGTAAAGAATATTGACAAAAGTATTACATTTAATATAATTAAACCGTGTTAGTTATTAAAACGTGTTAGTAATCATTTTTCTTATGAAAAAAAACACTAGCATGAAAGACATAGCCAGGATGGCTAACGTTTCCAGGACAACAGTATCTTTTGTGTTGAATAATCGAATGGATATGAAAATATCTGAAAAAACACGTAAAAAGGTTCTGGATATAGCCAGGAAGCTCGATTATTACCCGCATGCAATAGCAAAAAGTCTCGTAAAGAAACATTCAAAAACACTCGGTCTCGTTTTATGCCAGGAGCTTGGAAGTGTATTTTCTGACGTGTTAATCCCGCAGGTTATTCTGGGAATAAATAATGTAGCGGCAAAAAAAGATTACAAGATATTACTTCAATATATTGAAGATAAGAGTAACAAAGATAATTATTATCATCTGGCAAGGGAAAAAAGAATAGATGGTATAATTTTATCCGGCCCCCGGTCAGATGATGAAGAAATTCTAAAGCTGAGAGAAGAAGATTTCCCGATTGTATTAATAGGTCAGACAGAGGATGGAGATTTTAGCTGTTCTGATATAGATAATGTAGAAGCGTCAAAAAAAATAGTTAATCATCTTATATCCCATGGTCATGAGAGAATTGCAATTATTACCAATGCCCCTCTAAATTACACGGCAAGTAAATTAAGGCTGCAGGGTTACAGGGAAGCACTTAAAGACGGGAAAATAGATTTTAGTGAAGAGATTGTTGGTATAGGAAATTTTACACCGCAGAGCGGTTACAGGGTAGCACAAAACTTACTATCTTTAAAAAATCCTCCTACAGCTATTTTTGTGGCTTCCGATGTTGTGGCTTTTGGCGTTATGGATGCAATAAAGAAAAAGGGCATGCAGATTCCAGCTGATATGGCGCTGGCTGGATTTGATAATATTAATTTATCTGAATATGTCGATCCTTCACTGACAACAATAAATCTACCGGGGTTTGATATAGGAATGAACGCAGCAAACCTTCTTATAAATATTATTGAGGAGGAAGAGAAAAAGAGCAGGAAAATCATTCTTGACGCAAATATGATTATCAGAAAGTCTTGCGGCTGTAAATAATATATAAATATAAAATAATGAAACTATTTACGGGAGGTGATGTATATAGGGAATTCTTGGCTGGTTAGTTATTTTAAAAGGAGGTTAGAAAAAATGAAAAAAATATTTATTGGATTTATGGCGGCGGTATTTGCGGTTTCAATGATGCTTGCAGGTACCGGCTGCGGAGAAGAGGCAGCTCCAGAAGAAGCAGCACCCAGCGTAGTAACTGTTATCGGTACGTGGGGAGGAGATGAGCTGACAAGTTTTCAGGAAGCTGTTTTCCCATTTACCGAAGATACTGGCATAGGTATGGCATTTGAGGGTACCAGGGACCTGGCTGCTGTTCTTACCACCAGGGTACAGGCAGGAAATCCTCCGGATAT
This sequence comes from uncultured Actinomycetota bacterium, assembly GCA_964616545.1. GTDB lineage: Bacteria > Actinomycetota > Humimicrobiia > Humimicrobiales > Humimicrobiaceae > JAQVEM01. Next base: position 9,715 of record CAZTUA010000041.1, on the reverse strand, counting down.
TGCAATACTCCCCAATCCAGGCCAGATGTATGAATTGGCCGGGGATGATGCACTGGTTGATATCAGTGAGTTCATGGATATGGATGAACTCAATAGTAATTATGCAGAAGCATGGCTGGATCTGGCCAGCTACGATGATACACTGTATGGTATATTTTATAAGGTAGCAAACAAAAGCCTTATCTGGTATAGCCCGTCAGCTTTTTCAGCAGGAGGGTACGAAGTACCTGCTGACTGGGACGAACTGATAGCTTTATCTGATAAAATTGTTTCGGATGGCGGTACGCCTTGGGCTATTGGTTTTGAAAGTGATGCTGCGAGCGGATGGCCGGCTACCGACTGGATTGAGGATATAATGCTCAGGACAGCCGGACCTGATGTTTATGACAAATGGGTTAGCCATGAGATACCCTGGACAGATGAAGCAGTTAAAAATGCATGGGAAGTATTCGGCGAGATAGTTCTAAATGAAGATTACCAGTATGGAGGAACTACAGGGACGCTTACAACCAATTTTGGAGATGCTCCTGCTGTGTTATTTACAGATCCTCCGGGCGCTTATATGCATCGCCAGGCCAGTTTTATAACAGGATTTTTCCCTGAAGGGCTGGAAGTCGGCACAGATTATGATTTCTTCCCATTTCCCTCTATTGATTCAGAATACGGGGTACCGGTTCTGGGCGGTGCTGATTTGATAGTTATGCTTAATGACACACCGGAAGCCAGGGAATTTATGAAATATCTGGCTACTGCAGAGCCTCAGGAAATATGGGCTGCCAGCGGCGGCGGATTCATTTCGCCTAATAAAGCAGTAAGCCTTGATGCTTATCCTGATGAGCTTACAAAGAAAATGGCTGAAATGGTAGTAAGTGCTGAAGTTTTCCGTTTTGATGCGTCTGATCTTATGCCAGCAGCTGTAGGGTCCGGTTCTTTCTGGACAGGCACTCTGGACTTTGTGGGCGGAAAAGACCTTGATACTGTTCTTTCTGAAATTGAAGATAGTGCGATGGATTCCTATTAATAATAACTGATGAACCTGTATGTATCAGGGCAATCCTGTGAGGGATTGCCCTGATACTGATTATTTAATGTGAGAATAAAAAATTATGAATAAAGAAAAGATTTTTAAAAAAAAGGTGGATATGTGGCCATGGGCATATCTGGCGCCTGCATTACTGATACTCGGGTTCTTCCTGGTTTATCCTATTATAAATACAATATATCTCAGCTTCCTGGATGCAAAATCGGAAATTTTTGTGGGTTTAAGCAATTATATATTTGCTTTTACAAGAAAGCCCATGCTAATTGCGTTCAGGAATAATCTCCTGTGGCTGGTATTCTTCACTTTATTTACAGTTTCGCTGGGCTTAATTTTTGCCGTAATTTTTGACCGTGTACGCTATGAGTCAGTTGTAAAATCCATAATCTTTTTACCTATGGCAATATCTTTTGTGGGAGCAGGAGTAATATGGAAGTTTGTATATTCTTACAGACCCACAGGTGTGGCTCAAATTGGAGTTTTAAACGCGATCCTGAGCAATTTCAAAAATTTTGAACCAGTTGGCTGGCTGGTTAACAAAGGGACAAACAATTTTGCCCTGATTTTTGTGGGTATATGGATATGGGTTGGATTTTGCATGGTTATTCTGTCGGCGTCATATAAAGGCATACCAAAAGAACTTTTAGAAGCGGCGCGTGTAGATGGAGCAAATGAAATGCAGGTATTCTGGCGTATTATTATACCAATGATGAAGCCTACAATAGCGGTCGTAACCACTACGATGATAATCAATGTATTAAAAGTCTTTGATATTGTTTATGTTATGACGAATGGCCAATTTGATACAGAGGTTATTGCGAACAGAATGTACAAAGAAATGTTTCAGTTCCATAACTTTGGCCGGGCAAGTGCTATTGCCGTTATTTTATTATTAGTAATTATTCCTATGATGATAATCAATGTCCGTCGGTTTAGGAGTCAGGAAAGATCATAATGAATAAAAAAAGACTAAATTTTTTCCCGAGATTTTTACTGCATTTTGTCATAATTACTGTCAGTGTTGTGTGGATTACACCGTCACTGGGCCTGTTTATAAGTTCATTTAGAACCAGGGATATGGTTATATCTTCGGGATGGTGGACAGTTTTTGGGCGGTTTTTTGATTTCAGCCAGTTTACACTGGATAATTATACCCAGGTAATTACAGCAAGCGGAATGGGGCGTGCTTTTATAAATAGCCTGCTGATAACTGTTCCTTCCACCATTATTACTGTAGTTGTTGCCGCTTTTGCAGCCTACGCTTTTGCCCGCATGGAATTTCCGGGAAGGCAGATTTTATTCGTGGTAGTGGTGGGTCTGCTGGTTGTTCCCATACAGATGACACTAATTCCTATCTTAAGGATTTATAATACTATGGGGCTGGCAGGTACATTTCATGGTATATGGCTGGCACATGCAGGATACGGCCTTCCTCTCGGTATATTCCTGTTGCGTAATTTTTTTAGTGCTCTTCCCAGGGATATTTTTGAATCCGCTTTCCTGGATGGGGCGTCCTATCATACTGCATTTTTCCGTCTGGCATTACCGCTTTCTGTTCCGGTACTTGCTTCACTTATAATTTTTCAGTTTCTGTGGGTCTGGAACGACCTTCTTGTTGCATTGATATATCTGGGCGGAACTGAAAAGGTGGCACCTGTTACATTGCGTCTGAGCAGCCTGGTGAACTCAATGGGCCAGAACTGGCATCTGCTTACGGCGGCCGCATTTGTATCAATGATACTGCCTCTAGTTGTGTTCTTTTCATTGCAACGTTATTTTGTTAGAGGTATACTGGCAGGATCTGTTAAGGGATAATGGGCTGGCCGGAAAAAACTTTTTTGAAGCTGAAGGCCTTAAAATTTAAAATTAAACGATACCTTAAAAAATATTGTAAATATTTTGCATGAAAGGTGATTCTTTAATGCATGGTGATGTTTTATTAATAAAGGATAAGCATATAAAAGCAGCAAAAGCTATTGCCCGGAGAGTTTACGGCAATATTACTGATAACAGGATAGATAAGTTTACAATAGCAGTTAGCGGAGAGTCTGGTTCCGGGAAATCAGAAGTGGCACATTTAATATCAGGTTTTTTAAAAGAGAAGAATATTCTTGCAAAATTACTTCATACGGATAATTACTATACCGTACCTCCAAAGGAACGTTATGAAGTAAGAAAAAAGAGTGGCCTGGAGAGTATCAACTATACTGAATATGACTGGAATCTTATAAAAAAACATGTAAAGGAGTTTAAAGAAAGCAGGATATCGGTTTTGCCATTTCTGGATCTGCTTACCGACCAGATAGATAAACTAATAACCGATTTTAAGGGAATAAAGGTGCTCATACTTGAGGGGCTGTATTCCCTTTATTATGATGATGGTATTGATTTAAAAATTTTTATTGATCTTGATTACACTGATACAAAAAAAGCTCAGATATTGAGGAAAAAAGAGAAATTTGACGAATTCAGGCTAAAAGTGCTTGAAAGAGAGCATGAAGTTGTTCAATTACTGAAACCAAAAGCTGATCTAATTATTACAAAAGATTTTGACATTATAGAAGCAAGTGATACTATTTCATAAATAAAAAAATAATAATAGTCCGCTTAAAGGATTTGCAGATTTTTAAATATTAATTTTGCAAACATCCATTAACTATAGCTACATTTACAACATAAAAATCATTGGAGGAAGATTACCTGGTGGATAAGTTTAATTTTGATGCTGTTGTGCTTGATCTGGATGGAGTTATAACACAGACCGCTGTGATCCATAGCCGGGCCTGGAAAGAAATGTTTGATGAATTTCTGCTGGACATGGCAGATAAAAAGAAAGAGTCATTTAAGCCTTTTGACATAGAGAATGATTACCTGAATTATGTTGACGGAAAACCAAGGTTTAAAGGCGTGGAATCATTTTTAAAGTCAAGGGGCATTAATCTATCATACGGTAAATGCGAAGATAAGCCGGCCAGGAACACTATCTGCGGGCTTGGGAACAGGAAAAATGTTTTATTTAAGAAATTGCTAAAAAGTTCAGAAGTAGGAGTATTTATATCAACAATTGATTTTATAAGGGAACTAAAAAGCAAAGGAATTAAGATAGGAGTTGCCTCTTCAAGTGAAAGCTGCAGGGAGATTCTTACAAAGGCCGGATTGCCTGATTTATTTGAAGCATACGTGGATGGGTTAGTTTCTAAAAAATTAAATCTTAAGGGAAAACCGGAGCCTGATATTTTTCTTACGGCCTGCGATAGGCTTGGAGCAGACCGCAGACGATGCATCATTGTAGAGGATGCCGTTTCCGGAGTCCGGGCGGGGGCCAGAGGGGGATTTGGTCTGGTAGTAGGAGTTGACCGGCAAAATAAGGGAAAATGCCTGGAAGCAAACGGTGCGGACATAGTTGTTAAGGATCTTGGTGAGTTGAATTTTGAGCTGATAGAGAAATTTTTCAGAGAAAAACGTGAGAATGAAAGATGGTCTGTCTTTTACAATAATTACTCTCCCAAAAAAGAACCGTCAAGGGAAACTCTCTGTACGGTGGGTAACGGCTACTTTGGAACGAGAGGAGCGGTGGAGGAAAGCAGGGCTAATAATATAAACTACCCGGGTACCTATATAGCAGGTGTGTACAATAAATTAAAAACTAAAATAACGGGAAGATTAATAGAAAATGAAGATATGGTAAATTGTCCAAACTGGCTGCCTCTGACGTTTAAAGTCGGGGGGAGCGACTGGATTGATTTAAATGAAGTTGAAATTATCAGTTTTAAAAGGACGCTTAACCTTAAAAAAGGGGTTCTTTTGAGAAAGGTAATAATAAAAGATGAAATGGACAGGGAAACCTTAATAGAATCAATGAGAATGGCAAGTATGGCAGACCCGCATATCGGAGGTATAAAATATAGTATTACACCTTTGAATTATTCCGGTAAAATAACCGTAAAATCTGAATTAGACGGAAGTACGGTTAATTCCGGGGTTAAAAGATACAGTCAGCTGGGATTCAGGCACTATGATATTGTTGAAAAAGGCAGTAAAAAAGATATAAGCTATATTCATGTAAGAACAAATCAATCCGGAATTGATATTGCTCTTGCCGCAAGATTAATTGTCAGCACCGGCAATAAAAAAATAAAACCCTGTATAACAAATGGCGAATCAAAAGACTCGGTTTTCGCATCTTTTAGCAAATTTGTTGCTGAAACAGAAACAATTTCGGTTGATAAGGTAATAACTTTCTATACTTCCAGGGACAGAAACGCAAAAAAACCGCCGTTAGCCAGAGGTATCAGTGCACTAAAAAAAATAAGGAGCTTTGATGGGATTCTATACAGCAGCGGAGAGGCATGGGATAACATCTGGGAAGAAATTGATATAGGAGTTCAGGGAGTCAACAGAGTGCAAAAATTGATACGTTTTAATATGTATCATTTAATGATAACTGCTTCGCCTCATAATATTAATATTGATGGAGGTTTTCCGGCGAGAGGACTTCACGGGGAAGCTTACCGGGGGCACATATTCTGGGATGAGCTTTTTATTTTACCTTTTTACAACATTCATTTCCCGGAAATATCAAAATCTATTTTACTTTACAGATACAGACGGCTGAATATGGCCAGAAAAAATGCAGCGGACAGAGGTTATAAAGGTGCGCTATACCCGTGGCAGAGCGGCAGTGATGGCAGCGAACAGAGCCAGGTTATCCATCTAAATCCAGTATCAGGCGAATGGGACACTGATTATAGCGCCCTTCAGTATCATACTTCTCTGGGGATAGCCTTAAATGTCTGGCAGTATTACCAGATGACTGAAGATATTGATTTTATAGAAAAATATGGAGCTGAAATTTTCTTTGAGATATGTAGATTCTGGGAAAGTAAAGCTGTGTATAATAATAAAACCCGGCGTTATGAAATAAGCGGAGTTATGGGGCCGGATGAGTATCATGAAAAATATCCCGGGTCTGATGAAGGCGGCCTGAAAGATAACAGCTATACAAATATTATGGTTGCCTGGCTGTTTAAAAAAGCTCCTGAAGTCCTGGATATTCTAAAAAAATATTCAAAAACTTATCCTGCAGAAAAAATAAATCTCAAAGAATCCGAGATAGAAAAATGGGGTGATATAGGTAAAAAAATAAACATTGTAATATTCAGAGATGGTTTGATTTCACAGTTTGACGGCTATTTTGATTTAGAGGAGCTTGACTGGCAGGAGTACTTAAGCAAAAGAGAAAGGATAGACCGTATTGATAGATTATTAAAAGCAGAGGATCTGTCGCCTGACAGGTACAAAATATCAAAACAGGCAGATGCCCTCATGGCTTTCTACAACCTGGGCACCGGTGAGGTAGAGGATATAATAAAGGAAGCCGGTTATCAGGATTGCTTTAAAGGCAAAGATATTTTAAAAGATAACTTTGACTACTATATAAAAAGAACATTGCATGACTCTACCCTGAGCATAATTACACATTCTTACTTTGCTCATTTAACCGGGTATGAAAAATCCGGCTGGAGATTATATATAAAAGCTCTGAATAATGATTACAACGTGATTCTTAACAGGACTGTCAGGGAAGGAATCCATACGGGGATTATGGCCGGAGTAATTCTAATGACTTTAAAATGCTATGCAGGAGCAAATTTTGATAGCGAGTCTATAATCATTGATCCGTGTCTGCCGGTTAAATGGGAAAAAATAAGCTTTAATTTTATATTGAGGAAGAAAAGATACCATCTGCAGATTGACAGGGACAGGATAAGAATTTTAGTGGATAAAAACAGCATTGATAATTATGTAAAGGTTACTATCTGCAGGAAAGAATATGTTGTAAAAACGGGAGAGTGGAAAGAGATTAAAATATCCGGTTAAAGTCTATGCCGGGAAAAGGATGAGAGTATCATAATTCTCATTTAAAATACAATTATTTTTTTAGATTCAATAATGATGTATAATATGTTACAAGCCCAACTTTACTAGCATATATTAAAATAATAGTAAAAATGAGAAAGAGTGAGGTTGCATGCAAAAGAAAAAGATATTTTTAATTTTTTCTTCCATAGCAATTATATGCCTTGTAAGCCTGTCTGCTCAGTGCGGTATTCAGAGAGAAGCTCCGACTGTTGAGCTGGAAATATACGATGGCCCTGATTATTCAGAGTCCGATAACATGTGCTACTACAGGGTTGAGGCCATAATCAGCGGCGCCCCGGAGCCTGAAGTTGAGTTTAGCGATGACGATAATGTCAGTGAGCTAGGGAACAATAGAGTTGAAGCGGGGGTGGAGATTGACGGCTCATATACTTTAGTTGTGACTGCGACCAATGCTGCCGGTACTGCAACTGCTTCTGTGATTCTTTCTGGCAAATGCAGCGATGAAGTATCTGGAGATGAAGAAGCAGGAGACGAAGAAGCAGAAGATGAAGATGAGGATGCAACTGTTGAGGAGGAAGAAACCACTGAAGAGGAAGAAGGGGAAGGAACAGCTCCTACTATAGCGCTGGAAATATATGAAGGTCCGACACCTGCTGATGGATTATGCTTCTATAGAGTAAAGGCAACTGTTACTGGGTCTCCGTCTCCGGCAGTTACATGGAGCAAGGATGATAGCGGAGGTGCCTGGGGGAGCAGAAAGGCCCAGGTAAATCTCAGCGATCCTGCTGAAACATATACCCTGACAGCAACTGCTACAAATTCTAAAGGAACTGCAACTGCTTCAATTACACTTGACTGGGGATGCTCTCCACCTGAACCGGAAGAGACCGAGACAAACGTTCCTGTTGTTTCAAATGAGGCAGGATACATAATATGGAGTGATGCTATAACGTATCCACACAACAGTATTTTTGCAGGCGACTCAATTACTGAGACAGTCAATGCAGGGGCTACATGAGCTTTGACATCAGCGGATTAAGCGGAAAGACGATTCAGGATGCCTCTCTGTCTATGACCCCTGAACAGGTATGGGGCGATCCCACTTTTCTGGGCTCTCTATGGATTGATTCAGTTGACTGGGGGTCCGGAGCACTGGCAATGGCAGATTTTAACATTACACCGTATACAGCGATACAGTCGTTTAATAATCCTGAGATTACCTGTACAAATACAAAGTTAAAGACAGAAATCCAGAAAGCTATAAATGATGGAAAAACAAGATTCCGCATAAGAATAAGATTTACAACTCCGGGAACCGACTCAGACCACCAGTGGGATGGATGGGATTATCTGATAGAAGATGTAGTGCTTCGTGTTACCTATACTTCATAGAGAATACTTAAAAAGTCCTTTATAAAAAATAAAATGGGCGAAAATTCTTTTCGCCCATTTATTTAGGGGTTCAGGATATAACTTTATAGCCAGTTTGAATTACTCGCAAAAGAACCTGATAGTCTCTTTGCCCTCAACATTTACCGTGAGATTATCAATCTGTGTAATGATTTTATCAATATCTTCGGGCTTTATTTTTGTGAAATCTGTTTCAATACCTTTCTCATGCAATGCCTCATTAACTTTAACATGCGCATCTTTCGGGATAAATGAAGCCAGCTTTAAACCTGCCCGGATCAATCTTATCGGTACCCTGATATTTACTTTAGCTGAATTTTTGCTTTCCGGTCCCGGTTCAACTATTAATCTCAGGTATTTGTTTGTTTTAGCCTTATCATCCTGAATACTTCCAGCATCCTGTGAAAGTGCGGATAAGAGCTTATCAGCTTCTTCGGCGCTTATCTTACCTTCAGAAAGCATTTCCAGAATTTTTTTTCTCTCTTCGCTCATTTTTAGTCTCTCCTATTATATTTATTTTAAATTTATATAGAAAACTGTATCTTTCGACTGTATATCCAACCTGAGTCCCGATAGCTAGAAAATTAAACCAGAAAACATAAAAAAGGACTCCAGTAAAGGTTTCCCTTTCCCGCTCTGCCACAGCAATAGCGACACTATAAGAACAAGAGGCGCGAGCAATATAAAAAGCGGCAGCAAAAGCAGCCAGATAAGAAAGGTGGGGAACCACAGATTAAAAATTTTTCCGTTTTTTTTCTTAATCCGGAGTTTCAGTGTAAGTGGTATCATTTGCCGCCCTCGAGTTTTTTTATTGCATCCTCTACGGATATTTCACCTCTATCCAGCTGGCTGATTACATCACTTTTTGAAGCTGGAGGGTTTATTTCAATAAATTCAAGCTTTTCCGCGATTCTGCTGAGTCTGTTTTTAACCGTGGGATAGCTGATTCCAAAAAGCTCTTCCATATCTTTTATGGAACCGAAGCATCTCACAAAAGCTGTAACGAAAATCTGCTCTTCAAGAGTGAGGCGGGCAAGCGGAGGCAGTTCAAAGCTCCCATCAATTGCGACTCCACTGTGCCTGACCCTCACGCGCTCTACTTCTATATCGGCACCCCGGGTCAATTCTGTAAGATCTTTCCAGTCATGAGTATGAGTCATTTTTCTCCCCTTTTAGTAAAAATTAAATTTATTAATATAATATAGTCCATATTATTAATAATGTCAATAATATAATTAATTTTTTTAATTATTTTAATAATATTTATTAATTATATTAATATCTAACTGATTCAATGAAATAAAAAGACATGGCGGTGTTTTTTTAAGTAATTTTTTGTAATTTACTTTTAATGAGACAGTTATGAGATTTAAAATTTACGGA
>CAZTUA010000040.1:0-44410 GCA_964616545.1 uncultured Actinomycetota bacterium | reverse complement strand
ATAATAGGAAAAATATAATTTAAAAGCTGAAATAACCGTCGTAAAGCAAGTAATAATTAAAATGGAACCAGTAGAAGTAATTTTATATATAATATTTTTTGTTTGTGGGGTTGCCGTGGGGAGTTTTCTTGGCGTGGTTGCTTACAGACTTCCCCGGAAGCTATCTATTTTAAAACCGCCATCGCACTGTCCGGTCTGCAATAAAAAAATACCTTTCTATGATAATATTCCAATTCTTTCATATATAATCCTCGGGGGGAGATGCAGGTACTGCAGGAGCAGGATACCTGTGAATGTATTATTGATTGAAGTGGTAACCGGATTATTGTTTGTGGCTAACTATGCGTTTTTTGGCCTGGCAGTAAGTACCGCAGCCGGGATAATATTCTGCAGTGTTCTTGTTGTGATATCTTTTATAGATATTGAATTCAGGATTATCCCAAATGTTATAGTGCTTCCTTTTACACTTATAGGCCTGGCTTTCAGTATTTTTTTAAATTTACCAAAATGGTGGATACCTCTTGCATTCAGCGCAGGAGCTTTTTTATTTATGCTTATTATTCATCTTATATATCCGCGCGGAATGGGAATGGGAGATGTAAAATTAAGCCTCATGATTGGTGCTTTCCTGGGAAGAAACGTAATTCCGGCACTGTTTCTGGGGTTCCTTATAGGAGCAATATACGGTTTATCGCTTATTATAGTAAAAAAAGGGAAACTAAAGCAGGCAGTGCCCTTCGGACCATTTATTTCACTGGGAAGTATTATATCTTTATTTTGGGGCAATAATATTTTAAAATGGTATCTAAGTTTTTTAAATTAAGAGAGAGTGATTTAAATGCTGGCAATTGGTTTAAATCTGAGTTCTTCCGTAATTAATATTGTTGAACTTACAAAATCAAGAAAAAATCTTGTTATTGGGAAGGTTGCACGCGCCGAGGTTCCTTCTGATTCCATCATAAAGGGTGAAATACAGAAACCCGATATACTTGCCGGCAGTTTAAAGGAAATATGGAGAAAATACAGGATTTCTGACAGGAAAGTTTATATCGGGATAGCGAACCAGAAAGTTATAGCAAAAGAAATTAAAATACCCGTTTTAAACGATGCCGAAATAAAAAGTTCGATTCAATACCAGATAAGTGATTTTATCCCCATACCAAAGAATAATATTACATACGATTACTATGTCGTAGAAAAAGGAGAGGACCATTCTCGATTAATGCTGGTAGGCGCAATGAAGAGCATGATTGATGATGTGGTCTACAGCTTTAAAAATGCGGGACTTCTTGCGCAGGTAATTGACCTGAACTGCTTTGCACTGTACAGGACGGTAAACCATATATATGGACTTGAAAATAATGGGAAAAATACAAAAAACAAAAAAGGCGATACTGTATGTGTGGTAAACCTGGGAACAGAAATGTCAATAATTGAGATGATACAGGATTATAATCTAAAATACCCGAGATTTACATCTACATCAACGAGAAGCTTTGTTGATGAAATCTACAAAGAGACAAAAAAAGATACAAAATATTGTGAGGATATATTATCTGAGTTTGATTTTAATGCACTGATGGCCCCCAAAAAATCTGCCGCAGCAAAGAAAGCAGAAAGCATGGAAGATAAGGGTAAGACAAAATCTGAAACTGATAAAAAAACAGGTAAAAAAGCTGATGAGAAATCAAATAAAAAATCAGGCGAAGACGATGATATTAAATTTGTTATCGAAGACAAAAATTTAATGGATACTGTTAAGAAAACAGCGGACCATTTCATTGAAGAAATAGGCCTGTCCATAGAGCACTTCATGCAGGAAAATCCAAAATCAAGGATTGAAAAAATTATTTTCACTGGTGAATATATAAAAAATATTGATAAATACCTGGAACAGGAAATACAGCATAAAGTTGAACTTCTAAATATTGCTGATTCTTTTACGTTAAAAAATCCAAAAGTGGTCAGTGATTTCGGCGGCAGGGACCTCAACTACATTCTTGATCCGCTGGCCATAGGTATGGCACTGAGGGGTTTAAACCTATGAAGACGATAAACCTTCTTCCAAAAGAAGAAAAAGTTAGAGATACAAAGAGCATACTGTTAAATGTGCTTATGGTGTTATTAATAGTAATGCTTATAATAATGGCAGGATTTTCGGTGCTTTTAATTAATGTCAACAAAAATCTGGAACCCCAGCTCGATGATTATGTAAGGGTGAATATGCAGATTAATAATTATATAAATAAACTTGAAGCGTACGATAAATTTAAAGAAGAAGTAAAAGAAAACAGGGGGCTTACAGACTATCTGCTGAAAGAAGAAGTAGTATGGTCAGATGTCCTGTACGAGTTCAGCAGGAATATGCCCGGTAATGCATATATAACATATATTGAAGGGGACAGTGAAGAATATTATAAACTTGTATATGAGACAGAAGATGTAAAACCCGATGAAGTTGGAAAGATATCTTTTTTTACTATAGGAGGATATGCGCTTGAATATACAGATGTGACAAAACTGATAGTTCATATAGGGAACATGGATGGTGTAAGCGAAGTAATCATAAACAATATAAGCAAAAATTATATTACGGAATCCAGCATAGAAGTGCTGTCATATAACATAAGCGCATATTTTAATATTGAACCATTTCTGGCCGAGATAAGAAAAGAAGCAAAAACAGAAGAAGCTGAAGAGGAAGATACTCTTGAACAGGAATTAGAGATGTTAGATCAATAATAAAATTTATATTATTAGATTATGGATACCAGGCTTAAAATAATTATCATAATAGCGATTTTAGTAGTTATAATCCTTCTGGGGGTTCTTGTTGCTTTACCCAATACCAGAACTGGCATTAAAAATAGTATTGATATAGAAAAAGAGAAGGAAGAAAACATAGCTTTAAAGAACAGGTTAAATGAACTACTTGCAATGAGGGATGAATATCATCTGTTAAACGCAGAGAACCAGAGGTATATATTACAGCTTCCTCCGGAAAATGATATAAGTATTTTTACCAATGAGATATATGATATTGCAGGATATTCTTTTGTAAATATACATTCGATTGGATATTCGGAGAAATCACCCGGCAAGGAGGAAGAAAAGCTGGGCCTGGCTGTTATTGAAGCAAGTATAAGCCTTGAAGGAAGCTATTATAATATCATGGCATTTTTAAATGCAATGGAAAGGATGCCCAGGATAGTAAAAGTTGACAATATAATAATGCAGGCATCAAGTGATAATCATGAAATTATAAATGCTTATATAAATATTAAGTTCTATTATAGAACATAAATATTTATTTAAAAATATAATTGATAGAAGAGAAATGAAAATTAAAAATATAACGCATAGAAATGTAGAAATAAAAAAACAGCTAAAAGCCATAGCTGTTATTATATCTTTTGTCTTCATTATTATTTCTGTATCAGGATGCTCCATTTTTGATATGATAATTGAATCATATACAGGAGTAGTTGAAATACCAGAGGCACCCGATATAGAAATAGACGATGCAGATATAAGTGAAATAGGAAAAGACGGGGTAGACATAAGAAAAAGTTATGATGTGGATAATGAAATAGGCACGATGGATGAATCGCTGAGGGACCCTTTCAGGCCATTTTATATTACCGATGAAGAAACCGGGGAAAAGAATGCCCTGAAAGTCGAGAAAATATTCACAAAAGATGCTGTGGAGTATGTAGAGATAAACTTTAATAACTATACATATAAGTTAAAAGAAGAAGATACTCTGTCAGATACATATCTTGTTCAGGCAATAAATGTCAATTCTGTGGTTCTATTAAAGGGCGATGAAATACTGACATTATTCCTGGATATTCCTATTTATGATTGAGAAGGGTGTTAAATTTTGAAATTTTTAACTGCCGGTGAGTCTCACGGTAAAGTTCTGATAGGAATAATAGATAGGTACCCTTCCGGGGTAGCTATTGATATAAAGTTTTTAAGTAACGAGCTTGCAAGAAGACAGAAAGGTTTCGGTAGGGGGAGAAGGATGTCAATAGAAGAGGATACTATTGATATAGTATCCGGTGTAAGGAAAGGCAAGAGCACCGGTTCGCCGATTTCCTTTATTATTGAAAACAGGGATTGGGAAAACTGGAAAAAAATAATGGATGTAAACCCGGAAGTTTCTAACAGCGGAGATTCAGGTGAAAGATTATTGAGACCGAGACCGGGCCATGCAGACCTTAATGGGTATCTAAAATACAGGCTCCTGGATATAAGAGATGTTATAGAAAGAAGCAGTGCAAGGGAAACTGCTGCAAGAGTGGCAGTAGGCGGTTTTGCAAAAATTGTTTTAAAATTACTGAATATAAATATATTCAGCTATGTATACCAGATAGGAAAAGTTATTCTTGGAGAGGAATTACAAACCGGAGAAATGGATAAAGGTATATTAAAAGAAATTGAAATTTCCGAGGTCAGGTGCCCGGATAGAGAAACAGGTGCTAAAATGAAGGAAGAAATACAAAAAGCGATGAAATCAGGAGATAGCCTCGGAGGTAAATTCAGGGTTATTGCAACAGGTGTACCGGCTGGTCTGGGTACATATTCCCAGTGGGATAGAAGGATTGACGGAGGAATAGCCAGAGCATTAATGAGTATACCGGCAGTAAAAGCTGTTGAAATAGGTGACGGTTTCAGCGCTCCCTCTATTACGGGATTGAAATTCCATGATGAGATATATTATAAAAAAGATAGAGGATTCTACAGAAAAACAAACAGGGCAGGGGGTATAGAAGGTGGAATCACAAACGGTGAGCCTGTTATAGCGGGAGTGTGCATGAAACCCATCCCAACCACTTCAGAGGGCCTGCAGACGGTAAATATAAAAACTAAGAAAAGCGATACAAGCTTAAAGGAAAGAGCTGATGTATGCGCTGTTCCTGCAGCCTCAATAGTAGGAGAAGCTATGCTATCGATTGAGATTTTTAATTTGATTCAGGAAAAATTTGGGATGGATAATATAGATGAAATTATAGAGAATTATGACAATTACAGAAGGTATCTTGAGAAGATTTAAGGTGAATGAATTATAGCAATATATCTCTTATAGGGTTTATGGGGTCAGGCAAGACCACTGTGGGGAGAATCCTTGCCATCAGACTGGAGTTTTTATTTATTGATATTGATAGAGTGGTCGAGCTTGAAAGCGGCAGGAAAATAAGAGATATTTTTAACGAATGCGGTGAGGATTATTTTAGAAAATTGGAAACAGAGGTTATAAATAAACTATATAAAAATAATCAATGTGTTTTTGCCTGTGGGGGCGGTGCAGTAATAAAAGAAGAGAATATGAAAATAATCAGTGGAAATAGCCTAGTCGTATATCTAAGTATTTCCCCGGCTAATGCTGTTAAGCGCCTTGAAAATGTAAAAAACAGGCCTCTGATAGAAGTAGAGAACAGAGAAGAAACTATAAGAGAAATGATAGCGAAAAGAGAAAAATTATACCGGAAATATGCCCATATAACTATAGATAATGATAATATAACCCCGGGAAAAGCTTCAGAAAAGATACTGTCTCTTATCAGCAGCCATAACTGAATGAGAAAGTAATGAAAGTTATAACCGCAAGAACAAAACAAAAAAGATATCCTGTTTATGTGAACGCTAATTTTGATTCAATTCTACCGGCAGTTATAAATAGAAGATTCAGAGATGCCGGAAAAATTATGCTTGTGACAGATACCAGAGTACATAAAATATACAGTGAAAAGATAAGAAAAACAATGGAAAAATGTTCACTGCCATACAAAATAGTAATTATTAAGGAGGGGGAAGAATATAAAAACCTTAAAAGTGCAGAATATATTTACGAAAAGCTTCTCGACTTTAATATACACCGCAATGACATTATAACAGCGTTAGGAGGAGGAGTAATAGGAGATCTTGCCGGTTTTGCTGCATCAACTTTTAACAGGGGAACAAAGCTAATTCACTGTCCCACAACTATAATAAGTCAGGTTGACAGCAGCATAGGAGGTAAAGTAGGCGTAAATTACAGGAAATTTAAAAATATAGTCGGTTCCTTTTATCAGCCGGAAGCGGTAATTACAGACCCTGCATTTATTTACACACTGAATGAGGGCCAGATAATAAATGGACTTGGTGAAATTGTAAAATATGGTATTGTTTTCGACAAAAAAATACTGGATAAACTGTACAGAAATACTGAAGATACAGAAAGTGGGAAATTATTCAGTCTTGTCAGAACAGAAGATTTTAAAGATATTATTTACAGGTGCTGTTTTTTAAAGACAGAAGTTGTCAGAAAGGATGAATTTGATACCGGCTACAGGAATTTACTTAATTTTGGACATACGATAGGACATTGCATAGAAAATGCTTTTAATTTAAAAGAAATTAGTCATGGCAGCGCAGTAAGCATGGGGATGATTGTAGCAATTAATATATCGATATCTCTGGGGCTGCTTAAAGAGGATTTCAAAAAAGAGATTATTAAATTGTACAGGAAGCTAAAACTGCCGCATACCATTCCCGGGATAGATGCGGAAAAAATAATAAATGCAATAAAATACGATAAAAAATTTCAGACTTCAAAAAATAAATTTGTTCTTCTAAAAAGGATGAACAAACCTCTCTTTTATTACAATCTGGATAAGAATACTGTCATTGAAAATATAAAAAAAAGTATGTATAATTAAATACAAATATATATAAATAATATATTAAATATTTTATTAAATGTTTTGCCAGCATAAACTGGAATAAATTTTAAAATATTTGAATTACATGGAAGAGAAAAAATGAAAAAAATAATAATAATAAATGGGCCAAATCTAAATTTACTGGGAAGAAGAGAAGAAAACATATATGGCCGCAAGAATTTTGATGATGTAAAAAAAGAACTGGATGAAATTGCCAGAGAGAAAGCAGAGCTTCAATATTTTCAATCAAACCACGAGGGAGAGCTTATAGATAAAATTCATAATTGCATCGGGGATATTGATTTTATAATAATAAATCCAGGAGCGCTAACGCATTACAGCTATGGTCTGTATGACGCGATAATTGCAAGCAAAATAAAGACTGTAGAAGTTCACATTTCAAATATATTCGGAAGGGAAAACTGGAGGGAAAAATCTGTAATATCCCCGGCTGCATGGGGGATTATCATAGGATTCGGCCCGGATGTATATAAAATAGCTCTTAACTATATAATTGATTATGTAAGTAAAAAATAAATTTAAAACGGAAAAATGCTATATAGATACTTTAAATTTATAAGTAAATATTTTAAGAAAAGGTATTCTCGCCTGAAGAGCCAGGAAGGTTTTACAATTGTTGAAGTACTGGTTGCTTTTCTTATAATATCAATAATAGCAGTTGTTCTGGTGGCCACTACAAGGACAAGTGTTAATATCGTCCGAATGAATAAAGAAAAAACAATGGCCACGGCGATTGCCAGTGAAAAAATTGAACTTGTAAAAGCATTTAATTATGATGACATTCTGATGAGTTCTGAGTGGCCGGATTCTGTGGAATACCCGATGTTGTATGAGGATGGATATACGATAATTTATACTGTAACACAGGTTACTGAAGGAGAAGGCGAATACAAGCAGGTAGAGGTATCTGTTGAAAGCGTAGATATGGGAGCTCCGGTAAAAGTTATTACCCAGATTTACCCTCTTGAAGGAGGAGATACAGAATATGTTGGATATCCGCCCCCGCAAAATTTAAGCGTTGATTATGATATAGGTTTGGGAAGTGCAAGGGAGATCAGGTTAATATGGGAAGAACCAGAAACAGAACGGGAAATAGCTATGTATAAAATATACAGAGATGGTAATTATATTGACACTGCTCCGGTTGACGGGATTTTATATTATATAGATAATCCGGGATATAATTACATATATAATTATCATGTGACAACACTTTATACCGATGGGGAAGAAAGTGCTCCCAGTAATACGGTAACAGCAGGAACTGAAGGCGATTACCCTCCTCCTGCCGGCCTTACCATTACAGGCTACCCTGTGGTTGAAGGAGAAAGGGCTGTTGACCTGGTGTGGATTGAGCCGGATACCGAGCTTATAGTTATTCAGTATATTGTATACAGGGATGGAGCAGAAGTGGACAGAACAGGCAATACTTACTATCAGAGTGTAATAGGAAGTGAAAACTATGACTTTTACGTTACAGCGCAATATGATGTTGAAATAGAAAGCGGTCCGAGCGATCCGGTAACCACGGAAAGCGACCCGTACTATCCACCGCCCCAGAACCTTGAGATAATAGAATATGTGCAGGGGGGGCCAAACAGAAAAGTTAACCTGGCATGGGGTGCGCCCGATACTGATTTTACAATAATGGAATATGTTATTTACAGGGATAATATTGAGGTGGGAAGGACTTCAGACTTAACATATCAAAATCAGATTGGCACAAGTAACTATACTTTTTCTGTAACAGCTATTTATAAAGGCGGAGCCGAGGGCGAAAAAAGCAATGAAGTTACAACTACAGGCGGTTAAAAAAATAAAAGATGACGGCGGATTCACGCTTATTGAGCTGATTATTACAGTAGCGCTGATATTTCTGGTTGTAAGCGCGGTTTCGGCTACGTTCATTATAGCTATCAATACTTCGGGTGATGTGATTGATGTAATTACCTCTGTAAAAGATTCAAGGTTAATAATATACAGGATAAGCAGGGATATAAGGGAAGCTGTTGAAATCAGTGAGGCTGAATCAGACAGTGTAACCTTTAGAAGTTTTATGTACATTGGTAATGATTATGAGGTTATAAACTATTATCTTGTAAGCGATGATGGGTATTATACTCTTTACAGGAAAGAGGGAGACGGGGCGCCCAGGGCAGTAGCAAGTAAAATTATCAATAATAATGTATTTACTTATTATACAGGCGTAGATGAACCGGAGAATGGAATGGGCTCAGTAAGCACAGAAGAATTAGATAGTATTAAAATAATTAAAATAGATTTAAGTGTGGACCAGTCTGGGTCAGCAACAGATAGAACAATGGATTTAAAGACTCAAATTGCTCTTAGAAACAGGGTATAGGTTGTTTTGGAATAAGTTAAAGGTTTAATAAGGATATTATGAAAAAAATCTTAAAAATTAAAAAGTTAAAAGAGGGAAATGTTACTCTTCTGGTAATGATGATGGGTTTTGCAGTAATTTTAATCGTAACTGCAATGACTGCTTACTTATTACATGATATTGATTTTGCCGAACAGGACGAAGATAGGTTGAGGGCATTAAATATTGCGGAAGCAGGAATATCCAATATGTTTTTAAACATTGAAAGATTTTATTATGAAGATGTCTCACTGCCTTCAAGCCCATACGAGAGAGATGTAGAAGAAAATGGGGAATATGCGGGTAAATTTACAGTTGAATACGAAGCAGAAGAGGATGGAAATTTAACTATATACAACTTAACGTCAAAAGGTACGGATAAAAGCGGGTCCGAAAGAACAGTTACGGTAAGAATTAATGTCACAAATCCGGGCGAAGCTATTGATATATATGATTTTGTATATACCGGTCAGTCTTCTACTTTCAGCGGGAATTTTAAACCCCTGGACGGTCCATTTTACACTGAAGGTGACCTAAACCTGACTGCTGGTTCGGCCCTGTTACAGGATTATGGCGGGGGGCCCGTTTATGTCAGGGGTAATTTATACATGTCGGGTGATACAACAAATATGAATGTTGAATCCTTAAATGTGGGAGGAAATGTTGTAATGGAAGGGAGCGCAAAGCTGCTCGGCGGCCTGGTAAATATAGCAGGGAGCCTTACAATGTCCGGCGACACCCGTATCTGGGATGAACTGGAAAGCCCGATGATTGTGATGGGTGATATAGATATGACAAGCGGAAGCCCGCAAATTGGTGAGCTGGGAAGGGACTTAATATTATCATGCAACGGAACAATTAATCCATGGCCGTCTAACTCCTGGGCGCCGATATATGCTACAAGAGATGACAGTTATACATTTACATTTCCGGATACACAATATAATGTATCAGACATGATTGACCAGTATTATTCAGAGGTATCCAGTTCTGCGCTGGTTATTAATAGTGATTTAACACTTGATGACAGGAATGTACCTTATAATTACCAGCAGGGTGAAAACAGCCTGAGTTTTACGTTGGAAGATGGGAAATATGTGCTGGAAGTTAATGGGAACGTAATAATAAATGGCAATTTGCAGGTTGGTGTAGAAGTATGGTGGGTTCCTGCAGTCAGCGGTCCAAGCACAAATGAAATATTTTACAGGGGAGAAGGGATTATTTATACTACCGGGAATATAACTTCGAATACCAAACTCATACCGCTTGTAGTAAGCGATTACCCGGAAAATGCTATACTTGTTTTCGTATCAGAAGGAGATATTGAGTTTGATATATGGCGCGATTACTGGGTACAGCCTCCGAGCTGTACCAGCCCCACAATGTACGTAGTGGCTCTTGCGAAACAAAATATAAAATTGACAAAGGGTGTGGTAAGCGGTACATTGATTGCCGGCGGTCTTCTGGATATTGATACATCTTTTTCAAAAATATGCTATAAAGAAGGAATAGCACAGAGTCTGCCCGAAGACCTTCCGGGAAGTCCCGGAGGTGGTGGCGAGGTTACAATAATAAGAGGAGAATGGCAGGAAATTATTAATTAATGCAGTTTTATTATAGCATCCATGCAGAGGTTTTAAGAAGTTTTATATAAAGTGACTGATTTATTTACTGTAAGAATTGAGAATTTAAAAAGCTTACTGGATAAGAAAAATTTATCCACCCTCGTAATTCTAAAAGATGAAAACATATATTATCTTACTGGTTTTTACGGCAAGAACTCCGGAAGTATACTTTTAATAACAGATAACTCCACATACCTGCTTGTTAATTTTATTTACTCAGAGCAGGCAAAAAAATCAATTAAAAATGATTCTATTAATATTGTCTGTTATAAAGAAGATAAATTTAAAAAGATTACAGGTATACTTAAAGGTTATGGTTTTAAAAAAACAGGTATTGAAGGAAGAAATATCAGTTTTACTGATTACAGCAGGCTTGAGAAATTATTATCTGTACAGGAGAAAAAACTTATAAACGTTGATGGTATCATAGAAAAGTTGAGAGCAATAAAAGATGAAAGCGAGATATTAAAAATAAAAAAAGCATGCAATATTACCGATAAAGCTTTTAAAACATTACTGGATGACGGTCCCAGGGGTATTGCCGGCTTAACAGAAACTGAACTTGCATTTTATCTGGAGGAATTGCTGATTAAAAATGGCTCAGCGGGGAGTTCATTTGATATAATCGCAGCCTATGGAAAAAACTCTTCCCTCCCGCACCATTCACCGGAAAAAACAAAAGAAGACAGAGGTGTTATTCTCATGGATTTTGGATGCAGGTATGAGCAGTATTGCTCTGATATATCAAGAACCATATTCAGGGGGAGAGATAAAAATTGTAATGAATTTAGAAGAATCTATGATATAGTTTTAGAGGCACAGTTAAGGGCTATTGAAGGCTGCAGGGAAGGCATTAAAGCATCGGAGCTTGATGGAATAGCGAGGAAATTCATAGACTCAAAAGGTTACGGAAAAAATTTTGGTCACGGATTGGGTCATGGGGTTGGACTTGAGGTGCATGAAGAGCCGGCAATAAATTCTAAAAATAAAAAAGTTTTAAAAGAGAACATGATTATAACAATTGAACCGGGTATTTATATAGAAAATTTCGGAGGGATAAGAATAGAAGATATGGTACTTGTGGGAAAAAGCGGCTGCGAGGTTCTTTACGAGTCAGGAAAAGACTTTTTTGTATTAAAATAAAAGTATGGGCATAAAAATTTATATATATACTACTGGTGGGAACAGAAGAGAACATAAGAAATATTTAAATATATAATTTGTGAAAATAAAGAATATTACAGTTAAAAAATATTAATAAAATAATTAAAAAAATGTAAAAATGGATATGATTAAAAGGGGATTTTAGCGAGTGATAAGTACAAGTGATTTTAAAAACGGGATTACAATATTATATGAAGACCAGCTGTATAAGATATTATATTTCCAGCACGTCAAACCCGGCAAGGGCGGAGCTTTTGTAAGAACAAAGTTGAGAGATTTAAATTCAGGAGCCACAATTGATAAAACTTTCAGGGCCGGAGAAAAAATGGAACAGGCGATACTGGAGACCAGAAAAATGCAGTATCTTTACAGAGATGAGCACTATAATTTTATGGATGCAAAAACATATGAACAGATACAGCTAAATGAAAAACTACTTGAAGAGCAAAAAAATTATCTGCTTGAAAACATGGAGATAATGGTTGTATTCTACAGAGGGAAGCCTATTTCAGTTGAGCTTCCAATTACAATTGAAGCAAAGGTTAGAAAAACAGAACCCGGGATAAAAGGTGATACTGTGAGTTCCAGTTTTAAACCTGCTGAAATAGAAACAGGTGCAAAGATTATGGTACCCCTGTTTATAAATAACGGCGACGTAATAAAAATTGACACGAGAACCGGTGAATACGTAACACGTGTATAAAATCAATTAATTTATTTTAAAATTAAAATTATGCCCAAAACAGCGAGAAGAAAAAGCAGGGAAAATGCGGTAATACTTTTATACCAGGTTGATCTGCTGGAAAAGGATATTGAAAAAATTATAGAAAATAATATGCTGTCCGGGAAAAAATACGATAAATTTACACTTAAAATTGTAAGAGGTGTAATTAAAAATAAAAAGAAAATAGACAGCATGATAATGAGTATTGTCGAGAACTGGACACTGGAAAGAATTGCTATAATAGACAGGAATATTTTGAGGGTTGCTGTGTACGAAATGCTATACGAGGATGAAATACCACTGAAAGTGTCTGTTGACGAAGCTATAGAAATTGCCAAAGTACTGGGTCAGAAGGAAGATACACCGAAATTTGTAAATGGAGTCCTGGGGAAAATATTGAGTGATATAAATAAGTAAAAACATTAATTTTATTTTTTATTTTTTTATAATATGACCGGAAAGAAAACCGAAAGTTTTAAAGCTGACGATCTATATCCAGCATTTCTGGTAAAGGAAATAAACAACAGCCTGAAATATTATGCAGGAAAGTACAGGCAGAGTCCTTCAATATTAAGAAAAGCAATAGAATATACGTTAAGCAATGGCGGGAAAAGGTTCAGACCGGTATTATGCCTTTTAACAGCAAAGAGTCTCGGAAAAGATTACAGAAATATAATACCGACAGCGTGTGCAATTGAATTCATACATACCTATTCTTTAATTCATGATGACCTGCCATCAATAGATAATGATGATTTCAGGAGAGGCATGCCTTCATGCCACAAAAAATTTGGTGAAGATATAGCAATACTTACAGGAGATGCCTTATTTGCGGAAGCTTTTGACCTGATATTGAGATACCAGCTGACAGAAGACAGAATAAAAATCAGAGTACTGAGAGAAATATCGGAGGCGTCGGGCGCCGGGGGGATGGCAGCCGGCCAGGTGGCGGATGTTTATTTTACAGGTAAAAAGATTAATTATAAGAAACTTGAATATATACACCACAATAAAACAGGTAAACTAATAACGGCTTCTGTAAGATGTGCCGCTATCCTGGGCAGGGTAAGCGAGAGTTACCTAAAAAAATTTACCGAGTATTCAGAAAATCTGGGACTTGCCTTTCAGATAACCGATGACATTCTGGATGTTACATCCACAAAAAATCTGGCCGGGAAAACAACAGGTAAGGACAGCATCCAGAAGAAAAATACTTTTCCGGATATGTGGGGCCTGGAAAAATCAAAAGAGATTGCCATTGAAAAAATTGATAGGTCAATTGAAATTATAAAGAGCATGGATATAGATTATGAGTGGCTGGTAAGAATTGCCAGTTTTTTGCTGGCAAGAAAGGCATAACGGATATTAAAAAAATAAACAGAAAAAAAATAATAGAAATACTGCTTGAAAAAAATATTGTTTCCGGGGAAAAAGAGGCGCTTGCATTAATAATGGCAGGAAAAGTAAGAGCTGAAGGGAAAACTGTAGAAAAACCCGGAGCTGTCATAGATCCGGATTCAGAAATAGAAATAACTCCCGGAAAAATATATGTGTCAAGAGGCGGCTTAAAACTGGAAGGTGCATTTAAAGATTTTAATTTAAGCGCAGAGGGTAAAAAAGCCGCAGATATAGGGTCCTCAACAGGAGGGTTTACGGATTTCTTATTAAAAAACGGAGCAGCAAGCGTAATAGATATTGATGTTGGATACGGGCAGCTGTCCTGGGAACTGAGAAAATCCCCGCGTACAATTATTTTCGAGAGGACAAACTTAAGAAATTTAGATACAGAAAAACTGCCCTATAAGGCCGATATCACAGTGGTTGATGTATCTTTTATTTCAATAAAAAATATTTTTAATAAAATTTTAGAAATAACTGATGCAGGCGGGAAGATATTGATTCTTGTAAAACCCCAGTTTGAGTTAAAGAAGAATGAAGTTGAAAATAAAGGCATCATAAAGGACCGAAAACTTCACTATAGGGTGCTGGATGAGATAACAGGATTTATTAAAAATTTTCCTGCTGAGATAAAGGGGTTTAATTTTTCAAAGATAAAAGGAGCGAAAGGTAATATTGAATTCTGGATTTTTTTGATAAAATCACATAAAGAAGCTGAATCTATTAAAAAGTATGATAAAATAATCAGGGATGTAATTGATAAAGCGCATTTTTATTATAATCAATCTTAAATTATAAGAAATGAAGAATATTGGTATAGTTTCAAATAATGAAAAAAAAGAAGCAGTAGAAACCGCTAAAAAGATCTACGACTACATTCTAAAGAAGAAAAGAGGGGTCAATTTACTTCTTTTAGATAAAGATAAAATGTCCGAAAAGTATTTCCTGCCTGCAGTATCCGAAGAAGAATTCACCAGAAAAAGCGATATAATTATAGCGGTAGGGGGAGACGGAACATTTCTAAGAGCGTCCAGGTACTCATTTGGTAAAAGTACTCCCATACTAGGGATAAATGCAGGTAATCTGGGATTTTTAACTGTTGTTGACACTGATAATATGTATGATGCTATCGATAAAGTGCTGCTGAATTCATATGAAATAGAGGAAAGGATGATTCTTGAGGGCAAATTCTACATAAATGGAAAAATGATAGAAAATACAGGTATTTCCGGACTGGCATTAAATGAGTTCACAATATCAAGGTCGATGCTGGGAAAAATAATCAAATTTGAAATCTCGATTAATAAAATTCCAATAAAAAAGTTTACTGCTGACGGATTAATAATATCAACGCCTACCGGTTCAACAGCATACTCTCTTTCCGCAGGGGGGCCCATAGTGGAACCTAAAAGCGAAATAATAATAATAACTCCTATATGCCCCCACACATTATTAAACAGGAGCATAATAATAAGCCCTGATAATAAAATAGAGATACTGATAAATTCAAGAAACGATAAAGACAGTATAAGCGTGGACGGAAAAACAATACCGTTCAGCATTGGAGCCGACTGCATATTTGAAGTAAAAAAATCAAAGTTGAAGTTGAAGTTCATAACGTTTAGCAGGGATGTATTTTTCAAAATCTTCAGAGAAAAATTTATTGAAAGAATTTAAATAAAAGAAATAACAATCTTTAAAAAGTATGCTGAAAGAATTACAGGTAAGAAACTTCGCAATAATAGACGATGCCCGGATAAAATTTCAGAAAGGTCTTAATATACTGACAGGTGAAACCGGGGCAGGGAAAACTCTTATAATCGAGGCTATAAATTTACTGATCGGCGAGCGAGCTGCAGAAGATTTAATAAGAGACGGAGAAGAAAAACTCCTGGTTCAGGGATATTTTGACCTGAGAGGCAATCCTTCTGCAATAAACTTTTTATTATCGGAAAATTTAATTGAGAAAGAAGAAGAATGTGACGATATAGTAATAACGAGAGAAGTAAACAGAAATGGTAAAAACAGGGCATTTATAAATGGGATTTTTACACAGGTGAATAATTTAAAAAGACTGGGTGAATTATTCCTTGATATTCATGGGCAGCATGACCACCAGTATTTGCTGGATAGCAGGACACATCTGGAGATAATAGATAAGTTTGGAAAAGAGAAGATATCCGGAATAAAAAAGGATTATATTAAATGCCTTAAAGATTATATAAATAAAAAAAATGATTTTATGAAATTAAAGGAACTTGAAAGGACAAAAGAAGAGAAGTTAGAAGATTTAAGCTACAGATACTCTGAAATTAAAAATTTAAATATTGGGGAGAACGAAGAAGAAATACTGGAAAATGAGGCCAGGGTATTAAAAAACTATGAAAAAATCTACAGGCTGGCTACAGAAGCCAGGAGTATAGTAGATGGAAATAATACTGATATTCCTTCAATAAGCGAAAATATAGCAATTCTTGGTAAAAATATTGAAGAACTTGCTGAAATTGACCATAATTTCAGGGATTTCAGCGTCAGTCTGTCTTCTTTTGGAAGCATGATTGAAGAACTGGGGCATAATCTTGGAAGTTATCTTGCGGATTTTGATTTTGGCAGTGGAAAACTGGACATTATACAGGAAAGGTTATACAGACTATCTGAAATAAAGAAAAAATATAATATGGACCTGAATTCAGTAAATAAGTACGCAGAAAAATTAAAAGATGAAATAGATAAACTGGATAATCTGGATTATGAAATTGGTAAAAAGCAGGCAGAATATGATAAAGCGAAGGAAATCTTAATTAAAAAAGCATTCTTGTTAAGCGAATCAAGAAAAGAAACAATAGAAGATTTAAAAGATAACGTAACAGCCGAGATGCTTGATCTCGGATTTAAATCTGTATCCTTTACTCCCCGGCAGGAATTTATAGAAGGAGATAATGGTGTTGAAATAAAAAATAAAAAAATAAAATTTACAGGAGACGGAGTAGATAATATAGAATTTCTCATATCACTTAATATTGGCGAATCAGAAAAACCGCTAAAAAAAATTGCTTCAGGCGGAGAAATATCAAGAATTATGCTGGCGCTTAAATCGGCAATAAGTTCGGTAGATAAAATATCAACGATGATATTTGATGAGATAGACGCAGGCATTGGCGGGGCAACTTCAATAGTTGTCGGGGAAAAGCTATATAAGATTTCAGGAAACTGCCAGGTAATAGTCATAACACATCTGGCACAGATTGCCTGCTTTTCAGACGTCCATTATTTTATAGATAAATGCGTGAAAGACAATAGAACAAAAATAAAAATAAAAAAGCTGGATTCACAGGGCAGAATTAAAGAAATTTCGCGCATGATGAGTGGATTTGGAGATAGCGATATAGCCACAATGCATTCAAGAGAACTTATGGATAAATGCAAAAACATAAAGAATAATCTTACAGAAAGAAAGATAAATATTGAAAACTAAATTTATTTTTATAACAGGAGGAGTCCTGTCTTCTCTTGGCAAAGGCATGTGTGCCGCTTCACTCGGGAGGCTTCTGAAATCAAGAGGGTACAGTGTCACCATACAGAAATTTGACCCCTATATAAATATTGATCCCGGAACTATGAATCCGATCCAGCACGGGGAAGTGTTTGTCACAGACGATGGCGGGGAAACGGACCTCGACCTGGGACATTACGAGAGGTTTATTGACGAAGATTTATCGAAATACAATAATTTTACATCGGGAAAGATTTACAAGAATGTTATTGATAATGAGAGAAAAGGGAAATTTCTTGGAGCGACCGTCCAGGTAATACCCCATGTTACAGACGAGATAAAAGCATGTATAAAAAGGACATTGCTGAGAAGAAAAACGGATATAGTTATAACAGAAATTGGAGGTACTGTAGGGGATATTGAAAGCCTTCCTTTTCTTGAAGCAATAAGACAATTTAAAAAAGATGCCGGCAAAGAAAATGTTCTGTATATTCATGTAACATATGTCCCATATTTAAAAACAACTGAAGAATTAAAATCAAAACCCACACAGCACAGTGTAAAGGAATTGAGAAGCATAGGAATTCAGCCCGATATAATTATCTGCAGGAGCGAAACAAAATTATCAAATAACATTAAAAGGAAAATAAGCCTGTTCTGCGATATAGAGGTAGAAGATACAATTGAAGCTATTGATGTCAAGCATCTTTACGAGGTTCCTATATTACTTCAGAAGGAAAAACTGGATTCCAGGGTTCTTTCAAAATTAAATCTGGCTGTAAGGAAGTCAAATCTTGACAGCTGGAAAAAATTGATAAGGACAATTCATAACCCTGACGGGAGTATAGAGATAGGAATAGTGGGAAAATATACAAATTTAAAAGATGCGTATATAAGCATTGTTGAAGCTCTAAATCATGGCGGCTATCATTTTACAAAAAATATAAAACTTTCATGGATAAATTCTGAATCGCTTGAAGGAAGCTGCAGGGAAGATGACGTGCTTGCAGGAGTAGATGGAATAATTGTGCCCTACGGTTTCGGCTACAGGGGGATAAATGGAAAAATTAAGGCAATAAAATGTGCCAGAGAGAAAAAGATACCATTTCTCGGAATATGCCTCGGGATGCAGTGCGCGGTAATTGAGTTTGCTAGAAATGTTATGGGTCTTGAAGATGCAAACAGCACAGAGTTTGATCCTGATACAAAAAATCCCGTGATTGATATTATGGCTGAACAGAAAGGTATGGTAGAAAAAGGCGGTACCATGAGACTGGGAAGCTATAAATGCAGGTTAAAAGCAGATTCAAATGCTTACCGGGCATATAAGAAAAGTATTATTTATGAAAGACACAGGCACAGATACGAACTGAACAATAATTATATACCGAGAATTGAAAAAGAAGGACTTGTGGTAACAGGTATAAATCCGGAAAAAAATCTGGCGGAAATAGTTGAATTAAAGAACCACCCCTGGTTTGTTGCAGTTCAATTTCATCCCGAGTTTAAATCAAGGCCGGAAAGGCCGCATCCTTTATTCAGGGATTTTATAGGAGCATCTATAGAATATTCAAATAGAACGAAAAAGTAAAATGATTGTAAGAAATGCAGGAATTAGAAAATTTTTGATTTTTATAAATTCTATTTCGCTTGTAATAATAATTCTATTTACGCCCCTTGCATTTTATGCTTTCAACCTGGAGTATTACGAAAATTTGCAGAAAAAAAATGGAGTGTTTTCTGTTCTGGACAGAGGCGATGTGCTGGGGGTATCTGAAAGAGTTATTAATTTTTTTAAATACAGGACTGTTTTAAAATTTAATGACCCGTCTCTTCAGGTAAGATATGCAGATGAAAGCATAAGTGAACTACTATGGTTCAAACCGGATGAAATAAGCCATCTTTATGACGTAAGAAACCTGATAACAAAAATATTGATAGCATATTATGCGGGAGTATTCCTGTTTGTGGTAACATTTGTGATGATTGCAGAAAGGAACATTAAAAAGTTTATTAAGAGCCTGGCAATAATATTTACTTCAGCTCCCGCGCTTATTATTATTTTTATTGTACTCATTTACTGTATGGGCAAAAATTTTCCCGTTTTATTTGATAAATTTCATAAGATATTTTTTCCCGGGGGAAATTATATTTTTGCAGAGAACTCCCTTATAATTTCTATATTCCCCTATGGATTTTTTTATGATTTCTTTATTAGACTCATAGGAAGTTCTGCAGCGTTATCTGCTATATTTTTATTTACCGGTGCTGTTTTTGGATGCATAGCAAAAGCATTAAAAAATAAAGAAAAACAGAAAAATTATGTAAAAAATAATATGCAGCCATAAAAAATGTAATAGATTAAAGTTAGTTTGTGTAATAAAGTAGATAATAATTAAAATAAATATAAAAAATAAAATATTATGGTTAACAGAGAAAGATTACTCGATACTTTCATAGAGCTGCTAAAAATTAAAAGCCCTTCAAAAAACGAAAAGGAAATTGCTGATTATGTTAGCGGGGAATTAAAAGCCCTTGGAATGGATGTACTTATAGATGGTTGTGGGAAAGAATTTGGCAGCGACGCAGGTAATATAATTTCGGTTTACAGGCCGGATAATCCATCGGGAAGCGAGCCAGTTTTTCTGGCAGCACACCTTGATACTGTAGGGGTAAATGGAGATATTGTGCCTGTAATAAACAGAGGTATTGTTTCTAATAAGAATAAGGATTGCATACTGGGCGGTGATGATAAAGTTGCGGTTGCTGCTATCCTGGAAGCATTTAAAGCAATAAAGGAACATAAAATACCTACAGGAGATATCTACGCAGTATTTACCATTTCAGAAGAAATTGGCCTGCTTGGTTCAAAAAATCTTGATATGAACCTTATTAAGGCAGGATATGGTTTTGCTTTTGATGGCGATGGTGATATAGGAACAATAATAAATAAGGCGCCGTACCAGAATTCTATTAATGCTTATTTCCGGGGAAAATCTGCTCATGCCGGAGTTGAGCCAGAAAAGGGCATTAATTCAATTCAGGCTGCTTCTATAGCTGTATCCAATATGAAGCTGGGAAGAATTGATAATGAAACAACATGCAATATCGGGAAAATAGAAGGGGGAACAGCAAGAAATATAGTTCCCGAAAATACGAAACTGGAAATTGAAGTAAGAAGCCTGGAACCGGAAAAACTTGATAAAATAACAGGTGAGATGATTAAAAATTTAAAAAAAGGTGCCACTGAGATTAAAGCCCGCCTTGATTACGAAATAATAAGAGAATATGATGGTTTTGAAGTAGATGAAAATGAGGTTCCGGTCATGATTGCAAAAGAAGCGCTTAAAAGATTAAATGTAAAATCAAAGGTTCAATCTACCGGCGGAGGGAGTGATGTCAATATATTCAATTCAAAAGGGAGAGTTGCTGTTAACATGAGCAGCGGAATGGAAAATATACATACGAATAAAGAATTTGTGAAGGTTGAGCAGCTGTATAAACTCGCACTTTTAATTATTGAAATATGCAGATCTGTAATAAAAGAAGAAAAGTAAAATGGGTTTTAAAGAAAGCAAAGAATTAAGGGAAAATAAGATAAGTTCCAGGGAGATTTTTAACGGAGAAATATTGAAATTGCACCTTGACAGGGTAAGACTTCCAAACGGTAAAATTACAACCAGAGAGAAAGTTTTACACCCGGGCGCTGTTGGCATAATTCCAGTAAATGAAAAGGGGAACATATTTGTTGTAAGACAATTCAGATACCCGATTAAAAAAATATTAATTGAAATACCTGCAGGGAAAATAGACAGGGGTGAAACTCCGGATGAATGTGCACGGAGAGAGCTGGAGGAGGAAACAGGCGCGGTTGGAGGAAAACTGATTCATCTAATATCTTTTTATTCGTCACCCGGTTTCTGTGACGAGATAATGCACCTGTATATTGGTCTGGATTTTAAAAAAAAGGACAACAATCTGGACGAAGATGAATTTCTTCAGATAATTGAATTAAGAATGGAAGATGCTCTATCCTATATAAAAAGCGGAAAGATAAAAGACGCAAAATCAATAATAGGAATATTACTGGCACATAATTACATGGTAAAAAACAGCGGGTTTTATGGAAAAGATAAATAGTGAAAACCTTAATTTTTATGAGGAAAAATACAGGGATTATCTAAAATTTGAAAAATTAATGCTTCCGAATACAATTGAATCTTACCTGAGGGACCTTAAAAAATTAAAATTATACCTGGAAAATAAAAAAATTATAAATTTTTGCGAACTTTCAAAAGAGCAAATACTGGATTTTTTACAGGACTTATATAAAAGTCAATCAGAATCATCAATTTCAAGGATATTATCAACACTAAGGAGTTTCTATAAATTCCTGATGATTGAAGGAGTCTGCAAGAAGAATTTCTGGGTAGAAGTAAATAATCCTTTAAAATTAAGAAAGATGCCGGATATTTTAAAAATTGAAGAAGTAAATAAATTCCTGGAAAGTATACCGGCATCAAAGAGACTGGAAATAAGAGACAGGGCAATGTTTGAAATATTGTATTCATGCGGTCTCAGGGTAAGTGAAATTATAAATCTAAAGATGCAAAATATAGACTTTGATGAAGAATTATTGAGATTTAAAGGAAAGGGTAACAGGGAAAGAATAGTACCGGTTGGAAAGAAAAGCGCGGGTTTTTTAAGAAAATATCTGGAACATGGCAGGGATAAAATCAAAAAAGAACGGAGAACAGATTTTGTATTTATTAACAGGAGCGCCAGGAAATTGACGCGCCAGGGCTTCTGGAAGATATTAAAAAAGTATGCACGCAGAGTGAATTTAGATAAAAATCTGTATCCCCATATATTCAGGCACAGCTTTGCGACTCATATGATCCAGAGAGGCGCAGACTTAAGAACAGTCCAGGAACTTCTGGGACACAGCGATATATCTACGACAGAAATATACACTAACCTTGACAAAGAATATATAAAGGAAATATATTTTAAATACCATCCAAGAGGAAAATCAGATGCCTGAGAACACAGTTAGGGCCTTAAAGAATGAGCCTGCTGGAAAGACTGATGGAAGGGATTATTTGCAAAATTAATAGATTTTGATATTGTATAATGTCATAAAAATTAGAGAATAGATTTAATGACGGATATGGGACAGGCAATAATAAATTTTTTAACAAGAATAATTACGTGGGCTCCCGGTCTTATTATGGGAGTTGTGCTGCATGAATACGCTCACGGGTATATAGCATATAAAAGCGGGGACCCTACTGCCAGAAATATGGGAAGGCTCACACTGAATCCCATGGCGCATATAGACTTATTCGGAAGTATTATACTTCCGCTTCTATTGATATTATTTAATGCAGGTATAGTTTTCGGCTATGCGAAGCCTGTTCCTATAAACCCCGCTTATTTCCGGAATTTCCGTAAGGGAATGCGCTATACTTCACTAGCCGGTCCGGTTACAAACTTAATGTTTGCTTTTATAATAGGATTGATTTACGGGCTATTCTACTATATTTTTTATATCTTAATAGGCATACCCGCAAATCCTGCCGCTCTCGGATACAGAGCCTTTGTCCTGGCAGATGCTATATTCCAGTATTCAATATACATTAATATACTTCTGGCAATATTTAATTTCATACCAGTACCTCCGCTGGACGGCTCAAAGATACTTGCGTCTTTTTTACCGGAAGAAGCAATGCATAGATACCTGAGTTTTGGAAGATTTGGATTTATTTTAATTTTTATATTGATATATCTTGGTGGAAGAATTATTTTCGCTGTCATAGACCCTATTTATAATATATTTACATGGTGGCGGCACCTGATTTTTTAAGCGGATTGGAAACAGGAGCGTATATATGAAAAAGAAAATGCTTACGGGATTCAGGCCGACAGGAAAATTACATCTCGGCCATTTACACGGCAATATCGGCAATATGATTAAATACCAGAAAAATTACGAAAACTTTTTCTTTCTGGTAGACTGGCACGCACTTTCAACAGAATACCAGAACCCTGTAAATATAAAATCGGATCTTATTGAATGTGCCGTAGACCTTGTAGCTCTGGGAATTGACCCCGGATATACTCATCTGTACAGGCAATCGGATATTCCCGAGATATCAGAACTTACTCTTTATTTATCAATGATTACCCCTCTTTCATGGCTTGAGAGATGCCCGACTTATAAAGAACAGGTAAATGAACTAAAATCTAAAGATATATCAACGCTTGGATTTTTATCCTATCCGGTACTTATGGCTGCTGATATCCTTATAGTTAATTCTGATATAATTCCCGTGGGTGAGGATCAGCTGCCCCACCTTGAAATCACGCGGGAAATCGCACGGAGATTTAACCATCTTTACGGAAAATATTTCACGGAACCAAAGGAAATGCTATCAAAAGCGGCAAGGGTTCCAGGAACAGATGGAAGAAAAATGTCCAAAAGCTATAATAATGCAATATTTCTATCTGATAGTTTAGAAGATATAAGAAGCAAGATTAATATGATGATAACGGACCCGAAAAGAGTATACCTTAAGGACCCCGGGCACCCTGAAGTATGCAATGTATTCAGTTTTTATAAGATGTATATGGATAAAGGACTTGGCGAAATTGAGAAAAGATGCAGAAAAGGAGAAATAGGATGCACGGACTGCAAAAAAGAAATTTCGCAGATAATATATAAATCTCTTGAAGGATTCCGGGAAAAAAGAAATGAAATAATAAAAAATAAAAATTTTATATACGAAATACTTGAAAAAGGCAGAATTGCAGTAACAGAAATTGCTTCAAAAACAATATTTGATGTTAGAAAAAAGATGGGTATAGATTAGATTGGAAAGCAGCACAGAAAGTAAAGAATATCTAATAGAATACAATAAATTCAGGGGTCCCATATACCTTCTCCTGGAGCTGGTACAGAAAAAAAAAGAAAATATATATGAAATCAGCCTGAGCACAATTGTAAGGGATTTTATAAACTATACCAGGAAAAATCATGACATACTAATGGACACTTTATCAGGATTCATATATGTAGCCTCCATATTACTGGAAATAAAATCAAGATCGTTAATTCCATCAAAAAGAAAAAAACCAGATGATGATGAAGAGGAACCGGATACCGGCATCTTTAAAAGAAGAGAAGAGGAATACAGAGTGTTTAAAAAGGTATCCAATTACTTCAGGGATATTTATGAGAAAGAATCTCTTTATTATATAAGAGAAGCTCCTCTGGAAAAGGAGTTTTTGGAAATATTACCTGATTTCACGGGGGATATAAGTTTAGAGGAATTGGTATATACTGCCTCAAAACTATTGAAATTTAGAGAAGAAAAACTAAATCTTGAAAAAATATATGATAGGAAAAAAAATATAAATATATTTGATGAGATGGAGAGGATAAGAACAATGCTGGGGGAAAGAGAAAGTGCTACATTTAAAGAAATAACGTCCGGATATAAAAAGATTATTGATAAGATTATAAGTTTTTTGTCGATTCTGGAACTTTATAAAAAAGGTATTATTGATATTATACAGTTCGAATATTTTGGAAGCATTGTGGTAAAAAGAATAAAATGAAAAAGAATATAAAAAATATTTAAACTATTCAAAGATGACAAAAAATAAAAAAAATAAAATTGCAGAATGGTATAAAAGTGAAGAATGGCTAAAATCCTGCGTTGAAGGTATTTTATTCGTTTCTGAAGGAATAGTAAAAGCGAGAGAGATTTCTTCAGTGCTTGAGATAACCGAAAAAAAAGTATGCGGAATAATAGAATTGCTTGAGCAGGAATATATAAATGAAAAAAGGGGATTTATTATAAAAAGAGCAGCCGGAGGTTTCAGGCTTTATTCCAATCCGCTGCTTGGTGAAATTCTTTCAAAATTTGTCAGAGCAAATATACGTACATATATATCACAGGCTGCACTTGAAACACTTGCAATTATTTCTTATATGCAGCCTGTTACAAGAACACAGGTAGCAGAAATACGCGGAGTTAGAGCAGATAGTGTAATACTTACTCTTATTGATAAGGGCTTAATAAAGGAAGCGGGAAAACTTAAAGAACCTGGCAGTCCAATGACATACAGAGTATCTGAAAAATTTCTTGAGATTCTTGGAATAGATAGTTTGGAAGACCTTCCCCCTCTCGAAGACTTCCGTGAGAGGAATGAATTATCCTGAATTCTAAAAAATAATTATGTGTAGCAAAATAAAAAAAATAATTATCCCTGTAATCTTAATTATGGTCATATCCTTAAGTGCCGCTTCATGCAAATGCATTTTTCCGGGCTTCAGAGAGAGCGACCGGGAAGAAGCATTTACCGGCAGCGGTGAATTTTCAGGGATACCTGATTCTATCATATCCAAAACAGTACAGGTGCCAGGCCAGGCCATAGACGTTGACATAAGCGGGAATTACGCCTATCTAACAGGCGATCTTGGCATCCTTTACGTAATTGACATAAAGGATAAGGACAATCCTGAAATAATCGGTAAATGCAGTGATCTGGATTCGGCAAATATAGTGATAGTAGAGGGAGATTATGCCTACATATCATATACCCATTGGATTTATGAAAACAAAACAGCATTCAGCAGGTGCGGTTTTTATATTGTTGATATAGGTAATAAGAACAAGCCCAGGCTTATCGGAAATTATAATTCTGCTGAAAATAATAATAATAAGATAGCATATGGCTTATTTATTGAGGACGATTATGCATATATTGAGACATTTATTGAAGATGAAAGATCAGATTCAGGATATCTTGAAATAGTAGATATTTCAGTTAAGAAGAAGCCGGTAATCATAAATGAGTATAAAATTAAAGGGGTACCTTCTAATATATGGGTGAAAGATGGTTTTGCCTACGTTAATACTAATTCTTATGATTACGAGGAAGATGAATTTATAGAAAAAAGTGAGCTAATAGTAATTGACCTGAAAGATAAATATGAACCCGTGATTGCCGGTTCATGCAAAGTTAGATCCGGTTCACGCGGCTTATACATAGCAGGGAATTATGCGTATATTACATCATGGAACAGGGATGAGGAAGATGAAAAATATGACGGAAGCATTTTAGAGATTCTGAATATAGAAGACTCTTCAAACATAGAGACTCTGGGGGTATATGACATCCCGGGCGGTGCATGGGAAATTGATTCTGCGGGAAATTTCATTTACGTATCGAGTTTATCTGGAGGAGTATACGCCGTAGATATTACGAACAGAGATGACCCTGTTATTGCAGATATATTAAATACATCCGGAACGTCCTACGATGTGACTATAGAGGGTAATTATGCCTGTATTGCAGACGGTTTCGGAGGGATGCCTATAGTGGAACTATCCAGTCAGAACAGGGAAGCAGGCAAAACGTATATTGAGGATTACAGGAATAATGAAAATTTACCTCCGGTGGCAATGATAGAAATATCCGGAGACAGGGTTAATGGGGATAATTTTCAGATAAAAAACCCGGTGCATATAAGCGGAAAAGAGACATTTGACCCGGACGGGGATGAACTGGAATATAAATGGATGGTTGAAGGGGAAGAATACTCAGATAGAGAATCTTTTCTATACTATTTTGATGAATCCGGGGAATACGCAATTGAACTTACGGTTTCCGATTCAAAAGAAACCAGTGAAAAAGCAGAAACGATATCCGTTATAGAAACAGACCTTCCGGTTGAGCTACTTCACATTCATAATTTTAAAGTTGAGATTGAGTACAGCCTAAAAAATACCGGTGATACAACCCTGAAAGATATCGAGTGTTTCATGAGGCTTCCTAAAACATACTATCCATTCCAGACAGTAAATGAATATATAACATGTATACAGGAAACTGATGAAGTGTATGACAATTATAATAATTTATTTATACATTTCAAGTTTGGGGATGGATTAAAGGGCGATGAAATATTAACAGCTTCAGCAATAATAGATATAGACTCCTGTGAATTTATATACTCAGATATATTGAAGAGCGGTTCAGATTATAAGGATTACAATCGCGAAGATGAAGATTTTATAAAATATACTTCAGATGATATTTTTATAGATTCAGATAATCCAGTGATAATAAAAAAAGCAGAATCTTTAACAGGGAATGAAAATAATCCGGTTGAAATAGCCAGAATACTTTATAATTTCGTAATCAGCGAATTATATTATGATTTTCCGAGGGCCAGAGATGAGAAATACGAGTTTTTCTATGCTTCCGAAATAATGAGAAGAGGAAAAGGAATATGTGTTGATTATGCCATCCTTTATACGGCACTTCTAAGATCAGCAGGGATACCTTCGAGACTTGTAACGGGTATTCCTGTCTATACAATACTCAATGAAAAAGAAAAGGAAATAGATATGGGGCATGCCTGGGTTGAGATTAAACTGCCTGGATATGAATGGATTCCAATTGATGTTACTCTTGAGAATGAATTTATGTCCGGGGATTATTACATGAATATCGCAACAGAAAAAGGGTCGGGCTATTTATATAAAAATAAAACAATGGACTGGAGAAGCTATTATTATGACGGTTTTATTTACTCATGGGACGGAGATGCCGCTCCTCTGACAGAACAGGAATTTATATTCAGAGTAACGGATCTTGATCATGAGGATATAAGGCTGGATTAGATAAGAAGATTTTCTATAATCTTTATTGAAATAATTTTAAAATAATAATGTTTTTAAATATTAATGGATGAATTTCCGGGGCGCCTCAATATATACTGGAAAATTTTTTCTGTCACATCTATGCCTGTTGCCGTTTCAAAACCCTCAAATCCGGGATATGAATTTAACTCACAGACTCTGTAGTTATCTTTATCAAATAAAATATCGACACCTGCTATCTCAAGCCCGGCTATTTCTGCCGATTTTACAGCAAGGTACTCAATTGTTGAATTTATTGCATAGGGGACTACACGGCCTCCGGCTGTATAATTTGCCTTAAAGCTGCCATTTACTGCCTTTCTGAGTACTGCGCCTGCCGCTTTCCCGCCAATAGTAACAACTCTTATATCTTTACCATTGCTTGTGCCGATAAATTCCTGGAGAATCAAATTTGTTTTCGGGTCCTTTGAAATTTCGATAAGATTTACAATATCGTTCAATTTATTTCTATTTTCTACAAGAAAAACCCCCCTGCCGCTGGAACCCATAACTGTTTTAACAACAATCGGATAGGATAGTTCCTTTTCTGCCAGCGAAATACTGAATGGAAATCTTGCAAGAATAGTTTTTGGGACAGGAATATTATTTGCTGAAAGCAGCTGGATAGTAGATAATTTGTCCTTTGATATTTCAATGCTTTGACTTGAATTTAAAACAGGTACTCCCAGTCTTTCAAGCTGACGTATAACTGCAAGGGAATGATAAGTGTCAATATCTGTTCTTGCGATAGCACAGTCAGGTAAATCTACGGTATCACCATTATATATAATACTTCTTTTATTTTTATTATTAACAATTAAGCTGATTTCTTCAGGTGAGACAAATTTTAATTCAATATTCATTTTACCTGCAATTTGGAAAAGCCTCTTTTCTGTAAAAGAATTGAAATCAGCTTTTTTCTCCAGTATCCAGATTTTATTTTTTTTCATAACTTAATTTTGATATAGCGAAATAATAAATATAGTATCATTATCACTTACAAATAGAGTTATTTTATAATAAAATTAATCAAGTTAGAATAAGTGTAGCGGTTAATTAAATAAAAAGCATTCGTAAAAATAATTTAATTTTTATTTTATGAATAAGGACCATTCAACAGAGGTAAAGGGACTGGATAAAAGAAAAATTACCTTTTATTCTCTGCTTGTGTCAATTCTCCTGGTTATAATAAAAGTCGGGGTTGCATATTATACAAATAGTATAAGTGTTTTCTCGGAAGCTTTAAACAATGGGCTCGATCTTGTTACCGTTCTTATAGCGTTCCTGTCAGTAAGAATTGCAGCCAGACCCCCCGACAGAGACCATACATACGGGCATGGAAAATACGAAAATTTATCTGCGTTTATTGAAGTTATAATAATATCCCTTCTGTGTATATATATAATATATGTCTCCGTAAGGAGAATTATTTATAAAGATTTTATTTTAAATTTAAATATTTATGTATTTTTAATACTGATATTTTCCATAATTGTAAACATAATAAGAGTTTATTATATAGGCAGAGCTGCAAAAAAATACGATTCTTACGCATTAAAAGCAGAATTCTTGAATTATTCGGCCGATATTTTTGGTTCTGCCGTAGTAATTGCAGGGTTGTTTCTTGCAGGAGCCGGCTTTATGATTGCAGACCCCATAGCATCTATTTTAATATCTTTAATTGTATTAACATTCAGTTTAAAGTTGTTATTCAGGGTAGTAAGAAATTTACTGGACTATATCCCGGAAGAAGTGACCGAAAAGGTCAACGGCATTCTAAATAATATTCCGGAAATAAAATCAGTAGATAAATTAAAAATACATGAAGTTGGGAATATCAGGTTTATAAATATAAAAATATGTCTTGAAGATATATTATACCTGTCATGTGTCGAGGAAATAAAGGATAAAATAAAAAAAGGAATATCTGAGATTATGCCGGATTCGGAAATAATTCTGGAAACTAAATATCTGCCATCGAGAAGCAGTACAGAAATATACATAAAAGAGATTGTAATGAGTCTGCCTTATGTGAAAGATACCCATGATGTATTTATATATAATATTGACAGCAGAATAGATATCTCAATTAATGTTGAAATGGAAAAAAATATAAAATTAAACGAAGCTGAAAAAATGACAAAAATAATTGAAGAAAAAATCAAAGAAAAAGTTAAAAACATAAGGAGTGTATATATCCATATTGAAGATTTCAGGGATGGTGAAGACTGGAATGATATAACCAGGGATTCATATAACCTTATATCAGATATAAGGAAAGAAGTTTCATTATATACAGACCCCGAAACGTGCCATAATTTTACCATACTGGAGAAAGGAGGTTTGCGGAACATTGCATTCCACTGCAGATTGCAGCAAAATATTGATATTAAAAAGGCTCATGCGATAGTAACCAGGCTGGAAAATGAAATAAAGAGAAAATTTAAAAATGTTAATGAAGTTTTGATACATGTAGAGCCGGGTTAAGAATATTATTAAAATAAAAAAAGTATGGAGCTATAAATCAGGTCAATTATCCAGCATGTGTTTAAATTATTTCGGATAAGTCAGGTATTATAAATATATAAATTGAAACGGAGGATTATTATGAATAATAAAATAACTATAGAAAATCTGTCTAAACTCATCAGGTACTATATACTGGCCTCAACCACAGAGGCGGGTTCCGGTCACCCTTCTTCTTCGCTATCTGCTGTAGATCTTATGTCAGCACTGTTTTTTGGAGGATTTTTTAAGTTCAGGGTAAATGATATCAATTATATAAATAATGATAGACTGATATTTTCAAAGGGCCATGCTTCGCCTCTTCTGTATTCATTATGGGCTGCAGCAGGCGCGATTGAAGAAAAAGAGCTTTTCACATTAAGAAAATTTGGCAGCAGGCTTGAAGGCCATCCAATGCCTGTTTTTCCATATGCTGAAGCTGCCACTGGTTCACTCGGCCAGGGGCTTTCCATAGGATTGGGAATGGCCTTAAATGCAAAATATGTGGACAGGCTCCCTTACAGGACATTTGTGCTTCTGGGAGACAGTGAAATGACCGAAGGTTCTCAGTGGGAGGCGATACAGATA
The DNA here is from genome assembly GCA_964616545.1 of uncultured Actinomycetota bacterium. Classification (GTDB taxonomy): domain Bacteria; phylum Actinomycetota; class Humimicrobiia; order Humimicrobiales; family Humimicrobiaceae; genus JAQVEM01. Next base: position 13,090 of record CAZTUA010000040.1, on the reverse strand, counting down.
GCATCACATTACAGACTTGATAACCTTACAGGAATTCTTGATGTTAACAGGCTTGGTCAGAGAGGAGAGACAATATACGGCTGGGATATAGATAGTTATGAAAAAAGAATATCTTCTTTTGGCTGGGAAACTTTAACAATAGACGGCCATAACCATGAGGAAATTGACCGGGCATACAGACATGCTCTTGGAGTTAAGGGCAGGCCTTCGATGATAATAGCAAAAACAGTAAAGGGGAAAGGAGTGGATTTCCTTGAGAATAAAGATGGCTGGCATGGAAAAGCCGTAACAGAAGAGCAATTTAAAGATGTTATTGAAAAAATGGGGGAAATAAACAGAAGTATAAGAGGTAGTATTGCAGAGCCCGAAAATGTTGCAGAAGCGTATAAAGAGAAAATTGATAAATACGAAAGTTTTGATGCAGGGAATGATAAGATATCAACAAGAAAAGCATACGGCATAAGTCTTGTGAATATCTTTAAAAAATATCCCGGTATAGTGGTACTTGATGCTGAGGTAAGCAATTCAACTTTTTCAGAAATATTCAAAAAGAAGTTCCCTGACAGATTTTTTGAAATGTATGTTGCCGAACAAAATATGGTGGGGGCAGCGATAGGTCTATCGCTAAGGGGGAAAATTCCATTTGTTTCAACATTTGCAGCTTTTTTAACCCGTGCCTATGACCAGATAAGAATGAGTAGATACTCTGACTCGAATATAAAATTTGCAGGTTCACATTGTGGGGTATCAATAGGGGAAGACGGGGCTTCGCAAATGGGGCTTGAGGATATCGCAATGTTCAGAGCCCTGCCTGATTGCGTCGTCCTGTATCCTTCAGATGGCATATCTACAGAAAAATTGGTAGAGGAAGCTGCCGGATACCGGGGAAATGTCTATATAAGAACAACAAGGATGGACACTCCAATTATTTACAATAAAGATGATAAATTCAAAATTGGCGGAAGTAAAACAATAAGATTAAGTAAAAATGACAGAGTGACTGTGTGCGCAGCAGGCGTAACATTGCACGAGGCATTAAAAGCTTATGAAGAATTAAAAAAAGAAGGAATCGCAATAAGAGTTATTGATATCTATAGCGTTAAACCACTGGATAAAGAAACCATAAAGAAGGCCCGGGAAGAGACAGAGGCAATAATTACAGTCGAGGATCATTACGCCGGAGGCGGTCTTGGTGAAGCTGTTAAGAGTGCTGTTGATTTTAATATTCCGGTTTATAATCTCGCTGTAAGAAAAGTGCCAAAGAGCGGAAAACCCTTTGAATTGCTGGATTTTGAAGAAATTTCAAGCGGAGCAATAGTGGAAAAAGTAAAAAAAATATTAAAATAAGACCGGAAAATATCTCAAGAAGATAACCAAAAAGTTTTTAATAAAGAATTAAATTAATAATAAACTTATTAACGCAAAATAAAGTTAAAATAATTTTTATTAAAATATTTGTAAAAATAGTTAAACTTGTGGTAACATATATCAATAAATTAAATAATGTATAAAAAATTTATTAAAAATGTATTCATAGTTATGTAGCGAATATGTAATAATTACAGAGGAAAGCTTGCAGTATTATATGGAATAAAATCTGCAGTATTGGTCAGGTTTTTTGTGATGACAATAAAAAACGCAGAAAATGTTATGTTAAATAAGAAATAAAATGAATAATAACAAGAATTCAGATAAGTTTAAAACAGAAACGGCGGCTATAAAAAGTTTTGCAGACTGCATTGATGATAGCGTTATTATCCTTGACGATAAAGATGCAATAATATATCTAAATCAATCAGCCAGGAGTTTATTCATGGTTAGCGGTAATAATTTTATCGAAAAACCGGTAGAAGTTTTACTACCGGATTATAAGGATTATTTCGAAAAAGATTATCTGGATTCAGATTTTAATACTGATATCATATTAAAAATAAACAAACACAAAAAGGAATTTAACATAGCCATTAACAATATAGTCAATAGCAAACTAAAAAATAGCCAGGGCAAGATAATAGTACTTCGTGACATTACAAAAAATAGGTTAATAAATGAAAAATTAAATTACAGGATAAAATTTGAAAAGCTTATAACAAAAATTTCGACAAACTTTATAAAACTCTCTCTTTATGAAATAGACAGGGAAATAAGAAATACTCTTAAAAAGATTGGTGAATTTACCGGTGTAGACAGAATTTATATTTACAGACTTCATAAAAAAGTCAGGGAAGCTGATAAGACTTATGAATGGCATAAAAAGGGTATTGAGCCTAAAGCAGATAAACTAAAGGGCATACCTTCCAAAAATAAATTAAAATGGTATAAAAAACTTGAAAGTTTTGAACCAGTCTATATTTCCAGTATTTCAAAAGCGGCCACTCCCAGATTAAAAGTAGAAAAAGAGATACTCGGGCCACAGGGAGTAAAAACAATACTACTTGTACCAATGATTTACGGCAAAGTTCTTAAAGGATTTCTTGGTCTGGAATCTATAAAGAAAAAAAGAAGATGGACCGTAAATGATATGACACTGCTGAAACTACTGGGGGAAATTGTAGTTAATGTTCTGGAACGAAAAAAAACTGACCAGGAAATCAGGGATTTATCGTTAAAGGATAAACTAACAGGATTATATAATAGAACATATTTTGAAGAAGAAATAAAAAGGCTTGATACTAAAAGGCAGCTTCCGCTCAGCTTTATAATGGGAGATATTAATGGATTAAAACTAGTAAATGACGCTTTCGGACCAAAAGAAGGTGACAGGTTATTAAAAAAGATAGCGGAAATTTTAAAGAAATGCTGCAGAAAAGAAGATATAGTTTCCAGATGGGGAGGAGATGAATTTTCAATATTACTTCCCAAAACCTCCGACAAAGATGCGGAGGAAATATTAAACAGGATAAGAATTGCATGTTTTAAGACAAGAAGACATAAGGTGCCAATAAATATATCATTTGGCGCTTCTACCAAAAAAAATACCAGGCAGGATATGGAAAGCGTGGTAAGAGAAGCAGAAGACTGGATGTACAGGAGAAAATTACTGGAAAGACAGAGCATTTCGAGTTCGATAATTTCGTCGCTTGAGAAGACACTACAGGAGAAAAGCCAGGAAACTGAAGAACATGCTTTCAGAATGAAAGAGCTGGCATTGAAACTGGGCAATACTCTTGGATTAAAGGAAAATAAATTAAATGAGTTATCCCTGCTTGCAGCGCTGCATGATATAGGTAAAGTAGTAATATCCAATGAGATTTTAATGAAGAAAGGGGAACTAACAGAAAAAGAATGGGAAATGATGAAGAGACATCCGGAGGTAGGTTACAATATATGCAGCTCTTCTCCTCAACTACAGCCAATAGCTGAAGGTATATTATCACATCATGAATGGTGGGACGGATCCGGTTATCCCCGTGGGCTAAAAGGGGAAGAAATCCCTCTGACATCGCGAATAATATCAATAGTAGACGCATATGATGTAATGACACATGATAGATGTTATAAAAAAGCGGTAAGCAAAGAAGAAGCGGTAAATGAGTTAAAAAGGTGCAGCGGCACACAGTTTGACCCGAGCCTGGTGGAGATTTTTATTAATATTGTTAAAAATATTTAAATCAGCAGCACAGATTGAATAATACCCTCACAAATATATCATATATTGTTGCAATTATAATAGAGATAGGACTGCCAGTCCTTCTGGCAGTATATTTCTGGAAAAAATACAGAGTTTCATGGTCAATATTCTTTCTGGGAATGGCACTGTTTCTTGTATCCCTTGTAAGAATTCCATTAAACAACTACATAAATTCAATTATTTTTTTAAATCTGAGAGGAGAAACTGCCTATATAGCGGTGTTTCTATTTGCGTCTGTTACTGCTGGAGTGTTTGAAGAAGGTGCGAGGGTTCTTGCATTTGGAGCAATAATAAAACAGAGGAGTTATGAAAAAGGTCTGATGTATGGAATAGGACACGGAGGCGGTGGCGAATCTATTATTTTTGTAGGGGTAACGGTTCTATCTAACTTTCTGATTTTTAAATTTTTTCCCCATATCCTGCCGGCCGATGTGTTAGAACAATTTGAAAACATGGCATGGTACCTTCCGATGGTAGGCGCAATGGAAAGGATTTTTGCTATTATAATTCAAATTTCTCTTTCGATTCTTGTAGTCCAGGCATTTATAAAGAGAAAATACTATTTCATAATAATTGCAGTAATATATCACGCGCTAATAGATTTTGTTGCTGTATATGTTAATTTTAAATCCGGTGTTTTAATAACCGAAATTCTGGTATTTGTCTTTGCGCTTGTAAGTATAGCTATAATCTTTTTGTTAAAACCAAAAAAATATTTACCCGGAAAATAACATTAAGAATTTTATAAAAAAAGCAGATATCAATCTTCAAAAAATATTTTTTTGCAGGTAATAAAAAACCCCGAGTTATCTTTCGTCATAGCTAGCGCGTTAGACTACTCAACATCTCGGGGTACATCTTAGAACTTTTCTCAGGGACTTTTCAAAACATCAACCTAACGCTTCTATCCTTTCGAATATCAACCTCAGTTATTTCTGAAAGTTGCCTCCTGTTCCAAGACAACTAAAAGATACCAGAATTGAAAAATGTTGTCAATAGATTGTATGTATTTTTTTGTTGAAAATGCCAGGAAATTTTTATTTTTTTTGTAAATATAAAATATATAGTAAAATAGTCAAAACGGAATTAAGTAATTGTTCACAAATTTTATTAATTTTTATATATTATTAAAATATTTCTTAATATAATTTCAGGATACTGATAATTTTCACCAGGAGTTAAAAATGAAGGATATCAAGAAGATAGCTGTTATAGGGCTGGGACTTATAGGAGGTTCACTGGCTCTATCTTTAAAAAATTTAAATAAGGACTTTATAATTTCAGGTTATGATATAAAAGGCGAATCAATGAACATAGCAAGATATAGAAATATTATAGATACAATTGCAGAAAATTATAAAGAAGCTGTGGCAGATGCCGATTTAATAATAGTTGCTACACCTATCAGTAAAATAGTTGAAGTTGTAAGTAATATAAAGGATCATCTTAAAAAAGGAGCGATTATTACGGATGTAGGGAGCGCTAAAGAAAAAGTAGTCTGTAAAGTTGGTGAAATACTGCCAGAGGATGTTTTTTTTATAGGAGGACACCCGATGGCGGGCTCAGAAAATGAAGGTATATTAAGTGCCACTCCAGAATTATTTAAAAATGTATTTTATATACTAACTCCCACCGATTCAACAATAACCGAACCGCTTGTAACATTACATTCTCTTCTAACAAAAATTGGCGCAAAAGTTATTACAATAAAGCCCGAAGAGCATGACGAAAACGTAGCTTTAATAAGTCATCTGCCGCATATTTTATCAACGAACCTTGTTGATATGATAGATGATAGAAAAAACACAATGAAAAATCTTTTTAAACTATGCGCAGGCGGTTTTAGAGATATGACGAGGATAGCAGCAGCAAACACTAAGATGTGGCTTGATATTAGCCTGGAGAATAAGGATAAGATTATAAAATCTATAGATGATTACATAAATTATTTAAAGAGATTTAAGGAATTTCTTCAGGATAACAATTCTGAATCAATTAAAAAACACTACATAAAAGCACAGGAAGCAAGAATAAACCTGCCAAAATATGTAGAAAAAGATATATCCAATTTATACGAAATCAGAATTTCTATGACAGATAAGCCGGGAGTATTAAGCGAGATTACACTTGCTATAAGTTCGCACGGTATAAATATTGAAGATATTTCTATATTCCATTCAACCGAATTCAGCAGCGGGGGTATCCTTAAGGTACTGGTTCAGGGTGAAGATGCGGGAAGAATTACAAAAGAAGCGGTTGAAAAAGCAGGGTATGAAGTAAGCGTAAAAAAAGTGCTGGGCGATTAACATGGAAATACATGGAATAAAAAGCATAAAAGGCGAAATAAAGATTCCAGGTGATAAATCAATTTCTCACAGAAGCCTTATTATATCTTCGATTGTAAATGGTAATGTTGCAATAGAAAATTTTCTTTTTTGCGAGGATTGTTTAAAAACATTAAATATTCTTAAAAAACTTGGCGTAAAAATAGAAAAAATTAACGGTAATCTAATAGTTTACGGAAGGGGTATCAGAAGCTTTAATGAACCGGACGAGGTTCTGGATGTGGGGAACTCAGGGACAACTGTAAGATTGATGAGCGGGATCCTGTCTGCCACAGATTTTATGTCTGTATTGAGTGGAGACCATTCAATCAATAGCAGGCCCATGGGGAGAATAATAAGCCCGTTACGGAAAATGGGAGCAAAAATATACGGGAGAGAAAATAATACAAAAGCTCCGGTAGTAATATTTGGGAATCCTGCTTTAAAAGGCATGAAACTGGAATTGGAAGTATCAAGTGCGCAGGTCAAATCCTGCATACTTTTAGCTGCGTTGCATGCAGAAGGCATGACGGAGATAATTTCACCGGAAATTTCAAGGGACCATACTGAAAGAATGCTGGATTATTTTGGTGCAAATATTGTTAATAAAGGCAGATATACAAAAATAATGCCCGGCAGAGAATTAAAAGCAGGGAGGATTCTTATACCTGGAGATATTTCCTCTGCGGCATATTTTATTGTTGCTACGTTAATTTTAAAAAACTCATACACTATTATTAAAAATATCGGTATAAATCCGACAAGAAGCTGCATTTTAGAAGTGCTTAAAAAAATGGGAGGAAAGATAATTGTCAAGAATGAAAGGCTGGTAAACAATGAACCCGTTGCAGATATTGAAACCTTTTCCAGCAAATTAAAATCAATTGAAATAAAAAAAGAAAAAATACCCCTTATTATTGATGAGATTCCCGTATTATGTACCGCAGCTGCAGCTGCAGAAGGTACAACAGTGATAAGAGGAGCAGAAGAACTCAGATTTAAGGAGAGTGACAGGATTAAATCTGTGGTAAGCCAGTTTAAAAAATTAAATGTTGATATTGAAGAAAAAGAAGACGGAATGATAATAAAGGGAAAGAGGGGCTTTAAAGCAGGAGAGGGTACAGTCAGCAGTGCAGGTGACCATAGAATTGCAATGTCGCTTTCGATACTTGCGCTATTATCAAAAGGGACAGTAACCATCCTTGATTCAGATTGTGTTAATGTATCTTTCCCGGGTTTTAAATATAATCTTAAAAAAATTCTTTCCTGAATAAATAATAGTTTTAAAAAAGTACCGTAAACATATGGCACTATTTGAGTTATGACTGATAACATTATTACAATTGACGGGCCTGCTGGAAGCGGAAAAAGCACAATAGCTAAGATTCTGGCCAGAGAGCTGGGATTTAGATATATCGATACCGGCGCGATGTACAGAGCGATAACGCTGATTGCTATTCAGAATAATATTGATTATAGCGATGAAAAGTCTATCCTTGAAATAGCAGGGAAGACTCATATTGAGCTTGATGAAGATTCGCTGGACGAGAAAAGGTACACAAAAATTAAACTGGACGGAGTAGATGTCACATATGAAATAAGAAGCAGTGAAGTGGGGGCTGCTGTATCCATAGTCTCAAAGTTATCCGGAATAAGGAAATATCTCGTGAACCTTCAAAGAAAATTTATAGATAGAGGAAATGCTGTACTTGAAGGAAGAGACACTGGAAGCGTGGTGTGTCCGGATGCCTTATTAAAAATATATCTTACAGCCAGTCTTGTTGAGAGAATAAAAAGAAGGGACCTGCAAACAAGAAAGAAGGGGCAGGTATTTAAAAAAGATATAATAAAAAAAGAAATTACCGAAAGAGACAGAATTGACAGCACAAGAAAGGACAGTCCTCTTATCGTCCCGGAAAATGGAGTTATCATTGATACCACTGAACTTTCTATAAAGGAAGTTGTTGATAAAATCAAAAAACTATATTATGAAAGAATAGATGTTAAGAACAAAACACGGTAAATGCTATTTAATTTTTCATAGAATACTGAGATTTTCAATAAGAGTTATATTCAGGCTGCTGTACAGAGTGGAAGCTTTCAATATGGATAAAACTCCCGTAAAGGGAAGGCTTATAATATGCTCAAACCATATAAGTTACGTTGACCCCGTCATAATTGGCGCATTTATCCCCAGGTGTATATATTTTATGGCTAAAAAGGAACTGTACAGTAATAAACTTTTATCATCTCTTGTGACTTTTCTGAATGCTTTTCCTGTAAAACGTCAGGCCTTTGACAGAAATGCATTCAGGAAATCAATAGAAATTTTAGAAAATGATAATGCCCTGGGATTGTTTCCAGAAGGAACAAGATCAACAGATGGCGTATTGAGAGAAGGGAAAAAGGGGATAGGGTTCATATCAGTGTATACAGGAGCTTCTATTTTACCCATAGCCTTGAGCGGTGCAAATAAAATAATTCAAAAGCCCCATAAAAGAATATTTTTCCCAAAGATTAAAATAATTGCCGGTAATATAATAGATATAAATGAAATTCTCCAAAAATATGATAAGAGGGAAGCCGCAATAGTAGCTGTAAAAAAAACAATGGAAGAAATAGGAAGAATATACGAAAAAATAAGGTAAAATTAATAAACCTTACTGGATTAAAATTAAAATTTAAAATATATAAACGGTGTTTCTGCATAAATGGAAATAATAATCGGTAAATACTCAGGTTACTGCTTTGGTGTAAAACGGGCACTAAAATTAACCGGAGAAGTAATAAAAAATAATAAAAATAAAAAAAAGAAAATTTTTACATTCGGCTCAATTATAAATAATCCCGGAGTCACGCGAGAGCTCTCAGAAAAAGGTTTGATTTCGGTTAAGAGTGTGGATGAAATAGAAAAGAACAGCATTTTTATTATAAGGTCCCACGGCATGTCGCCGGATGTTATAAGCGAAATTATCAGGAAAAAAGAACCAGAAATTATTGATGCAACCTGTCCGTTTGTAAAAAAAGCCCAGGCAAAGGCTGAAGCTCTATCAAGAAAGGATTATTTCGTTGTGATTATTGGTAATAAAAATCATCCTGAAGTTATGGGAATAAAAGGCTATGTGCCTGAAAAAAATTATATGGTTATTGAAGATGAAAATGATACAGGAATAATACCCGAAAACAAAAAAGTTGGAGTGGTTGTCCAGACAACTCAGACGAAAGAAAAGCTTTTGCTTATTACAACACGTCTTCTTAAAAAAACAAGAGAACTCCATATCTGTAACACAATATGCGATACTACATGGAAAAGGCAGGACTCAACAAAAAAGCTTGCTGGCATTACTGATATAATGATAATAGTGGGCGGAAAAAACAGTGCCAATACAAAGCATCTAACAGAAATTTCAAAAAGCATAAATGATTCAACCTATCATATTGAAAGCTTTAAAGAAATTGAAACCCGATGGTTCAAAGATAAAAAAATTACCGGTATAAGCGGAGGTGCATCTACGCCGGTAAAAGATATAATTGATGTTAAAAAGGCTATTGAGAAGCTATAGAATAACCAAAAAAATAAAGACATGCAAAAATGATTGCATTTTTTGTTTTATAAAGCAGCTTCCGGCAGGATTACGCCCCTCTTTATATGTTAGAGACGATGATTATCTGCTTTCATATATGTATGGTAATTTTATCACTCTTACAGATGTTAAAAGGGAAGATTTAAATAGAATAGTAAAATATAAGCTTGAACCGCTTTATATTTCGGTGCACAGTCTGGACGGGAACACAAGGGAAGTTTTATTTGGAAATAACAGATCTATGGCCGGGATTGAAAATCTCCGGTTTCTTGATAAAAGTGGAATTAAATCTAATATTCAGATTGTTTTATGTCCCGGAATAAATGACGGGGAAGACCTCGAGGGGACACTATTTGCATTAATTAAAGAATTTAAAAATGTAATTTCAGTTGGTATAGTTCCGGTTGGAATTACAAAATTCAACAGAGAAAACAGGTTAAAACCGTATGGTAAGAAAAGTTCAGTAAAAATTATTGATTTTTTAAAAAGATTTAAGAGTAAATATAAAAAATTTAAAAAAACGGCCACTATATACCTATCTGATGAATTTTACCTGATTGCAGGTACTGAATTACCGGATTATAAATATTACCGGGATTTTTATCAGATTGAAAATGGAATAGGGAAAAGTACATATTTTCTAAAAAAGGTTAAAGATTATATGAGAAATAATTTTGATGGTGATAAAACGGCTGGCGAGCAGGCCAAAAATAACGGATTCATTTTACTGCTGACATCTGAGTATGGTGAAATTGTAATAAGAGAAGCACTTGATGTTATCATAGAGAAATATACTGATTACGGAAATCATACGGTGCCATCTGTAAAAATATTAAAAATAAAGAATATTTTTCTCGGTGGAAATATTAGAATAACGGGGCTAATGAGCGGAGAAGACATAATGCTAAACCTTAAAAAAAAGAAATTGGAAATTTATGATAAAATACTAATTCCGGATTGTATTTTTAACGATGACGGTCTTACAATTGATGATTACACGAAACAGGATATAAAAAATATTGATAAAAGAATAAAGATAATACCGGATGACGGGCATAGTTTTGCAGAGGGGATATGCCTAAATAATATCAGGAAAGGAAACCATGAAGAAGAATACCGGTAAAAATATTCCAAAAGTCGCGGTGATAGGGAAACCTAATGTGGGCAAATCAACTCTAATCAATAGAATATGCGGAAAGAGAGAGGCAATAGTTCACGAGCAGTCCATGATTACCAGAGACAGAAAATATTACAGAACAGACTGGAACGGAAAAAATTTTTATCTTCTGGATACAGGCGGCATGGATTTAAAATTAAAGCAAAAAATAAATACGCAGATATTGCTTCAAACCAGAAAAGCCATAGACGAATCTAATATTATAATTTTTGTTGTTGACCTGAAACAGCCGGTATCTCCTCTTGATGAAGAAATAGCAAGCATGTTAAGAAAAACAGATAAGGAAATAATTTTTGCAGGGAATAAGTATGATGACAGAAGAAGTACCTATTATACCGAAGACTATTTAAAATTCGGGTTTGGTTATCCGGTCTGTATTTCAGCGCTGCACGGAACAAATACAGGGGACCTTCTGGACGAAGTTGTTTCAAAATTTACAGATGCCCTGGAAGTTAGTGGCGAAAATAACGAAGAAAATATACCGGGCATATGCATACTCGGGAGGCCCAATGCAGGTAAGTCAACTTTATTTAATGCTATAATAAGAGAAGAAAGAGCAATAGTAGATGAAACCGAAGGCACCACAAGAGACAGTATCGATAGCATTGTAAAAATAAATAACAGAGATTACAGGTTTGTGGATACAGCAGGGATGTTGAGAAAAAAGGGCAGGGGTAGGGAACTGGAATATTACAGCGAGCTCAGAACACTGGAGTCTATTGAAAATTCCGATATAGGCCTGGTACTGATTGATTGCAGCAGGGAAGTAGCGAACCAGGATGTTAAAATAATAGAAATTTGTCTTGAGAAAGGCGTGAGCACCTGCGTTGTATTTAATAAAATAGATATGGCAGATAGAGAAACTTTAGATGGCATTGTAAAAATGTTTGATTTAAAATTAAAATTTGCAAGCCATATACCCTTTTTAAAAGCAAGCGCCCTGACAGGCAAGGGGATAAAAGATATTGTAAAGATGATTAATATATTGATAGAGGAAAGAAATAAAAATATTCCGGAAAAAAAGCTTACAGAACTATTCAAAAAAATGGAAAAAGAAAGTGAAGGTATTTATTATAAGGGCAGGAGATTTAAAATTAAATTTATAAGACAGATTAAAACATCACCACCGGTATTTCTGGCATTTTCAAATATGGATGCATCAAGGAGGATAAATATAACCAGGTATGTAGAAAATAATATAAGAGAAAAATTCGGCTTTACCGGCACACCTATTTATATTAAATTCAAATATTAGGATGGGATTAAAAGCGTTATGGCGGAAAATAAGACTATAACAATAGTTGGAGCCGGAAGCTGGGGGACAACCCTTTCTGTGCTTCTTGCGAAAAAGGGTTATGATGTAAGGCTGTGGGCAAGAAGAAAAGCCACATGTGATGAGATAAAAAATTCCAGAAAGAACACAAGATATACTTCAGACCTTTATATTCCTGGAAATGTCATACCATTTACTTTCGGAGAAGATAATTTAAAAGATTCTGAAATTATAATTTTTGCAGTTCCTTCACATGTCTTAAGAAAAATAGTTCTAAAATTTTATAACATTATTAATGAAAATAAAGAAAATATAAAATGTGTTTTAAATGTGGCAAAAGGCCTGGAGATAAGAAGCAATCTGAGGTTATCACAGGTGCTGGAACAGAGTCTTCCCGGCAGTGTCGTTGATAAAATCTGTGTGCTGTCAGGTCCTAATATTGCCTGCGAAATTGCCTGCGGCCTGCCGAGTGTATCTGTTGTAGCCTCGCGGAATAAAGAATTGGTTAAATATATTCAACCTGTATTATCAGACGAAAAATTCAGGGTGTACACAAATGAAGATGTTATCGGAGTGGAAATAGGCGGAGCAGTTAAGAACATAATAGCCATTGCAGCGGGTATTTCAGATGGTCTTGGCTATGGAGCAAATACAAAGGCATCAATAATTACAAGAGGGCTTCATGAACTTAAAAAGTTCGGTACCAGGCTGGGGGCAGATTCTTCAACTTTTTCAGGAGTTGCAGGAATGGGTGATTTAATAGCAACATGCATAAGCCAGAATAGCAGAAACAGAAATATTGGCGAAAGGATAGCAAAGGGCGAAAGAATAGATAGTATATTAAAAAGCATGTTTATGGTGGCAGAAGGAGTTAAAACAACTAAAGCTGTATATAATATTTCAAGGAAGATAAATGTTGAGGTCCCGATTACCGAATGCGTATATAAAATCATATATGAAGACCTTAACCCTGTTGAATCAGTAAAGAAACTGATGACCAGAAAGATTAAATCTGAGATTTAAGTTATTAATTAAATTGATATCTTTAACAATCATTTGTATAATCTAAGAATAGAGTGAAACGGGACGTGGCGCAGTTTG
>CAZTUA010000039.1:0-34016 GCA_964616545.1 uncultured Actinomycetota bacterium | reverse complement strand
AATAAAAAAATATTTTATAAAAATATATAGTTAAATATTAATATATTAAATGAAAATATTCTAATAAATTTTTTCAGAGTTTATTATTCCTTAACTTATTTATAATTATTTGCGTCAGATATATAATAGTAAAAAGGATATTATTAAAAATATATTATACTGAAGGGTAATTAATAAAAATATAAGACAGTAAAATATGAAAGAGGCGTATCTCTATAAAAAAATTAATAACAACAGGGTAAGGTGTAACCTTTGCAGCCACAGGTGTGTTATCGGCAACCACGAAAAAGGTAAATGCTGTGTAAGGGAAAATGTTGACGGAGTACTTTATTCACTGGTATACGGGAAATTAATAGCAGAGAATTCTGATCCGATTGAGAAAAAACCGCTATTCCATTTCCTGCCGGGGACGTACTCGCTATCAGTTGCGACGGTTGGGTGTAACTTCAGGTGTTTTTTTTGCCAGAATTTTAATATATCCCAGATGCCATGTGACTATAATAAAATAGAGGGTGATAACGTTCCTCCGGAAAAGCTTGTAAATCAGGCACTGGATAATGGGGATAGAAGCATATCATATACATATACAGAACCTACAATTTTTTTTGAATATGCATATGATACAGCTAAACTGGCCAGTCAAAAAGGATTAAAAAATATATTTATAACCAATGGTTTTATGACAAGAGAATGCATAATGATGATTGAGCCCTATCTGGATGCCGCAAATATTGATTTAAAAAGCTTTTCTGAAGAAACTTATAAAGAAAAAATTGGGGGAAGATTAAAGCCTGTCCTGGACAATATTATTCTGATGAAGGAACTTGGAATATGGATAGAGATAACAACCCTGATAATACCCGGAGTCAATGACTCCAGAGATGAACTGCAAAAAATAGCAGACTTCATTTCCCGGATAGATAAGGGTATCCCCTGGCATATAAGTGCATATTACCCGCAGTATAAATCAGATATTCCCCCTACTGGTGTAGAAAAAATAGAGACTGCTATAGAACTGGGGAGAGAATCTGGTTTGAAATATGTATACGGCGGAAATATACCGGGAAATTTTTATGATAATACATTATGTCCATCATGTAATAGTCTTTTAATAAAACGAACAGGATTTTCGGTTTTGGGTAATAAATTAAAAGATGGTTTTTGTCCGGATTGCGGAGAAAAGATTGAGGGAATATTTTAAAATGGTTAATCCTTGCATTTAATCTTTAAAATTTATCCATCCTGAAAGAAAAAAGCATAAAAGTAGCACGTATTTATTTGATTATACTGGAAAATAAAATAAAAAAACTCCCTGCCAGTATAAAAAATAGGAAAAGCTTTGCTTAACTTTTAAACAAAATTATCTTATAATATTTTCCTATTGTCAGTTTCATAACGGCGGCATAGCCAAGTGGTAAGGCAGAGGTCTGCAAAACCTTTATCCCCGGTTCGAATCCGGGTGCCGCCTCCAGAATAATTTAATTTAGAACCTATAATGCAGATAATGGAAATTATAACCAGATCTTAAAGGAGATAAGCATGAGTTATACTCAGGATGTACTTAAAAGCGTTTTAGAAACAAACCCCGGAGAATTAGAATTCCACCAGGCAATAAGAGAAGTATTTTCGTCAATAGAGTCTGTGTTTGAGAGAAACCCGAAATATGAGAAAGCCGGTATTCTGGAAAGACTTGTAGAACCGGAAAGACAGATAATTTTTAGGGTTCCATGGCTTGATGATAAAGGAAGGGTAAGAGTCAACCGCGGCTACAGAGTTGAATTTAACAGTGCAATTGGTCCATATAAGGGCGGTCTGCGTTTACACCCATCTGTAAATCTCGGGATAATTAAATTTCTTGGTTTTGAACAGATATTTAAAAATTCTTTAACAGGATTCAGTATTGGAGGAGGAAAGGGAGGGAGTAATTTTAATCCCAAAGGTAAATCAGATACAGAAATAATGAAATTTTGCCAGAGTTTTATGATGGAATTATTCAGGCATATAGGCCCGGATACCGATGTACCTGCAGGGGATATAGGTACAGGTGCAAGAGAAATAGGATATATGTTTGGACAGTATAAAAGACTAAAGAATGCTTTTGAGGGTGTTTTAACAGGTAAAAGCCTGGAATACGGTGGGAGCCTGCTGCGAAAAGAAGCTACAGGATATGGTCTTGTTTATCTTATTAACGATCTTTTAGGCAGGAAAGATAAAACGCTAAAAGGAGCAGATGTTGTAATCTCAGGCTCGGGCAATGTAGCGATCTATGCTCATGAAAAAGTAAAAGAACTGGGGGGCAGGGTTATAGCAATGAGCGATTCAAACGGTTTTATCTATAATCCGGATGGCCTGGACCTAAATGAAATAAAACTAATAAAAGAAGTTAATAAGGGAAGAATAGAAGAATACAAAAATAATTATCCGGATGCTAAATTTATTAGTAATTCCAGGGAGATATGGAATGTTAAATGTGATGTTGCGCTTCCATGTGCAACACAAAATGAGCTGGACTCTGAAAACGCGGAAGTCCTGGTTAAAAATGGATGTTATGCTGTGGGCGAAGGTGCAAATATGCCGTGCACGCCTGAGGCGGTTAAAATCTTTCTGAAAAATAGAATACTTTATGCACCCGGGAAAGCTGCAAACGCAGGAGGAGTTGCAGTTTCTGCTCTGGAAATGTCACAGAATAGTATGAGAATGCAATGGACAGCGGAAGAAGTGGATAAAAATTTAAAGCAAATTATGAGAAATATATTAAATACTATCTGCGCAACTTCAAAAGAATATGGAGACGAAGACAATCTGGTAATGGGGGCGAATATAGCAGGATTTGTTAAGGTAGCGGATGCTATGCTGGCACAGGGTGTTGTTTGAAAAAGGGTTCTAAAATGAGCAGAAATTCAATTGCTATAGAGACTTTTAATTTAACTAAAATTTTTGGTAAAGTAACTGCCGTAAACAAATTGAACCTTGAGGTTAAAAAAGGGGAAATATTTGGATTTCTTGGTCCGAATGGGGCAGGGAAAACTACAACTATTAAATTAATGACCGGTCTGTTAAAACCTACTTCAGGAATTGTCAGAGTTATGGGGAAAGATATACAGGAGGATCCTGTAGAGGCAAAAAAGTTTATTGGCCTTATACCTGAAGAACCACAGGTTTATGAAAAATTGACCGGTAAAGAGTTTCTGAGATTTATGGCAAATCTATTCAGGGTGGATAAAAAGGATATTGGGAAAAGAATAGAAGAGCTTCTAAAGATTTTTGACCTTGTCAATAAAGGAGAGGAGTTAATTCAGAGCTATTCACATGGGATGAAACAAAAAATTGCCATAGCAGGGGCGCTGGTTCACTCACCCAGGGTGCTTTTTTTTGATGAACCGACAGTTGGCCTGGACCCAAAAAGCGCAAAGATTATAAAGGATATAATGAAGCTAAGGGCAAATTCAGGTGACTGCGTTTTTATGTCAACACATATTCTGGAAATTGCTGAAAGGATATGTGATAGGGTAGGTATTATCAAGGACGGGCAGCTGATCGCTGTAGGAAACATAGAAGAACTCAGAGAGCTATCAGCTGAAAAAGAGAGCAATCTTGAAGAGATATTCCTCCAGCTAACCGGGGGTGATGAAGAAATGGATATAGTTAAATCGCTGACCTGATGAACAGGAATGAATATGCTTAATTTATTGCTTAAAAATAGGTTAAAAATCATTTTTCTGGGATTTACCAGAGGTGAACCAAAAAAAAGAGCAGCAAGAATTATTGGAGCAGTAATAGCGGTTACGATTTTTTCTATTGTCTTATATTATTCATCAAAAATTATTTCATTTGTTTATAACAGATTAGACATAAAGCTGGCTGATACAATATTTGATATAGCTCTGGATTACGCACTGGCTATTGTCTTTATTTTTATATTATTTACAGGCATAGCTGCAAGTCTTTATATATTATATTTATCAAAAGACCTGGAGCTGCTGTTAAGTCTTCCAATCAGTTACAGGGTTGTTTTTACATACAAGTATATAGAGGCCTTAATTTCAAATTCCTATCTATTCTTTATAATAGTGTTTCCATTTTTAATAGCTTACGGTATAACGTCGCAAATGCCTGTCATCTATTATCCTGTCATGCTGATGGTTTTTATTTCGATTATATCCATCCCAACCGGTCTTGGAATATTAATAGGCATGATAGCTGCAAGATATATTAATCCAGTGAGGTCCAGAGAAATGCTTGCCGTAATCGGAGGTTTGCTCGGGCTTATTATATGGTTATCTTCACAGATTATCCCGAGATATATAAAAAATATAACTCCTGATATAAGTGCAATGGAGACAGAAAGCATGCAGCAATATATTACAGATGCTTTCAGCAGGCCTTTTCTAAAAGTTTTGCCCTCAACTGCAGGTTCAAATGCATTATTTTTTCTTCACAATGGTGATTACGAAAAATTTATTTTAAATTTTGTATTTATTACATCTATTTCGGTATTATTGATATTCCTCTGTATCGCTCTTTCGCAGAGGCTGTACTATACAGGATGGTCGAGCGCCTCCCAGGTAATCAGCAGGAGAGGAACAGGAAAATCAAAAAAAGATAAGTCAGGGAAGATTGTTAAAAGGAAATATAAATTTTCAATTTTTTCCGGTATTAACTATATGATAGTGAAAGATTTTAAGGTACTTGCAAGAGATGTGAGAAAGCTCACACAGCTAATTATGCCCCTTGTAATGTTAATATTTATCTTCTTCTGGTCTTTTTCAGGTGAAACAGGGGAATTTAAATTCTTTACAGAAATTGAGACTCTTTTATTTTTACTGTTTCCTTTACTTGTTACAGGGATGGTGAATACAAACCTATCCGGAAATAATATTGGTGGTGAAGGATTAAAATTCTGGATATTAAAGACATCTCCGGTCCGTTCAGAGGAAATCCTGAGGACAAAAATTATATACAGCTCCTGCATTACCACGCTTATCGGATTCATGATAATGTTAATATTTTATTTTATATACAAGCCTGGAGTAATAACGCTTATTGCGGGATTTCTGCTTTTAATGTTATTCAGCTGGGGCGATTCTACAATATGCACTTCTATAGGGACTTTTTTTCCTGTTTTCAGGACGCGACAGTCTGGAAGAAATAATATATCATCTCTGGGGGGAATACTAATTCTAATTTTTTTTATTGCATATCTTATTATTTTTGCAGGAACAGTTGTTGGAATGTTATTTGTAGCGGACTATCTAAAATGGCAGAATATTGCTGTTTTTACGGTAATAATAATAATAGAAACATTATTAAATCTGTTTCTATATTATATTCTTATAAAAATAGGAGCCCGTCGCCTTAATTCACTGGAATGGAAATACTAAAAATATCTGCATAAAATAACCTGAATAATACAGGCTTCTATTTATTTTCCTCAAGAATTTTGCTATTGTTTTAACAATTGCATATATTATCGGGCAGATTTTTTATTTAAAAATCCATAATATAGCCATAAAAGGCAATAATTTTGACAAAAGTATAAATATTATAATTATAATAGTATAAAATATTATTTTTTTGGTATAATGTAGAGATATAAATATAAAAGTTTTTATTATAATATAAAAAATACATGGTCTAATAAATGGATAAGGAATTTAAAAAAGTTTACAAAAAACGTCCGTTTAGGCTTTTTAAAGATTTCGGCTATAAAGTTATAAGGTTGAAATATTTTATAATGATAGTTGTAGCCATGCTTTTAGAAATCATAACATTAATTATATATATATTTAATAATGAGAAAATAATAGATTTTGATCTTATAACAGCGGGTGTACTATATGGTATAACAAGTGGAATTATAATAATGCTTGCATTAAGCTCTCTGATACTTTTAAAAACAGATAAAATAAGAGATAGAAAAAGAGTAGAACAGTTCAATAGTTTCAGAAAAAATTATTATAAGCTAAATAATACATATATGGGTGAAATAAACGGTATTGTAAAAAAATTTGACGGCGAGATAAAAAACATAGAGGCAAAAATTAACTATGCGACAGAGATAGCAGACAAATATGATGAATTTATTAAGGTTTTTTCAGAACTGGATGTACCTGTTTTTTTAGCAGACGTTTTTAATTATAAGATGGATAATTTAAATAAGGAAAAATTATTTTTTACCCAGTTTTCTTTGCTGACAGCTCCAGAGGAATTAGAAAAAATAAATAAAGAATCCGATGATGCAAATGAAAAATTCTTAAGGGAAATGGATAACATCGAAAAAAAATTAAAAATTATAGTATAAAATATTGTAAGCCATATAATTATAAAATGGAAGAAAGTAAGAATATAAGAGAACAGCTTTTATCTGAATTAGAAAAAGTACGTAAAATAATAGATGAATTTGAAAGTCCCCGGACGGACTTCAAAGGAATTGAAGAAGAATTAGAAGAGAACAGGAACAAATATGAAACTCTGCTCAATTCAGCACCTTTCGGGATAATCACCATTGATGAAAAAGGTATTATAACAGCATGTAATGATAAAGTTCTAAATTTTCTCGGACAGCCGAAGGAAGAAGTAGTTGGACAGCATTTTACTAAAATCAAGTTTCTTAACGATGAAGACATTCCAAGATATTTGAAAATACTGGCATTTGCGCTAAGCGGTAAGAGGGGAGTGCCATTTGAAATTTCCGGTATGGATAAAGAAGGCAATGAGTTTTTCGGGGAAGTGTATTACGGGCTTATTAAAAAAAATGATAGAGTAAAGTTAATTCAGGTACTGATAAAAGATATAACAGACAAAAAAAAGGCCGAGGAAAAATTAAGATATATAAAATTCCACGATAATTTAACCGGCCTGTATAACAGAAGTTATTTTGAAGAAGAGATAAAAAGACTTGATACGGAGAGACAGCTTCCCTTAAGTTTTATTATTGGAGATGTTAACGGCCTCAAGCTAATAAATGACGCTTTCGGCAATGAAGAAGGCGATAGGGTTTTAAAAACAATAGCTGCAATCATAAAGGAGCACTGCAGAAAAGAAGATATAATATCAAGATGGGGAGAAGATGAATTCTCAATCCTGCTTCCACGGACTACGGCAGATTATGCAAAAAAAATAGTGAACAGAATAAAAGAAGCATGCCAGAAAGCTGATAAAGTGAAGACTAAATTTGAATTTTCTATTGGTGCGGCAACAAAAGAGAAATCTGATCAGAATATCCAGGATATTATAAGAGATGCCAGTGATGAGATGTACAAAAATAAATTATTTGAATTGAAGAGCATACCTGATTCTGTTATCTCATCGCTTGTGGATTCTCTTCTGCAATCAAGCTTTGAAACAAGAGAACATGGAAAAAGGGTTAGAAAAATGGTTCTAAAACTGGGGAAGGCCAAGGGGCTGCCCAAGAGTAAGCTTGACCAGCTATCGGTCCTTGCTGACCTTCATGATTTAGGAAAGATTGCCATACCTGATGATATTGTAACAAAAAAAGATGAACTGAGCGAGAGAGACTGGCAGGTATTAAGAAGCTACCCGGAGATTGGATATAATATTGCGCTATCATCCCAAAAATTTTCTAATATTGCTGAGTATATTCTAACGCACCATGAGAGATGGGATGGCAAAGGTTACCCCCAGGGATTGAAAGGGGAAGATATACCGCTGCTCTCAAGAATGACATCTATTGCCGACGCTTATGATGTTATGAGAAGCGGAAGGTTTTATAAAAGAACATTAAGCAAAGAAGAAGCGATAGGGGAATTAAGAAAATCCAGCGGCTCCCAGTTTGATCCAAAACTTGTCGAAGAATTTATAAAAATTCTTGAAGAAGAATAATGCCTGAACCTGGCTGTATTTTTTTAATTAATTATTCTCACTTGATGAAACAGAGTTCTATAACGTCACCGTCAGAGATTTCTTTAAGCTTTGAGATATCTTTATTATCAATAACCGTACCCACAACTGTAACAGGACTTGCAGCCCGGGGTCTGTCATCTGTGCTTGCAGGTGTTTTACCAAAAAAGATACAGAGTGCACTGCCGGGAGGCCAGTAGGCGACAGATCCTGCATCAAGGATTTCTACACCGTTTTCAAGTTCTGCCTGTACAGGTATCTGAAAGTATATTTCATTATCCCATAGATTAACTCTGGATGTAATGGGTAAACTTTTTTGTATTTTCTGAGCAGTTTTTGATTCATTAAATTCAACTAAAAACTCAATATCATCGGAAGTAATTCTTATAATTTTACCCATCAGGAGCACCTCTTAAGAATAAAATATCAAGTGTTATTATAGTCAGCGCTAAAGAACATAAGCCTATTATAAAAATATTATAATTTTTAATAAAAATCCATAAAGAATTAGAAATTATATAGATTAAAGCATAGGTTTAATCTTATACAGAAGTTAAAATAATATAAATTGATTTCCTTAAAGATATAGATTATCCTGAAAGTTAATAAAAAGACATTGCTATGAAAGATTATAAGAAACTTTTAATATAGGTTAATTTAAGGGCAGTATACTGTATATTAAGGATAAAAATGAATATTAAAATGAATCATGTAAAAGGTGACAAGAAGGGCAGTGTGGTTCTGTATGCATTGAGCACCTGCCAGTGGTGTAAGAAAACGAAAGACCTTCTGGAAGAATTAAAAGTGGATTATTATTATATCTACGTTGATATGGCCGACAATAAAGAACTCGAAAAAATAAAAAAGGAGCTAAAAAAATATAACCCGGCTTTTAGCTTCCCAACACTGGTTTTGAATGAAGAAGACAGTATCATAGGTTTTGATGAAGAAAAAATTAGAGAAAGATTTAAATAATGGATGCAGGGGATAAAATAACAAATAATGATATTGATAAACTGTATAAAAAATTAAAAGAAGATGCAGAATCTGGTGGTTATAATTTAAACCCTGACATAAAATTTGCCAGAGCACTCGTAAAAGGCCTGCTTATGAATGAAAAAAGATACGGGTACCGGGCATGTCCATGTAGATTCGCATCAGGAAAAGAGGAAGAAGATATAGACATAATATGCCCGTGTGATTACAGGGACATTGACCTGGATGAATACGGTTCATGTTACTGCGCTCTTTATGTGGACAGAGGAATATTGGAGGGAAGGAAAAATGTTAAGGCTATTCCTGATAGAAGATACACAAATAAAAAGAAAAAAGGGAATAAGGCTTCTTCAGCAGGGGAAAAAATTCTTGATATAGAATATCCTGTGTGGAGATGCAGGGTTTGCGGATATCTATGCGCAAGAAAAAATCCGCCAGAAGTCTGTCCTGTATGCAGGGCAGATAGAGAAAGATTTGAAATATTTATTTGAATAAGCTGTTTTTATCCATAAGTTTAGCTACTGTAAGTTTGTTTTCACCAAATCTATCTGATATTTTATCTATGGCCTCTGCCAGCTTTTCATCCTCCGGCCTGTCCAGTTTAAACAGATTTTCCGGAAGCATGTGAGCAGATTTAAGATTGCTCACATAAATACCTATAAGTCTTATTTTTTTTCTTTTTAAATCAAAATTTTTAAGAAGAGAGGCAGCAGACCTGTTTATTTCAAACAGACTGCAGGTATATTTCTTTAATGTCTTTCTAACTGTAATTGTTTTAAAATCAGAGAATCTAACTTTTAGAGTAATTACTTTACCCATGTATTTTTTCAGGCGTAAATTTCTATATATTTTTTGTGAGAGGAAAAGAAGTGCTGACTTCAACATGCTGTAATCATCTATATCTCTGCTGAAAGTTAGCTCTCTTCCCATTGATGCGGGTTCCCGGTCCGGCACTACCTCTCTGTTGTCGATCCCGTTTGCCATTTTATGTATGGTTCTGCCCGGCTCGCCAAATCTATTTTCAATTATTGCCAGAGGGGTTCTGGCAAGATCGCCTATTGTCTTGATTCCCATCGATTTAAGTTCATTTTCCGTAGCTCTGCCCACGCCCCAGAGGTAAGACACCGGCATCAGCTGGATTTTTTTTATAACTTCTTTAGTGTTTCCAAGAACGGTAAACCCGTTTGGCTTTCCTATGCTGGAAGCAAGTTTTGCCAGAAATTTGCTGGGCCCTATACCTGCAGAGGAGGTTAAATTGGTCTTTTCATATATTCTACCCTTTATTTTCTTTGCTATTTCTAACTCATCTCCAAAAAGCTTCCGGCAGCCGGTTGCATCAAGAAAAGCTTCGTCGCAGCCTATAAATTCTACAAGAGGGCTGAAGCGAAGAAAAATTTCCCTTATCTGCTCTGACTCCCTGAGATATTTTTCCATATTGACCGGGATAAAAATTCCATCAGGGCACAATTTCTTTGCCCGGCTAAGGGGCATACCTGAGTGCAGGCCATATTTTCTTGCTTCATAAGAGGCTGCCGAAATCACTCCTCTGTTAAGTGGCCCGCCGACTATCAGGGGTCTATTTTTATATGACGGATTGTCTCTCTGCTCTATCTGGGCGAAAAAGGCATCCATGTCTATATGTATTATTCTTCTTGAGTTATCCATGACAATTTAGATTCTGTCATTGCAAGTAAACTATTTTTTATCTCATCCTTCTTATTTTCATCCCCGGTTCTTTTTAAATCTGCAGGAGCAATAGCATTTACACCGATTAAAGATATATCTCCATCATTTGAATATAGCCGGCCTTCAATTATCAGGGCAGAATAATTCATTATTGTTTTGTAATTCTTTTTACAGTAATCAGAAAAAAATACTGCTTCGTACATGCCGCCTCCGTCTTCCATTGTGCATAAAATCATATCCCTGCCGGTTCTTGTTTTTTTAATTTCCCTGTTTATAACTATTCCTGCCGTAAATATAACTTTTTTATATGGAACTGAGCTAAAAAACCTGCTTTCTACGATGTGGTATCCTTTTAGCTCATTCCTGAAATATTTGAGAGGGGATAAGCTGGCGCAAAAGCCCAGAATTTCCTCTTCCATGGTAAGCTTTTCATTAAGATTAAAATCTTTAATAGAGTTTTTTATACAGGATGAAAAATTTTTAGCGCAGCAGAGGTTGTTTTTACCGGACCTAAGATTCTTCAAATAGTGATAATACAAAAGCAGCTGTTTTCTGTTTAACCCGGTGAAATCGAAGGCGCCTGTTTTTATAAGATTTTCAACTGCCTTTCCGGGCACCCTGCAGTTCCTCAGTGTTCTATAATAGAAATCAGGAAAATCCTTAAAGTTCCCATTTCTGGCTCTTTCGCTCAATATAGATTCTGAGCCCGCCTGCCCGAGGCCCTTTACGTTTAACAGGGATATCCTTATTGATTTTCCATTATCTTCAACAGAAAATTCAGGGCCGCTCTTATTGATGTGGGGGAGCTTTATCTTTATCCCCGACCGTCTTGCTTCCTCGATATACTGGCTCCTGCCATAGTAGCCCGAATTATTGGTCAGTATAATTGATATCAGCTCTGCAGGATAATGAGCTTTTATATAGCAGATTTTATATGATAATCCTGCATATGCAGCAGCATGGGCCTTTACAAAGCTGTAGCTGGCAAATCCGGATATTAGTTTAAAAATTTTTTTGGCTGAATCTTCAGGATACCCTCTGCAGAGAGCGCTTTTAATAAATTTTCCGGTCTGATTTTTCATACCGCTTCCTGAGGGGGCGTTCATTAATTTTCTTAAATTATCGGCTTCGCTCATTGAATAACCTGCAATACAGGCTGCTATTCTCATGACCTGTTCCTGATATAGTATTATTCCGTAGGTTTCGGCCAGAATCGGCTCGAGGTCTCTGTGTATGTAAGTAATCTTCTCTCTGCCCAGTTTTCTTTCAATGAAATTTTTAACCATCCCTGTAGACTGCGGCCCCGGCCTGTAGAGGGAGATAAGATGCGTTATATCGTTCAGGGAAGATGGTTTTAATTTCTTTGCGAGCTTTCTGATACCGGAGCTTTCAAGCTGAAAAACACCCAGAGTTTCACCCTTTTTTATCAGGTTGAGTGTCCTGCGGTCATCGTATTTTATTTCTCCGGCATTAAATCTTATATTTCCTGTCTTCCACAGCATGGCTGTTACATCATCCAGCATGCTCAGGGCGTGGGAACTTATAAGATCTATTTTAAGCAGCCCCATCTCTTCCACGCTATCAATGTCGTACTGGCTCACTATTTCCCCTGTTTTTGAAAGGGCAAGGGGTATCTTTTTCTCCAGGCCGGGTGTTGAAATAATAAATGCGGATGGATGAACGGAAATATGCCTGGGATAGTTCTTAATTTTTCCGGAAATATAATTAATTTCTTCATAACATATGTTCTGTGTATTTTTAAAAACTTTATCCGCAGCAGAGTTTCCGGTATTTAAAAAATGCCACTTCCCGGGATACGAGGGAGAGCCGGCAACCGGGCCCGGCGCTTCTGTTATCAGATTTTTTACTGCACTGTCTATATCTTCTTTCCCCCAGCCCAGAATTCTTCCTGCTTCCCTTATAGCGGCTCCGGTTTTCAGGGTAGAAAAGGTGCACACCCTTGAAATGCTGCTTTTACCATATCTGCCGATCAGGTATTTTATCACCCTGTCTCTTTTTTTGCTGGACAGGTCAATGTCTATATCCGGCGGCTCTTTTCTTTCCCTGTTCAGAAATCTCTCAAAATAAAGGTTATTTTTTATGGGGTCAATATCAGAAATGCCGAGAAGATAAGAAACCAGGCTTCCTGCAGAAGAACCCTTGCCGCACATAGGGATGTTATTTTCTCTGGCAAATTTTGCTATGCCGGCTGCTGTAAGAAAGTACCTGCAGAATCCCATTTCTGTTATAATTTCCAGCTCTTTTTTTAATCTGCTGAAGGTTTCTGCCGGAGGAGCACCTCTGTACCGCCATTCCAGTCCGTCTTCAAAGCACAGCTTTTTGAGGCGTTCCTCCTCTGCCTTACAACTGAGTGTCTTTTCCCAGGATGAAAGATTAGCGCTGGCAGGGAAAAGCTCAAGATTGCATCTGTCTGCTATAAGCCTGGTGGTATAGATTGCCCGGGGTATATCATGGAACATAGCAGCCATCTCCAGGGGTGATTTAAAATAATGCTCATCGCTGCCAACCGGTTTTCCAGCAGTACTGCTATCTATTCCCATGCTCTTTATCTTAAAAAGATATCTGTATGTTTCGTAATCTTTCCTGGTCAGATAGTGCACGCTGTTTGTGGCTACGGCGGGAATATTATATTTTCTGACAAAGTTAGTCAATATTTCAGATAGTGACGATGCACGGAGGTTCCTCTTTGATTCCGGATATCTCTGGATTTCCAGGAAAAAATTCCCTCTGAATAATTCAAAGTAGTCTGAAACAGATTTCAGGGCCTCCTTAAGCCTTCCTTCTCTTATCAATAGTGAAATTTCGCCATCCCCGCTACAGCCAAGCCCTGTGAGACCTTCGCCCATCATCTGTATATCGGAAATCCCGACTGCGGGCAGTGGTCCTTTTTTCTCCAGATGGGCTCTGCTTACTATCCGGCAAAGATTTCCATATCCTTTTCTGTTTCTTGCCAGCAAAATAAGGTGGGATAGCATGCGGTTGTTTTTAATGCAGATTTCACAGCCGATTATAGGTTTTATATTATTGTTTACCGCTTCTTTATAAAATTCTACGGCACCGCTCATCACGTATTTATCGGTAAGCGCAACTGCTTTCATTCCATTCCTGGAAGCGGTATTTACCAGATCTTTTATTTTTATTGTAGATTCCATAAGACTGTATTCGCTGTGAACATGAAGATGGGAGAAAAAAGTCATTTTATTTCTGACCCCTGCTGATTGAATTTATAAATGTTTTATATGTAAAATTAACTGTTTTTATATTACTACCAAACATATGTTCGGTCAATAGTGCTCTGCTAAATTTCTGCCTGTAAAAATTCAGGGGTTGATTTTTTAAAGTTTCTATATATAATAATGGGTTTTGTACAGTATTATTAATAAATGTATTAAATAAATTATTATTATTTTAATAAATAAACATAAAAAAAGGAGTAAAATATGAAGAAGTATAATACAGCCGTCCATATTTTATTCTGGATTCTTGTAATATTCTTGCTAACCGCAGCATCATTGTTGCTGTTTTTAAAGGATTATGAATTCAGTTCTGTTCTGCCATTTCTGAAGAGCACCGACCTTCCGCAGGAAGAAAAGGTTATTGTCAGGGAGGTAAAAGAAATTGAAAGGGAAGTTGAATGGTATTATTTTGTTGCTTCCGGATACAGCGCAAATGACCCTGCTCAGGGCACTAACGACACAACTGCAACAGGTAAAGAAGTAAGAGAAGGGATAATTGCAGTAGATCCTGACATAATTCCCCTGGGAGCCAGGGTTGAAATAAAGGACATGGGAGTTTTTAGGGCAGAGGACACGGGAGGAAAAATAAAAGGCAACAGAATAGACATATTTTTCACTTCAAAAGAAGAGGCAAAGGATTTTGGCAGGAAAGGTATCTGGGTCAGAGTAATAGGCGGTGACCGTGAAACGGAGTTAGCAGGCATATATGGAGAAGTACCGGTGCATGAAAGCAGCCCGCAATATGAAAACATGACAGCACAGGGGTATCAGATGTTTCAGGAAAGAATATCGGAAGATGCAATGATGCTCAGCAATTAGGAATCTTTTTTATTTTCTTTGATTATATCATTCAGCAAGTGGTAAAATTTAAGTGCATCCTTTTTTCTTAACCTAATTATTTTATGGCTTTCTTTCCTGCTTTCCACGGTAAGAGTGGAATAAATGATGCCTTCCTTTAACCGGACAGAAATAATATATGGATAGGTGGCTATAAATTTTTTATCACGGTTTATATTGGAATAAAAATAGAAAAACAATTTCCTGGTAGTTAAAACCAGGTGGCCGTTAATTATATTTTCCAGGTTTCCGGCTGCCGTAAATACAGTTTTTTCTTCTGGTTCCATAAAAGGAAAATAACCCATATTCTGCGACTCTCTGTCGTATGATATTTTTTCACCCATTAGTACACCTGTGAATGTGCTCCTATTTATAAAGTAGATTAATAAATATAACAAAGTTAAATTAGATTATATAAAATATAAAATAATAAAAAAAGATAGAGTATTTTGCTCTTATACCTTATTGACTTTTATTTTTTGTCTGGCTAATATTTGTTTTGGAAAAAAAATGGTAATATAATACTTAATCAACAGTATGCAGAGCGGAAGTAGCTCAGCTGGTAGAGCATCACCTTGCCAAGGTGGGGGTCGCGGGTCCGAGTCCCGTCTTCCGCTCCATTTTTTTATCAGGGGATGCAGCTATCCTTCATATTGAAAATATGTAATAAACATTAAAGAGGATAATCTATAATATATGCAGATAAACCGGATAACTTAATAAAAGTTGCAGGTTAGCGGTAAAAGACTAAAATTTAATAAAAAATTAATAATTAAACATGGTTGAAATTGATTTTAAAAATATAGGTAAAATAAGGGCGGAAGAAGGCTCAAGCGTCATGGAAGCACTGGCCCGGCTGGACAGCAGAATTGCCGGCAGGGCAATAGCGGCTGAGCTGGCAGACGGACTGGAGAAAAATACCAAAAAAAGGATAATCGATTTAAGCTATAATCCAAAAAGAGACTCTGTTATTAGCATAATTACTGATGATGACTGTGAAGTAGCCCGCGATATACTGAACCACAGTTCTTCTCATATAATGGCTGCAGCAATAAAGAAAGTATTTCCGGATGCCAGGTTTGCAATAGGTCCGGCTATAAAAGAGGGCTTTTATTACGATTTTGAAACTTCAAAGGATGTATCAGCCGGTGACCTGCCTTTGATAGAGAAAGAAATGAAAAAAATTATAAAGGCAGACTGCAGGTTCGAGAGAACTGAAATGGGCAGGGACGAGGCAAGAAAAATTTTTAAAGATAATATTTACAAAATTGAACTGATAGATGAGATAAAAGAAAAAACAGTTAGTTTATATAAATGCGGAAATTTCACAGACCTCTGTACCGGACCGCATATACCATCAACAGGTAAGGTGGGGGCATTCAAGCTGCTCAGTGTGGCCGGAGCCTACTGGAGAGGAAGCGAAAAGAATAAAATGCTGGTGAGGATATACGGCACTGCATTTTTTAGAAAAGAAGATTTAAAAAAATATCTGAAAAGAATCGAGCTTGCAAAAAGAAGCGACCATAGAAAAATAGGAAGAGACCTTGACCTGTTCAGTTTCCATGATGAAGCGCCGGGATTTCCTTTTTTTCATCAAAACGGCAAAGAACTTATAAATATAATACTGGATTACTGGAAAGAAGAGCATTTAGAAGAAGGCTATACTGAAATAAGCACACCCATTATATTGAGCAAAAAGCTATGGGAAACTTCAGGCCACTGGGAAAATTACAGGGAAAATATGTACTTTGTGAAAATAGATGAAGAAGATTATGCTGTAAAACCCATGAATTGCCCCGGGACTATAATCGTTTACAAATCAAATCAGCATTCATATAAAGAATTGCCCATAAAAATTGCCGAACTCGGACTGGTTCACAGGCATGAGAAATCAGGTGTTCTGCATGGCTTATTCAGGGTAAGAAGTTTTATCCAGGATGATGCTCATATATTCTGCACTGAAGAACAGGCAAAAGATGAGGTAACACAAGTTATAAGCCTTATTGACAGGATTTACAGGGTTTTTGGTTTTGATAAGTATCATCTGGAACTTTCAACAAGACCGGAAAAGCGTATAGGTACCGATGAGATGTGGGAAAAGGCAGAAGAAATCTTAAGAGGCGCAATAGAAAACAGGGGACTTAAGTATTCCATAAATGAAGGAGAGGGAGCTTTCTACGGTCCTAAAATTGACTTTCATATTGAAGATTGTCTGGGAAGGACCTGGCAGTGTGGAACCATACAGCTTGATTTTGCAATGCCGGAAAAATTTGATATTGAGTACACAGGAGAGGATAATGCCAGGCACAGGCCTGTAATGATTCACAGAACAGTGCTGGGCAGCATTGAAAGATTTACTGGCATTCTTCTGGAGCATTACAGCGGTAATTTACCTCCGTGGCTTGCACCGCGGCAGATAACGGTGCTTCCAATTTCAGAAAAGTTCTATGAATATGCAAAAAAGGCATATGATTATTTAAAGAATTCCGGTTTCAGGGTGGAAATAGACAACAGGGTGGAGTCACTGAGTAAAAAAATAAAGCAGGCTGAGATAAAGAAAATACCTTATATGATTATAACAGGCGAGAATGAAGAAAAAACAGAAACCATTACCATCAGAAAAAAAATAGGCGGGGATATAAGGGAAATCAAAATTGAAGATTTTACACGGGAATTAAAGGAAGTTGTTGGTAATAAAAAGAATAATTATTAAATAGAATCCCGGACACTTTATTTTTTATAAAAATATTCCTATAATTTATCATACAAACTTTAAGATTTTATTTTTACCATGACATACGGTAAAAAAATTTAAATAAATTTTAAATCTTATAAATCTGGAAGGAGGTTTTCGAAATGACGATAAAGGAAAGAGTAAAATTGTACACTACAAAATCTGCGATTAAAGGGGCATTAAGAATACTTCCAAGAATTTCTGATGAACAATGGCTCTCTCTTATTAAGGGGAGAGTTTACAGGCTCAAGAAAAAAGAGGAAAGGGATTTTCTGGAAAACATGCTTATAAACCTGAAAAAGCAGGCATCAAAAATGTCACCGCAGGTAAGAGAAAAAGTGGTTATGAATTTAATAAACAATGCAATGGTACAGGGGCAGCCCAGAAGGCTCGCTTTTGCCAGGAAATATGGGTTTAACCCGCCAAATCTTCTGGTAATCAGCCCTTCAATGAGATGCAATCTTAGATGTTACGGATGTTATGCATGGCAATATTCAAAAAAAGACGATCTTCCGTATGATGTATGCAATAGAGTAATAGAAGAGGCCAATGATATAGGGCTCTATTTCTTTGTTATTACAGGCGGAGAACCGTTCCACTGGGATAAGATTTATGATTTTCTTGAAAGACATAATAATTCATTTTTTCAGATTTATACAAACGGAACTTTTATTGATGAAAAAGTTGCAAAAAAACTTTCGGATCTTGGGAATGCAGTGCCATGTATCAGCGTAGAAGGGTTTGAAAAAGAAACAGACCAGAGAAGAGGGAAAGGAGTCTGGTCAAAGATCATGAGAGCAATGGATGCTCTTAATAAACATGGAGTTCTGTTCGGATTTTCAGTAACTGCTACAAGGGAAAATAATGAACTTGTAGTAAGCGATGAATTTATTGATTTATTTGTAGAAAAAGGAGCATTTATCGGCTGGTACTTTAATTACGTCCCCATAGGAAGAGAACCTGATATGGAACTCATGCCTACTCCAGAGCAGAGGGATTACAGGCGCAGGAGAGTTCTTGAGATAAGAAACAACAAAAATATTGTGGTTGCTGATTTCTGGAACGACGGGCCACTGGTAAACGGCTGCATGGCTGGAGGTAAAAACTATCTGCATGTAAATGTGAATGGCGATGTTGAACCGTGTGTATTTGTTCACTTTGCTGCTGATAATATTAAGGAAAAAAGTTTGACTGAAATTTTGAATTCAGATTTCTTCAGAGGGTTCAGGAAAAGACAGCCCTATACGAAAAATCATCTCCGCCCATGCTGTATAATAGACAATCCTTATGTTTTAAGGGAGATAGTGGCTGAAACGGGTGCTTATCCAACACATGACGGTGCAGAGACAGTAATAGGCTGTCTTGCAAAACCGCTGGATAAATATGCAGATGATTATAAAAAGATTGCAGATAAAGTGTGGGAAGAAGAATATGAACCCGAAGAAGAGGAAGCAGCAGTATAAAATAAGGGTATAGACAAAAGAGTTAATAATTAGTATAATTCCAAAATTGTTAATAAATTGATAAAAAGATATAAAAACATTAAGTAGAAATCATCTATTTCTCACCGGATAGCGGCTTTAAGGACCTGCTAATCTGGTTTAATATATTGAATAAAATAGGTAGATGATTTGTCTGCCTATTTTTTTTTAAAAAATGTTTACGGAGGTGTACCTTTAACGATAAAAAAAGAATTCGTATAAACGAATATATAAAAGCGCCAGAGGTAAGATTAATATCAGAAGAAGGCAAACAAATAGGGGTGGTCTCGATTAAAGAAGCTCTTAAAAATGCTGAAGAGAGTGGCCTGGATCTTGTTGAGATATCGTCCGTGAGCAATCCTCCTGTTTGCAAGATAATGGATTATGGAAAATTCAGGTACCAGATGGAGATTTCAGAGAAATTGAAGAAAAAAAAGCAATCGCAGATCGTAGTAAAAGAAATAAAGTTGAGACCAAAGATAGATACAAATGACCTGAATACAAAAAGAAAACAGATAGAGAAATTTCTAAGCAGCGGTTACAAAGTAAAAGTGACAATTATGTTCAGGGGAAGAGAAATCGTACACAGGGAAATAGGCATGAATATACTGGAGAAGCTTCTGGAAGATTTAAAAGATAAATGTATGCCTGAACTGGAGCCCAAAGTGGAAGGATATAATATAATTACAGTTCTAACCCCGATTACAAAATAAAGAATAGTCTTGTTAAATTAGAGCCAAAAGGATATCTATTATGCCAAAAATTAAAACACATAAAGGTGCTGCCAAGAGGTTTAAAATTACGGGCAGCGGAAAAATTTTAAGAGCCAAGGCTTATAAGAGCCATATTCTTACAAAAAAGAGCGCAGAAAGAAAAAGACGTCTGGGGAATATGCAGGAAGTGGCTCCGCACAACAGGAAAAAAGTAAGAAGGCTGCTGGGTAAATAAAGAAAGGTGTGATCTAAATGACCAGAGTTAAAAGAGGACAAATTAAGAGAAGAAAACATAAAGAAGTACTAAAAGAAGCAAGAGGCTATTACGGTTCCAAAAGCAGAAGCTATAAGATTGCAAAAGAGCAGCTTCTTAAATCAATGAGTTATGCCTACAGGGATAGGAAGAATAATAAAAGAAACTTCAGGAGACTATGGATTACAAGAATAAATGCTGCCGCAAGAATAAATGGAATATCATATAATGAATTTATATGCGGCCTGAGGAAAGCAAGCGTTGATATAAACAGAAAAATGTTATCGGAAATGGCGGTAAATGATCCCGGTGCTTTCAGGGAACTGGCCGAGGTCGCAAAGAAAAAGCTTGCATAAGAATTATGGATGAAAAAGAAAAAAGAATAGACGATATAGAAAAAGTAATAAAAAAAGAACTTAATGATTTTAAAAGGGAAATTAAAACAGTAAAGAGTCTGGCAGAGCTTGACGTAATTAAAACAAAATATACCGGTAAAAAAAGTTTCCTGGCCAGAACTCTAAAAGATATCGGCAGCTTTCCAAAACATCTCAGACCGGTCATAGGTAAAAAATCCAATGCTGCGCGTATCGGAATTGAAGAAAATATACTTGAGAAAGAAAAGTTTCTTAAAAACATAGAATATGAAAAAAAACTAAGGGAAGAAATTTTTGATTTATCTTTGCCGGGAAGAACAATAAAATCCGGTAAAAAGAATATTATTTCAAAAGTTATTGGGGAAATAGAAGAAATATTTATAGGCATGGGGTTTGATATCGCAGATGGACCTGAGGTTGAGACAGATTATTATAATTTTGAAGCATTGAATACTCCTGCTGACCATCCGGCAAGATCTTTACATGATACTTTCTTTGTGTCAGATAAAGTTTTATTAAGGACACATACATCACCTGTCCAGATAAGATACATGGAAAAAAATAAACCTCCCATTTATATAATAGTACCCGGTAAGGTATACCGGAGAGATTATGACGTTACTCATACGCCGATGTTTACTCAGATAGAAGGGCTTGTAATAGATAAGGGTATAAATTTTGGGAACCTTAAATGGATGCTTGAAACATTTGCCCATGAGGTTTTTGGTAAAAACAGAAAAGTCAGATTCAGGCCGCATTATTTCCCATTCACGGAACCAAGTGTAGAAGTAGACGTATCATGTAATATATGCGGAGGAAAAGGCTGCAGATCATGCTCGGGAAGCGGATGGCTGGAAATTCTGGGTGCAGGGATGGTGGACCCTAATCTTTATTCATTTGTCGGATATAATGCAGAAGAAGTAAGTGGTTTTGCTTTCGGCATAGGCATAGAAAGAATATGTATGCTAAAGTATGGAATTGACGATTTAAGGATATTTTTTGAAAATGATTTAAGATTCATAAGCCAGTTTTAATTACCGGCACGAATAATATATAAAAATATTTTACCTGGCGCTTAATTAATAATTTTTTTATTTTTTAAATATACTGGCTGCCTATTTTAAGAAAGGATTATTCAGGAATTGAAAATAACACTAAACTGGATAAAAGAGTTTATTAAGGGTGATAAAATCGATCCCGGCGATATTGCCGACATGCTTACAATGAGCGGAACGGAAGTCAAGAAAGTTGAAAATGCTGGTGATAAATATAAAAATATAATTGTTGGAAAGATAATTGATTTTACCTCCCATCCAGATGCCGATAAATTATCCCTGTGCAGAGTTGACACAGGAAAAAAGATTGCAGAAATAGTATGCGGCGCTAAAAATTTTAAAGAAGGTGACATTGTAGCTACTGCACTTCCCGGTGCCGTAGTGAATGGAATAACCATAAAAGAGAGCAGGATAAGAGGCCGTGTATCAGAAGGAATGATGTGCTCTGAGATGGAACTGGGCCTTTCATCTGAATCAGAAGGTATAATGATACTGGATAGCAGCTTCAGTGTAGGGGAGAGTTTTTCAAAAGCAGCAGGACTGGATGACGTAGTTTATGAGCTTGAAATAACACCCAACAGGCCTGATTGCATGAGTGCAATAGGCATTGCGAGAGAGATAAGCGCTTTAACAGGATTTGAACTTATAATACCAGATTACAATCTTAAAAAAAGGTTAAATGTTGATTCCGGACTCGTTATTGAAATAAAAGATTATAATCTTTGCCCGAGGTACTCTGCAAAAATTTTTAAAAATGTTCCCGGTACAGAATCTCCTTTCTGGCTAAAGCACAGATTACTTTTGTGTGACGTAAGACCTGTAAATTTAATCGTCGACCTTACCAACTATGTTATGCTTGAGACCGGCCAGCCGCTTCATGCCTTTGATAAAGACCTCCTGTATTCTGATAAAATAATAGTAAGGAAGGCAGAAAAAGATGAAGAAATAAAAACAATAGACGACTCAATTAGAGTTCCAGGTGAAGATGCCCTGGTAATAGCAGATGAAGAAAATGCAGTTGCAATTGCAGGTATTATGGGGGGGAAGGACACCGAAATAAATCAAAATACAAAAAACTTGCTTCTGGAAGCTGCAAACTTTTACGGGCCCTCAATAATGAGAACATCAAAAAAAATAGGGCTCCGGTCAGAAGCATCAAACAGGTTTGAGAAGAAAATAGATCCGCAGCTTACCCTGTTTGCAATAGGCAGGTTTGAGTATATTCTGAATAAGATAACAGGTTATAAAACAGAGGGATTTATTTACGATAATTACAGGAAAACAGAAAGAAATAGAAAGATAATTTTGAGAACTGGCAGGGTGAGCCAGGTTCTTGGCAAAGATATATCCAGGAACACTGTATCCGGTATTCTAAAAGGGCTAAAAATTGATAACAAAATAAAGAATAATGACATAGAAGCAATTGTACCTTCATGGAGATATGAAGACCTGGAAAGAGAAATTGATCTTGTAGAGGAAGTAGCAAGAATTTACGGATATGATAAATTTGATTCCATACCCCCGGCAGCCAGAAGTAACAGAGGGAAATATACGGATTATCAGAAAACCCTGAAAGAGATAAGACAGTATTTATGTGATATAGGGCTGAATGAGGTTATAAATTATTCTTTTACAGGCATTGATACGATTAAAAAATTTAAGCTGGATCTTGAAAAGGAATACAGCGATAACGTTGAAATAATAAATCCGATAAATGAAGATTTCAGGTATTTGAGAACATCTCTTTTCCCGTCACTGCTAAAAAATATAAAGGATAATATCAACCACAATATAAAAGATATCGGAATATTCGAAATATCAAAGATCTTTAAAAAAAGTAATGACATATTGCCTCTGGAAATAAATAAAGCAGGCATAACACTTACAGGGAAAAGAGTCAGGAAGGGCTGGAACGAGGAAGAAAGAAACATAGATTTTTACGATTTGAAAGGTATACTGGAATTTTTACACAGGATTTACTATCCATACGAAATGCTTGAGATAGAGGAGCACGAGTATAAATTTTTCCATCCGCGAATAAGCGGTAAAATAAATATTAATGGAAAGATTATGGGTATAATCGGTAAAGTCCATCCATTGATAGCAATGGAATTTGAAATCAGCCAGGATGTTTATTATATGGAGCTGAACATGGACGAATTTATAAATAATATAAAATCAGAAAAAAAATATAGTGCAATAACCCAGTTTCCTTCAATAGATATCGACCTTGCAATTGTGGTTAACGAAGAAATAAAGAATGAAGACATTATTTCTGAAATAAGGAAGAGCGGTACGGACCTGCTGGATAATGTACGATTATTTGATATTTACAGAGGGGAACAGATAGAAAAATATAAAAAAAGCATGGCTTATTCTTTAAGTTTCAGGGATAATGCCAGAACTTTAAAAGATACAGAAATAGAGATAATAGTAAAGAGGATTCTAGAAAATCTGGGTAAAAAATTTAAAGCAAGAATTAGAGAATAACGGAAATGATAATAGAGTTCCCGGGCACAAAAGGAGAAATTGAGGAAAGCAGCCCCAGGCATACCTATCACTCGTCGATTATTTTAAGGGAAAAAAGTACAGGCTTGCTTGTCGATTTTGGAGCAAAACATAATCCCGGGTTAGAAAAAATAATCAACAGTTTTAATTTTATATTAATAACTCATGCCCATCCCGACCATTATATCTGGACTCTGGAAGAGAAAAACTGCATAACAGCACCTGTTTATATGACCTCTGAAACATTTAACTATGGAAAAAATAAGCCTTTAAATTATAGAATTATCAAAAGCGGAAAAGAATATATTCTAAATGATCTTAAAATAACTGCATATAGTGTGATGCACTCGCTAAAGTGTCCTGCAGTTGCTTATAAAATTAAGGGAGATAAAACATTAATATATGCACCCGATATTCTGGATTTTAATGAAGATAAGGGAATATTACTCGAAGATATCGACCTGATAATAGCTGATGGTTCAAGTCTTAATATAAATATGGTAAGAAGAAAAAATGATAAACTTTTCGGACATGCAATGATTAAAACCATAATAGGGTGGTGCAAAAAGTATAATGTTAAAAATTTAATAATCACCCACTGCGGAAAGCAGGTTGTTAAAATGGAGGAAGATGAGCTAATGAAAAAGATAAAAGAATACTCCGGAGAACTGGTTAGCGTAAGAGTTGCTTATGACGGATGGAAGTTAAAGCTATAAAGTACCGTATAAAGGAAATTATCGTAGATAATGATTGGATATAGAGATGTGATATAATATTTTTTAATTATTAACTCTATTTTTACCTATAATGAAATGTTTTCTTACCGGCACTAAAAAATGCAGCCTGAAAATAAAAGAAAAACCGGGACAGATATTTATAGCATATAATTACAGATATAAAAATGCAGAGAAGACCATAGAAGAAGCTATCATTCCGGCCCTGAAAGAACTGCGTATCAGCCACAGGATAGCAAGATATGAAATAAGAACAAAGGACTTTTTTTGTAAAATTTGTGAACTGATACAGCAATCCGGCTATTTTATGGCCAACCTCACAAACCCTACTTTTAATGTGGGCCTGGAGCTTGGACTGGCTCTGGGATTAAATAAAAAGATAATATTAATAGCCGGCAGGCGAACGAAGATACCTTCTGATTTAATAAGACAGGAAGTAATATTTTACAGCAATAATATGGATAAATTAAAGGAAGACTTTAAAAGCTGCATGGAAAATATGGGCTGATTCATAAAATTGA
This sequence comes from uncultured Actinomycetota bacterium, assembly GCA_964616545.1. Taxonomy (GTDB): domain Bacteria; phylum Actinomycetota; class Humimicrobiia; order Humimicrobiales; family Humimicrobiaceae; genus JAQVEM01. The sequence goes on along the minus strand of CAZTUA010000039.1, from coordinate 9,007 downwards.
GTAGATCTAATTATGACAGAAGAAGACAGCCTTAAAAGTTTACTTAAAAATTCAAGAAACATAGCAGTAGTGGGAGTTTCGAGAGACCCCGGTAAAGCCTCTTATGCTGTTGCTGCATACCTGAAAAAAAAGGGATATAAAATAATACCTGTAAATCCTTTTGCAGACGAAATTTTAGGAGAAAAATCTTATAAAAATATTTCAAGCATAAAAGAGAGGGTAGACATAGTAGATATTTTCAGACCGGGAGAAGATGTTTATCAGATAGTTAAGAACGCAATCAGGTTAAAACCCGGAGCCATCTGGATGCAAAAAGGCATAACAAATCTTAAAGCAAAGAAACTGGCGGAGAAATATAACATTAAAGTAATAATGGATAGATGTATTATGGCTGAACATAAGAGGTTAATTGACCATAACGGAAGCAGGTAAAAATATTTTAAAAAATTATCATAGATTAATACTATCAATGCTATCGGCATTGTTTTTATTTTTAAGTTTTAAGGAACTGGGATTTTTTGCATGGTTCGCATTATTACCTTTTCTTTTTACTGTATATAAATCAAATCTAAAACAGACTGTTATTTTCAGTTTTATATGCGGCATCGGATTTTTTATGGGATTGATTTACTGGATGATGGTTTTACCTGTAAAATTTGTCTGGCTGTTACTTGTGCCTATTCTGGCCGTTATATTCCTGATTTATGGAATCGCCATATATTTTATCCTTGAAAAAATAGATAAACCATGCATCAGGATATTTTTAATACCTGCTGTATGGATACTTGTGGAATTTTTGAGGTCTCAATCATATCTTGCTTTTACCATTGGTATTCTCGGGTATTCGCAGTATAATTTTTTGCCCTTAATGCAAATTACAAGGTTTACCGGAATCTATGGAGTGTCATTTATTATAGTTCTCTTTAACGCATGTATCTTTGAAACAATAATCTCCTCTCTAAAAAATAGAAAAGCAGTTTTTAAGTATCTTATTGCATGCACGGGTATTTTATTGATATTTAATATATATGGCATTATCAGCGTAAATAATAATTTGAACCGCTTGATAAAAAATAGTGGTTACGAAGAGATAAAGGTGGCAATGGTACAGACAAATATACAATATGATGAAAAATTTTCATGCAAAGGAAGCGAAATACTGCCTGCAGGATACAGCAAAAATAATTATTTCAGGGAGGGAACAGAGCTTGTGGTATTCCCCGAAAGCATGCTGTGGGGGTCTGTTAATGCAAACGAAGGTTTTAAAAACTGGGCAGAAAAAATTACAGAAGAGGAAAAAATATATATACTTATCGGTCAATACGTCCACAATGAAGACCAATCAGAATACTACAACTCGGCTTTACTGTATGATTCAGATTTAAAAATTGCGGGCAGATATAATGAAATACATCCGGTACCTTTCATTCAGCATATTCCTTATCCGGAGGTTCTGGGTTATTTGAATTTTATAGATTTTACAGTTGCCAAAATTGTGCCCGGCAGAGATTATACTCCAATAAACTATCCTGGAAAGGGCAGGGTAGGGGTAAATATTTGCTATGAGTCAACAATTCCTTCTATTGCAAGGAATCTAAGGAATAACGGTGCAGAAGCAATATTTGTACTTGCAGATAATTCCAGCCTGGACAACAGCATTGCGCCCTGGCACCATCTTATATTTTCAAAGATAAGAGCCATTGAAAACGGATGTTATGTTGCACACTGTGCCAATACCGGGATATCGGCAATAATTTCCCCATCAGGAGAAATTATGGAACGTTCGGATCTGATGGAAGAAAAAATTATTTATGGAAGTATTTTTCTTATGCCTGAAATAACTTTTTACTCGCGATATGGTAACATCATTATGTTACTTTACTGCGGCTCTGCATTTCTTACGGCATTCTTATATTTACTCACAAGAAAAATAAAGAATAGAATATAGAACTGTCAATGCCAGGTCTAAAAAATCATGGTAAAATTTAATTTGCATATTATTTAATAATTATGTATAATATGCAAATCAATAATGGAGGGTAAAATTATGAAAAAGATAGTTAAAGCAGGAATTGTTGGAGGTTCAGGATTTACAGGACTTGAGCTTGTAAAAATATTAAGCTTTCACAGGTATGCAAAAATAAATTTTGTGACCTCAAGAACCTATAAAAACATGGCTGTAAGTGAAGTGTTCCCATCATATACGAACAGCGGGGATACTGATCTTACCTTTACCGGGGAGGCAAAAAATTGCGACCTTGAAGACATTGATATAATATTTTTATGTCTTCCTCCACATAAATCAATGGAATATTTAAAGGAATTAAAAGGCAATTACAATTTTAAAATTATAGACATAGGTTCTGATTTCAGGTTAAAAATGCCGGAAGACTATAAATACTGGTATGGAACCGTACATATCATGAAAGAAGAGCTTTCTAAATTTGTATACGGCCTCCCGGAAACAAACAAAGATAAGATTCAAAAAAGCAATTATGTTGCCAATCCAGGATGCTATCCAACTTCTGTTTTGCTGGGACTTGCCCCTGTGATTAAGGGGGATATAACTATAAAGGGTATATGCATTGATTCTAAATCCGGTGTGAGCGGAGCAGGAAGGAAGCCTGAAGAACAGTACCTTTTTACAAATGTTGAAAATAATTTTTACGCTTATTCTGCGGCAGGACACAGGCACACAGGAGAAATTGAACAGGAGATAGAGGAGATTTCAGGAAAAAAATTTAAAATAAATTTTACACCTCATCTTCTACCTGTAAACAGGGGGATATTTACATCTATATATTGCAGGATAAGTACTGTAGAGGTAGAAAGCAACACAGAGGAAAAAATATATGGCCTGTATGAAAAATTCTGCAGCGGTCTTCCTTTTGTTAAATTTACAGGTACAGAAATACCACAGCTCAGGGATGTAATCGGAACCAATATGTGTTTGCTTGGATATAAACTTGATGAAAGAACAGGCACACTAAAAATTTTCAGTGCAATAGATAATCTCTTAAAGGGTGCCGCCGGTCAGGCAGTTCAAAATATGAATATAATGATGGGTTTTGATGAAAAAGAAGGATTATGTTTTAACGGGGTATTTTCTTAATTAATGAAGGGATATTAATTTATTATGTTAACAGAACAAAACAAAAAGAATAACAAAAATAATAATTTTGAAATTATAAATGAAGGAACAATAACAAATGTTCCCGGATTTTATGCTTCAGCATGCCACTGTGGTATCAAAAATTCAAATAAATTAGATTTTTGTATTATACATGCGCCGGAGGGCGCTGTATGCAGCGGCGTATTTACCACAAATAAATTTTCTGCGGCGCCTGTTCTGGTTACCAGGGAGCAGCTCGGTAAAACCAGAAATATAAAAGCAGTTGTTGTAAACAGTGGGATTGCAAATGCCTGCACAGGGAAGAAGGGTTACTTAAATGCAAAAAAAACAATTGATATTGCATCAAAATATTTAAATACAGACAGCAAAAACATAATAGTATCTTCAACAGGGGTAATCGGGAAACAGCTGCCAATGGAAAAGATTGAATACGGGATTAAGGAGTGTTCCACCAGGTTAAGCAGCCAGGGCGGACACGAAGCGGCAGAAGCAATACTGACCACTGACCTGCTGGCAAAGGAAACAGCGGTATGCATTCATGTCCGGGAAGGTGAGGATATAATAATAGGAGGAATAGCTAAGGGCTCCGGTATGATAGAGCCCAATATGGCAACACTTCTGGTATTTATAACAACAAATATCGGAATATCAAAAAAAATTCTTTATGATATCTTATATGAAGAAACTGATAAAAGTTTTAACAGTATAACCATAGACGGGTGTCAGAGTACAAACGATATGGTATTTGTTATGGCAAATGCACAGAGCGGAGTCTGCGTAAAAAATAAAAAAAGCAAATATTACAAAGATTTTAAAAGCGCTTTTTCATATATTATGAAGAATCTGGCAAAAAAAATAGTTCTTGACGGGGAAGGCGCAACAAAATTAATCAAAATAAAAATTTTAAACGCACATGATATGACCGACGCCAGAAAACTGGCTTTTAAGGTTGCAAACTCAAACCTGTTCAAATGCGCAATGTTTGGTCAGGACCTGAACTGGGGAAGAATAAGTGCCGCTCTGGGTTCAGCCGGCTGTGATTTTAATCCCGATAAAATCAATATATTAATTGATAATATCATTATTGTAGAAAATGGAATGGGTAAAGAATTCAATACAGCAGAAGTAAAAAAGTTAATGAAAGAGAGGGAAATTGATTTTACCATTGATTTAAACTGCGGAAATGGATACTTTGAAGTTTTAACTTCGGATCTTTCATTTGAATATATAAAAATAAATGCATTATACCGGACATAGGAAGAGTAAATAAACTTTAAAGATAAGCCCTGCCAGGATAAGGCAATAAAGTGAAAAATAAAAAAGAAAGCGGTGTGAATGTGAAAGAAATTTATAACAATAAAGTAGAAGTTTTGCTGGAATCATTGCCATATATTAAAGAATATTTTGATAAAGTTGTGGTTGTTAAAATAGGCGGAAGCATGATGGAAAAAAACAGCATGCTGGAAAGTGTCCTCAACGACCTTATTCTTATGAAATATGTGGGGATAAAAGTGGTGCTTGTACACGGAGGCGGTAAGCAGATAAATGAGATGGCACTGGAAAAAGGGATAAAGCCAGAATTCGTGGACGGGTTGAGAATAACGGACAGCAATATGATCAATATTGTAAAAATGGTTCTTATAGGGGATATAAATACAAAAATAGTATCTTTCCTTAACAAACATGGCGGCACCGCTGTGGGAATATCGGGTAATGACGCTGGTTTTATAAAGTGCGGTAAGAAAAAATATAACAGGGACGGAAAAGAAATAAATCTAGGATTTGTCGGAGAGATTAAGAGTATAAATTCCGGATTTTTAAATAATATACTGGGAAATGGCTATATACCTGTTATTGCCACACTTGGAACAGATAGCAAAGGTAATACATATAATATAAATGCTGATACATGTGCTGCCAGAATAGCAATTTCTCTTAATGCAAAGAAAATGATTCTTTTAACAGATGTTGATGGGATACTGATGGAAAATAAAAAGGACGGGAAAAAGCTGATATCAAAGATAACAAAAGAGGAATGCGTGAAGTTAATAGACAGCGGAAAAATAAGCTCGGGAATGATTCCAAAGGTTATGGCCTGCATTGATGCACTGGAAAACGGTGCCGAGAGAACTCACATATTAAATGGAATTAAAAAACATTCGATACTTATGGAAATATTTACGGATAAAGGAATTGGTACAATGATAACAGGCAGGGAGATTTAATTATGAATAATATTTTAAAAAATTCGGAAATTTATAATACAGGCAAGAAATATTTAATGCCCACAATTAACAGGCTGCCAGCAGTGTTTGTAAAAGCTAAAATGCAGTATCTCTGGGATGCGGAAGGTCACAGATACCTTGATTTTATAGCAGGTTACGGGTGTCTTAATGTCGGGCACAGTAATAAATATGTGGTAAAAGCATTAATCGGGCAGATTGCTGATATAATACAGCCATCGAATGTTTATTATAATGAACCGCAGGTTATGCTGGCAAAGAAACTATGCGAAATTTCAGGGTTTGGAGAAAAAGTATTTTTTACGAATAGCGGCACAGAATCTATAGAAGGTGCAATAAAACTTGCAAGGAAGTACTCGACAGACAATTATGGTCCGTCACGATATGAAATAATAACTTTCAAGAAAGCTTTTCACGGAAGGACGCTCGGTGCTCTTGCAGCTACGGCTCAGACTGAGAAACAAAAACTATTTGAGCCTTTGCTTTCAGGTTTCAAGCACGCAGAACTTAATAATTTGGAATCTGTAAAGGCGCTATTGAATGAAAATACATGTGCTATAATGCTGGAGCCCATCCAGGGAGAAGGCGGCATTTATCCTGCAGATGAAAAGTTCATTAAGGAGCTGAGGGATATTTGCAGTGGAAAAGATATATTGCTTGTTTTTGATGAGATACAGACAGGATTTGGCAGGACCGGAAGCATGTTTGCTTACCAGGATTACGGGATTAATCCTGATATACTGGTACTGGCTAAAAGCCTTGGCGGCGGTATGCCGGCAGGAGCAATAATTTCAACAGAAAAAATAGCAAATAGTTTCGGGCCAGGGACACATGGTTCGACATTTGGAGGAAATGCAGCATCCTGCAGGGCCGGACTTGCAGTAATTGATTATATTATAAATAAAAAACTTATCGAAAAATCCAGAAAATCGGGGCAATATTTTATTGAAAAATTAAATAAAATAAAAAACAAATACTCAGTTATAAAGCAGGTAAGAGGAAAGGGTCTGATGATAGGCATAGAATTCAATGAGCCGGTTGCGGAAAAACTTGTAACGGATGCTCTTAACGATAAACTGGTTATAAACAGAGTGTCGGATAATACTCTGAGATTTCTTCCGATTCTTGAAATAACAAAGAAAAATATAGACACCCTTATAAAGTGGCTGGATACAAAAATAAAGGAGATGTAAATGAAAAAAGATTTTTTAACATTGAAAGATTATTCAGGAAATGAAATTGAACACATACTTAATCTTTCACTAAAAATCAAAAAAAATAAGAATAAATACAGCAGTATTCTAAAAGGAAAGAATATAGCGATAATGTTTGATAAGCATTCTACCAGAACGAGGTTATCCTTTGAGGTAGGGATAAATCATCTGGGAGGCAACACACTGATCCTTGATTCAAAAAGCCTCCAGCTGGGAAGGGGTGAATCTTATAAGGATACTGCAAGGATTTTTTCGCTATACATGGATGGATTAATAATAAGGACCTTCAAACAGGAAACTCTGGAAATCTTTGCGAAATACGGGAGAATGCCGGTGATAAATGGTTTAACAGACTCCTATCACCCGTGCCAGGTGCTGGCAGATATGCTGACTTTAAAAGAAATTGGAATGTTAAATAAAAAAATAAAGTTTGTATATATCGGTGATAGCAATAATGTAACCAGCAGTCTTATTATAGGATTTTCAAAGCTTGGAATTGATATAACAATAGGATGCCCCGAAAAATATTCCCCGCCTGAAGAGATTATGAAATATGCTGTAAGCCAGTATAAGGGAGGGAAAGTTAATGTGGTAAATGACCCTGCAGAGGCTGTAAGAAGTGCAGACGTAATTTATACAGATGTCTGGATCAGCATGGGGCAGGAAATAGATAATTGCAAGTTAAAAGAGCTTGAAAAATATCAGTTAAATGAAAATTTATTGAAATATGCGAAAAAAGAAGTAAGAATAATGCACTGTCTGCCCGCGCACCCGGGCCAGGAAATTACTTCAGGAGTACTTGATAGCAGCAACTCTATTATTCTTGACCAGGCGGAAAATCGCCTTCATGCGCAAAAAGGACTTTTAGCCTATCTGTATAAATAGTGAATATTTCGTTATATCAATAATAATGAGGGTGCTTTATGCGGGAGAAAAAGAATGGAAATCTCGGAATAACCTGGATATGAAAAAGTTTACTTATCGTAAAAATTATATAGTAAATAAAATAATGACAGGCACAGAGGTAAAATTAAAATGAACAGGTCCAGAAGACTCAGAGCTATAAAAGAAATAATAAATGAAAAAAAGGTATCGTCCCAGGAAGAATTATTAAATGAGCTTAATAAAAGGGGGTATAATGCAACACAGTCAACGGTTTCAAGAGATTTAAATTACTTAAGAATAATAAAAATAAGAAATTATCGCCAGGAAGAGTACTATGCCATTGAGACAGGAAAACTTGAAGGGAAAATTATTGACCCCGAAAAGTTGAAATCAAAATTAAAGGAGAGTGTTACATCTGTAAAAAGAGCAGCAAATATAATTGTTATAAAGACATTCCCCGGAGAAGCACAGGGAACAGCAGCAGTTATTGATGGCATGAATTTTGTTGAGATACTGGGTACCGTAGCCGGTGATGATACAATAATCTGCGTTATAAATTCTGATGATAGCGCAATAAAAATAATTAAAATGATAAAGGAACAATTTTAATCTATTAATAGGTAAAAAATAAAAAAGTCCGGTATTAAAACCGGTTAATGAAGGAAGGGATAAAAATGGCTGAAAAAGTTGTACTTGCATATTCCGGTGGGCTTGATACATCAATTTCTATAAAATGGATCAAAGATAAATATAATATGGACGTAATAGCAGCCCTGATTGACTGCGGCCAGCCAGGTGATCTGGGCAGGGCATACAAAAGGGCGCTGGAAATAGGAGCGAGTAAGTCAGTGTTAATTGATGCAAGGGATGAATTTGTAAATGACTATATTTTTCCATCAATAAAAGCCAATCTAAAATATGAAAAAAAATATCCTCTTGCGACAGCTCTTGCGAGGCCTTTGATAGCAAAAAAACTTGTAGAAATAGCCAGAAAAGAAGGAGCTAAGGCTGTAGCACACGGTTGTACCGCAAAGGGTAATGACCAGGTGCGCTTTGACGTAGGAATAAGGAGCCTTGCTCCCGATCTTAAAATAATAGCACCGCAGAGGGAATGGGTCATATCAAGAGAAGAAGCTGTAAAATATGCAAGACAGTACAATATAAAAGTGCCGGTTACAAAGAAAAGTCCTTACAGTATTGATGAAAATCTCTGGGGGAGAAGCATTGAATGCGGGTTACTTGAAAATGCCTGGAATGAGCCACCGGAAGATATTTATGAATGGACAAAAGTGACCAGAAAAAAAGATGAGTCCGAAAATCTTGAAATAGGATTTAGGGAAGGTGTACCCGTTTCGCTGAACGGGAAAAATATTTCTGCCAGTGACATAATAAAAAAAGCGAATAAAATAGCAGGTTCTTTTGGAATTGGAAGGATAGACATGGTTGAAAACAGGCTTATTGGTATAAAGTCAAGAGAGATATACGAGTCTCCGGCAGCAGAAATTATAATTGAGGCTCACAGAGATCTTGAG
>CAZTUA010000038.1:0-63172 GCA_964616545.1 uncultured Actinomycetota bacterium | reverse complement strand
ACCCCCGACCCACGGATTAGAAGTCCGTTGCTCGATCCAGCTGAGCTACAGGCGCAAAACCGCATATATTATAACAAATTAAAATTATTTATAAAAAACTGGAGCGGGAAACGGGATTCGAACCCGCGACCCTCAGCTTGGAAGGCTGACGCTCTAGCCAACTGAGCTATTCCCGCTCAAAATGGTCGGGGTGAGAGGATTTGAACCTCCGACCCCCTGCTCCCAAAGCAGGTGCGCTAAACCAAACTGCGCTACACCCCGGATATAAACCATCATTTTAGCACGAAAAATAATAACATAAATCTAAAATTTTACAATAAACCCGTACAGAGCCCTGAGAGCTTTGCCCCTGTGGCTGATATTATTCTTTTCACTTTGAGTTAGCTGGGCCATCGTTTTGTTGTATCCTGAAGGGAAAAAAATGCAATCATACCCGAATCCTCCGCTGCCTTTTTCCTCAAAACCTATCGTACCCTCGCAAATACCGCTTGTTTCAAAAATAATGCCTTTATCAGGGGCCTGGAGAACCATATGGCAGACAAACCTTGCTGTCCTGTCAGAAATTTTTACCACGTCTTTCATTTCTTCAAGCAGCCTGTCCCTGTTCTGTTTATCCGCAGCGTTTTCACCGCTGTATCTTGATGATATAACCCCGGGCCTGCCGCCTAAAAAATCAACTTCCAGCCCGGAGTCATCGGCAAGGGTTATTTTACCTGTGTACAGGGAAATAGCTTCAGCCTTTATTCTTGCATTTTCTGCAAAAGTGCTCCCCTCTTCTGCGATATCGGGGAAGTCTTTAAAATCCTTAAAAGTCAGCCACTTTACCTCTGCCAGACCTGAATAGAACGATTTTATTTCCTTTATTTTTCCTGTATTTTTTGACGCTATAACTATTTCCAAAAGATTAACTCCGATTGCATCTTAAGTCATGCTCTGTACTCCGGTATTTTTAAATACGGATATGCTGCGCTGTAAAATAGTACTTAATAATTAAAATTTAAAAACTACCCTAAAAACCATTTATTTCGTGTTTAAATTACTGCTCAATATATTCTTTTGAATCTCAATAATTTCCTTTATCGCAGAAGTTGCCTTTTCAAGCATACTGTCAAAATCCTCTCTTGTAAATGGCTTAATTTCTGCAGTGGACTGGACCTCTATTAATTCGTCCTTTGAATTCATGACTACATTCATATCTACCTGGGCCCTTGAATCTTCGTCAAAACAGAGGTCAACCAGTATATCGCCGTCAACAATTCCCACACTCACGGCAGCCAGGAAACTCTCCACAGGTATCTCAGCGATAATTTTTTTCTCAACCATTGAATGCAGGCAGTCAAAAAGAGCGATAAAACTTCCCGTTATTGAGGCAGTTCTGGTTCCACCGTCTGCTTCAATGACATCACAGTCAATCCAGATGGTTCTTTCTCCGATCTTACCTAAATCTACTACGGCTCTTAAAGCTCTGCCTATCAATCTCTGGATCTCATGGGTCCTGCCGTTAATTCTTCCCGCAGTCTGGGGCCTTATTATTCTCTGGGGAGCCGAACCCGGAATCATATCATACTCTGCAGTAATCCACCCTGAGCCTTTCCCGGCAAGAAATTTGGGGACCTTATCTTCTACAATTGCCGTGCAGACAATCCTTGTTTTTCCCATTTCAATAAAAACCGAACCATCAGCATGCGATATGTAATTGCGGGTTATCTTTATCCCTCTTAACTGGTCGTTTTCCCTGCTATCAATTCTTTTAACCATTATTTACACAGACCTTTCTTATTAGAATGATACTAAAATATCTTCTGCTGCATATTATACCTATCCGCTGCTTTCATTTATATTTTAAGCTCTGTCCTTATTACTTCTTTTATCTCTTCGCCGAGAAACATTTTCCCGACCTTAAAAAAATTACTGGCAGCGCCTGTCTCATAAAAAACCCTTTCAGATTTGTTCCCACTGGATGCGCCGAGCCCTTTTTCTTCAAGCATCTTCTTTATATCTCTGGCAGTTTCTACTGCGGAGCTTATCACCCTGATTCCATTGCCGCTGCAGGACAGAATTCTTTTCTCTATTAACGGGAAATGGGTGCACCCGAGTATCAGCACATCAATTCCCGCCTCCAGTAAGGGCTCAAGATATCCGTTAATGGCTCCGTCAAGGGCATCGCCTTCAAGGATGCCTTTCTCTATAAAATCAACAAGCAGCGGAGCAGGCACAGAATAGGTCTTAATCTGCGGGTCAATTTTAGCAATTTCTTTGCTGTATGCATTGCTGTCAACCGTGCCTTTAGTTGCAATAACCCCTACTTTCTTATTTTTTGTGCTGTAGACCGCTGTTCTGGCCCCGGGCTCTATTACCCCTATTACGGGTACATCGTATTGATTTTTTAAGTCCTTTAATGCTGCCGCTGTGGATGTATTGCAGGCGATTACAATCATCTTTACGTCTTTTTCGTAAAGGAATCCTGTTATTTTAAAGACTAATTTTTTAACCTCTTCCAGATCACGGGGACCATACGGGACCCGTTCAGTATCCCCAAAATATATGGTGCTTTCACCGGGAACAGTTTTTATAATCTCCCGCAGAACCGTTAAACCGCCTACACCGGAATCAAATACCCCTATTGCCCTGTTGTCCAAATTTACTCTTTCAATATTATTTGATATTTTTCTTAAGCTGATTGTAATTTAAAGAAATACCCATATAAACGGGTTTTTAAATTTTCCAACTGGTTAATTATATAATTTCTGGGATAAAAATAAACCAGTTTTACTTCTTTATATTACTTTCATAATAAATCATGTTTAAATTGTATTATATCAATATTAAACAACCAGATAGTTTCTTTTATGGAGAGGTAACGAAGAAGAGAATATCTAAGTGAGCACTTAATTTATTATTACTTTTTTTACTATTTAGAAAATCACCATGTTTTCAACACTTTCTTCGTGTATAATGAAAACAATAATTTCAGGTCTGGCGAGGTATTACCCGGCCTGTTTGAAACAGATAATAACTTAATGGGAGCTGTAAAATGAAAAAATTAAAAATAATATTAATACCTGTTCTTGCCATTGCTCTTACGCTTGCCCTCTGTGCCGGCTGCTCTGGCAGTAAAGAGTTCACCTACAGCAGCGGTATCGACAATAACGGATTCTGGAAGGGGATTAAAGCACTTGATTATGTAGAGCTGTGTGAATATACCGGAATATCCATACCGGAAGATGTCTATAGTATTACGGACGAATCCGTTCAGACGGAAGTTGACAATATTTTATATTATTACGCTTCTGAGAATCAAATAACAGACCGCTCTATCGCAGATGGTGACACTGTCAACATTGACTACACAGGCAGTATTGACGGCGTTGAATTTGAGGGAGGCAGCACTGATGGTCTCGGCGCAGAAGTAACCATTGGTACGACAGAATATATTGATGATTTCCTTGAGCAGCTTATCGGGCATACTCCCGGCGAGTCATTTGATATTGAGGTGACTTTCCCCGAAGACTACGGCAACGAAGAACTTGATGGAAAGGATGCTGTGTTTGCAACAACAGTGAACTATATAGTCGAAAGGGAAGCCCCTGTGCTGACCGACGATTTTGTTGCAGAAAACCTGTCACCAAATTACGGCTGGAACACCGTTGCAGAGATGGAAGCGGGCATCAGAAACGACTTACAGAGCTCGGTTATGTCATATGATGTGCCATATTATTTACAGGAGTACATTGCTGATAATACTATTATTACATCTATTCCGGAAAGCCTTCTGGAGTATCAGAAAAACTCGTTGATTCGCTACTATGAGGACTATGCAGATTATTATGAAATGGATTATGATGAATTCCTGAGCAGTTATGTGGGTGTCTCAAACACTGATGAGTTGCTTGAAGAATATCTTGATGATAATAAAGAAACTGCCAGGCTATATCTTATCTTTCAGGCTATTGCCGAAGATGCCGGTATTGCGGTCACTGATGATGATGTGGCAGCACATTTTGCAGAGTACATGGGGGTAGAGGATTACTCAGAGTACGAGGAATCTTACGGTATGCCATACCTTAAGTTGACCGTGCTTCATCAGGCGGTAATGGATTACATTATAGATAATGCCGTCATGGAATAGAATTAATCAATTTACCAGCCCCGGCAGATGTGCTGTATAAAATTCAATATCTATCCATGAAATAATAGAAATCCCCCAATATCAGGGATTTTTCATTGAATTGAAATTGTTGTTTTTATCTGGTGGAGGCGGCGGGAATCGAACCCGCGTCCGAAGATATTGGCACTTAAATATCTACAGGCTTATTCCACATTTTAATCTCACTTTTCTACCCGCATGGACACGGTTAAAAAAGCCAGTCCGCATAAAATTTCCCCCGGTAATACTGCAGACAGCTCATACCGGAGTATCCTGCTAACCGGCGCCTGTCGAAAAGCACAGGAAACTTCCCGCAGACGTAGCAGCTCTAAATTAGGCTGCTAATGCTAATTCTTTATTATTAGCTTTTGTGTTTAGTTCAGTTATTTACGAGTTCTGATACTCGACCTGCAATTTAAGCTCAACCTATCCCCGTCGAATCCAGGTCGCCCCCTACACTCCGGGGAGAACTACAGACGGTAAATTATCCAATAGATTCAAGCGAGCATATTGTATATCAAAATCAATACTTTTTCAAAGCCCTTTTTATTTCGATTTCCTGCTCCCTTTTCTGTATATCGCGGCGCTTATCCCTTTTTACCTTTCCTTTAGCCAGAGCCAGCTCAACTTTTACCCTGTTCTTTTTTAAATATACCTTCAGCGGAACCAGCGTAAGGCTTTTGTCCGTCAATTTTCCCGCTATCCTGCTTATTTCATTTCTGTGCATGAGCAGTTTTCTTGTTCTGGTGGGGTTTATATCCTGGACCCTGCTGTTGCTGTACGGGGATATATGCATATTAAAAAGATACAGCTGATTATTTTTTATCCGGCTGTAGCTATCCTTTAAATTCAATCTGCGGTTACGGATAGATTTAACCTCGCATCCTTCCAGAGCTATACCGGCCTCATAGGTGTTTAAAATAAAAAAATCTCTTAATGCCTTTTTATTTTGAGCAACTATTATTTTATCTTCTTTAGAATTCTGCTTCTTTTTGGGCCTTTTCATTCAATCTCGCCTATCAGGGCTTTCATTTCTTCTATTGCTCTATTGAGCTGCAGGTCTTCTTCATCTTCGGGTTTCAGCTCAATTATTATATCCGGTGATACGCCTGTCCCCTCAACGGAGATACCGGACGGTAAAAAATATTTTGCTGTGGTAAATTTAATTCCAGAACTATCCGAAAGTTCATAAAGTACCTGTACTGCGCCCTTACCGTAACTTTTTTCACCTATTAAAACAGCCCTGTCATTATCTTTCAACGCTCCTGCAACAAGCTCCGATGCGCTTGCTGAAAATTCGTTAATCAGCACAATCAGAGGTATTTCCGTATATTTACCTTCAACAGCCGAATACTCATCGACTCTCTCCTTATTATTTGACCTGCCCCTGATACTGACAATTTTACCTTCGTCAAGGAAAAGGTCACAGACTTCGACAGCGTCATCCCATGCACCGCCGGGGTTATTTCTTAAGTCCAGTATCAGGCCTCTGGCACCGCTGGTGATCAGCTTTTGAATTTCTCTGTCAAGCTGCCTTACGCCGCTTATCTGGAAATCATAATACCATATATACCCTATCTCCTCTTCAAAGATTTCTGATATTAAATTGGGAATATCAAATTTTGCTCTCGTTACGGTTACATCAAATGTTTTATCTATAGAAGGCCTGTAGATTTTTAAACTAACATCTGTCCCTTCTTCTCCCTTTATCATGGCTACCACTTTTTCCAGATCCATATCTATTATATCCGTATCATTAACTCCGGTTATAATATCTCCTTCTGTGATATCTGTTTTTGAAGCAGGAGCATCTTCAAGCACTCTTACCACTACCACCCTCTCTTCTTCATCAAGCGTAACGACAACCCCTATACCGCTTGTTGTTCCGCTGTAGGATTCCATAATCAGCTTATACTCTTCGGCTGTGAAATATTCTGCATACCTGTCATCAATAACCGAGATTATACCTTTCAGGGCTCCCTGAACCAGCTCCTCATCGCTCACTGCTGCCAGTGAATTTCCTGATATCAAATTCAATGCTTCTTCAATTTTTTTAATATCCGGCCTATCTGCTGTATCCTGTGATATACTGGCCGGGATTATTTTATTAAAGCCTTCTCCGAAAATGTTACTCTGAAGAGCACTTAAATGCTCCTTCAAATAACCAAGACCGGCACCTGCCCATACTCCGCCGGCAAAAATGAGTATGGCAGCCACAATACATATAACTATTTTTAGAACAAGTTTTTTCATTTAACCTCTACCTTATTAATTTAAATGTTTGAATTATTATTGTAAATAGGCAAGCGGATTTTGCGGGTTTCCATTTATCCTTACTTCAAAATGCAGGTGAGGGCCTGTGGACCACCCGGTTGAGCCGACCAGTCCTATTACCTGGCCTCTATCTACCATCTGGCCTACAGAAACATTAATGCTTGAGAGATGTGCGTACCATGTGGCAAAACCTCCGCCGTGATATACCATAACGGAATTTCCATATCCTCCGAAATAGCCGGCCTGGACAACCTGTCCCCCGTCAGCAGCTTTAACAAGCGTTCCGTAAGAGGCTACAATATCTATACCCGAATGGAACCTTATTCCGCCGAATATGGGGTGCCTTCTATTACCAAAACCGGACTGAACTCTTCCGGGTACAGGCCATAAAAATTTCCCTGAAGGTGCATTACCGTATTTATAGCTCTCAAGGATTCTTTTAACTTCAGCTTCTTTAATCTCAAGCTGTTTCTCCATCTGAATAAGAGCATTTTTATTGGCAGTGGTCTGCGATAGCAGGTTCTTCTTTTCGCCATAAAGGTCCTCAATCTCATCGGTTTTCTGTTCGGCCTGGGCCACCAGTCTTTCAACATCGCTCCTGTATTCTTTTTGCTTTTCCCTCAGGTTAATTATGGATTTTTTAATTCCTATGGTTGCATCCCTTTTTTCCTTGATTAAAAGAATATTCTGGGTATCCTGTTCGGCAAAAAGATTCATCAGCTTTAATTTTGATATGAAATCAATAAAATCCTCTGAGTTAAGCAGGATTTCAAGTATGTTCCCGTTTCCGTTTTTGTAAATAGCGGCAACCCTTTCATTTAATATCCTTACCCTTTCGGTCAGATCATCTTCTATTCTTTTTAATTCTTCCTCTTTTAGAACCATCTCTATGGTTGCTTTATCTACCTCTGCCTTCGCTTTAGCAAGTTTGCTATTGAGGCCGTCCAGTTCCGACAATGCCCCGAGCAGCTGTTCCTCTACCTGGTTCACTTCATTTCTGTACTGACCCTCTGTTTTTTTTACTTCTTCAATTTTTTTCTGGGTCTGTTCCCTGTCTTTCTTTATCTGTTCCAATTCTTCCTCGAGGGTCTGGGCATAAAGGGATTGAGGCATGGCGGAAGTTATAACGCTAAAGCTGGAGATTGCTATGGTTATTATTACAAATATTACTATATTTTTTTTACTTTTAGTTATCATATTATTTCATTTTTGTATTATAACTATTTTAATACTAATTTACAAAAATATAAAATTTATGCAGGTTAAAGCAGCCAGGGGCTAAATTTTAACATATCTCCTCAGTGCAATTATGCTGCTCAGAATTCCTATAAGTCCTCCAAGGATTGCCAGTCCGGCATAAACATAAAAAACAATGTTCCCGCTTCCTATTATGGCAAGCTCCTTTATTTTCATGGTATCCGCTATTATCCTCTCTCCCCTTATTAAAAGGAAATTCCCCATAAAATAGAGGAGTACAATAGAGATAATGCTTCCGGTAAACCCTTCAAAAAAACCTTCAAACAAAAAGGGGATCCTCACAAACCAGTTTGTGGCTCCTACAAGCTTCATGACCTCGATTTCCTTCCGGCGCGCATAAATGGACAGCCTTATTGTATTGAATATTAATACCATTGCGGCCAGAAGGAGCACCGCGATAATTAGGAATGCTATGGTTCCAATAATCGCAGTAATAGAAAAAAGCTTATTGACATAATCCTTTCCGTATATTACGTCGTTTACTCCTTCTATATAATCCCCGTCTTTATCGTAAAAACGGAGCGCCACCTGGTCTATTTTTTCAGGGCTCTTAAGTGTTATCTCAAAAGAGGCTGGAAGGGGGTTGCCCTCGATCTCCTTTAAAATCTCACTTCCCTCATTTTGTTCTCTGAACCTTTCCAGCGCCTGTTCCTTGGAAACATATTTTATGGAGCCGGTTTCTTCCCAGCTTAATATTCTTTCTTCAATATAGTCCCTTAACTCCGCAGAGATACCATCTTCCAGGTATACTCCCAGCTCTACCTGACCCTTTACCGAGTTTATTATGCCCTGAATATCATATACGATAAGGGTAAAGAAACCGACAATAAAAAGCGTGATGGCTACCGTGGTAATCGCTGTAAACCCCATGAAGAAGTTCCGTCTCAGGCTCGTAAGAGTTTCACTAAAAAAATACCTTGGTTTAACCATCAGTCTCCGTACACACCTCTCTTCTGGTCCCTGATTATCTCTCCCTCTTCAAGCTCTACAACACGTCTCCTCATTGAATTTACAATATTTCTGTCGTGTGTTGCCATAAGCACCGTTGTGCCGATAAGGTTTATTCTGGAAAGTATCTTCATAATTCCATCTGATGTCACAGGGTCCAGATTTCCGGTCGGCTCATCTGCCAGCAGTACCGGCGGCCTGTTAACGAATGCTCTGGCAATGGAAACTCTCTGCTGCTCTCCGCCCGACAGCTGGTGGGGGTATGAATCCATTCTGGTGTGCAGGCCTACCAGTTTTAAGACCTGAGGCACCTGAATTTTTATCTCGTAACCGGGTTTTCCTATAACCTCCAGGGCAAATGCCACATTCTCAAAAACAGTTTTATTCGGCAGCAGCTTGAAATCCTGAAAAACGCATCCTATATTTCTTCTCAGCTGGGGAATTCTTCCCGGCTTGAGATTACAGATATTTCTCCCCGCTATAAATATATTGCCGCTGCTTTCGTCGATTTCCTTTATGACCAGTTTTATAAAAGTGGATTTACCCGAACCGCTTGGCCCCACAAGAAAAAGAAATTCGCCCTTCCTTATAGCAAGATTAATATTTTTCAGGGCGATTGTGTCATTTTCGTATTTTTTTGTAACATTTTTAAATTCAATCATGTTCATTTAAGACAGTCTCTTTCATCTTTCCTTTCTTTAATAAGAAAGAGTTTACTTTTTATATAATTTTTTTTCAAGGAAACTTCTTATAAGTAAATCTATGTTTCCGTCCAGCACCGATTGAACATCCCCTATTTCAACTCCGGTTCTGTGGTCTTTTATTAATTGATAGGGCTGGAGAACATAACTTCTTATCTGATTGCCCCATCCAATATCTTTTTTTTCTCCCCTTACTTTGTTGATCTCTTCTAATTTCTTTTCCTCTTCAAGCTCGAATAACTTTGACTTCAGAATCTGGATAGCAGTCTGCCTGTTCAGTATCTGGGACCTTTCATTCTGGCACTGTACCACAGTACCCGTGGGCAGATGTGTTATCCTCACCGCCGAATCAGTGACATTCACATGCTGCCCTCCTGCGCTGCTTGATTTAAAGGTTTCTATCCTCAAATCCTCTTTATTCATTTTAATGTCAATGTCTTTATCCAGAAGGGGAACAACATCTACAGAAGCAAAAGAAGTATGTCTGCGTCTGGATGAATCAAAAGGCGAGATTCTGACCAGCCTGTGGATCCCTTTTTCCGATTTAAGGAGCCCGTACGCATTTTTGCCTTTAACCGTAAAAGTAACATTCTTTATTCCGGCTTCTTCACCGGTCTGGTAGTCGTTGATAACATAAGAAAAGCCTCTGTTTTCTATCCAGCGGCTGTACATCCTCAGCAGCATTTCTGCCCAGTCCTGAGATTCCGTTCCGCCGGCCCCGGGGTGAATATTCACTACTGCGGGGCAAAAGTCATACTTTTCGTTTAAGATTACGCTCTCTTCCAGTTTAATCAATAAATCTTCAATATTATCAAGGTTTCCCGTCAGTTCATTCTCAAGACTATTATCTTTTTCACTTTTTAGTATTTCCAGAGCCAGCTGTGCATCATCTATCTTTTCTTCCAGTTCCTTAATTTCATGAACCATTTCTTTAAGAGTATTAATTTCCCTGGTCACATCCTGAGCTCTTGCGTGGTCCTCCCAGAACTTATCAGAAAGAGTTTCTTTTTGCAGTCTTTCCAGTCTGGTAGTTTTCTTATCTACTTCAAAGACAGTTCCGCAGAAATGCCATTTTTTGAAGTAAATCATCCAGTTTGAGCTTGCAATCTTCTATCATTAAAACCCCCGGTTTTTCTGTATTATTTTTCTATCAGTATCATACCTGTTTTTATATTATGTTAATTATCTGCCGCAGCATTTCTTGTATTTTTTGCCGCTTCCGCAGGGACAGGGATCATTCCTTCCGATTTTTTTACCAGCTGCAGGTTTTGCCTGCAGAGTGCTTACACCCGTTTTTGAGGGTCCGCTTGAAGTGACATTTGTTATATCCAGATTTCTCTGCGCTCTCTGTTTTTCCTCCTCCTGCTGCTCCTCTCTGCTAACTATCCTGACATTGTATAAGAGTTTTACAGTTTCAAATTGTATTTCCTCTATCAATTCCTTAAACAGGCCAAATGCTTCATTTTTAAATTCAACAAGAGGGTCCCTCTGACCGATGGCCCTCAGCCCTATGCCCTCTTTTAGATAATCCATCTCCAGAAGATGCCCTCTCCACATGTTATCAATAACATTAAGCATTACTATTTTTTCCATTTTCCTTATTACTTCAGGAGAATATTTGCTTTCCCTTTCCTCATAAATTTCATAAGCTTTTTCAAGCAATTTTTCTTTTAGCATACCGGTGTTCCATTTACTCCCGGCAAGATTTTCCCTGTCTATCACTGCACCTATAATATCCAGTGAAAATAAAGGACTCATATAACTGGAAAGTGTATCAAGGTCCCAGCTTTCAGGATAATCTGAAGGGTTTATATGGATATCAACACTTTTTGTTACCACATCTCTGATATTATCCAGGGCAACGGATTTTAGGTTTTCCTCTTCAAGAATTTTTTTCCTTCTCACATAAATTATTTCTCTCTGCTTGTTCATGACATCATCATATTCAAGCACATGCTTTCTTATCTCAAAGTTTCTGCCTTCCACCTGTCTCTGTGCGTTTTCAATAGCCCTGCTTATCATATTATGCTGGATGGGCAAATCATCGGGAAAATTAAAAGTATCCATAACCCTGTATATCCTTTCAGACCCAAAAAGCCTCAGCAGATCGTCTTCCGTGCTCAGATAGAACTGGCTTGAGCCCATATCTCCCTGACGGCCGCTTCTTCCTCTCAGCTGGTTATCTATTCTCCTGCTCTCGTGCCTTTCGGTTCCAAGAACATGAAGGCCCCCGAGCTCTACCACGCCTTCGCCCAGCACTATATCCGTACCTCTTCCGGCCATATTTGTTGCAATTGTAACTGCCTCTCTCTGGCCGGCTTTTGCAATTATTTCTGCTTCCTTTTCATGGTATCTTGCGTTTAAAACTTCATGGGGCACGCCTCTCCTCTTCAGCATATCGCTCAATCTTTCGGATTTTTCAATGGATATGGTCCCGACCAGCACCGGCTGACCCTTCTCATACCTTGATACTATATCATCCGTAACCTTACTGAATTTGACATCTTCGGTTTTATAAATTAAATCCGGAAGGTCCTTCCGTATCATCGGCATGTTGGTCGGTATGACAACAGTCTCAAGATTATAGATGTGCCTGAACTCTGTTGCCTCTGTCAATGCGGTACCTGTCATGCCGGCAAGTTTATCGTACATTCTGAAGTAATTCTGTATAGTAATTGTGGCCAGTGTCTGATTTTCATCTTTTACTTTTACCCTCTCTTTAGCCTCTATTGCCTGATGCAGACCCTCGCTGTATCTTCTGCCCGGCATCAGTCTTCCTGTAAATTCATCTACTATTACCACCTCTCCGTCTTTTATCATATAATCCACGTCTTTCTTAAAAAGATAAAAAGCCTTGAGGGACTGGTTCAATGCATGAATATACAAAAAATTTGAGGGGCTGTAGAGGTTATCTATATTTAATATTTTTTCAACTCTTTCTACGCCGCTCTCTGTAATTGCTGCTGTTTTTGCTTTTTCATCTATATCAAAGTCCTCATCTTTTTTTAGCATCGGCACTAACTGTGCGAATTTTCTGTAAATCTCCGTGGTCCCGTATGCAACTCCGGAAATTATAAGGGGGGTTCTTGCTTCATCTATAAGAATGCTGTCAACTTCGTCAATGATGCCATACCAGTGGCCGTTCTGCACCATGTTGTCCACGCTCATAACCATATTATCCCTGAGGTAGTCAAATCCAAATTCATTGTTGGTTCCGTAAACAACGTCGGAGCGGTACTGTTCCTTTTTTTCAGAAGCAGGCATTTCATGCTGGATAAGGCCCACTTTTAAACCCAGAAATTTATAAATTTCACCCATCCACTCGCTGTCTCTTCTGGCAAGGTAATCATTTACCGTTACAAGATGGGTGCTTCTGCCGGTAAGGGAATTTAAATATACCGGTAGTGTCGCCACAAGTGTCTTGCCTTCGCCGGTTTTCATTTCTGCTATTTTCCCTTCAAAAAGGACAACACCACCGAGTATCTGCACGTCAAAGTGCCTCATCTTAAGGGTTCTCTTCGCCGTCTCCCTGACCACAGCAAAAGCTTCAGGCATCAATTCTTCCAGATTTTCACCGTTTTCATAACGCTGCCTGAACTCCGCGGTTTTAACCGCAAGCCTGTCATCGGAAAGCGGCGCTATATCCTTTTCAAGATTATTTACAGCATTTACTAAATCTGTATATTTTTTTAGTTTTTTCCCTTCACCAAATTTAAGAATATTTCCAATTTTCTCAAACATATGTCTTTACCTTTTTAAAATTATTTTAATCACGCAGAAGGTTCTATCAGGCCATAATTTTTATCTTTTCTGCGGTAAACAACTGCGGTCCTCCCGCTGTCAGAATTGATAAAAACATAAAAATCATGTCCGAGCAGCTCCATTTCCAGTACTGCTTCTTCCGGAGGTATCGGCTTTAAT
This sequence comes from uncultured Actinomycetota bacterium, assembly GCA_964616545.1. Classification (GTDB taxonomy): domain Bacteria; phylum Actinomycetota; class Humimicrobiia; order Humimicrobiales; family Humimicrobiaceae; genus JAQVEM01. The sequence goes on along the minus strand of CAZTUA010000038.1, from coordinate 49,924 downwards.
GCAAAAGTTTTTACCTTTACTATCGAGTCCCTTATCTTTTCATCTGCACTTCTGGTTTCCGTAATATTTTTTATGTTCTCATCAAATACCCTGCGGTTGTTATTCTTCCGGCCCCTGCTGACCAGTTTTTCTTTATATTTTTTTATCAATCTTTCCAGCTTGCTGTTGACTTTATCAATCGCTTCAAAAACATCTGTTCCGGAATCAGCTGCTCTTATGACCGAACCTGCCGCAAAAACCGTTACTTCCGCTTTATTGTTTAAATTGATTCTCGGATTTTTTTCGAATACAAACTTAACCTCGGTTTTTGTTACTCTATCCAGAATTTTTACTATCCTGCTTTTAATTTTCTTTTCAGCATAACTGCGTATCTTTTCATCCAGTTCTATATTTTTGCTTTTAATAATAAATTCCACTATATTGCCTCCTTATTTTTAACATGTTTTAATTCTCTAAAAAAGTCCGTGTCAGGCAGCTTAAAAATTTTTTCTCTCCTTCGTATCAGGAATAAAATTGAACCAGAGCTATCCTGTTACCGATACCTTTTTTGCAATATTGCCCCTGTCGTCTTTACCGGCTTCAAATTCCACTTTCTGGCCTTTATGTAAAACTTTAAAACCTTCTATCAATATGGAAGAATATTCAACAAAAAAATCACCCATATTTTTCTCTTCAGCTTCTATATAACCAAACCCATTTTCCGGGCTGAACCATTTTACGGTCCCCTTTAGCTTTGGTGTTTTCATGGTATCCCTCTTGCCAGGGTTAATAAATAAATTTTATCAGCACCGGCTTTCTTTAAAATACGGGAAATTTCGTCCAGGGTGCTCCCCGTTGTCCATACATCATCTATGAGCAATATATTTTTTCTGTAATACATGAGAGGGTTCTTAACCTTGAACGCCTCCTTTATATTATTTCTTCTCTGTGTAAAGTCCAGACCCTGCTGTTTTGCAATTCTCTTTATCTTTAATATATTACCAGCAAATGGGATTTTAATTAACCCCGACAATGAACAGCATAACTCATTCATGTGCCTGCCCGGAACTGTTTCCATATAATCAATTTTCTCATATATGTAATTCAGGCTGTATGCACGCTCCAATAATAAACTGATAACCTCTTTTAAGCCGTATATTTTATTATATTTATATTTTCTTATCACGTTCTTAATCTCCCCGCTGTACAGGGCAAAACTCCTGTGCCTGTAAAAATTAAAATTCTCCTTTTTGCAAAAACTGCACCCTCTGTCATTTCTTTCATTTTCATAAAGAGGCTTCCCGCAGAAGCTGCATACCGCATTACCGGGCACCTTAATTCTGGATATACATTGCCGGCAGAGCAGTTCCGGAGTAATCTTCCCGCAGGCAACACATAGCGGAGGGATAAAAGTATCTTTTAAAATATCTATAAATTTTTTATTAACTTTTTTCGGTATTTTCTGTATCAATATCAATTATTTCATTTGACATGATTTTTACGCTTGGATGAATTTTTATTCCATCCTTTATAACGCTTTTGGAACCTATCACTGCCTTTTCCAGGATTGAGACCTTGTCGTTTATTTTTGCGTCATATCCTATAATGGCCCCTATCAGAGAAGTATCCTTGCCGACATAACCGCTGCCCCATTTTATTCCTCTGTATAATACCGCCCTTTCATCTACAACCGTATTGTCTCCAAGAATTATCGGACCAAACAGTTTTGCGTCTTTTTTTATGGTACAGTTATCCCCGATACATACCGGAGGAATTATAATTACACCTTCCTGAATCTTGCAGTTTTTCCCGACCCAGACCCCCTCTTTTATTTTTTTCCCGGGAATATTCACATTGACTTTGCCCTCAAGAGCATCAAAATTACCCTGCTGGTACTCGTCAAGGCTCCCCACATCATTCCAGTACTGGTCGTGGCGGTAGCCATAATATACAATATTTTTATTTAATAAATCCGGGAAAATATTTTTACCAAAATCGCTGAAATTTCCCCTCGGGGGCATGTAATCAAATATTTCCGGTTCAAAGAAATATATTCCGCTGTTGGCAAGGTTTGATTTCGCTTCCCCGCTTAAAGGTTTTTCCTGGAATCCTTTTATTTTGTTATTTTTATCTACCAGTACCACACCGTACTGTGATGTATCATCAACTTCAGTAAGAATAAGAGTGGCAACGCCGCCCTTGCTTTTATGGAACTCTGCTGCTGCTGTTAAATCAATATCTGTCAGCGCATCGCCGCTTATTACCAGAAATGTGTTATCTCCAAAAAAATCTTCTACATTCTTCACTCCGCCCGCAGTTCCAAGAAGTTTTTTTTCATATGAATAAACAATATTTACTCCCCACCTGGAGCCGTCTATGAAATAATTTCTTATTTCATCCGGATACCAGTGGAGATTGCATACTATATCGGTAAAATTATGTTTTGCCAGCAGCCTTATAATATGCTCCATGACCGGTCTGTTGACTATAGGAGCCATCGGCTTTGATATAAGGTCTGTAAGCGGCCTGAGTCTTGTTCCAAGGCCGGCTGCCAGTACCATTGCTTTATTTTTTTCAGCGCTGATAATAATTCACTTCCTGTTATTTAACTCTCTTTATTAAATATTTTAAAAATATTTTTTTTATAAGGCGGATATATTACGCCTCTCTCGGTAATTATAGCAGTTATATTACCGGCCGGAGTAACATCAAAAGCAGGATTTTCCACCTGCATAAATTCCGGAATAATAATTTTACCCGAAATCTCTCTTACTTCTCTTTTTTCCCTGAATTCTATGGGTATATTATCTCCGCTTTTTATTTTTATATCAACAGTTGAAACCGGAGCCGCAATATAAAATGGTATTCTGTAATAATTAGCGAGAATAGAAAGGCCCAGTGTTCCTATTTTATTGGCGGTATCTCCGTTTGATGCTATTCTATCCGCACCCACCAGGACTGCATCAACTTCTCCCCCTGCCATAAAATATCCTGCCATATTATCAGATATGATAAAAAAAGGTATCCTGTCCCGGTAAAGCTCCCAGGCAGTGAGCCTCGCACCCTGAAGAAAGGGCCTGGTCTCGCCTACTATTACACTGCCGAGTTTTTTCTCTCTGTTAAGGCTCCTTATTACTCCAAGAGCAGTGCCATAGCCCGAGGTGGCAAGAGCCCCTGCATTGCAGTGTGTCAGGATTTTAATTTTTTTATCCGCCTTCTTAAAAAGCTCTAATCCGTTGCGGCCAATTTCCATATTGACTTCAATATCATGCTCTTCAATTGCTCTGGCTTCTTTTATCAGATTATCTCTTATTTTGCCTATCCCCGGATTCCCGCCTGCAGAAAGCACCTTTTTCATCCTGTCAAGAGCCCAGAAAAGATTCACTGCCGTTGGCCTGGTTCCGGCCAGCAGTTCCGTGCTTTTATTTATATGCCGGATAAACTTCTCTTTATCATTCCCCTTAAAATTTAGTGCAGCCAGGGCAATGCCGTAAGCAGCTGCCACTCCTATTGCAGGCGCTCCCCTTACAACCATATTTTTAATGGCATCAGCCACGCACACGGCTGTTTTGCAGCTCACATATATTTCCTCGAACGGAAGTTTTCTCTGATCTATTAACTTCAGGGTGTTATTTTCCCATTTGAGCGTGCATACGCTGCTTTCCGGAGTATGGCTGGAATCTATGTTCCGATTTCCCATGAATTGAGATATTCCTCCTGCTCCTTTGTTAACCTGTCTATTGTAACTCCCATACTCTCCAGTTTCAGCTCTGCTATCTTTTTATCAATTTCCTCTGGAACCGGGTAAACTTTTTTTGAAAGATTTTTGCTGTTTTCAAAAATGTATTTTGCACTCAAAGCCTGATTGGCAAAGCTCATGTCCATTACACTTGCCGGATGGCCCTCTGCCGCTCCCAGATTTACAAGCCTTCCTTCCGCAAGCACATATATTCTCCTGCCGTCTTTCATAAGATATTCTTCAACAAAAGGCCTTACCTTTCTTTTTGATTTGCTGCTGGCTTTAAGGTAACTTAAATCTATCTCGGCATCAAAATGCCCGGAGTTGGCCAGAATTACATTATCCCCGCAGTTTTTTATGATATCTCTGCCTATTACATTTTTATTGCCCGTAACTGATAAGAAAATATCACCTTTTTTTGCAGCTTCCGCTGAGCTCATAACATCAAACCCGTCCAGCCTGGCTTCAAGCGCTCTTAAAGGGTCCACCTCGAGTATTATAACGGAAGCGCCCATGCCCTTCGCTCTTGCTGCCACGCCTTTGCCGCACCAGCCATAACCGGCCACCACGAATCTTTTACCTGCAAGGAGAATATTGGTCGCCCTCAGGATTCCATCAATTGTGCTCTGGCCTGTTCCGTAACGGTTGTCAAAAAAATGTTTTGTTCTGGCATCGTTTACGGCAATAATAGGGTAATAAAGAACACCTTTTTTCTCCATGCTCTTGAGTCTTATCACACCTGTCGTTGTTTCTTCGGTACCGCCGTAGATTTTTCCGAACAATTCTTTTCTTTTGCTGTGAATGGTTGAAATTAAATCCGCTCCGTCATCCATTGAAATCTGCGGACCTGTATCAAGGACACTGTTTATGTGACTGTAGTAGGTTCTGTTATCCTCGCCTTTGATTGCAAATACACTTATTTTAAAATCTTTTACAAGTGAAGCTGCAACATCATCCTGCGTACTTAAAGGATTGGAAGCACATAAAGATACATTTGCCCCTCCCTCTTTTAAAGTAATCATAAGATTTGCAGTTTCCGAGGTAACATGCAGGCATGCTCCCAGGGTTAATCCTTTTAAAGGTTTTTTTCTGGAGAAATCTTCCCTTATTCCTCTCAGTACCGGCATTTCAATAGCAGCCCATTCTATTTTATTCCTGCCATCTCCGGCCAGATTGATATCTTTTACGTCAAATTCCATTACCGCATTCCTTTCCAGGCCTGTTTATTCCGCCTGTTATTTGTTATTTAATTTAATTTTACTTAATCTTTTTAAGCTCTGCTTTAAGCGATTCTATTTTTTCAACCGGACTTGGGTTTACCCCGTATAAAAGTGCCAGATACACGCTGGCTATATCTCCTAGATATATCGTTGAGAGAACCTTTGCCAGTTTTGATTTTCCTTCCGCCGGTATTTCCACTATACTGCCTGCATTATTTTTTATAAGGCCTAAAGTTATATCTATCCTCGCCCTGATTCTTGCATTTTCATCTTCCTCCCTCAGGGCCAGAATTATGAAATTTTTTGTGATGCCTTTTAGCCTTTCCCAGCCTACGGTTTCATTATGATTCAATTCCGGAAACTCATTGCACCAGCATGGAGTTTTTGAATTTTCATTTATCTCGCATTTTAACCTGTAGGCAACAGCACTTAATATTCCGTCCGTTCCATATACAATGGGCAGTTTATCCGAAATCTCAAGAGCGAGCTTTTTTGCAGGATTACTCTCACTTCCTGTTTCTCTTGAATACAGTACAGATTTTTCTTTTATTAAATTCAAAGCTTCTTCTATGTCTTCCGGCGGTATTCTTATTATATTTAAATCATCCAGCATAAGGTACGCTGGTAAAAACAGGTAGCCGATTGCACCCCTTGGCTGCATTCCAGGAGGTATCTTCATCATAGTTTTTCCGCCGGCCGTGCAGATTTTTTCCAGCTCTCCGCCCGAGCATATTCCTGCAACCTCGCATCCTCGTTCCAGCGCCTGTTTTGTTGAAGAAATTGTTTCTTCTGTATTTCCCGAATAACTTATTGAAACAACAAGCCATCCCTCTTTTATAAAAGAGGGGAGATTGTATCCCTTTACTATTTCGACAGGTATATCAATATCATCTCTTATCAATGCCTTGATAATATCTCCTGCGAAACCGGAACCCCCCATGCCCGAAAAAGCAATTCCCTTAAATTTTTTTCCTTTTATTTTTTCAAGGTCAGCACCTGCTGCAATTTCTCTCGCTCCGAGCAGCTGAGGGTAAAATTTTTCTTCTGTTTCCAGCATCCCTTCACTGTCAATTTCGGCAATCTTTTGAAGATTATCCAGGATATTCATGATAGATACCTCTCTTTAATGTTATATAAATGTTTGCAGTTATATTTTTTCAGAGTACCGGTCTATAAATATTCATTTGAATATTCCCTGTTTCAGATACTTCTCCTCTTTAAGATAAACTGTCTATTATTTCTCTGCCAAGTCCCTGAAGGTATTTTACTTTTTCCTCGTTCTCGCCCTCGGCATACACCCTGACTACCGCCTCGGTACCCGACGGCCTTATCATTATCCAGCTTCCCTCATCAATAATATATTTATAACCATCAATTGTTATGACTTTTCCGGCGCCCGCTTTTTTTAACGTTTCAGGAATACCCTCTTCCAGAAGGGATTTTAGTCTATCTTTCTGCGCAGGATTAATTTCATAATCAATTCTATCAAAAACAAAATATCCACATTCATTATAAATCTCATCAAGAACCTGGTTTACAGTCATATCCAGACTGCATACCATCTCTAAAATTTTCAGGCCCATCAATATTCCGTCTCTTTCCGGAATAATTCCGCCTGCCCAGAGGCCGCCGCTTTCTTCACCGCCCATAATAACTCCGCCCTTTAAAATCTCTTCGGCTATATATTTAAACCCCACAGGAGTTTCCATGAGTTCCTGATCATATTTTAAACATATTCTGTCGATTATCGAAGAAAGGTTTACTGATTTTATAACCCTGCCCTTTGCCTTCTTTATGCCTGCCAGATACCATAAAACCATGGCATAAATATGGTGGGAGCTTATGTAATTGCCGTTTTCTCCAAGAAGCGCTATTCTATCCCCATCACCGTCAAGGCAGATGGCCATCTTGCATTTTTTCTCCTTAAGGATTTCTTTTGCCTCGGCGAGGTTGTCCCCGATAGGTTCGGGGCTTATCCCGCCAAAAGCAGGGTTTAGAATTGAATGTATCTCTGTCAGGTTTCCAGGGTTGAATGTCTGAAGAATTTCTCTGAATATGCCCTGCGCTGCGCCGTACATAGGCTCCAGCAGCAGGCCGAAATCAAAGCCTTCTATAATGTCGCCGTTTATCTGTCCCAGAATATTCTTCCTGTAGCCGGTAAGAAAATCAACTCTCCTGACATCGTCTGTACCAGCATCAGCAGAATTTAATAATTTCTCATATTTTGCCTTATTTCCAAGCACCTCATCCACTTCTTTTTCAACTTCTCTTATTATGTCCATGGTTGCCGAACCCCCGAATGGCCCCTTGATTTTATATCCATTATACTGATAGGGGTTATGGCTGGCGGTTATCATTATTCCCAGATCGGCCTTCCTCTCAGCCACAGCATAAGAAAGCATGGGTGATGTGATAATTCTATCAGAAAGATGGGCTTTTATATTATTTCTCGCAAAGACGCCGGCTGCCTCCTGTGCAAATCTTTCAGAAAGAAATCTTGTGTCATATCCCAGTACTGCAAAAGGCTTCCTGCCTCCGGACACTTTCTTCTTTAGATAGTTGCTGACTGCCTGTGATACAATTCTCACTCCTTTGACAGTAAACTCATCAGCTATTACGCCTCTCCACCCGTCGGTTCCAAATTTTATAATTTTTTCTTTCATGCGAATAACTTCCCTGTTCTTATTTTTTATTTTATGCTAAATCTGTTTTTTAAGCTTATTATAGTCATATTCCACCATAATCTTAACCAGCTGCTCAAAACCGGTTTCTGGTTTCCATCCCAGCTTTTCTCTGGCTTTTGATGAATCTCCAACAAGAAGGTCCACATCTGCCGGTCTGATGAATCTTTCATCAACTTCCACATATTTTTCCCAGTTAAGATCCAGACACTGGAAAGATAGCTGTACCCATTCTCTGACCGAATGGGTTTCACCGGTGCTTATAACATAATCTTCGGGATTATCCTGATGCAGCATGAGCCACATAGCCTCGATATAATCTTTTGCATATCCCCAGTCCCTTTTTGCATCAAGATTGCCCAGAAGCAGTTTATCTGCCAGCCCGAGTTTTATCATGGCTGCGCCGTGGGTCACTTTCTTTGTAACAAATTCAAGCCCCCTTCTTGGCGATTCATGATTGAAGAGTATGCCGCTGCATGCAAACATATCATAACTCTCTCTGTAATTTACGGTCATGTAATGGCCGTACACTTTTGCCACCCCGTAGGGGCTCCGCGGATAAAAGGGAGTTTTTTCGTTCTGGGGAATCTCTCTCACCTTTCCGAACATTTCGGAGCTGGAAGCCTGATAAAATTTTATATCTTTGTTCATATGTCTTACCGCTTCCAGCATTCTTGTTACCCCGAGTGCAGTGAATTCACCGGTAAGCAGCGGCTGCTTCCAGGATGTTGGCACAAAAGACATTGCGCCGAGATTGTATATCTCATCGGGCCCGGATTCTTTTATAGCGTCGATTATTGATAACTGGTCAAGCAAATCCGCCTGGACAAATTTAAGTCTGTCTTTTATATGCTCTATCCTCTCAAAATTTTCCACTGATGAACGCCTTACCATTCCATAAATCTCATAACCCTTATCCATTAAAAACTCTGCCAGATAAGAGCCGTCCTGCCCTGTAATTCCGGTTATCAGCGCCTTTGCCATTTTTTATCTCCTCTCAAATTTTAAAAAATGAATAAGCCTGTTATATTGCTAAAAAGTAATCTGCCCTTCCGGAATAGTAGAATTTATACCAATTTTAAGGCCGCTTTTCAATATATTACCTTTAGCAATCCTGCTATTATCACCCACTATTGAATAGCCGTCAACAATTACATTGTCACCAATTTCCACATTATTTGATATTATGGACTTTCTTATAAAACAATTCCTGCCGATTTTGCAGTCATTAAAGATTATGCTCTCGGATATTTCCGTTCCTTCCGAAATACGGCAGCCGTTTCCTACCACCGTAAGCGGCATTATCCTGGCATTTCCTTTTATTTCTGTCTTTTCCCCGATAACTACCGGCCCTGAAACAAAATTACCCTTCTGGTAATCCGTACCTTTTCCTATGTAGATATTTTCCATTGCTTCCCTGCAGGGGAATTTAAAATTAATTTTTTTATACAGTATATCCCTGTGGGCCATCAGGTATTTCTCCGGCGTCCCCACATCCAGCCAGTAAGAATTGGAAACGAATCCGTAAACGCCGTAACCTTCGTTTAAAACATCCGGAAAGAGCTCTCTTTCAAAAGAATACTTCTCGCCTTTCGGCACAAGTTCCATTATGTGCGGTTCTATAATGTATATCCCTGCATTTACAAGGTTCGTAATAATCTCATCTTTCTTCGGCTTCTCCAGAAACTCTATGACCCGCCCTTCATCATCAATAGGTACCAGCCCGTAAGATGTTGGGTCCTCAACAGAAGTCAGCGATATTGTAATATCCGACTTTTTTTCCCTGTGGAAAGCTGCCATCGCGGTCAGGTCAAGAGAAGAAAGTATATCGCCGTTAAATACCATAAAACTGCTGTTATCAAGGTACTTCTCCACATTTTTTACGCCCCCGCATGTATCCAGAGGCTCTTTTTCTTCAATGCAGGTAATCTTCACACCGAATCCAGAGCCGTCCCCGAAATAGTTTTTAAATGCTTCAGGAAGATAGCCTATTGAGAAAATTATATCTTTAATACCGTGAGATTTGAGCCACAAAATAAAATTTTCCATAAAAGGTCTGTTTACAAGGGGAAGCATTGGCTTTGGATTTAAAAAAGTAAGCGGGCGCAGCCTGGTCCCCTCTCCGCCTGCCAGTATCACTGCTTTCATTTTTACTCCCTTCTTCTGCTCTTAATTTAAATCTTTAACCAATTTTTTTCTTCCAGTAGCTAAGAGTATCCTCAAGAGATTTCTTTATGGAATACTCCAGTGACCATCCTGTATGAGCCCTTAGCTTGCTATTATCCCCATATATCACTTCCACATCAATTGCCCTGAACTTTGTCGGGTCAATTTTTACTTTAATTTCCCGTGTTTCACTCAAGGATATAAGTATATCAAGTAAATCGGATATTTTTGTCTTTTCACCCGAACAGACATTATATGCCTCGCCTGTGTTTCCGCGGCTTATAATATGAGTGTATGCTTTCACAGCATCCCTTACATCCAGAAAGTCTCTATAGGCCTCAATATTCCCCACCATAATAACCGGTTCCTGCCTGCCTTTATCTATTAAGGCTACCTGCCTTGCAAAATCCGAAGCGACAAATTTTTCTGACTGCCCCGGGCCGATATGATTAAAGGACCTGCTTATAAATAAAGGAAGCCCGTATGCGCCGAAGTAAACAGAGGAAAAAAAATCAAGCGCTGACTTGCTGATTGCATAGGGATTCTGTGGAGAGATTCTGGAATTTTCATCAATTGCCCTTTCTCCGCCTCCGGTCCCGCCGTACTCTTCTGCCGTGCATACCATAAGAGTCCTGCACTCCGGAGAAAATTTTCTTAAGGCCTCCAGAATGTTTATCCCTCCGAAAACATTTGCCCTAAAAGTTTCTATGGGGTTTTCCCAGGAGTAGCTTACCGAGCTCTGTGCAGCAAGATGATATATCCGGTCAGGTTTAAACTTTTTTATAATGCCAGAGACTTTTTTGCTGTCCGTCAGGTCAATTTCCTCAAGTTCTATTTTCCGGCGGCACTCTCCATAATCATCCAGGTTAAAATTCTTCAGACTCAAATCAGCCCCGAGGATTTTATAGCTTTCATCCTTGCATCCGTCCCCGGCCAGATAAGAGATGAGATGCTTTCCGACAAAACCTGCTATACCGGTTATTAAAATTTTCAAAAGCTTTCTCTCCTGTTCTTTTATTTAACTGCTGTTTTATAAATTATTTTAATATAAATTGAGAAAATAAAAAAATTTATAACCTGCTTTATACTTAAAAATTCCTTAAATTCTGTTATTTTTTTTCTGAAAAAATACTCTTTATTACAGCAAGGAAGAGCCTGAAACCCAGTACCGGGAGCAGAAGCGGTATAAGTATGATTCTCCAGTTTTTCCTGTAATTTTTCCAGAAAAAATAAAAAGCGCTTCTCTGCATCCTGAAACTTGATTTTATTCTTTTAAAGCTCCCGCTTCCTGCGCTCCCCCCGACATGGTGCATAATACCGGCCTGCGGACAGTAGTATACCGCCCAGCCTTTCTGCCACATCCTGCGGCATATATCAACATCTTCTACATACATAAAATATTTTTCATCAAGGGTCCCGGTATCTTCCAGGGCCTTTCTCCTTATTATCATGCAGGACCCTGAAACCCAGTCCACCTTTGAAGGATTATCCCTTGAGATGTCTGAGAGCTTGTACTTTTTTGAAAAAGGGTTACCGGGAAAGATATCTCCCAGTATGTTGTGTGCGGCAGCATTAAACAGTGAGGGGAACCTCCTGCATGAGTGCTGGATGGTTCCATCGCTATTGGTTATCTTCGGCCCGGCTATTCCTGCATCGGGATTGCTGTCCATAAATTCCATTAAATTATCCAGAGACTTCCCGTAAACCTCGCAGTCGCTGTTCATAAGAATTATATATTTTGAATCAGAGTTTTTTATCGCTTTATTGTTGGCTGCAGCAAATCCTACATTCTTGCTGTTTGATATAAGGGTTACTCCGGAATAATTCTTTTTTAAATATTCTGCAGTTCCGTCTTCTGAAGCATTGTCAACAACTATAATCTCATATTCTGCTGCAGGAGGATTTTTAAATATGGAACGGAGGCATTCCTTTAAAAAATTTAAACTATTGTAAGTTACTATACTTACTACTAAATCTTTAATTTCTTTATCCTTATTAAAATCCGGCATAGTTTTATTTAAATAGGTCTGGTGTTTTATAGGTTTTTATAATTCGCCTTAAACCCTAATGCAAAGAGAACTGCGTAGTACAATTCTGACATCTTTTCAGGATTTAATGTTGTAATCAAAGACCCGATCTTGCTTTTCGAGACAGTCTGTATATGATCAAGGTTGATGGTACAATTTTTTGGCATTCCATCATTTTTGCTTAAAAAAACTTCTGAAGGTATATTTCTAACAACAGAAGTAACAGGAGCTACTGTAACCTCCCCTAAAAATTCTATTATTGAATCTCTGGTAAGAATTACAACGGGACGTTTTTTATCCGGCCTGGTAAATTTATACCACCTGATTTCTCCCCTTTTCATTCTTCAATCCAGACTTGTTCTTTTTCCCACCTATTAAATTCCCCGGTTCTGACCGGTTCTTTAATATAACCCTGCTTATGCCTGGTTTCCATCTTTTTTTCTATGATTTCACCAATAGCTGCCCTAAAAGCATCCCGCGCAAAGGCAGACCGGGTAGTTCCCAGTTTTTTAACTACTTTATCTATTTCCTCTACCAAATTTTCATCCAGGGTCATCTGAATCGTCTTCAATTTCCCTCCATTAATAGCTATTAGTATAGCTATTATAATCCACATTTATATACATATCAATATTAAAAAATATTTTTAATATTGCTTAAATAATCAAATAGACGACAAAGATAGTTATATTAATTGCCTTAAACATTTAATGTTATGTTTTTAATATACTAACCACACTTGAGGTTAAATCTTCTACTTTTTTAATACCTTCCTTAAAACTGTTAGTTTCAAGTATAAGGGATAAGATTTTACTTCCTATAATAATACCGTCGCAATAATCTTTGACCCTTATTATCTGTTCCCTGTTTGATAGTCCAAAACCAAGTGCAAGCGGAAGCGTAGTTATTCTTCTTAAATCTTTTAAAAACCTTATAATTCCTGGATTTATATCATTTCTGACCCCTGTTACTCCCTTTAGAGAAACGCAGTATACAAACCCCCTGCCTTTTTCTGCAACAGTTTTTAACCTTTCTTTGCCGGAAGTCAGGGATGCAAACATAATATTATCAATACCGGCTCCGTTGAAATAATCTTTATAAATATCAAATTCTTCCGGCGGCAGGTCAGGAATTATAACACCGCTTACTCCAGATTTTTTAGCATTTTTAAAAAATTTTTCAATCCCGTAACGGTAAATAGTATTAAAGTAGGTCATTACCGCAACAGGCGTATCGCTTTTTCCCCTCATCCTTTCAATTGATTGAAACACGATATCGGTATTTACCCCATTTTCAAGAGCAATCTTTGAAGTGGCCTGTATAACCGGCCCGTCTGCCAGCGGATCCGAAAACGGAATACCCACTTCAATTATATCCGCCCCGTTTTCGTCAAGAATTTTAAACAGCCTGGAGAAGCCTTTCCTGTCAGGAAAGCCGCATGTTATAAACGGGATAAAAGCTTTCTGGCCGCTTTTTATCAGATTTTCAAATACACTCCTTATTGCACTGCCATTATTTTCTTTATACATAGTTCACCCTAAAAACTCTAAAATTTATTAACCCGGTCTTTTTTTAAAGACCTCCTCTATAATCACCTGTTTTCAATATCTTTATCTCCGCGGCCGGACAGGTTTACAACCATAACCTTATCTTTGCCCAGCCCGGGGGCCATCTTTATTGCATGAGCCAGCGCATGTGAGCTTTCATAGGCCGGGATTATCCCCTCGCACCGTGATAACGTCCTGAATGCATCCAGAGCTTCGCTGTCGGTGGCATATTCATATTTTACCATTCCTTTTTCCTTGAAATATGCATGCTCGGGACCCACGCCGGGATAGTCAAGTCCGGCTGATACAGAATAAGCTTCTTCTATCTGCCCGTAACTATCCTGCAGAACATAGCTAAAAGCTCCGTGGAATATACCTTTTTTACCATAACCCAGCGATGCTCCGTGTTTCTTGCTTTTAATACCTTTCCCTCCTGCTTCTACCCCGATAAGTTTTACTGTATTACAATTTTTTAAAAATGGATAAAATATTCCTATGGAATTGCTGCCGCCGCCAACGCAGGCAATAATATAATCGGGAAGCCTTCCCTCAGTGCCCAGTATCTGCCTTTTTGTTTCCTTTCCTATTACCACCTGAAAATCTCTGACCATTACCGGGTAAGGGTGCGGTCCCACCACAGAGCCCAGGACATAGAAGGTATCGTCTACCGCTGATACCCAGTAACGGAGAGCTTCGTTTACCGCATCTTTTAGCGTCATGCTCCCGGAGGTAACTTCAATCACCTCTGCCCCCATGAGTTTCATCCTGTATACATTTGGAAACTGCCTTTTTATATCTTTAGCGCCCATAAAGACTTTGCAGCCCATATCAAACAGCGCAGCAGCAGCAGCCGTTGCCACTCCGTGCTGGCCGGCACCGGTTTCCGCAATTATAAATTTTTTGCCCATTTTCTTTGCAAGAAGTACCTGGCCTATTGTGTTGTTAATCTTATGGGCTCCAAGATGGCACAGGTCTTCCCTTTTCAGGTATATTTTTGCTCCGCCCAATTTCTGTGAAAGCCTTTCCGCGTAATAAAGTGGTGTAGGCCTTCCAGCATAATTTTTTAAATAAAAAGAGAGCTCGTTCTGAAAATCCTTATTCTTCCTGTACATAAAATAATTCTTCTCAAGCTCTTTCAGGGCACTTATCAGTATTTCAGGTACATACATACCCCCAAATTCTCCGAAGTACCCCTCTCTGGAACTCCGCCTTTTATTTTTTTTTGAATCTTTCATTTAATTTCAGACATCCCCAAAAATAATTTATTTTAAAATTTACCGCTTACAACACGGCTGCGGTTACACTTAGTATAACGGTTTATTATCCCATAACTATAATCTTATCGCATTAACAAACTGTCTCACCTTATTCAGGTCCTTTCTACCGGGACGGATTTCCAGCCGCGATGAAGCGTCCACCCCGAAAGGTTTTACAATATCCAGGGCTCGTTTTACATTTTTACTGTCAAGGCCGCCTGACAGGATAACAGGAATTCCCGTACCGGAATATTTTATAATATCCCAGTTAAAGGTTTCTCCGGTGCCCCCATAGGAACCTTTTCTGTAGCTGTCAAATAAAATAAAATCAGCATATCCCCTGCAGCTATCTATTTCCCGGTCTATTCTGGCCCTGCCGGCACTCTTATCTAAAGTTTCTTTATTGTTATTTTTATTTTTTATTCTTACCGATTTTATTATTTTTATCTTCCCGGACCTTCTTTTTAAATCTTTTAGGTAGTCGCTGTCCTCGTCCCCTGACAGCTGAATATAGCCCAGCCCCAGTCTCCCTGAGCATTCAAGGATATATTCAATTTTCTCATTTACAAAAACTCCCGCTGCAGAAACCCTGTTTCCCTCCTCCCTCAGCGTTTCGATTATTTCCGCAGCCGCTTCAGTTTGAACTCTCCTCGGACTGTCAGTAGAAAGAATAAATCCTATTGAATCAACCTTCAGCTCCGAGACCATCCTTGCATCTTTAAGATTTGTGATGCCGCATATTTTTATCCATACCATAATATCAATCCCGCTTTATACATAGCCAGATGTTAAAAACACAACCGCTCTGTGCAATTTTCTCATTATAGAAGATTTTCATTTTTAAGTTCCAGTTCCATATCACTTAAAGTTTTTTCCAGATTGCCGCCTGACATAAAATACTCTCCAACCAGAAAAGTATTTATTCCGCTCAGGAACAGCTCCTTTATATAGCTGACATCTCTAACACCGCTCTCACATACTATAACTTTGCCGGAGAGCTCACCGCCCCCGGCATAGTCCAGGAAATCATAAATCAATCTTCTGTTAACACTCATATCCCTCAGGTTACGGTTATTTACCCCTATGATTTTAGCTCCGGTATCCAGCGCCTTTTTGAGTTCCTCTATTTTATGCACTTCAACAAGTACATCCAGGCCCAGGCTGCATGCCAGATTGTAAAGTTTTTTTAGTTTTCTAAAACCAAGAAGCGAGGCTATAAGAAGAATGCAATCCGCTCCCAGCTCCGCGCTCTTGTAAACCGAAGCTTCATTGAAAATAAAATCCTTCCTTAAAACCGGCAGCTCTGTTTTTCCTTTTACCAGTTTTATACTCTCCGGGCTGCCTCCGAAGTATAGCTTTTCGGTAAGAACGGAAATCCCGCATATAAAACTTCTGAACTTATCATAAGCCGATGCCGTCTTTTCTATATCAAGCCCTGCATTAATAATCCCTTTTGAAGGTGACGCTTTTTTTATTTCAGCAATAATATTTATTTTTCCTTTTTTAATATTTCCCAGAAAGCGCCCTTTATTCCTTTTGCCGGCTGCTCCGGGATATTCTCCGTTCCGGAAACTTTCCCCGTAACTTTTTTTTATCTCTTCTGTTTCCTTCTTTTTTGCAATCAGAATCTCTTTTAAATATTTCAAAATCTCCCCTGCTTTCCTGGTTATCCTCTATTTACTCTTTTACTTTTCTCCTTTAATGACCCTTAAACTGCCCTCTCCGGCCTGCCTGCTCTTTCACCGGTAAACCTGATTAAGTCCATTAACTTATTGTATGCTCTCCCGCTTTCAATGGAGGAGATCGCCTGGTCAAGAGCATCTCTTAATGTATCTGCCTTTTTGCCCGAAACTATAGCTGCGGCAGCATTTATTACAGCCGAATCTCTCTTTGGACCCTTTTCCTTTCCCGTAAGGATATTTACAAGAATTTCCGCATTTTCTTTTGCGTCACCGCCTGCAAGGTCTGAAATGGATGATTTCTTAAATCCCAGCTCTGCAGGGTCAAAAACATACTTTACAACCTTTCCGTCTTTTAATTCCGCCACAAAGCTCCTGCTTGAAACAGAAAATTCGTCCATACCTTCTTCTCCGCTTACTACAAAAGCTCTCTCGACGCCAAGATTTTTTAACACACCCGAGATAATGTCAATCAGCCTGCTGTCAAATACTCCCAGGACGCGGCCGTTTGCCAGTGCCGGGTTGGTTATGGGTCCGAGAATATTAAAAACGGTTCTTATACCCATATCTTTCCTTGCCCTGGCCACATATTTCATTGCTGTATGAGCCCTGGGTGCAAAAATAAATCCTATTCCTATATTGTCCAGGCACTCGGAAACATCATCACATTCAAGATTAATATTCACGCCGAGTTCTTCCAGGACATCCGCGCTCCCGCTCCTGCTTGAGACGCTTCTGTTACCGTGCTTTGCAACCTGTACCCCTGCGCCTGCCGCAACAAATGCGGCAGTGGTAGAAATATTGAAAGTATATAACCCGTCACCTCCCGTCCCGCATGTATCCACAAGGTCAGGGTATCTGCTTTTTACCTTTACCGCCTTATCCAGCATGGCCCTGGAAAAGCCGCTTATCTCATCCGCCGTTTCACCTTTCATCTTAAGCGCAGCCAGAAAAGCCGCGATCTGACAGTCATTTGCCTTCCCCTCCATTATGATTCCCATCGCCCTGTAAGCTTCTTCCTGGCTCAGGTTTTCTCCTTTTAAAACCATTTCCAAAAAAGTTTTCATTTTATAAATCCCCTTCTTTATTAAAAAAATTTGTCTTTGCCTACCTGAATAATCCTATAGCTTTAAAAACCGCTTCCGCCTTGTTCAATGTCTCATTGTATTCATTTTCAGGCACCGAATCCTGCACTATCCCCGCACCGGCCTGGACATAAACCCTGTCATCCTTTATAAAAGCGGTTCTTATGATAATACAGCTGTCGAGGCTCCCGTCGTACCCGAAATAACCTGCAGCTCCTCCGTACGGCCCGCGCCTGTCCGGTTCCAGCTCGCTTATAATCTGCATCGCCCTTATTTTGGGTGCTCCGGACAATGTACCCGCCGGAAAAACACTTTTAAACGCATCATATATGGATTTGCGCCCGGCCAGTGTCCCGGTTACCCTGGACACAAGATGCATTACATGCGAGTACTTCTCCACACTCATATATTTTTTAACTTTGATACTTTCGTATCTGCATACCCTGCCGAGGTCATTTCTGGCAAGGTCAACAAGCATATTGTGCTCGGCTCTTTCCTTTTTGTCACCCAGCAGGTCATTTACAAGGTTCCTGTCTTCGACTGCATTATGTCCCCTTTTTCTGGTTCCCGCAATGGGACATGTAAGCACTCTCCTGCCATTAATCCTGATAAGAGGCTCCGGAGATGCTCCCGCAATTTTAAAATCATCAAAATCAAAATAATACATATACGGTGACGGATTTATTGTTCTCAATCCCCGATAGATTCCAAAGGGACTTGAAAATTTATCTGTATGAAATCTCTGCGACAGGACTATCTGGAAAGCATCTCCTCCGGTAATATACTCTTTTGCCTTTTCTACACCCTCAAGGAATTTATCTTTCTGGAAGTTAGAATTTAATTCAGGTTTCATAGCGGAATCATCAACAGCCGTGGAATTAAAGCTGTTTTTGAAGCCATAATGGCTTTTTTCTGTAATTTTTCCTTCAAGGTTTTCAATATTTTTAACTGATATATCGTATGCCTCTGCTGCCGTAATGCTGTCCTCTATCTTAACGGTGGAAATTACCTTCACCCTGTTAAGAAGATGGTCAAAAACAATTACCAGTTCGGTAAGATAGAGCATGATTTCAGGAATATGCAGCTCATTCTCCGGCAGGGGAATTTTATCGAAGTACCTTACAAGGTCATAACCCAGATAGCCCACGGCTCCTCCCACAAAGTGGTTAAGACCGGGATCCTTATACAGCCGATAGCTCTTGAGGATTTTTTCCAGCTCGTAAAGCGGGTCCCCGGTTTTTGCTTCGTATACTTTTTCGCCGCTTTTACTTAAGGAGAAAATTCCGTTACTGAATTTTATTAAATTATTGCAGCCAATTCCTATAAAAGAATATCTTGCCAGGTTCTTTATTCCTTCAATGCTCTCAAGTAAAAATCCCCTCTGCCCCATACCTGCAGTTTTCATAAACAGCGAAGCAGGGGTCTCAGTGTCGATTGTATATTCTTTATACACCGGGATCAAATTATAATCTCTTGCTATCTTTATATATTCACTTTTAGATGGATTAAACATATTTTCTACACCCCCCTTAAATCTTTAAATCGATAATAAATACAAGCTTTACGCATAGTAAAGTTTACAGTAGGGCCTTTTAAGGAACTTATACGAAATGAAAAAGGTCCCCCGTAAAATTTGATTGCCCGGATTATACCGGAGTAATTTTTAGGATTTTATTTTATTAAAGCTGACTGTGGAATTTATAAGTAAATAAGAAAATAAATAAGATTTTAAATAAAATAAAAATTTCTACCGGCCGGGCTTAGGTGCTTCGCCAGCAGGAATTATCTTTCAGCCAGAGGAACATGCTGATAAGTCTTTTTGTGCAGCTGTATTTTTTTATTTTATTTTTCATTATATAAAATACTGCAATTTACTTTATTTTAGGTTTTTTTATAATATCACAAATTTTTATCAAGTCAATTTAAATTATGGCCGCGTGATTTTTGTCATTCAGCCTTAATAATCACGGAGCTAAGCGATACCCTTACATAAATTCTTCCAGCGGTTCCTGCCGGCACTTGCCGGACAATGTTTCTGTATAAAATTTAATGGTTTATAAAAAAATAGCACATATCCTTACTTTAAAGAATATGTGCTATTTCTTTCAATAATTAAGCTGCCTTTTTACTTCCTGTGAGCTTTTTCCTTCTCGGCAGCATCAATCATCTTTTTTGCTATTCTGAGTTCAGTTTTTCTTCTTGTCTCTTCTGTATAAACCCTGAGTTCTGCTACCAGTCTGTTGTATCTTGTAATAAATATGGTATCGCCTAAATTTTCAGTTAAATACTTTGTAAGATTGACCCTTAACTCATTGGTATCAATCCTTTTTACTTCATCATCGTATGCCATTTTTCACCCCTTAACATATTAACTTCACTGGCGCACTTTTCCAGTTATTCCTAAAAAGTGCATTTTTATCAATTCTTATTATTATCTCATATTTATTTAATAATTTCTATAAGAAAATGATTAATTTTTATATTTCAATTTATATTGTAAAACAAATTCATAAATATTTAAATACTTTTTTGAAATTTATATTTTTATTTTATAATATACTATGATTTTCTTATATTTCTGACAAGTCCACAGGTATATCCACACATTTTTGAAATGTCAATTTGCAGAAGCAGGAAGGGTATGGCAGGGATTGCCAGAATTTTTTCTTTTCCGTTTAATCTGCAGCTGCCGCCGTTTTTCCGGATAAATTCTCTGGCCAACCTTCTGTATGGTTTATAAACATAGAGCATAAAAAGAGGCACGAGGACAAAAAGAGCCCACCTGTTCAGGCAAAAAGCAACAACCAGAACCGCTATAAGCGTTAAAAAAGAGGCAAACCTTATAAGATGGCGGTGTGCATACATCCTTCCGGCCGCATCGCCCTTTGCGTATCTAAAAAACTGCCGTGATATCTGAGAAAGATTCTCCCTCATTTTCCAGTAAACGACGGCACCGGGGTTAAATCTTATACCGTAGCCTTTTTTCTTTATATTAAAATTAAGCTTCATATCCTCTCCGTAATCCATTTCCTCGGGATAACCTCCTGTATCGACCCACACTTTCTTTTTAAAACTTATATTCCTGGAAGAAGGCATATAGCGATCAGCCCTTATCTCTTCAACCAGAGGCATAATGCAGACTGCAAGACACTTTTGTAAAAATTTCCTGCAGTGTGGCATATTAAAACCCCCAACAACATTATATGTTCCGCCACTATACAGCCGTGTAATTTCAAACATCCAGTTTTTATCAAGAATACAGCCGGCATCGCTAACACATATAATCCTGCCCGATGAATTTGCTATTGCTTCATTCCTGCCCCGGGAAATATTTGCTCCGCTTTTTTTAATTATTCTGACATTAATAGTGCGGCCATCCTTTTTACCGTCCCCAATCACAGTTTTTACATCAAATTCCGCTTCATTTCTTTTCGGTTCAGAAAGCGTCCCTTTCCCGTCAGGTGATGTCTTTATATTAAAAAAATCCAGTATTTTCTCCAGAGTGCGGTCTTTTGAACCTCCGTCTACTATAATTATTTCTCCGGGAAGATAGGTCTGCTCCATTAAGCTCTCCAGAAATTCGGCAATATCGCATTCTTCATTATAAACAGTTGTTACAAAGCTCGCATCCGGAAGAACTCTGCCCCTGATGCTTCTGCTTTTAATGCTTTTTTTAGTATTATTTTCTATCATGCTGCTGATCTTTTATAATATAACCTCAAAGCTCTAAAATAGGATATCAGCCTGTCTTTATTCTGGCCTCCCGGTTTAAACACCGCAAGAATCGTAAAAACGCATATCCTGTTTATTATTCCTGCCAGATAAAGCATGCTCAGTGCCAGCGCATGGGCTGTGGAATAATTCTTTTTAAAATACAATCTTCTGCTTCTCCAGATTTCGGCCTCTCTTACTGCCGGCTCCCTTGATGCTATGCCGCTGTCAGCATGTTCTATTACAAAATATGGAAAATAGTAGTTTTTGAAATTCATTTTATGCAGTTTAAGGCACAGTTCGGCGTCTTCGCTGTACATAAAATAATCCTGGCTAAACTTCCCCGCCTTTAAAAAAATGTCTTTTCTTATAAACATAAACGAGCCAGTGAGCCAGTCAACCTCTTTTATATCCTGGTGGTCCCACCAACTCAGGAAATATGAGCCGGGGACCCGGCTTCGTTTAAATATCCTGTACAGAAAATAGCTCTCATAAAACTGCCTGGCCAGTGTGGGGAAAGACCTGGCGCTCAGCTGTACCGTGCCGTCTGCATTCAGTATTTTTGCACCGACAACACCTGTTCTGCCGGTTTTGATACTGCTGCTGCTTTTTATCTTTTTATCTTCTCCGCTTTTACCTTTTCCGACACTGTCCTTTGCTTCACTATCTTTCTTTCCGTCATAAAAATCAATCAGGTCCCTCAATTTTCCGCTTATAATTCTGGTATCGGGATTTAAAAATAAAAGATATCTTCCCTCTGCCTCCAGCGCTCCAGTATTTGATGCACGCGAGAAACCCGGATTGTTTTTATTTGCAATCAGGCGGATCCTGCTGTTTTCCGCACTCTTTTTTTTCAGGTAACCGGCACTCCCATCCTCAGAGTTATTGTCAACCACCAGCACTTCACAATTTATCCCGCTCTTATCTATAAGCCCTTCTATGCTTTCCATGCATTTTTTTATAAATTCAAGGCTGTTATAATTTACAATTATTATACTGATATCCAATTTCTGCCCGCCTGCTTATCCATTAACCTGACTATTAACTAATAACTAATCATTTATAACTTTATCAATTATTGATATTAAATTCTTTTCAAATTCAGAATTTGAAAATTTTCTGCAGCTTGCAAGTGCATTTTCCCTTATTTTTCCTGCATCCGCCTTTCCATCTATTATACGCAGAGTAATATCTTTTAGCTCTCTGCGGCTGTTAAACAGGAATCCGTTATAGCCATTTTTAATAATCTCCTTCTGGCCTCCCTTATTTATGACAACAGGAACACAGCCGGCTGCCATTGCCTCAACAGTGGTGATCCCGAAGTGCTCAAACTTTTCCGGATGGGCATTTTCATCTTCTCCCATCCCCGATGCGTGCCAGAAAATAAGGGATTTCGCAAAAATCTCCGTCAGTTTTTCCCATTTAATGTTGGTTATAACCTTTACCGGATAGTTTTTACCTGCACCTTCAACTTTTGCCACGTATGCCAGATGGTCCGGCCTCCTGTCAGCGCCGCCCACAAGATACAGGGCATAACCTTTCATTTTTTCCGGATAGAGGTCAACCAGCTCTTTAAAAATTTCTACAAGTTCGAGCTGCTTCTTATTATGATGTTCGGGAAAAAATCTTCCCGCACATAAAATAATTTTTTCTTTCTTTCCCGCTCTAAAACTGTCAATATCCACCGGCGGGAACAGGATAACACTTTCCCTGTCCCATAATTTTTTTACCCATTTTTTTGAATATTCCGAAATAGTGATTATTTTATTGTAAGTATCAAGAAATGATAAATCCCGGGGATATGTAAGGAGAAATAACGGAATGTAGCCAGAGATTTTCAGGGCTGCTCTTCTAAAGAAATTTATTTTTCTCCGGTCATAGACAACAGCTCCGAGTTTTCTGGAGTCCCTGGAACTTTTATCGGTTTCTGCTGGAATAAAGGTGGCAGATGAAATTATAACCAGGACAGAATCTTTTCCAGGGTCCAGCGGGATTTCAACTGTTTTATTAATTCCTTTCTTTAATTCAACATTCCCGTCATGAAGGAGCCTGCCGTTATCTTCATTCTCTCCGTCAAATACCTTTATATTAACTTTCATTAAATCCAGAGGGCTTGTTTCCGGATTTTTAAAACCCAGCATCACCCGCTCCTCTGGTTTCTTTAACTTCAGTACAGCCCTGCCGCTGCTCCAGCTGCCCCTTCTCAGCATAAATCTCTTGGGATCATACAGGCCTTCCTCTACTTCTATGTCATCAAAGCCCCTTCCCAGCCTGTATGACAGCTTAAACAGCCATAGCGCCGGCAACCTGAAAAAAAACATGAGAAGATTATGAATGAATTTAAAATCCACATTAAAAGGAGTGGGGAAATAGCATAAATATATGTTTCTGGAGCCGTATGCCGGAAGCGAGCTGAGATATGTAGCATTTATGAAGAGGTCATACTTTCCTGTAATCTTCGCAGCATAATCTTCAGATATAAACGGAAATATTTTCAGGTTTACCCTGCCGAGGTCCAGATTAAGCCTCCTGGAAACATCGCCGGTGTCGGCAAAAATATCAGTTATAATGTCAACTTCAAAATCCCCTCTTCGGGACAGTATCTCTGCAATTTTACAACTGTAGCGCTCACCGCCCCCGGCAGTTGACAGATATCTGTCATAAATGGCAATCTTTTTCATAAATACAAACTAAAAATCCCTTATCCAGCTCTTAATGATTTTATCCGTTATTTTACAATTGGTTCTTATTTTAATTCTTTTTATCAAATTTCCGGGTATCATATAAAAAAGCTCAAAAAAAACCCTGATTCTTACAGGGATGTCTACTCTCTTCTGCTTTTTCCCTCTCAATAAAGCAGCAAGGTAATACAAGATATTAATCATTCCTGAAAGAATAAACCCGGCATAACTTCTGATAAACAGAAGCGGCCATCCGCACTTAAAAATCATCAGCAGCCTGTTTCTTACCACATAATAAGTAAAATTATAGGACCATTCTTCACCTGTCCCGCAGTGAAAATGCCTTACAATAGATTTGGGAGTAAAGAAATTCTTCCATCCTGCAAGCCTTGACCTCCAGAAAAAATCAACATCCTCATAATAGGTAAAGAAGCTTTTATCAAAATAGCCCACATCATCAAGCATTTTTCTGCTCACCATAAAACTGCTTCCCGAAAGGCCGAAAATCTCTTCAACCCTGTTATACTGACCATCATCAAAACTTTCAAAGCCCCTATCCCTGCTGTAAAAGGATTTATTTATTTTAATGCCGCAGCTGTTGATAATATCCCTGCAATGCTGGAATAATCTCCGGGGGATTTTTATCTTTACCGTCTTTGTCCCTTCCGGCAGCTCAATATCTTCCAGTATCTCCTCTCCCGCCACAATTCGTAAATTATCTGGCGGGGTATGTGAAGAAACCTTAAATTTTACTTCAAGGTCGCTGCCAGTATCCGCCACCGGTATGGCCAGTATGGCATTATCTTCTGTCCTTCGGTAAATTCCTCCTTTCTCATCAGATTCCGGAGGATAAAAACCTTCCTGGTACTTAATGCTCCGGTTTAAGTCACCGGCGCTGCTGCTGCCATTGATTATAGTAACATCCTGCAGCCTTGCCCCCGGCCTTTCAGGGTTACTGCCGGCTTTAAACTCTCCGTAACCGGCAGTGCCGGTAATTAGCTGCAGGGGAAGATACCTGTAGTAGAACAGGACCTTTGAGCCCACAGCGCCTATCTTTGAGTCATCAGATGATTGTGTAAAGATGGAGAGCATCTCCTGCAGCCATTCTTTATCAACCACGCAGTCATTATTTACAAGAGCTATATATTCTCCCTCTGCGCGCCTGAATCCCTCATTATTACCCCCGGCGTAACCTCTGTTTTTCTCCAGCGGCACTACCTCAACCCAGGGGAATTCCTTTTTTACAAATTCAACAGAACCATCGGCGGAATTATTATCTACCATAATCATCTGGATTTTTTCTGAAGGATAATCAAGGTTGAATATGGAATTAAAAAGGTTTCCCAAAAAAGGCCTGCCGTTAAAATTCACCGTAATAATTGATATTAAAGGATCACTGTCCTGAGACAATTAAAATATCACCTTACCTTATTCCGGATATTATCCCCTTGAAATTACAATCACGCCAATGGTTATTATAAGTGCTCCTGCCCACCTTACCGGATTTACATCTTCTTTTAATATGAATTTTGAAAGTACAAGTACCATTACATACGTAAAACCTATAAATGGATAGGCAAAACTGAGGTCCACAGCGGATAGAACAATTAACCATATAGCTGCCGAGATAACATATAAAAACAGACCGGCTATAACCAGCGGACTTTTAATTACTCCGAAAAATAACTCTTTTAAGGCGCCCATACTGCCAGTATTAACTATTCCTATACGATTTATGCCAATCTTTAACAGCAATTGCCCGCCTACAGCAATGGATATACTCAGGAGTATTAAAAATATTGAACCTGCCAGACTCAATTTGTTTCTCCTTTTAATCATGATTATAAGTAAATTTTACAATTTGCAATATAGTTACAGGATCCTTCCGGAAAGCCTACATTTTTTTTGCCAGGTAATATTTATTCGACACCGTAAGCCCCATCAACCTGTCAATGTTCTCAAAATCCCTCAGCAGCACATCCAGTCTCTGGTCAATATCTATTTCCAGCCCGGATTTACTTCTGGGTTTAAAATCGGCCAGGGCTTCCCTCAGGCTGCTGACGTTATATCCCAGGCTCTTAATTTCTCCATAAAGAGTTTTAAATATATTAAAGTATATAAGAAGAAGCCTTTCCCGGTTCTTGCGGTTTACCTCATTCATCTCCCTGTTTATCTGGACCTGTATGTTATTATTAATAGCCTTGATTGATTCATTGTAGCTTTTCCTTAAATTCTCAAAATACATGCTGGTAAGAAGATACATGTATCTTCTTAGTTTTCCCTTAACCGTTTTATCACCGGCAAGCTCCTCTGAATCCAGAATATCAAACCTGCTCAGAAGTTCTAAATTCTTAAAATTATCCCTGTTTAATTTTATTTCAAAAAGTTCAAATAATTCATTATCACCGTATATATCGCCAAACTCGCTTATCTTGCCGTATTCGGAGCTGTGCTCAAATTTATCAATTATTCCCTTATCAATAATTTCAAAACCCGCATTCTTCAGGATAAACTCAATAGTAAAATCATCAATCCTATCACTGGTCCTGTTATTCTTAATGCCTTCTCCCAGGAGCGCGCGGAGACCTCTTTTTTCAGGAATAGAGAAAAACAGCAGGCCTTCCTTTTTTAATTTCGAGGACAATACATTTATAGCATCATAAAAAAACTTCGGCGTTATTTCAAAGAAAGCGTTATTTACAATTATACCGTCAAACTTTGTTCTCTGCGTTATCCGGGATTTTAAAATTCCTACCTCGTCCAGGCCAGCATCTTCGCCTGCGGGCACCGTAAAATCATCGCCTACCTCCACCTGGAATATTTTACCCACATCCTTCTTATCTATAATCTTTTCATCTCTGTATTTATTTGAGGTTATTTTCAGAATACTTGCAAAGCCCTCAAAGTTACTTTTTATAATCCCTGATATTTTGCTGTTCTGTAAATCAATAAGCTCAATAATCTTTTTCTTATCAAATGAATAATATGGTTCAGTGCAATAATTAACCAGGGGCTTCGTTACATTTTCCCAGTAGAATCCCGGGGCTATCTTATTTAAATTCTTGCTGTAAATTTCCCTCAGGCTCTTATTTGTCAGTATGCTTTCTATAACCCTCGCAAGCTGGTGAGTATTCTCATATTTTACCACCTCGCCTATATTTTCATTTTTTACCATCACTGCAATGGAATCTCCCTCGGTGGTTATTACGGGGAGCCTCGCCCATATATAATCTATGACTCTGGTTCTGTAAGAAAATTCGGTCTCTATCCTTTCACTGTGAATCGACAGCCCTACATCCGAGTCCAGCAGTAAAGCCTGCCTTAAGTTATAGGGGGTCCACTCATTAAAGAAAATGTTTTTGCCGTACAAATCCAGCTCTTTTGCCAGATTTATGGCTTCTATGCACTTTTTCATTTCGGGAAGTTTGGGGTCAGGATGTTTTATTCCCATAAATACCAGCTTTATGTCTTTTCTGCTTCTTGTAATTTCCCATATTGCCTTTATTGCAGTAATGGGATCCAGCCAGTTCCAGATTCCTCCTCCCCACAGGACCACTCTGTCTTCTTCTTTTATTTCCGGTATGACATCCCTGATGGATAAATTTGAATATACGGGTGGCTCGGGTGGTATTCCGGAAGGTACAACATCTATAAGGCTTCTTAAAGTATTATCAAAGTCATAATTATACGGATTCAATCTCCCCATGGCATTCAGCATCCCGATCCAGTAATCCCTCTGCTTTTCACTTGCACAAATGAAAAAATCACCAATTGCCAGCTGGAGCTTTAATATATTTAAATTATTTTTATCAATCCTTATTCTTTCCGCAATACCGCTGCTTTTGAACATTTCAAGGCTTTCCAGATTGAATGGATTATAAAGGTCCACGATAATCTTGCCCTTAAAATTCTTCAGGAACGGAAAATAATAAAGGATATGGCCCTGTATCAATATAATGTCTGAATTGTCGACACTTCTCTGTAAAACCTTATAATTATTCATTTTATACTGCCTGGTTTTAAATCCTTCAGTGTCTATATCTACCTTATTTGGCGTAAGCAGAGTGACATCAAGATAATTTGATAAAATCCTTGCAAATTCATAGAATCTTATGCCTGGTCCCGCCATATTTTTACCGATAATATCAAAACTTATTATGCACAGTCTTGTCTGGCTCTTTTTGCCTGACTCATCGCTTTTTATCTCCATCATTTCTCCTCTAAAAATAATCTAATTTTTTAAGAATTCCGGTTTTTAGACGATTTAATTATATTAAGTTTGAAATCATTTTAACTCTAATTTATTTAAGATTAAATGATTTTTTATTTTTACCGCCAGATTATATGGCAAAAATATAAAATTTATAAAATAAGCATATAAAAGCGGGGGGAACTGGTCGCGTGTTGCTTTATTTTTCAACCACAGTATCTCAGCTCTAAAAAATTTTCTGAAAAAATCCATAAATCCGAGATTAATTACTGCACATCTTACTCTGTTTTTATGATAAAACCTGTAGAAATTTCGGCTGAATTTCTTTACAGATGCACCTTCAAAATGCCTTACAACAGAATCAGGGTTCACTACAACTTTTCTTCCGAGTTTTTTAAGTTTAAGGCAATAATCAAGTTCTTCAAAATATGCGGGCCGGTACCCGGAATCAAAACCGCCCATGTTCTTAAATAATTTAAAATCTGCTGCAAAAAATGCTCCTGTAATATAATCCGATTCTTTTATCTTTCCTGCCCGGCCGGCACCGCTTTTATTCTTGCCTTTTTTCAATTCTTTCTTTAACTCCGAGTATTTTTTCCCGAAGCCGGTATGGTATGTAATAAAATTATTTCCAATCCTGCCGCCAAAGTGCTGTACCGTATCTTTCCCGTAATCAAGTATGAGCCCGCCCGCGGCACCGATTCTAGCTGGTACTGGTTCCTTTTTGTCTTCTATTTCCGTCTTAAAGGTTGAAATCACCTTCTTTAACGCATCTCTGTTTAAATATATGTCCGGATTCAATAAAACCAGAAATTCCAGATTCTCTTCTAATTCTTTTTTCTTTAGAGCCATAAAATTAAATACTGCATGGTTCACCGCCGGGGCAAACCCTGTATTTTTTTTGAGAACTATCAGTTTAAAATTATTTGTGGTTATTCCGGGATACATGTTCCTGAACTCTCTTATTTTTGCAACTGTATCATCGCCTGAAGCATTATCAATAATAACCAGGAACCATTCCTTATAACTCTGTGAAATGATTGAGCGTAGGCATTTTTCAATAAAGTCCCCGCTGTTATAAGTTACTATCACTATCAGGCTTTTAATATTCACTCTGTCCATAATGCCAGTCTGTTTTAATTTAAAAAGGATTTTTTATTACCGCTCAACCGGATATTTTTCTCCTGAGAATCTTTAGATATGCATAAATTCTGTATGCGAAGCCTTTTTTTACGATTCCTTCAAGCTCCGTTATCCTCCTGTCCCTCTCATCAATCATTTTCTTCTGCCGCAAAACTATCTTTTCCAGATTGCCAAGGGCCTCTTCCTTTTGCATAGACAATTTTCTTTCCTTTCCCCTGTCAGGAGAAAAGGAAGGATTTTCTGCCCATTTCTGAAGCCGGGCAGTTGTAATGTCAAAGTTAAAATTAAGGATGGCATATTCTCTGCCTTTCTTTGCGGTTTCTGCCACTTCATCCCTGTGTCCTGCCAGATAAACCAGTTTACTGCTTAAATCTCCGGGGTCATGGGGCCTGAATGTATATCCAATTTTTTCTTTCTCAATGATATCAGTTAATTCGCATACATTTGAGGACAGCACGCAAAGGCCCGCCCTGAACCAGTCCAGGATACGGTTCTTACTCCCCAATCTAACCTCATAAATATCTTTATCAATATTTATGCCGGTATCTGCTTCAAGATAGTAATTTGGCACATCCTCCCCGGGTATCCATCCTTTCATTACAAACCTGTCTTTGTAGGGGCTTCTGTCTATCATGGAAAGAAAATAGGGATAAGTTTTTAAATCCTGTTCGGGAATCTCTCCCCCTGTGGATACAAATTTAATTTCAGAATTTTTTTTCATTGCAGATATAAGCCCTTCAAATAAAGTATCCACATCGGTCCAGGTATTATAACCCCCGGTCCACAGTACCACAAAATCATCATCTGTTATACCGTATCTGCCCCTTATCACATTTTTTTCGTGGCTGTATCCGTCTTCAGGAATTCCGCAGGGAATTACACCGGCAAAATCATATCCGGATGTATATCTGTTTAGCCTGCCCGCCGCACCAAGCTCGCCAAGCAGGGCATATTTCTGTCTTTCTGATACGCATGAAAACATATCAGCGCTTGATATTATATTATATTCGCTGTTCCAGTAATGGAAAAGGCACCCGTCATCTTCATCCACACAAGCACGTGCCTGCGCCTCAGCCATCACATGGCCGAACAGATCCGCCCAGAATGGGATATTTTTACCTTTGAGCAATTTTGAGGCTATATATGAGGGATAAAATGTGCACCCTATCACACAGTCAGGTTTAAATTCCTCAAAAACTCCTTCAAGCAGTTCAATGTCCTCAAAATCCTCTTTTTTTAATATATTATATTCAAACTCATACCCGGAGCCTGTCTCCTCTTCCCTGATTGAACCGGTATTATTCGTTTCCTTCCCGGCATTAGCCGGAAAGACAGGTCCGCCGGCTTTTTTCCCATCCGGCAGATCGGGCCTGTAGATAAAACTCTTTTTATATTCTGATTTAAAGTCTTCCGGATACGCCGATGGAATAGCATAATTACAGACACAAATCTTATGCCCTTTTTTCAGGAGCGGAAGCAGAAATTGCCAGGTTCTTATACCGGTTCCGTACACTTTCCTGTCATTTTCAAACGGAAGCGGGCTCATGCCCGTTATAAGTATTCTGCTCATAATTAAAAATTATATATTATAATACTTTTTTATCCTGCGGAGTAAAACACCAGGTTTATCGCTGCTTAAAAAGCATTTTACTAAAAGATAATCATTTTTCTGAGTATTTCAGATTCAAAAACTGAAATACTTTAGCAATCTTATCCTGTCTGCTTCTTAAATTTATCAGACAGGGCAATTATAACAAAACACCTTTTATATAACTACCGAATTATGCGCCGATATCAATCTCTGCTTTATAACTTTTTTATATTGACAGAGAATATATATCCTGCAGTAATTATGCCTGTAACCTATAATTATTATTTACTATCAATCTTTTCCCCTGATATATAAATAATCGGCGCAAACAGAAACCCCTGAAATAACCGTTAATCTGCTTCTTTGCAAAATTTTTTTTTTATATTATTATATAATCCATTGCTTGATATAAAATTACTTAAAAAATCAGTAATGGAGAGCTTCTATTACTGTGTTGTATTACTAAAAAGAAATGAAGGTAAAATGAAGTATTTTAAAACTTTTTTAACCGCCCTTGGCTTTATAGCATTATTTTATCTTATAGCGCCAAACAGGATTTACGGATACCTGGATGCCGGGACCGGCAGCTATATAATTCAGATAATCATAGCTGTTGCAATAGGAGGAGCATTTGGAATAAAAATATTCTGGCGCAGAATTTATGGTTTCTTTAAGAAAACTCCAAACAAAAAAGAAGTAAATGCAAAAGATAAAAAATAATGGGACTGAGCCAGGTTCATTCAGGGACCCGTGCGGGTTTCTTTTTTATAGAGACGGCTCGATTTACCGGCAGATAAATACCATATACAAAGAAGATTACGACCACCTGATAAATTCCGGTCTTTACAGAGCTCTTGTGGATGAAAACCTGCTCATCCCCCATGAAGAGGTTAATGTCAGTGCTCCTGAACATGAAAAAGCATATAAAATAATAAAGCCAGAACCAGTGCCATTTGTGTCATATCCCTATGAATGGTGCTTTGCCCAGTTAAAAGATGCAGCACTTGCCACCTTTAAAATTCAGAAAATGGCCCTTGACTTTGAAATGACCCTGAAAGACTGCAGCTCTTATAATATCCAGTTCATTAAAGGAAAACCGGTTTTTATTGATACTCTTTCCTTTGAAAAATATCATGAGGGCCGGCCATGGATAGCTTACAGGCAATCATGCCAGCACTTTCTTGCTCCGCTTGCATTGATGAGCTGCAGGGACATAAGGCTGAATCAGTTGTTTAGAATCTATATTGACGGAGTACCGCTGGACCTGGCAAGTTCGCTTCTTCCATCCGGGACCAATTTTAATTTTTCACTTCTTTCGCATATTCATCTTCACGCCAAAAGCCAGAAACACTTTGCCGATAAACAGGTAAAAATAGAGGGCCGCAAAATAAGCCGCCTATCTTTTATGGGACTCATTGATAATTTAGAATCTGCCATTAAAAAAATGGACTGGAAGCCCGGGGGCACTGAATGGGCAGATTATTATGAGGATACCAATTATTCTACGGAAGCAATCAACCATAAAAAGAAAATTGTGGCTGATTTTCTGAAAAGGACCGGTCCGGAAATTGTCTGGGATATTGGAGCAAATGATGGTTTGTTCAGCCGTATTGCCAGCGATAAAGATATATTGACTGTTTCTTTTGATATTGACCCGGCTGCGGTTCAGAAAAATTATACCCATAGTGTTGAAAAAAATGAAAAGTATATTCTTCCGCTGCTTTTAGATTTAACCAATCCAAGCCCAGGTATCGGCTGGGAGAACAGGGAAAGAACCTCGCTGATACAGCGCGGGCCGGCAGATACAGCATTTGCACTTGCCTTGATCCATCACCTGGCTATCTCAAACAATTTACCATTTGCTAAAATAGCTAATTTCTTCAGCCAGGTCTGTAAATCACTTATAATTGAGTTTGTCCCCAAAGATGACTCTCAGGTGCAGAGGCTTCTATCAACAAGGGAAGATATATTCCCTGATTATACAAAGCAGAATTTTGAGGCTGAATTTAAAAAATATTTTTCTATAGAAAATACTGAGAGCATTAAAAGCTCTAAAAGAATTATGTATCTTATGAAGAATAAAAGGGGGTAGAGTATTATTAAAAAGGCATTTATTATCCATCCATTTTTATTTGCCATATTTCCTATTTTATTTCTTTATGCCAATAATATTGGAAAACTTTCAACAATTTTATTTTCAGAGATTTTAATACCGGCAGTTATTATGCTGGGTTTTACCGCTATTGCAGTGTTACTGTTATGGTT
Source organism: uncultured Actinomycetota bacterium (assembly GCA_964616545.1). Taxonomy (GTDB): domain Bacteria; phylum Actinomycetota; class Humimicrobiia; order Humimicrobiales; family Humimicrobiaceae; genus JAQVEM01. The sequence goes on along the minus strand of CAZTUA010000038.1, from coordinate 16,944 downwards.
AATCCTTAAAAAAGATGGTAAAAAAGCAGGAATTATTACATCTATCTTCTTAATTCTATTTTTCTCTTACGGCCGTGTTTATGAACAGATAAGAGGCTTTAAAATAGGTAATTTTATAATCGGGGGGCATAGATACTTACTGGCGTTCTGGCTTATACTATTTATTCTGGGCGCTTACTTTACCATAAGAACCAAAAAAGACCTGCGGAATTTCAGCAATATTTTAAATATTATAGCTATTGTTCTGGTTTTATTTTCTCTTGTAAATATCGGGCTCTATAATTTTAAAACAAGAAACGTAGAGGATAGCCGCCCGGTATCAGAAGAGAAAGAAGTGGTTGCACCTGAAAACCTGGCCGGACTTCCGGATATATATTATATAATTCTTGATGGTTATGCGGGGGAAAGTTCCCTAAAAGAATTTTATGACTTTGATAATCACAAATTTTTAAATTTTTTAACCGAAAAAGGTTTCTTTGTAGCTTCTGAAAGCCGGTGCAATTATCCATGGACCTATCTTACCCTGGCATCATCGCTTAATTTTGAATACATTAATTATCTGAGCGAAGACGCGGGATTGGAATCCGATGACAGAACATTGCCCTATGACATGATAACAAATAATAATGCTTTAAAATTTTTACATTCAAAGGGATATAAATTTGTTCACTTCAACAGCTCGGGCTGGGGTCCCACAGATAGAAACATAAATGCAGATGTAAGCATACGGGCCAACAGGCTCAATGAATTTAATATACTGCTAATTCAAACAACCATGCTTAAAGTGCTTGAAGAATATATTATTGTTGATTCCGAAGCAGATAAGGTATTATATTCCTTTACAAATCTTGCCAGGGTACACAAAATAGACGGGCCAAAATTTATTTTTGCGCACATAATGTGCCCGCATCCCCCATTTTTCTTTGATGCCGACGGCGAGCGTATCCCTGAATCAGAATATAAGCTGGCCGATTACTGGGACAGGGAAAAATATCTAAACCAGTTGATTTTTGTCAACAGGAAGCTTGAAATTATCATCGAAGAGATTTTATCAGAATCAGAGGTCCCGCCAATCATAGTACTCCAGGGAGACCACGGCGGGCGTTCGACTCTCGGGGAGCCTGATAAAGATAAGCCCGGTGACCATGGATGGCTTTACCCGACCGCTGAAATGCTCAGAGAAAGTACATCTATATTAAATGCGTATTATCTGCCAGAAGGCGGCAGCGAACTTTTATATGATTCTATAACCCCTGTTAATACTTTTAGAGTAATTTTTAACTATTATTTTAATGAGGATTATGAACTACTGGAAGATAAATGTTATTATTCAATCTACAAACACCCTTACAAATTTTTTGATGTAACAGAAATAAAAGATTATGATGAAAAAGATTATGAACTGCAGCAAAAAGACTGATTCACCAGAGGGGCGCCGCACCAATAACCGGGGATATTAAATAAAAAATATTAATTTTAATTAATACCGTATTCTGCTATACTTTAAAACTCAAAATTATATAAATTGAATCAGTTAAGTAAGTATATTTAGTAAAATTTCTATTCAGAATTTAAAATCATAAAATATATTTATAATTATTAAAAATGAAAACAGCAGCTATAATTATTACAATCCTACTTGTGGCAGCAGTAATATTTCTTGGATTCATAATTTTAAGATATACTGCATTTGAACCCCAGGCTGCTGAAGAAACTATAGAACCCGAACCGGATAATAATATAGTCGAAGAAGAGCCAGGCCGGGAAATCGATGAAGAGCCTCCAGCGGAAGCAGAAGAAGATAAAATCTCAGTAATAGAAATATACCTGGATGGTGACAGGGATAATGGAATTTTCCTCGGAGAAGCAGTTTATGGCGTAACTTCCCAGGACGCCTTTGGAATTTATGGCGAGTATTTTTCAGAAACCGGTTACCTTTTAGCTGTAGAAAATGATAAATATACATTTGAACCGGGGTCTGTTCATTACCTCTATATATATGCTCTGGTGCCGGAATCGGGGTGGGATCATATCCGCGAAAAGATTATAATACCCGGAGACTCCGGAGTTGATGAAAACATTCAATTATCCATTGATAATCCCTCTCATAATGAAATAATAAAGGAAGGCGACAGTTCAAATATCAGAATTTCCGGCTGGTCAGTGGATTTTAGTTACAGGGATAACACAGGCATTGAAGGCGTTGAAATTTATTTGAACGGACCAAAAGGATTCGGAAAGTTTCTGGGCAATGCAGATTACGGAATTGAAAGGCAGGATGTAGCCGGTGCCTTTGGAAATGCAAATTATACAAATTCCGGTTATTCCCTGTATTTTGATGGAACTGAACTTGAGGCTGGAAGTGAGAATACTTTATATATCTATTCCTTCTCTTCTTCCGGAGCTTATAACCTTGCCTTAAGGGACATTGTAATGGAAGGAGAAAAAAAAGAGCCTGAAATTATAATGTCAGTAGAAGCAAATCTAAATGACCGGTCTATAGAAATTAGCGGCTGGGCCATAAGACAGGCTGATATTCTTGAAGGCAGGCCCCGGGACCCCGATATAGAATATTCCATTAAAAAAATAGTATTTACTTCCAATCAAACCGGATATGAAGATTTATTCAGCATTAATATAGATGGCAGCGAACTTACTCAACTAACAGACCACCCGGGTCAGGACAATTACCCGGCTGTTTCTCATGACGGTAAAAAGATTGCCTATACCAAAGACATTAATGGCATATGGCAGATTATGGTTATGGACTGGGACGGCAAGGATAAAAAGCAGATTACCAATAACCCCTGGAGGAGCGGATACCCGGCCTGGTCTTTTGATGGAAGATTCATTTACTTTGAGGCATATATAGAAGGGAGCTGGGAAATATACAGAATGAACAGCGACGGCAGCAATGTAAAGCAGCTCACATTTAACCCGGGTGCAGATGACTGGCACCCCTACAGCCATCCTTTCCGGTATCAAATTATCTATGAATCCGGAACATCAAGAAATGAAAAACTGTATATAATGGATTATAATGGTAAAAATATAGATAAGTTACCTGATGCGAATATGAGGCAGAGAACTCCGGCAATATCTTATGACGGGCAGACAATCGTTTTTAGTGACAACCAGTCTATATATACAATGGACCTCAATGGAGAGAATCTTAAAAAAATTAGCGGCTCACTTACCAGCTGCAGGCACCCTGATATCTCGCCTGATAATAAGTACATAACTTTTGAGGGCAACGTTGATGGCCAGCTGGAAATATTTATTGCCAATATTGATGGTTCAGACCTTAAAAGGCTGACTAATATTCCCGGGGATGACTATGATCCTTATTTTCTGTATCAGGTAGATTAGCCGGCCCGGAATTTAGCTTTTCTTCTTTTCCTATTGAAACATGCTTGTATTTTCTGCCTCTAAAACTGAACCGGATTGATGAACCTATAGCAAAACCCAGCCACAGTGACCAGATTGCCTGCCTGGAAAATAGATAATATGCCAGCTCGCTTAATTCTGCGCTGGAGTTAAAAAATCTACTTATGATAAAACCTGTTATGCTTCCTTCGGATAGCACAAGACATATAAATGGGAAAATCCCTGTAATTACCAGATTTTTAAAACTAAAAAGGCTTCTTTTCAGTTTCAGCCGCAGCACAAGCATTGCACCTGCGCCCACGCAAAATCCCACAACTAAAAGTGCTGCCAGCTTAATATAGTTTGATGCTATTGGAGACAGGTCGGTCACTCCCAGAATTTCCAGAATCTTATCAAAATAAGAGTATATTAGAATATAAAATACAGAATTAAGAAATGAAAATATGATTAAGAAAATCCTCAAATCTGCTCCCTTCTTTTAATTTATGAATTCTTCTGCTGTTCAGTTTATCCGTAAATACCAGAATAAATGTTGATGTTTAAAATAATACTAAAATATTACAATCTCTGGCCGATTGTGCCAAGATACTGTGAAACATAACTAAAAACCGTATGCGCCACAACTGAAGCACCTGCGGATGTATAATGCATTCCATCTGAGAGATAGCCTCCCGGATTTTGTGATAGAGGAGTTAATACATCTATAACCACCACGCCATGCCTGGCGGCAATCTGTCTTATTGCATCATTATACCTGGCATAACCTTCTTTCCCCGGCCAGCCATGAATGGGACCGATAAGATTTACAAATACTCTGGCGCCTGAATTTTTTGCCTTGATGAACATACTTTCCATGTTGCCCGTGAACCCTGAAGCCCGCGGTCCTACATCGTTTGTTCCATAAGCAATTATAATTATTCCAGGGTTATGTTCGGCAATGTTGCTGTCAATTCTTGCATTTCCGCCACGGGCCATCTCACCGCTTACTGCACTGGCAACTGTATTATATTCGGCATGCGGGTAATTAGCTTCAAGAAGCCCGTCAAATGCCTGCACCCAGTTAGACTTTACTATCAGGGAGTCTCCCATTACCAGAATATTTAAAGCGGCGCTCCCTCTTACGTTCAGGCTTTTTGGCGGCATCTCAACAGTTCCGTTGCTGCTTTCAATTTTAAAATTGATGGTTACCGTACCGCCGGAACCGGCAAGGTTTTCATTTGCCTTCATGCTTAAAGTTATCTCCTTCTCCTCCCCCGCGCCAAGGTCTCTCAGTTCCCATATAAGTCCTCTTATCTCATCGCTCCATGTAATTCCTTCTGCAGTTCCCGTTCTGCTTATATATGTAGCTGCGGGAGGTATAGGACAGATAACCCTGTAATTTTCCTCTTTCTTTTCGCCTGTATTTCTTACAATTACTCTTGCATTTATGGTCTCACCGGGGTAAAGCTCTCCGCCATTTGCATCATATATAAATGCTTCTGATGCGGTAAGGTCTGAAAAAAGACTTAACTTTTCTTCTACCGATTTTTCTATAACGCTTCCCCTGTATTCTAATATACTTTTATTGGTTATAAGTTCTTCTCCGCCTAAATCTTCTTTTACCGTAACCTTAAAGGAAAAGGTTTCTGATTTGCCTGCTTCAATTTTATCAATTTCCCATAACACATGGTTATCCATGTATTTGCCCGGTCCGGTGATAGAATCTTCGATTATATTGACATACTCGGAAGGATCACTTCTTATCTGCACACCGGAAGCATCCATATCTCCGGTATTTCTCACTGTTATTTTATACTGTATGGTATCGCCCAGCCTTACGATATCGGCATTCTCGTTAATGGCTTCCAGCATAAAATTACTTAAATCAGGGCTGCTCTCTACTTCGCTGACCAGGCCGGCACTTATATCATCATTGATTATTTCTTCACCAATTCTATATTTAAATTTCACTCCATCCAGCTTAATTAAAGTACCGGTATCCAGAGGATTGTCTGCTTCTACTGTAAAATAGAATGTTCCTTTCCTATTTTTTTCAACATCCCCGATTCTAAATGCAAGTTCTCTGTCAGGGTTTTCTGAAATATTACTGATATCAGATGATATAAAAGAGGTATGCTCCGGAACACTGGTCTCTACCACCAGTTCTTCTATGCCCCTATTTCCCGTATTCTTATAATTTACCGTATATGTTATTTTTTCTCCGGGTTTTATATACTCTCCGGCATCGCTTGATACAAAATTAAATTGCCTGTCATCAAAATTTGGTTTTACAAGATATACTTTAAAATAATAAAATACAGAAAATAAAACCGCAGCAACGATAATAGATATCGCTGAGATGTAAATCCATCTTTTTTTATTTTTTATAATATTAAAAAATTTTTCCCTCATTGCCCAATCTTTACGATACGATATTGTTTATAAAAAAGTAGTTTAACATTATATCAAAAAGCTGATACTTAGATAAAGTTTTTTATTTTTTAAATTTTTTCGTCCCTGCTCTTTATCTCCATTTCAATATTATCACTATTAATATAATTATCGCGGCAGGTTATTCTGAATTTTATAATAGATTCTCCTGCTTCAATGCCTCTGAGCTCCAGAATTAAATTTATCTCATCCCCGCCGGGTATTACATACGAATCTCTTACCCACATGAATATGCCCTCGCTGATTCCCGGGTACTGATTAACAGATCCTTTAGCATCAACCTCTTTAAGTTCAATATTGTCCGGAAGTTCAAGTTCAAGAGAACTAATCTTTGCGTTTTCCTCGCCTGTATTTTTTATGATATATTCCACTGTAAATATTTCCCCGGCTCCGGCAATGTATTTATCAGCCGCATATTCACTATCAACCTTATATTCAATTTCAATGCTTCTATCAAGATTCAGATATCCTGCATATTGATGGGGCGGGATATAGCTGTTGAATTCAACTCTCTTTATATCAAAAAGATTGATTGTTCTCATGTCTTCAATACCGGTCCCGTATCTTACGGCGCCCCTGTAGCCTGCTTCAGGAATCAGGTGCCATTTTGAAGGAGAATTATTGTCATATGGCCATGCATAAAATAAAACTTCGTTTCCCAGGCGTGATTCTATATCTTCTTTTGATTGTTTCAATTCATATAAGAATTCCTCGTCCGAAGCAAGCCCCAGCCTTACATGGTTTACCGTATGCGATAAAAACTCGCATCCATACTCGTGCATCTCTTCAATCTCGGGCCATATAAGTATCGGCCTGACCGCACTGGTTCGCTTATTAAAATAGGTGTTCATTTTTCTCTCATCTTCTGTATCCCCTACGGCACCGGTGACCAGAAAAACGGTCATCTTGTATCCATATTTTTTAAGTATGGGAAATGCATTTGTGTAAATATCCTGGAACCCGTCATCGGATGTTATGATTACCGGCCTTTCAGGAAGAGCCCTTCCAAAATCCACATAATTCAATAAATCAGTAAAAGTGATTGTTTCATAATCATACTCCTTTAATATCCTGCACAATTCATCAAAATGGCCGGTATGAAGCTCTATAGGCTCTTCTATGTGGTCCTCAATAGCATGCAGTCCTATTATAGGAATAAAATTACCTTCAAACGGCCTTACACCGTAAACCATTATGCTGTAATCAGCGCCTATAAAATAATCTGCTTCTCCCGAAGATATCTCCAGCCTGCAGGACACCTGAGTGTCTTCAGTTATATCATCTATTAAGGTCAGGCCGGTTTTAAAATCAATCTTACCGCCGGCTTCAAGTGAATCAATAACCCGGCAGGTTTCTTCGTTATCGGATATAAAAAAATCGTCTGTGATTAGATTAACCTTTACGTTTTTAGCTTCCGCTTCACCGCTGTTTACAATATTTATGTTAACCATTAAATCCTCGCCCGGATATGTATCGCCGCCGTTTACGTCTATAAATTCTATATTTGAACCTGAAAATGATGGAAGCTGTTTTTCGGCGCTTTCGCTTCTATCGCTGCCAGTTTTTCCAATAATTCTGCCGGCTAACGAACAGCCTGCAAAGATAAATAAAATAATTATCAAAGATACAGTTATATAAATTAAATTTCTGGAATTTCTCTTTGGAAACATCGTGATCTTCTTATTCTGTTTTATTTTATAATTCTTTTTATCTGCATGGCACAATGCCTCAAAAGCCGGCATTCGTGTTAATTTTTAATTTCTATTTCAATATCGTCACATTCAATATAAACTTTATTTGTCGTCAGCCTGAATTTTACAGGCGCCCTGCCCGGAGCGGTACCCCTTAGCTCTACAATTATATTTATACTGCTTTCTCCCTCTATAATATATGAGTCGCTTACCCACATATAAATACCGCGGCTTAAACCAGGATCCTGGTTGATATAACCTGAAGAACCGGTCCCTACAAATTCAATATTACCGGGAAGTTCAAGCTCAAGCGAGCTTATTTTAGTACTTTTCTTATTTTTATTTTCAATAGTATACTCTATGGTAAATTTTTCACCAAATTTTCTGACGTAACTGTCAGTTGAGTAACTGACTTCAATATTAACTTTCGGCTCGGTAACCTTAAAAAGTTTCAATACTTCATTATATCTATCCCAGGAGTAAGTTTTCCCTACCTGTTCAGCATTAAATACAGGCTCCAGTGCACCGCTAATATCAACAAAATACACTGTAATATTATTATCAAGAGCCTCCATCATGTTTTCCACCGTAAATTCGGGAACTTTGTGAGAAATATACTCTATATTCTTTTCACCATATACATATTTATTTACATACTTTCCAATATTGGTTGATCTGGCAAGAACATATATTCTGGAGCCGCTCTCCATATTGCTAAAAGCCTCCTCCCAGAATTTATAAACATCTCCGGGTTCAGAACGGTCAAGGGTTGCGTAATTTTTTAGAACAAGACAGGAAGGCAGCAGTGCAAAACAAATCAGGATAATTACAACAAGAGAATATTTTAAAAATTTAATAATTTTTAATTTTTCTCTGTTCCCGGATAATTTATCAAAAAGAAAGATTGCTCCCCTGTATATAAACAGCAGCCCGAATGCAGTATAAAAAGAAAAAACAATAAAAGAATTAAGCAGATAATTCCGCAGCGCATGCCCTGCATATAGGGGCGGCACTATAATATTTAGAATTACCAGTAAAAATGTACACAGAGCAAATTTTATGTTTTTTCTGATCAGGAAGATAAAACCCGCCAGTGCAATAATAAGAAGCAAGATTCCATAGTCATTGTAAATCATGCCAAGATAATCTTTTATTACCTTAATAATCAGGGATAAGTTTTTATCGCCAAAACTGCCGCCATGAAGCTCTCCTGTCACCCCTCTTCCGGTAACATAATAAAATAATTTTAAAGGTGTGGTCACCTCTCCGTATCCCTGAAGGGACCTTACAGGAAGATACATATAGGAAAGAAGCGGCAGAGCAAAATATAACAGGCTGATAAAGATTGCCCTGGCACTTTTAAAAATAGCATGATTTACAATAATGACGTATAAAACAATGACCGGAACCAGAAAAAAAGCAAGAGGATGATTCGTCAGACTCAGGCCCAGGCAGAAAGAGAAAAAATACAGATATTTTCTTGTTTTGTTTTCATTATAAAGAATTGCCGAAAAAATCACCAGAGCCATGAAAAATGTCTGTAATGTATCAAACTCCAGCCTGTTTGCCACTTCCCAGAAAGGAACAATAAAAGCAAATATCATGGAGCTTATAAAACTTACAAAGTGATTCTTCGTAATTCTCTTAATTGCAAGGAATAAAACCAGAATAGTAAGGGCACCAAATACCGCAGAAAAAAGATTGAGCCTGAGGGCAATATCGCCAATTGGTATAAAGGTAAAAAGTTTTTCCAGCATGGAAAATACCGGATAACCGGTGGGCACCATGAGGCTCATTTCTAATATCTGAAGTGCAAACCAGCTTGTATCTCCGCCAACTAATTTGCGTTCCAGTGTCAGTATATAAATGATAAACGGTATTATAAAAGAAAGAATTGAAAATATAACTGTTTTTCTATTTAGAAAAAATTTTTTTACCTTTTGTAACATATTCTACTTCCAGAAGCCCCTTTCCATTAAACACCCATAAAATAATAATCTATAAATTAAATACCACAACTCCCGCAATTACAAGAATATTTCCTACGATTCTTAATATATCGATATCTTCTTTTAAAACCTTCCATGAAAATAACATTATAAAAAAGTAGCTCAGTGCAGTAAAAGAATAAAAATTAGAGAAATCAATTACCCGCATCGTAATTATTGAAAGCACGGGAACAAGAATAAAAAGAAATATACTTATAAGAAGATATTTATTTCTAAAATTACTGGCCAGGGGACTATTAAAGTCTACCTGCCTGGCTCCTATTTTAAGGATTACCTGCGCCAGAGCGACAATAAGCTGAATTATAACCGCCAGGAAAATATAAAAATATAGCATATCTCAGACACCCTCCAGCTTTTTACCGGACATTGAAATAATAAAAACTCCCACCACGATAATTGCGGAGCCTATAATTTTTCTCAGAGTAACGGGTTCCTGGAATAAAATTTTTCCAAGGAACAATGATAAGAAGTAATTAAGGCTTAAAAATGGATATATAAAAGACAGCTGAAATTTTCTATGAAGAATAAACCATAATGCAAATTTCAGGCCATAAGTAATAATCATAACGGACATCCATAAAATAAAAATCCCCGACAAACCAAGGTTTATTCCTATATACTTACCCGCAACAATACTTAATAAGTTTATGCTGATGGTAAGAATAATTATAAAGATATAAAAAAATTTTTTCCCTGTATCGCCAGTATTGCTAAGTTTCATTTTTTAAACTTTTCCAGCGTCTAAGACTAACAATTTTTATGAGTATTATTTTATTTCAAACCGTGAAAAACATTTTATCTTATAATTCATCAAATTATAATAAGTTTTTTATGATATATAAAAAGTATAAAAAATCTTAAAGCCTGTTATTTTTTATGTTATAGTTATAGAATCATCTAAAGCATGCTTTATCATTGTATGGCAATACAGCATGGGATATGATAATTTTTTTGTATTTTCTCAATTATATATAAATCCCGGGCAGTTTGCTTTGATGATAAATGATATAGAGATTTAATATTGATAAAAAAATTATAATAAAATCAATATGGCCAAAAAATTACTGGTAGCAATTCCAGCATATAATGAAGAAGAAAAATTAGGAGAAGTTATAAGGGATATTCCCGATAAAATTAAGGGGATATCAAAAGTTCACATCCTTGTTATTGATGACGGTTCAACTGATAAAACTGCAAAAATTGCTGCTGATTCCGGGGCAGAGGTTCTAAAAAATAACCGTAATATAGGATATGGGGCATCATTTGGCAAAGCCCTGCAATATTCAGTGGATAATTGCTTCGATTTAATGGTCAGCATTGACGGGGATGGGCAATTTGACCCTAAAGATATTCCAAAACTTGTTGAGCCCATAATAGAAGACGAAGCCGACCTTGTGACAGCTTCCAGATTCATTAATAAAGATTATTACCCTAAAATGCCGCTGTCCAAATTCTGGGGGAACAAATTAATGTCATTTTTAATCAGCAGGCTTGTCGGAAAAAAGTTTTATGACGTTTCATGCGGCTTCAGGGCATACTCGCAAAAAACTTTACTTTCTCTAAATCTCCACGGAAAATTCACCTTCTCACAGGAAACTTTTATTAGCCTTTCATTTAAAGATTTTAAAATTACAGAAATTCCAATCAGGGTGAAATATTTTCCGAAACGTGTATCTAAAATTTCGTCCAATCTCTTTAGATACGGGGCAAATGCTCTCAAGATTATTATTGAAACGTACCGCGACTATAAGCCTTTTGTATTTTTTTCTTATATCTCATTATTCTTTTTTATAGTAAGCATTTTTTTCGGATCTATCCTGCTGCACACCTATATTACAATAGGCTCGTTTCACCCAAATGTATGGTCAGGATTTGTGGGAGGCACGTTCCTCTTTATTGCTATTACCTTCTTTATAGTCGGGATATCTGCAGATATAATTAAAAGAATCAGGGTCAATCAGGAAGAAATTTTATACCTTTTGAAAAGAAATTCATTAAAAAACAAATGAAAAATATTATTTTTATAAAAATACTATATTACCTGTTTTTTGTATTAATTTTTTTGCTGGCGCTGATAGTTTTCTTTGAGATTACAAGCCCTGAATTCTATAATGCCCATCTCAGGGATTTTTTCCACAGGATATTAAATATTCTCAATTTTTAATATCCTTTATGGTTGTTTCTCCGGATCTGCCTTCAAAATAAGGCCTGGCAATATATACAATCCCCCCCACCATTCCAACCAGGATTAGCATAAGCAATAATAAAAGGGAGCAAAGAGCAGCTTCTTCATTTGCTGCCCCCAGCGCTACCATAATAAATACGAGAGAATTCTCCCTCAGTCCAATGCCTCCAATAGAAATGGGAATCATGGCTATTATTGATACCACCGGAACAATAAATATGAATGCTGCCAGCCCCAGGTCAATCCCCAGAGCCAGGGCCGCCAGGTAATAGTTCAGCACAACGGCAAACTGAAGAAGAAAACTGTAGATTAAAACTTTAAGGAGCACTACCTTATGTTTTTTAAAACTTGCAAATGTAGTAAAAACATTAGAGAGCTTCTCTTTTATTTTTCTTAGGAATTTAAATCTGTTAAAAAGTCTTCTGATTCCGAATACAGAAGGGTTAATAATAATAACAGCTATAATCACGCTTATTACAAAAAATATAACAATGGGAATTATAATGGGCTGGTTTCCTATAGCGGTAAATCCCAGAAATAGAGCCACAATGGCAAAAACAGCTGCGCTTACCACGCCGGAAAACCTCTCTACGATAATCACGGAAGCTGATGTACCCAGAGGGATTTTCCCTTTCTTTGAAGCGTCATAGGTCCTGAACACGTCACCGCCTATGCTGGTGGGTAAAAAATTATTAAAAAAGAAGCCTATAAGGACCGTAACGCTTAAGACTCCCGTGCTCAATTTTACATTCTGTGTATCCAGCAGCGTTCTCCACCTGAAAGCAGTTATCCATATTCCAAAAATGTGGGTTGACAGCGAAAGCAGCAGTAAAATTTTATTTGATGATTTTAAAATTTCAATTATGCTGGAAAAATCTTTTATCTGTGTTTTAACCAGAAATATAATCAACGAAACACTGATTACAATTCTTAGTATCAGCAGTATTATTTTCTTATTCTTCTTATAGAAAGAGATAATCTTTTTTTTCATTTTAACGCAGGTAATTACTTTTTTATTTCCTGGACTTTGCAACCCTTGCGGGTATTCCGGCAGCTATAGAGAAAGGCGGGATATCTTTTGAAACCACGGCTCCTGCGCCGATAATAGTATCTTCCCCTATGGTCACGCCATCAAAAACTTTTGAGCCTGCGCCAAGCCAGCAATTTTTTCCAACATTAATGCCATGGGAAGGTTTTTCCTGCTCTGCTATGGGAATATCGGCCCTGGAATAATCATGCCCCCCGCCGATAATATAAACATAGGCAGCAATCAGAGTATTCTCGCCTACAACAACTTCGCTTCCTGAAAATATTTCGCTATTAAACCCGATATTTACATTTTTTCCCAGTATTATATTACCATTTTTACAGCTTAATATGCTGCCCCTGCCTATAAAAACATTTTCGCTTATAGAAATGCCTTTATTATCAATCCCCTTGGCATCCAGAACACAGTAATCATCTATTACCACATTATCAGCAATGGATATTTTATGGGGATGTCTTATAGTTATTGATTTTCCAAAGCTCACTCCCTTTCCTACCTTTTTAAACAGGAAGGGATAGAATAGATTTCTAAAAAAAATGCCGATAGCCCCGCGCATATCCTGGAACAGTACCGTTATTATCTCATACTTTAGCAGACTGAAAAAACTTTTCTTTCCAACAAACAGGTCTACATATTTGGCAACTTTTGACTTCTTTTTATTGAAAAGCTCTTTCTGTATCTTATCCTCGTATCTTTCTATCTTAATCAGCTCCTCTTCTAAGTTTAGTATAATAAATTAGAAAAGAATTTAAATAATTCTTAAATATATCCATTTTCAACATACCATTCCGCAGTTAAATGGATGCCTTCCCTTAAATCAACTACCGGCCTGTAGCCCAGAATTTTCTTTGCTTTTGAAATATCAAAAGCCCTGTTCTTCTTAAAAAAAGCCACTCTCCTCCTGTAGATAGGCGGTTCTTTCTTTAAGGGCTTATAGATATATTCAACAAGGACGGATAAAATTTCAATTGGTTTATAGGGCAGGTGGATTTTTGGAGGATTGACACTGAATTCATCCGCTACAATACCGAACAGCTCATTTAACGTCGTGTATCTCTCTCCGCCGATAATAAAAACCTCTCCTATTGCTTCTTCTTTCCTGGAGGCAAGCATAAAGCCCGATACCAGGTCATCTATATATACCATGTGATATAAGGCCTTTCCGCTGCCAAAAATTAAAAATTTCTTTTTTGCTATCATTTTAAACATTTTGAGAAGCCTCATGTCACCGGGTCCATAAATGGCACAGGGTCTTATTACGGCCGCAGGCAGCTTCTTTTCCCGCGCATATTTTAAAACTTCTTTTTCCGCCGCGCATTTGGACTCCTGGTAAACATCTCCCGGGCTGTACGGTGCTGTTTCGTCTGAAAGCGGTGCATCAACAGAGCTCACCACTCCTATGGTGCTGCAGTGCACAAGTCTTGAAACATCATATTTCAGGCAGGCTTCCAGTATATTTTTTGTCCCGCCGTAATTTACCGCCCAGTAAGTTTTTTCCGGCAGGTTTGATTCTCTGAAGGCAGCCGCTATATGAAATACCCTGTCCATACCTTTTACAGCCTTTTCTACATCATCTTTGCTGGAGATATCCCCGGTTACGACTTCCACACCGAGTTCCTTTAAGAAACCGCTATTGCTTCCGGGTCTTGCCAGCACTCTTACTTCTTCCCCGTCTTCTATTAATTTTCCTGCCAGGTGGCTTCCGGTAAAACCGGTCCCCCCGGTAACCAGAGCTTTCATATAGGTTCTCCTTTAATCTCTTAGGTGTTCTCCCAGAAAAACACCAAGGTATTCCAGAGGAACACCCATAAAAGTTTTTCTCACAATTCTATCACAATTCCTGCATGTAATCATATCTTCAACCCTGCCTGACTTAAATCTTTTTCTTATATTCCTTATAATCTCCCCGTTAAAGATTTCTTCTATCTTTTCTTTTCTGGCATCACCCAGGCAGATTTTCCCTTCAAAGTCCTGGGGGCATAAAAATACCTTCCCGTCATAAAATATGGTTAGCGAGTACCATGGAAAAGTGCAGCGGGCATATTTTTTAGGCCTGGCCTTTTTTTTATTTTCACCGTGCATCCTGTCTATTATAAGAAGGCCTCCCCAGTTATGAGGCTTTCTTATAACCACCCTGTCAAGAGGGAGATTTTTAAAATTCTCCAGAAAAAATTTCTTCTGCTCCAGTATCTGGCCGGGGGTTAATTCTCCTTCACCCTGTATAATCTGTACAATGGTATAAGGCTTTTTTGATTTTAATTTTTTTTTAACTTCAAGAAATTCCACTATATTCGCAAGAGTCTTCTCAAAGACAGCACCGGCCCTGTTTTTTTCATACACTTCTTTTGTGTATCCGTCAAATGAAAAGGAAATCAAATCCAGGCCCGCAAGCATCATTTCTCTATCAAGTTCCTCATTCAAAAGGGTTGCATTGGAATGTATCCTGGTTCTAACCCCTTTCTTATCTGCATATGCAATCATGTTTACTATATTTTTATTAAGCAGCGGCTCTCCCCTGTGAAATAAATTAACATCATGGACCCTGCCGGCAGCCTCATCAATTATTTTTCTGTACAGGTTAAAATCCATATCGCCTCTGCTGCTGTCCGGTAGATCCTTATTGACGCAGAATCTGCAGTGCAGATTGCACCTGCTGGAAAGCTCTATCCATATTCTGATTGGAAAATAATTGCACCTGGTTCTCTTAAAGCAGTAATTTATATAGACATTGAGAAGATTTGAAATCCGCCTTAATTTATTCATCACAGATTCATCTTTATTCCAGAAAAGTTTCTCTTATTGCATAGGTCTTCTTATTACCAACTTCATGATGCATGCGCATGAGCATTTCGGCAAGCAGCCCCATTGTAATGAGCTGAATTCCTATAAAAATCATAAATATAGACAGGATAAAAAGGGGCCTGTCTCCAAGCGCCTGACTAAAAAATATCCTCATTACAATAAGATATGCCGTAAGAATAAACCCGACTGTAGCCGAGAAAAGCCCGAGCAGGCCGAATACCTGTATCGGCTTCTGGGAATAACTCAAGAGAAATTTTACTGTTATTATATCAAGAATAACCCTTATTGTTCTGGAAACTCCGTACTTGGACTTTCCATATTTTCTGCTGTGATGCCTTACGGGAACCTCTGCAACCCTTACCCCCATCCAGCTTGCTATAGCCGGAATATACCTGTGCATTTCTCCGTACAGCTCAACATTATTAATTACTTCTTTGCTGTAAGCTTTGAGGGTGCACCCGTAATCATGAAGATGAACCCCGGTAAGTTTTGATATTATCTTATTCGCAACTGCCGAGGGCAGCCTTCTGGTAACCGCCTTATCCTTTCTGTTTACCCGCCAGCCGCTTACTATATCATATCCCTCATTCATTTTTTCAAGCAGGAGCGGTATATCACGGGTGTCATTCTGCAGGTCTGCATCCAGGGTTATTATTACATCCCCTCCGGCAAAACTAAAACCGGCGCTCATTGCCGGAGTCTGCCCGAAATTTCTCCTGAACCTTATAATCTTGAATAACTTATTTTTACTGTGAATTTTTTTAAGCTCTTCATAGGTTCCGTCTATGCTTCCATCGTCTACAAGCAGAACTTCATAACTTACAGGCATCTTTGAAAGAGTCTTTTCAAGTTCCTCGTATAATTTTGAAACACTCTCTTTTTCATTATATATGGGGATTACAACCGATAAATCAATACCCGATGCAGTATTCTCTGATTCGTTACTCATTAAATAAGCTTTCTTTCTTTTTTTTCTTTATACCACTCGGTAAATTTAGCTAAACCATCTTTTATATTGGTTTCAGGGGAATATTTTAGCATTTTTCTCGCTTTTCTAATATCTGCATAGGTCATAAAAACATCACCAGGCTGGTTTTCTACAAATTTTAATTTAGCTTTCCTGCCGGTAATATCTTCAATCAGGCTTACCAGGCTAATTAGCTTTACCGAATTTGAATTACCGAGATTTATAATTTCAAAACCTTTTACTCTGTCAAGGCTGTTTAATATACCGGAAATTACATCATCTATATAAGTGTAATCCCGGGAAGAGGAGCCGTTGCCAAAGAGCTCTATCTGCTCCCCGCGCAGTATCTGGCGTGTAAACTTATGTATGGCCATCTCGGGCCTCTGTCGCGGCCCGTAAACTGTAAAAAACCTGAAGCAAAAAAC
>CAZTUA010000037.1:0-16643 GCA_964616545.1 uncultured Actinomycetota bacterium | reverse complement strand
GATAAAAATAATAAGTGGTGCACTTAGGAGAGATGAAGGGGAAATATTTTTCGAGGGCAAGAAAGTAAGAATAGATAACCCGAAAGATGCCCGTGACCTGGGGATAGAAACTGTTTATCAGGATCTCAGTCTGGTGGATCTACAGGATCCGGCAGCCAATGTATTTTTGGGACGCGAGGTCTGCCATAGCGGGATACTGAAACCTCTATATTTTTTGAATAATAGATGGATGTATAAAGAAACTATAAATCTGATGAAAAAACTTAAAGTTAACCTCGGCTCGTTAAAAAGGCCAATAAGGGAGTATTCAGGAGGGCAGCGTCAGGCAGTCGCAATCAGCAAAGCGGTATACTGGGGGAGTAAAGTAGCCATACTTGATGAGCCCACTGCAGCACTGGGAGTAAATGAATCAAGAAAAGCACTGGAGTTAATAAAATTGCTCAGAGATGAATCAAGCATGTCTGTAATAATTATCAGCCACAATATGCAGCACATATTCAGTATCGTAAACAGGATTATGGTTTTAAGAAGGGGGAAATTGATAACTGTTCAGAATGTTCATGATGTAACCTCGAATGATGTCATTAAATATATTACCGGAGCGGAACAGATTATAGATAAGGTCTGATACCGGGATAGAAAGTAGATTTGAAGTTAAATATATTGATTATTATAAAAAGCAATCAGATGATATTTAAAGGGAGGTGAACTAATTAAAAAATATTAGAAATTTAAAATCAGGGTTAGTTTTTATGAAAAGGAGGGTGCAAATGAAAAAAAAATGAGATTTGTAATAGTAGTTATGAGCATGGTCACCTACCAATACAAATCTCCTAAAAATTTTAATAATTTTTTCTATTTTATTCAATAGAATCTTTAATTATAGGAGGTTAAAGTGAAAAAAACATTATTATGGCTGATTGTAGTTACAATAATAGCAGTTTTCTCTCTTGCGGGTTGTTCGGAAGCAGCTTCCAAAACAACGGAAACCGTAGAACCGGCAGCTGAAGAACCAGTAGCCGAAGCACCTGCAGAAGAAGAACCAGCAGCCGAGGAAGCCGATAACGACTATTTTGTTGCGTATATTGCAAAAAATACTGTTGATGTTTTCCAGAACACATTAAATTCAGCTGCAGGACTATATTTGGATGAGTTAGTTGCCAGTGGAGATATCGGTTCATGGCAATTATTTGATGGTCTTACAGACCCTGTTACACAGGTGGGTTTGGTTGATGATGCAATTAATATGGGAGCCGATATAGTTGTAATGATGCCGTGCGAAGCAGCAGGATGTGTACCCTGTGTTACAAAATGTGTTGAAGCAGATATACCGATTGTTCTATTTAGTGTTAAAACAGATAACTGGGAACTTGCAAACGCTTATATAGGCAGAGATGACATTCAGATTGGCGAGATGGTTGCAGAGTTTGTAAGAGAACAGATTCCTGGAGGCGGAGGATGGGCTCATCTTCAGGGTGTAATTGGTAATACTGCTCAGATTGACCGTGGTACAGGTATGCACAATGTAATGGACAAGGATGAAAACTGGACATTGCTTGATGAGCAGACAGCTGAATGGCAGGGAGAAAAAGCCATGAAATTTGCCGAAGACTGGTTAACAAAGTATGGGGATGATCTAAATGCAATTCTCTGCGATAATGACCAGATGTCATCAGCAGCCCAGTCAGTAATGAACGCAGCAGATAGAAGCGATGTAATCTGTATAGGTGTTGACGGAAACCCGGGCCCGATGGAGATGATTAAAAATGGAGAGTTACTGGCAACAGTAAAACAGGATGGTGAGGGAATGATGAGAGAAACTGTTAAAATTGCCAATTTGATTCTCCAGGGTAAAGAAGTTCCAAAAGAAACTGTAATCGACGCTATTCTTGTTACCCAGGATAATATAGATGACCATCTGTAAGATAGACTCTGCATAAAATAGCCTCTTTTAGGAAATGCTGTGTTTATGCATGAAGGATGTTGGGGGTTATAGAGTTACCTGTAACCCCCACAGGATACAAATGAGGTCATAAACAAAAATAACAGTGTGTGTATTTTTAGAACAATTATTAAAGTACAGAGTATAATTTTTTCTTTATTTAAATTAAAGATTCTGGATTAATTTTTATAATGTTTTCAGGATTTTTATTTAAAGATTTGTGAAAAGTTTTTTATGTTGATTTAGTAACTTTATTATGGCAGGGCCTCCCGGGTAAGGCTATCATTAAGTCAGAATTTAAAATACAGGCGGCTTGATGATTAATATATGGAGATAGATTATGGCATATTTAATGGGGATTGATTTAGGCACGTCTAGTATAAAAGTTATTGTTACCGATTACCAGGGTAATATAAAAGCGCTTAGTTCCAGGCAATATAAGTTTGATTCGCCTTTTAATGGTTATGCCGAACAACAACCGGAGTTCTGGTGGAATGCTTGCTGCAAAACTATTCAGGAAGCATTGCATAAGAACAATTTATATGCAGCTGATATTAAAAGTGTTAGCTTTTCCGGGCAGATGCATGGCTTGGTGCTTCTTGATAAGAACAGGAAGGTAATACGTCCGGCGATTTTACATTGTGATTCACGTTCGGAAAAACAGGTAAAAGAGATTAATGAGATTTTTGGACCTGAACTGGTTAAAGAATTAATAATGAACCCTGTCTATACAGGGTTTTTACTGCCTTCTCTTTTATGGGTGCGCGATAATGAACCAGAGAATTATAAAAAAGCTGGTTATGTTTGTCTTCCCAAAGACTATTTAAGATTGAAGTTAACCGGTGAGATAGCTTCTGATTATTCAGATGCTTCTGCCACACTCGCATTTGATATTAAAAATACCTGCTGGTCAGAAAAGATACTGGGGAAAGTTAAATTGCCAATAGAAATTTTTCCTGACTGTTACGATACTGTTTCTGTTGTTGGGACTGTTACAAGAAAAGCGGCTGCAGAAACAGGATTACAGGCCGGCACTCCCGTTATATGTGGTGGTGGAGACCAGATAATGCAGAGCATAGGCAATGGGGCAATATCGCTGGATATTGCCACGGTAAATATAGGAACGAGTGGCCAGGTATGTTTTCAAAGCGATAATCCAATAATTAATCCCAGGTTAAATACAAATTTATTCTGTGGATATAAAAAGGGTAGATGGATTACGATGGGGGCGACTATGAGCGCAGGACTGTCGCTGTATCTTTACAGTAGTTTATTTAAAGAATTCAATTATGGTTATATTAATGAACAGGTTAAAACTATAAAACCGGGCAGTGGTGGTTTAATATACCTTCCTTATCTAAATGGAGAGAGAACGCCTCATATAAATCCAAATATAAGTGGTGTACTTATAGGCCTTAATATCAGAACAGATAGAGCACGGGTTGCAAGGGCTATAATGGAAGGTGTTTCTTATTCGTTGATGCAATGTATAGAAGTTTGCAGTGAACTGGGTTTTTCACCCAGGTATTTAATTGCTTCCGGAGGTGGAGCACAGAGTATTCCATGGTTGCAGATACAGGCAGATATCTATAACCTTCCTCTTCGTGTTACCACTACAGAAGAGCAGGCAGGGCTGGGAGCAGTAATTGCTGCAGGAGTTGGAATTGGAGTTTTTAATAATATAGAAGAGGGCTGCCAGGCAATTGTGAAATATAAAGAAGACATAGTAATTCCCGATGAAAAAAATCATGAGATATACAGAGAGTATTATCAATTATATAAAGATATATATAATGACTGCAGCAATGTGCTGGAAAGAGTAACTGAATTAGGTAGAAGACAATGAAAATTACGAAAGATATGAAGGAGTGATTTTGTTAAAAATGTTAGCGGGAATATAAATAATTAAATTTGTAAATGTGGCAGTATTTTTAGTTTTTGATGGATTATAAAGGAGGAATTTTGTAAATGGAGCTAAAAACGAGGAATAAGATTCTTGGTATAGACAGGGACCAATTTAACCTTTTTATGAGAAGATACGGTATAGGATTCGTAATGCTTGGTTTGATTATAATACTTACCATTGCGGCACCAACATTTCGAACAAGCG
The DNA here is from genome assembly GCA_964616545.1 of uncultured Actinomycetota bacterium. GTDB lineage: Bacteria > Actinomycetota > Humimicrobiia > Humimicrobiales > Humimicrobiaceae > JAQVEM01. The sequence continues at coordinate 12,591 of CAZTUA010000037.1, read as the reverse complement.
GTAATATAATTAATATTTTATTACAGGTATCAATAAATGGATTAATAGCTCTTGGCATGGTATTTGTTATTACTGCAGGCGGTATTGATTTATCTGTTGGCTCTATGCTTGCGCTGAGCAGCGTAATAATTGGTGCATTACTGGATTCAACAGGAAGCATTCTACTTGCATGTGTTGTGGCAATTGCTGCTACCACTTTCTTTGGGTACCTGAATGGAGTTTTAGTTTCAAGGTTTAAAATGGTGCCATTTGTTGCTACTTTATCTACTATGTGTGTTATACGTGGTGTTGCGTATATTATCTCTGATGGGTATTCGGTATCATTAGGGGATCCTCAGTTTAAAATGATTGGTGGCGGTAAACTTTTTGATATTATACCTTATCCGGTAATAATTCTGATTGTTTTTGCAATAATGGCTTATATTTTATTACATATAACAAAATTCGGTCGTTATATTTATGCTGTCGGCGGAAATATAGAAGCAGCTACCGAAGCTGGTATTAATGTATTCAGGGTAAGAACATTTTCTTATATAATATCGGGTTTTTGTACAGGCATGGCAGGTATCATACTAACGAGCCGTATTGCTGCTGCTCAGCCTAATATAGGTGTTGGCTATGAGCTGGATGCTATTGCTGCCTGTGTTATTGGAGGTACATCGTTTCTTGGAGGAGTGGCAACAATTCCCGGGACCTTTATTGGAATTATTATTCTGGGTTTAACCTATAATGGAATGAATTTGCTTGGAATAAGGGCTTTTTACCAGACAATTACAAAAGGTCTATTAATCATAGTAGCAGTTATGATAGATATGTTCATGAGTAAAAAAAGACAGTAGGAATTAGATAATCAAATTTACAGATCTATATTAATAAAAAATTTAACAATTTAAAATTTAAGAAGAAAGGGAAAAAAATGGAAAAAATTGATTTAAAAGTTGAGCCTTTTAAATACGTATCAGAAGAAAGCTTCAGGCCTTACGGGCAAATCTTCGGATTAAAGAAAGGTGAACCCAGTGAAAATTATACTTTTCTAAAATGCTGGGGTAATAATATAAAAATAGAGGTTACCGATAAAGAAAAATTAGGTTTTCATCATTGTAGAATTGACAGGGTATCTCCTGAGGAGGTTGAAGTCATAAAACAGGAAAATAAAACACCTGAATATGAATGGCTTAAAAATTTTCGCGGGGGAGCAAGCGTATCTATAATGGAACGGCATCCTGATACTACAGAAACTTTTTTCTTTCTGGAAGGTGATGCAATATTTGTAATGGCGCCATTTGACCCATCAAAACCGGAACCGGATCTTTCGAAAGTAAGAGCGTTTCTTCTGGATACAAGCCTGAGCATATCTCTTTCTAAGGGGACATGGCACTGGCCTCCAATACCTGTTTATAAATCAACCAAATTCTGTATTGTATGCACAGGAGCTCTTGATGATTGTGAAAGAGTTGATCTTGGAGTTGAATATCAGCTGGTATTGTAATCCAGGCGGGATAATAATTACAGATAATAAAAATTTTTTAACAGACCTGAAAATTTAATGGAACTGAAAATATTATATTTAGAAAATTATTGCTAATAAACAATATTAACCTTAATTTTCTTTAAAAGTTCATCAGCTGTTCTCATGGTTCTATCATATGAAGAACCTTTGATTGCAATGCAGGCTATCCGGTCGGTATCGCTGTCAGGCGGTCCGACTATTTCTCCCAGTTCCTTAAATTGATAGAATGTAAAATCCTTGTGCCATTTTGGAATTTCAATTCTATACATGCACCCTCTTTTAGGAGCTGTTAAAAACCTGCTTGCGGCAAATCTTTTATTCCACTTTCTGTTCAGTTCGGGCTTTTCTCCAATGGCCATCCTGACAACTGATTTTATCATATCAACCCCCAGGAGATCCGGGACAAAATCAAAAATAACGGGACCGCTTGCAAGTCTTGGCCCAACATCTATGACCCTGGGTATCCCGTCCTTTCCGACTATCATATCAATATGAGCTGCACCGGTATTCAATCCAAGAACACTGGCCACTTTCTTTGCAGTATCTTTAACCCTGTCCTTTACTGCTTCAGGGAATCTGGATGGTGCTGTAAGCCCGACGGTTACACATTTGGGAGGCGGGGTGTTGTATTTATCCGTTAAAATAATAGGTTCTAATTCACCATTAATTATAAGGCATTCTGCCCCGATTGTAGGCCCGTCAACCCATTCCTCAACAATTATCCTCTTTTCAATTGAAGCATCCATTGCCTGAGTGATACAGCTCTTAAAGTAATCTGCAGATGGAGCAACGGATATGCCCCTTCCTTTTGTTCCATCAACGGGTTTTATTATTACCGGAAAATCTATCTGATTAATTTTTTCCATTGCATAATCGATTGAGTGAGCACTAAAGCCCTCAGGCACAGATACATTTCCCTGTTTTAAGTACTCTTTGATTTCTTTTTTATCTGTTGCTATCTGGGCAGCTTTTAACGGTATGGATATTAAATTCATATTATTTGCCACATAGGCAACCGTCCGCATTCCCAGATTGCTGACCATTGTTGTGATTCCATCTATCTTTTTTTCCCGGGCGATCTGCAGTATCTTTTCAGATTCCATAACATCTAAAATGTAATTCTCGTCAGATATAAAAAATCCCGGAGCGTTTTTATCGCTGTCAATGGCAATAACTTTAAGACCCAGTGCTTTTGCGGCTTTTATCATGGCAACCTGGTCAAAACCGGCTCCCAGAATCATAACACATTTGGACTTATTATTTTTTTTGCCGATGTTCATTTTTAATTCCTTTTTTCAATTATCAAAATTTTTAGCAATTTTATTAAAAATTAAGTACTAACAGTCATAAAATCTCAAATTTGGCTTTTATAGTATAACAGACTTACGTAATTATGTTAAAAAACTTATAATATAAGGCAGCGAATTTTCTCATTTTTTTCTATTTTCGTAACTGTCCGCTTTTCTTTTCAATCGTCTTCTGTCACTCATTGAACTTGAAGAACCATGGTAATTACATTAAAATAACACTAGAAAATACAATAATAATTATTGAATGCACCGCTGATAAAATGACATAACAGCGTTGCATTTTTTTAAAATCTGTTATTTTTTAAAAACCAGTACCTGGAAGATACAAATATTGTTTTAGATTCCGGATGACAGGGCCGGCTCTGTATGGTAAAAATAATTAAATAACCTAACCTGAAACGGAAAATAATAGAACATGTTTTAATGTTGGTGGTACAACATAAGATTAAACAGGGATTGATACAGGAAAATGAAACACGCCAGAAAAGGTAGCAGCAGAAAAAAAATTAAATTTACAAAGAAGAATATAGCTGTTACATCAGGCATAGCTGCCGTAGCTGTAATAGTTGTGCTGGCAGTTTTAAACTTTCAGTTTATTTATGGACTTATAGGTTCGCCTGGCAGCAGGAATGCTCCTGACCATCCAGTTGAAGAGACCGGAGAAATTCCCGGTGCTCAGGAAGATTTAGATGAAGAAATAAATGAAGAGGATAATAATGGAAAAGAAGTGCCCACAGAAGAATCCGCAGATGAAAAAGACACAGAAGATAAAGAGAAAGATGATGAGGAAAATGGTGAAAAGGATGAAGAGGAAGCCGATGTAATTTTGCCCACAATAAAACTTGAAATTTATGAGGGGCCCTTATATTCGAAAGGGGATGATATATGTTATTACAGGGTAAGGGCAATCATAACTGGTGAACCTCAGCCGGAAGTAAGTTTCAGTAAAGACGACAGCCTTGGATGGCTTGGTCCGGGAAAGGCACAGGTAAATCTAAAAAGGGATAGCAGCTCCTATACACTTACTGCTACAGCTTCAAATTCTAAAGGCAAGGCTTCGGATACTTTGACTCTCGTGTGGAACTGTAACAGAAGCCCTGATATAAGGGGGATAACACTTCCAGGCGGTACTCTATATGCGGGAAAGCAGTATGATGTATATGCTGACGCGGTTGACCTTGATGACGATAATATGTCGTACAGCTGGAGCGTTACGGGCGGCTCGGTTGTTGATAGCAGAACAAATCCCGTTAAATGGAACACCCCGGGCACTCCGGGTGACTACAATATAACTGTTGTTGTGAGTGACGATAAAGGCAATCAGTCTGACGCAAAGACAATTAAGGCTTCTATAAAAGCAAGCGTATCACCAATAACCAGCAAAACAAGCGTGGTTGGTTATATTGATGTTACATCCGAACAGCTTGTGAGTTTATTTACAAAAAGAAATTCAACCAAAACTGAGAGGGCGAGAAGACTTGCCCCTATTTATATAAAATACGGAAAAATGTTTAACCTGAGAGTAGATATTGCATGGGCACAGATGTGCCATGAAACTGGTTTTCTGGAATACACCGGGGATGTAAGGCCTGAGCAGAACAATTTTGCAGGAATTGGAGCCACGGGCGGAGGAGTTCCGGGGAACAGTTTTGCCACAGAAGAGCTTGGAATAATTGCACATTACGCCCATCTTGCCTGGTATTATTATCCCGACCATGTGAATGAATATTGCAGTATTGAATATGACCCGAGACACTTTGAAAACAGACACAAAGAATACACGGGAAATACCTCTCTGGGGTTTTTAAATGGAAGATGGGCGCCGGGCGCTACATATACTGATAAAATAGTTCTCTTTGCAAATGAGATTTTTGGATTTTAGGTACTTATAATTCAGCAATTTAAAAAATGCTTTTAGCTCATTGTTGTATCTGTACTATATTTAATTGATAAGTGTAAACCTGACTGGATATGATAATAGCCAGTAAGTTAAACTATGAATAGTTTTTGCAACCTGCAAGCTTTTAAAATTAATGTAAAATTTTGCAGTATACAGGTCTGTATGGACCGGAAAATTTATTTATTAAAAAAGGTTCAAACAATTTTTTTAGATTATTTATTATGTTATAATACAACGAAAAATATTAAGGAGGTAATAATTTGAAGAAAACAGCAATCTTTATACTGGCGATTACATTAATCCTGGTAATGTCAGGTTGTGCGGGCCAGGGCGGTTCAGACACCAAATCTATCGGCATAATCCAGTATGTTGAGCACGTTGCTCTGGATTCCGCAAGAGAAGGATTTATTGATGCCCTGGAAGACAATGGCTATGTTGATGGTGAAAATATCACAATAGATGTACAGAACGCACAGGCTGACCAGAGTAACCTGTCAACTATAAGCGACCGTTTTGTAAGCAATAAAGTGGACCTGGTGCTTGCAATAGCAACACCTGCTGCTCAGTCCATTGCCGGGAAAACCACGGATATACCAATACTTGGAACAGCGATTACAGATTATGAAGCAGCCAAGCTGGTAGCATCAAATGAAGCACCCGGCGGCAATGTCAGTGGTACAACTGACATGAACCCGATAAAAGAACAGATAGACCTGCTGGTTAAGCTGGTTCCGGATGCTAAAACGGTTGGTGTAATCTATACCTCCAGCGAAGATAATTCAATTGTGCAGGCAGCTATAGCAAAAGAAGCCATAGAGGCACTCGGTCTTACTTACACCGAGGTAACTGTAACCAATTCTAACGAAGTTCAGCAGGCAACACAGAATATCGTTGAAAAATGTGACGCAATATATCTTCCGACTGATAATGTACTGGCATCTTCCATGCCGATTGTACACGGCGTTACAATAGAGTCCGGGACCCCGGTTATCTGTGGTGAGTCCGGGATGGTTGAAGGTGGAGGCTTTGCCACACTGGGAATCAACTATTATGACCTTGGTTATAAAACCGGTCTGATGGCTATACCAGTCCTGGAAGGCGAAGCAGAACCAGCTACAATGCCGATAGAGTCAGCTGATGGATTCGATTTTGCAATCAATGGTGCTGTTGCAAATGAACTTGGCATTGAGATTCCGGAAGACCTGGCTGAGTACGTTATAGAATATTAAATTAAATTAGAGACTAAAAACAGGTGATGCAAGCCCTTATCACCTTGGTTAAGTAAAAGAAGTGGGTTATATAGTATGTTGCAAATATTAATGGCAGCGTTATCGCTGGGCTTGCTCTGGGGAATTGTAACAACAGGTGTTTATATTACTTACCGCATTCTCGCCATTGCAGATTTGACGGTAGAGGGCAGCATTGTCATGGGTGCGGCTATTGCTGCAATTTCAATTTCCAGAGGTGTTAATCCATATCTGGCGGTCGGCCTGTCGTTTTTTGGCGGTCTGGGAGCGGGGCTCATTACAGGATTATTGCATACAAAGCTTAAAATCCCCTCGCTCCTGTCAGGTATTCTTACTATGATTGCTCTTTATTCAATCAACCTGAGGATTATGGGGAGAGCCAATGTATCGCTTCTGAGGGTTGATACTGCCTACACTGTTTTTGAAAATATGGGGCTTGATTCCACAGTTGCGGTTATTGTACTGGGACTTATATTTATTGCATGCTTGATCGGTATTTTATACTGGTTCTTTGGAACAGAAATAGGCTGTGCCATAAGGGCAACGGGTAATAATCCGCAGATGGTGCGGGCACAGGGTATAAATACAAATACGACAATCATACTTGGCCTTATGATAAGTAATGGGCTGGTGGCAATCGGAGGCGCCCTGATTGCGCAGAGCCAGCGGTTTGCCGATGTGCAGATGGGTATCGGCTCTATTGTTATCGGCCTGGCGTCTGTTATCATAGGGGAAGTCCTATTTGGCAGAAGAAACTTTGCCAGCAGGCTTTTATCACTGGTGCTTGGAGCAATTGTATACAGAATAATAATTGCACTGGTCTTAAGACTCGGTATGCCCGCCAATGACTTAAAACTTTTTACAGCAATTACAGTAGCAATAGCTCTATCACTTCCAGTATTCCGTTCTTATCTGACTCCGCTAAAAAAATCCTTTAGGAGGAACAGTTAGAATGCTTGAAGTAAAAAAAGTTACTAAAATTTTTAATGTCAGAACAATTAATGAAAAAATCGCTGTGCGCAATGTGAGTCTTACACTCAACAAGGGTGATTTTGTAACATTGATCGGGGGCAACGGCTCGGGCAAGTCAACGCTTCTGAACTGCATAGCGGGCGTTTATCCTGTGGATAGCGGATCAATTATAATTGATGGCATGGATGTAACCAAACTCTGCGAGCATAGACGTGCTGCATTCCTTGGCCGTGTATTCCAGGACCCCATGATGGGTACTGCATCTGATATGGGTATTGAGGAAAATCTGGCACTGGCCCTGCGACGCGGTCAGCGCCGCAGTCTTGCATGGGGCATCACAAACAAAGAGCGCGAGCATTACAGAGAATTATTAAAAAAACTGGGCCTGGGGCTTGAAAACCGGCTCAGCACCAAAGTGGGGCTGCTTTCAGGAGGGCAGAGACAGGCACTGACACTTCTGATGGCAACGATTAAAAAACCCAGGCTTCTTCTACTTGATGAGCATGCAGCGGCACTTGACCCGAGAACTGCAAAAAAAGTAATGAAGCTGACCGATAGAATTATCAAAGAAGACAGTCTGACCACTCTTATGGTTACGCATAATATGCGTGACGCCATAAGGCACGGCAATAGATTAATGATGATGTACGAGGGGCAGGTTATTCTTGATATTAAGGAAGCGGAGAAGAGAAAGCTTACCGTTGAAGACCTTCTGGTACGCTTTGAAAATGTAAGCGGCGAAGAATTTGCAGATGACAGGGCTCTGCTGTCTTAAGATAATTAGTAGAATTAATAAGGCGGCTTTCACGGGACAGCCTGTAAAGTAAAGAGTTGCGATACGCCGTATTGCTATCTGTATGAGGTGATATTATTCTTTATAGATTCCTTATAATATCAGTGGATAATTCTCTTGTAATAATTCAGGAAATTAGCAGCCCAGCGGAATATATCGTTTTGCCTTACGATCTTTCTTAATTCTGACATCATTTTTTTTCTTGTGTTCCAGCGGAGGTTAAGTGCGTTATAAATACTGTCGGCAACCTCATCAATGTCATACGGGTTTACCATTATGGCATGCCTGCTCATCTCTTCAGCGGCTCCTGCAAATTTACTAAGGATAAGAGCTCCATTTTCTTCAATCTTGCAGCTTACATATTCCTTGGCAACTAGATTCATACCGTCCCTTAGCGGGGTTACCAGACAGATATCTGATGCTTTATAAAGAGCAGCCAGTTTGGGCTGCGGCAATGCTTTATATAGATAATGCACCGGATTCCAGAGCTCGTCTGCAAATTTTCCGTTTATTCTTCCCACGAGTTCATCTATTTCTTTTTTTAGAGATATGTATTCACGTATCTTAATTCTGCTTGGAACAGAAATCTGAAGGAAAATAACTTTTTTCCTGTAAAAAGGGTATTTTGTAAAAAATCTTTCAATTGCAAACAGTCTTTCTTTTATGCCTTTTGTGTAATCAAGTCTTTCAACGCTGATTATTAGTTTAATATTACTGTCAATTTTTTTAATATTTTTTACAAGTTTTTCTGCGCTCTTCCTTTTTGCAAGATTATTGAATCCTTCATAATCTATGCTTATAGGGAAATTTTTAACGTTTATCTCTCTGTCATCATGAAAAACTATGCTTTTTTTAAAATCAACTTTTTCACCAAGCAATTCCTTGCAGCTGGTCAAAAAGTTTATCCTGTCGACCCGTGTTTGGAAGCCCAGCAAATCACAGCCCAGAAGACCGCTCAGAATCTCCTTATTCCATGGAAGAACCCTGAATATTTCATAATTGGGGAAGGGAATATGCAGAAAAAACAGCACTTTTAATCCGCGATTGGCCTGCCTGAGCATTTCGGGCAAGAGCGTTAGATGGTAATCCTGTACCCATATCAGGTCGTTTTCGCCGGCTTCCTGCAATATGCTCCTTGAGAATTTTTTATTTACTGAAACGTAGGTTTTCCAGTAATCAAGATTAAAGTAACTCTGAAAGATAAAGCCGTGGAAAAGTGGCCAGATTGACCTGTTTGAAAAACCATGATAATAGTCTCTGTTTTCTTTTCTTGTCAGGTTAATGCATTTTACAGAGTAGGCAGTATTACCACAACTGTCTGCAATGCAGATTTTTTTATTTCCGTAAACATTCTCGCCTGTCTGCCCGTCCCATCCTATCCACAAACCGCCATTTTTAGACAGGATAGGGTCAAGGGCAGTAACAAGTCCGCCGACACTTTTTTTATACTTAATATCTCCTTTGCCCCCGGAGATACTGCACGGTATCCTGTTGGATGCTATTATTATTTTATGTTTTGTTCTGAACATTTAAAATATTGAGTGTTTTGTAAGATTATTAATATAATTATGCTATTAATATTATAAAGTATGATTCTTATATTACAAATTAAGTTAATACCAGTACAGGCGTGGATGAATATAATATTATCCATTTACCGGGCATTTCTAAAACCGGCGGATGTCTGTGGGGGACCAGATACAAACTATAACAAGAATAATCTCCTATCAGGGTAATAAAACTTTTAAAACGGCGGAGAGATTGTGTTATTTTTAATCTTACTTTTTAAATCCTCTATTTTTTTGTTGACAGAGATAATATCTGATTGAATCTTTTTTATTTTGCTGTCTGCCCTGTCTTTTGCGGAACCGGTAGCCACTTGAGCTTTTCTCCTCAATTCGGTTAATTCCAGGTCTAATTTTTTTATCTCACCCTCAAGCTTTTGAAGCAGAATGTTTTCTTTTTTACTCATTTTAAATTTCCTCCGGGTAAAATATTATTTCAATGTAATTGTAACAAAAATTATTTTGTTTTAAAAACTACAGATTATATGATTTATAAAAAAATTTTATTTTAATTTTAAATAGTGTAGGATAAAATATGCACTCAAAAATAATTAATTTATTTTTGAGTGCATAATACGAAACTATTTGCCAGGGTTTAGAATGAAAAAATTTAAATTTTATGATTATACAATGTTAATCAGCCCGACAGGCCAGAGAGCCAGCAATTTAAAGGAATTTCTGAGTATAATAGAGCAATCTGAAGATAAGGTGATGTTCCACCACCTCTATCAATCCCATGTCAAACATAACCAGAAAATTGGAGAATTTCCAAGTGATTTTGCTAACTGGGCAGCTTATGAGCTTGAGGACACCGCACTGGCTGAAAAGCTTGCAAACTTTGACCCGTATGATTATAAAACAGTTACCGAGGCGAAGGAAGTATTGATAGGAATAATCGAGGAGCATATGTGGGACCTTCCAGCAATTCCATGGGTAAGAGCCGGTTCGGAATTTTATTTTTCAAGTGCTACAACCATAGTTATTCCTCTGGGCATAGAAGTTTCAGATTTAATTGAATTTAGAGATGCTCTGAAGGATATTCCCGCCAGCTCACTTTATTTTCATTTTTATGAGGCCAGAAAAATCAAGAAAGAAAAGGAACATGATGATTTTTCCCGGTGGATAGAAGATAATTTCGATAAAAAAGAGCTGGTAGAGAGAATAAGGGAAATTGACTTTTACTTTTTTAGCATTGAAGAAATGAGACAGAAATTAATAGACATTTTTGACAGAGAACTAAAAGAAGAGAAACTATGACAGGTCTTAAGGATTACGAGAGCATTATAGGGAAGAAAAACATAAGAGAAATTGAGCTGCTGGCACAGCTTTCCAGAAATAAAAAAGTGGTAATGGTAAACTCAACCAAAGATGGAGGGGGAGTAGCCGAGATTCTGCACAGGCTGGTACCGCTGCTGAATGAGCTTGGAATTGACTGCAGATGGGAAACAATAAGAGGGGATAATGGTTTTTTCAATACAACCAAAAATATTCATAATGCCCTGCAGGGAAAGAGGATTAAGTTTTCAAAAGAAGAACTGGAGGAGTTTAAAAAGGTAAATGAAGAAAATGCTAAAGTTTTAAACCTTAATGCTGATATTGTTATAATACATGATCCTCAGCCCCTCCCGCTTATTGATTTTTATCCTGAAAGCAAAGCCAGATGGGTATGGCGGTGCCATATTGATATGTCAAGGCCCGATCCGGCTTTATGGAAGTCATTAAAGAGATATGTAATGGAATATGATGCGAGTATATTTTCAATTGCCAAATTCTCAAAGAGCCTCCCTCACCCGCAGTATCTTATTGCTCCTTCAATAGACCCTCTGAGCGATAAAAATAAGGAGCTGAGTGAGGAGAAAATAAAGGATGTTCTTGAAGCCTGTAACATTACAACTGAAAAACCTATAATACTGCAGGTTTCAAGATTTGATAGATTTAAGGACCCTGCTGGCGTAATAAAAGCTTTTCGTCTTGTCAGGAAAGAAGTAAACTGCCAGTTAATTCTGGCGGGAGGAACTGCCAGTGATGACCCTGAAGGAGAGATAGTGCTGGATGAGGTTAAAAAAGAAGCAGAAGGCGATCCCGATATCCATATATTAATGATGGAGCCCAGAAGCGATATAAAAATAAATGCTCTTCAGAGAACTGCTGATGTAATAATTCAAAAATCACTTAAAGAAGGATTTGGCCTGACTGTTACAGAAGCAATGTGGAAGGGCAAACCCGTAATAGGCGGAGAAGTTGGAGGAATTACCATACAGCTATATAACCACAGAACAGGTTTTCTGGTAAATTCAATAGAGGGTACGGCATACAGAATAAGATACCTTCTTAACAGGCCCCTGGTTTCACAAAAAATAGGGGAACAGGCAAAGAGATTTGTATCAGAGAACTTCTTAATTACAAGACATCTCAAAGATTACCTGGCTTTTTTTCATATACTGGAAAACCCGGGTAAAAATATTATATATTCCGATAAAGATTGAGGTATTCTAAAAGAATTTGATTGGTCTGGTTGATATAATCCGCGAAATATCTGTTATAAATTATGCACCGGCAGGATTTATTTTTCTCCGGATTTTAATTTTTCTATTTCTTCCGCTATTTTTTCGAGCGAATTGAATATACAATCAATAGTCTTATAGGTAAAATCGCAGTGAAAAATATCGGGTTTTGTGCAGTTGTCTTTGAATTTTAGTTCGCTAATGACTATGAATCTCTGTGTATTGAGATATTTAATTAAATCATTCATAAAGATTCACATATTTTCTACTTTTAAAAATTTACAGGTAACAATAGTTATTATATCAGAATTTGTAGCAAATTTTACATTATTAATTTTTTTTATTTTTAAATAATTTTTTTTAAAATTAGCGTTTTATAACATATAATATAACAATTAGATAAATTATCTGTGCTTATTGAAGAATTAAAAAATAATTAAACATTTAAAACAGCGGGGGGATAAAATGGCTGCAGGGAAGAAAGACAAAAGTCCTGTTGAAAGTTTTGGTGATATGGTAAAGGAATTTGGCGAGGCTGTCAGTGAGATTTTTAATGACCCGGCATTAAAAAAGAAGGCTAAAGAATTTGCAAAGAGTGCCGAAGATTCTGCAAAAACATTTGGAAGAAGGTTTAAAGATGAGAAAGTGAAAGACAGGTTTAATGATTTTAAAGAAGCTGCACATGATTTTGGGATAGCGTAAAATTTTATGTGTAAAAATAATTTAAAAAAATAAATAAGAGGCGTATCCTTTCAAATAATAATTTTGTAAAAAACTAAAAGAAAGGAAT